>NZ_JABURM010000006.1:0-600000 GCF_014762685.1 Gracilimonas sp.
CGTCCCCACGTTCACGTGTGGCTTATTCCGTTGAAAGGTCTCTTTTGCCATGATTCGTTAGTTTAGTCTTAGTGTTTAATTTCTTTATGATTGTTTTTCGATGATTTCCTGAGCAATTGCCTCTGGCACTTCTGTATAATCAAAAAATTCCATCGAATATACCGCACGACCCTGTGTCGCAGATCTCAAATCAGTTGAATAACCGAACATTTCAGATAACGGTACATGAGCTTTTACAACAGACCCTTCATTGTTAGAGTCCATGCTTTGCATAATTCCACGACGACTATTTAAGTCACCGATTACATCACCCATATATTCTTCCGGAGTAATGATCTCTACTTTCATTACAGGCTCGAGTATTTTCGGCTTGGCTTTACGTGCTGAATTTCTGAATCCAAGTTTAGCACAAAGCTCAAAACTCAATTGATCAGAATCAACATCGTGATAAGATCCATCATATAAACGGAAGCCTACATTTTCTACTGTATAATTAGCTTGAATACCTGCATTAAGAGCTTCCTTGAAGCCCTTCATCACAGAAGGGATGAATTCACGAGGAATATTACCACCTACAATCTCATTAATAAAAATAAAGCCTTCTTCGCGTGTAATACGATCTTCATTACCATCGTAATCCTCAAAATCTTCAATTGGACCAACTTCGAAGGAAATATCAGCAAACTTACCACGTCCACCGGTCTGCTTCTTATAAATTTCACGGTGATCCACTTTCTTGGAGATAGTTTCACGGTAAGAAACCTGAGGAGCACCAACGTTTGCTTCAACTTTGAACTCACGCTTAAGTCGATCAACGATAATTTCAAGGTGAAGCTCACCCATGCCAGCAATAGTGGTCTGACCTGTTTCGTGATCAGTTTTAACCTGGAATGTCGGATCTTCTTCTGCAAGCTTCTGAAGGCCGGTAGAAAGCTTTTCACTGTCTGCTTTCGTTTTTGGCTCTACCGCCAACTTAATTACAGGCTCGGGGAAAGTAATTTGCTCAAGAATTACCGGGTGATCAGGATCACATAAAGTATCACCTGTATGAACCTCTTTAATTCCGATAACAGCAGCAATATCTCCTGCCTGAATATAATCTAAATCTTTCTTGTCGTTGGCGTGCATCTCAAGCAATCGCCCTACACGCTCTTTGTTTCCTGTAGAAGAGTTAAAGGTGTAGGAACCCTTCTCAAGTCTTCCGGAATAAACCCGAACAAAAGTCAACCTACCCACATAAGGGTCAGTCATAATTTTAAAAGCAAGAGCTGAGAAAGGCGCGTTAACATCCGGTGCCTTTTTAACTTCTTCTTCAGTTTCCGGATCAATACCTTTTACCGGAGGGATGTCTAATGGATTCGGCATGAAATCCAGCACTTTATCAAGCAGTACCTGAATTCCTTTATTCTTCAACGCCGTACCACACATCACAGGTGTAATATCCTTGGCGATTGTTGCCTCACGGATAGCACTTACAATTTCTTCTTCTGATATCTCTTCTTCCATGAGATATTTTTCCATGAGAGCTTCATCATAGTCTGCAATAGCCTCAAGCATCTTAACCCGATACTCATCCGCTTTTGCTTTTAGGTCTTCAGGAATCTCCACTACATTATAAGTAGCGCCCAAAGACTCATCATCCCATACAATAGCTTCCATTTTAATCAAGTCAACAACACCTTGGAAATGCTCTTCAGCCCCAATAGGAATCTGAATAGGAATTGGGTTTGCACTCAATTTTTCATCAAGTTCTTTAACCACATTGTAGAAATCCGAACCGGTACGATCCATCTTATTAACAAAGGCCATACATGGAACCTGATACTTGTTCGCCTGCCGCCATACAGTTTCTGACTGCGGCTGAACGGCCCCAACAGAATCAAGTACAAAAACAGCGCCATCCAACACACGCAATGACCGCTCTACTTCAACGGTAAAGTCAACGTGGCCGGGAGTATCAATAATATTAATTCGGTGATCTTTCCAGATACAGTGAGTGGCAGCAGAAGTAATGGTGATACCGCGCTCTTGCTCTTGCTCCATCCAATCCATAGTAGCGGCACCATCGTGCACTTCACCCATACGGTGGCTGCGACCGGTATAAAAAAGAATGCGCTCGGTCACGGTAGTTTTACCGGCATCAATATGCGCCATGATACCGATGTTCCGCGTGCGGCGAATCTTATCTAAAATTTTTGGATCTGTTTTTGACTTCGTTTCGGACATAATACTTTTCAATAAACTTCTTTAGAATCTAAAATGAGCAAATGCTTTGTTAGCGTCTGCCATGCGATGCGTTTCATCTTTCTTGCGAACGGCACCACCTTCATTGTTGGATGCATCAATCAATTCTCTTGAAAGACGAATTGACATCGACTTATCATTCCTGGAACGAGCAGCTCTTATAAGCCACCTCATTCCCAATGCTGTTCCTCTTTCCTGCCGAACCTCAATGGGCACTTGATAAGTGGCCCCACCAACACGTCGAGACTTAACCTCTACAACCGGTGTTGTGTTCTGCAGCGCGTTGCGGAATACATCGATTCCGGTTTCGCCTGTTTTTTCTTCAATAACTTCAAATGCCTGATATACAATTTTGCGAGCTACATTCTTTTTACCGTCTCGCATCAGGTTATTCACGAACCGAGTTACCAGCTTATCCGAAAATATTGGATCCGCTTGTACATCTCGTTTTTCTGCTGTTTTTCTACGCATGCTCGATTAATCTTAATTTCTTAATGTTACCCTTTTGGCCTCTTGGTGCCATACAGACTACGGCTTTGAGTTCTTCCCTCAACACCTGCTGTATCTAATGTTCCTCTAATAATATGGTATCGAACACCGGGTAAATCTTTAACCTTACCCCCACGGATCAATACAATACTATGTTCCTGCAAGTTATGACCTTCACCAGGAATGTAAGCCGAAACTTCAATCCCGTTAGTCAAACGTACACGAGCTACTTTACGCAAAGCCGAGTTAGGCTTTTTGGGCGTAGTTGTATAAACGCGAGTACAGACACCACGCTTCTGCGGACAATTTTGCAATGCAGGAGCAGTTGTCTTACTTACTTTACTTTTTCTACCTTTTCGTATGAGTTGTTGTATAGTTGGCACTGTTCAATTATTTGGTTATTGCCATCGAATCGAGAGCTTGCAAATATAGGGAACGTTACAGCACGAATGCAAAATATTTATGTGAATTATTTCTTTAATTTTCTATATACCTCTTGGATACCCACTCGGACTAAAAATGAACCTTGAATTTCGGTCTTTATGTTATAGATCGATATATAACTTTATATCAGTTGAAAATTTCAGATTTATCTAATTTAAGTTCCAAAAGGCTTGAAGCACTGAGCAGTGAAGGCATACAAACTGTCGACGATTTACTAAACTTTTTTCCAAGACGCTATCTTGACCGAAGTAATACTCAAAAGATTAAGTATTTAGCAGGATCGGGAGAAGAAGTTACTGTAGCAGGCAAAGTCACCGGCATCACTATGGCCGGTTATGGGAAAAAGAAGCGACTTGAAGTTTTTATCAGTGATGGAAGCGGAAGTGTGAAGGGAGTTTGGTTTCGGGGAGTCGGCTACTTCAGTAAATATTTTAAGGAAGGAGAAACCGTTGCTTTCTTTGGTCAAGCCAAACGATATGGGAAATCTATTTCCATCGCTCATCCGGAGGTTGATAAAATCTCATCGGAAGGTGATTTGGATTCGTTCTCCCGAATTTTCCCCATTTACCCCGGAAGTAAGGCTTTGAGCAAAGCCCGAATTACCAGCAAACTTGTTCAAAACTGGATGGAGCAAATTCTTAGGAAAAAGACCGCGTCTGAGTTTTTACCTGAAGCGTTGATTTCTGAGATGAATTTCCCTCAACGCCAGGAAGCCTACCGTATGATTCATTTCCCGGAATCTCATAATGAACACAAAAAAGCACTCAATCGATTTAAGTTCGAAGAGCTTTTCCTGTTTGAGCTGAGCATGGAAAAAATTAACTACACGATAAAAGAAAGAGCCAACGGACATGTTTTTAAGGAAACCGGGAACTATACTTCGAAATACTTTAATGAGCTGTTGCCGTTTACGCTAACTGACGGGCAAAAGTCAGCACTTGCTGAAATTAAAAATGATGTGCGTTCCGGGAAGCAGATGAATCGTTTAATTCAGGGTGACGTAGGTGCGGGAAAAACTATTGTAGCTATCGGCGCTATGCTGATGGCACTGGACAACGGGTACCAGGCAGCCTTCCTTGCCCCTACCGAAATACTTGCCGAACAGCATTACCGAACTTTATCTGAACACCTCAAAGAATTATATATAAATGTTCGATTACTCATCGGATCACAAAAAAAAGCCTTGCGGACAGATATTCTCACTGATGCAGAAGGAGGAAATGCACAAATCATAGTAGGTACTCATGCCATCATTCAAGATGAGGTAAGATTTCATAACCTGGGATTAGCTGTGATAGACGAACAGCATCGTTTTGGAGTAAAACAGCGAGCGGATTTATTAAACAAGGGAAATCACCCGCATATGCTGGTAATGAGTGCAACCCCGATCCCCCGATCACTCGCCATGACCGTTTATGCAGATCTGGATGTTTCAATTATCCGGGATTTACCCGCCGGACGAAAGCCTATAAAAACTGCCATCCGGTCGAATAAAAAGCGGGAAGATGTTATGAACTTTGTGCAGCAAGAGGTAGAGGACGGTGGTCAGGTTTACGTAGTTTATCCTTTGGTAGAAGAATCTGAAGCGCTGGATTTGAAAGATGCCACGGCCGGTTTTGAGAAATTGAAGAAGCGTTTTCCAGAATTTAAAGTTGGATTGCTTCACGGGAGAATGAAAACCGATGAAAAGGATGAAGTGATGAAAGCATTCATTAATAATGAAATCCAGATATTGGTTTCCACTACCATTATTGAAGTTGGGGTTGATGTACCCAATGCTTCAGTTATGATTATTGAACATGCCGAACGGTTCGGGCTTTCTCAATTACACCAGTTACGGGGAAGAATCGGGCGCGGTGAACGCCAAAGCTACTGCATCCTGATGCCGGATGTTAAGGTGAGTAAGTCGGGGGCTGTAAGGCTGAAAACCATGGAAGAAACTACCGATGGGTTTCGTATTGCTGAAGCCGACCTACAACTTCGCGGGCCGGGCGATTTCCTTGGCACCAAACAAAGCGGACTTCCTGATTTTAAGTTTGCAGATATTGTTGAAGATCAGTTTCTGCTGACTCAGGCTAAAGAAAAAGCAAAAGAATTGCTCGGTGAAGACCCGCAGCTTCAATCTACTGAAAACAAGGAACTTGCAGATGTATTTATGCCCTACTTTAAAGAGAAGGAAGGGTTTTATGGATTGGGCTGATCAATGATTTTAATTTTAATAAAATATTATGACCAGATTATTCTATTAAAATTTCTCATTTAACATTACCCTCTTAAACCCCGGCCTTTTTCTTCTCTGCTCTCTTGCGGTCGTTATGATCGAGGAAAGTCTTCCGGAGGCGGAGGGCTTTCGGTGTCACTTCCAGTAACTCATCATTGTCGATGAACTCAATACATTGTTCCAGGCTCAATTTTCTGGCCTGACTGATTTTCACAGAATCTGAAGTCTGAGTAGCACGGTGATTGGTCAGGTTCTTTTTCTTAACCACATTTACTACCATATCGTCACTGCGCTTATTGACCCCAACAACCTGCCCCATATAAACTGGATCTCCAGGTTCTACAAAGAATTCTCCGCGATCCTGAACACCTTCCAGGGCATACCCGGTAACATCGCCTTGCTCAAGTGCAATCAATGCACCGCGATTTCTCCCGGGAATTTCACCGGCATACGGTTCATAGCCATCAAACTGCTGGTGCATGATTCCGGTTCCCCGGGTTTCCGTCAGCATCTCACCACGGAAACCGATCAGTCCCCGCGAAGGCACCCTAAACTGAATTCGGTTATTTTCGCCTTCCTGGCTCATGGAAGTCATGATCCCTTTTCTCTTTTGGAGATTATCAATCACCCGATTACTGTAGTCGGTTTGAACGTCCACGACC
This sequence comes from Gracilimonas sp., assembly GCF_014762685.1. NCBI lineage: Bacteria > Pseudomonadati > Balneolota > Balneolia > Balneolales > Balneolaceae > Gracilimonas > Gracilimonas sp. The sequence goes on from NZ_JABURM010000006.1 coordinate 6,061, forward strand.
ACTTCCTCAACCGGCTCGTGCACAACCCCATCCACTTCTTTGAAAAGTACTTCCGGACGAGATACGGAAAACTCAAACCCTTCACGACGCATCGTCTCAATCAAAATAGCCATCTGTAATTCACCGCGGCCGGATACTTTGTAGATATCAGGACTCTCAGTCGGTTCAACCCGCATGGCTACATTGGTTCGAACTTCTTTATTCAGCCGGTCTTTTAGCTGGTTCGAAGTCACATAATCTCCTTCTTTACCTGCAAACGGAGAATTGTTCACCCGGAAATACATCGCAATAGTGGGCTTGTCCAAATCCACGTATTCAAGCGGCTTCATATCCGCAGTATCGGTTAAAGTATCTCCGACATTTACTTCTTCATACCCGGCTAACGCAATAATATCACCGGCTACTGCAGTTTCAACCGGCTCACGTTGCAATCCGTTAAAAGTGTACAATTTGGTAGCCCGGGCTTTTTCTTTCACCTTGCCTTTTCCATCCATCAAGGCCACTTCCTGCCCTATTTTGATAGTACCCTGCTCAATTCGGCCTACGGCAATTCGACCAACATAATCATTCCAGTCGATGCTGCTTACCAGCATTTTAAATTTTTCATCCGTTTTTTGCTCGGGAGCCGGAACGTGTTCCACAATTTTATCCAAAAGCGGAGCTAAATTTTCATCTTCGTCTTCCAGGTTTGTTTTGGCAATACCATTTACAGCTACGGCATACAATACCGGAAAATCAAGCTGCTCGTTAGTAGCATCCAACATCACAAAGAGGTCAAAAATCTCATCCAACACAGCATCAGGGCGTGCATCTTTACGGTCAATTTTGTTAATCACTACAATAGGACGATACCCCAGGCTTAGTGATTTTCTCAAAACAAATTTTGTTTGGGGAAGCGGACCTTCTGCGGCATCAACGAGCAGAATTACCCCGTTCACCATTTTCAGAATACGTTCTACTTCACCGCCAAAGTCAGCGTGACCCGGAGTATCCACGATATTTATTTTCGTGCCATTCCAGTTTACAGCTGTGTTTTTGGAACTGATGGTGATTCCGCGTTCTTTTTCCAGATCTCCGGAATCCATCACCCGGTCTTCTACTTGTTGGTTCTCTCTAAACGTTCCGCTCTGTTTTAGAATCTGATCTACGAGCGTAGTTTTGCCATGATCTACGTGAGCGATAATGGCGATATTTCTTAGTTCTTGTGACATTACAATATTGAATTAGGATGAAATTCTCTTCTTGAATACAACAGTTAGTGCGGCTTCACCGCCTCAAATACGTTTAATCAGAAAAGTTGCAAGCCTTAAATATACGGCTATTTTCACCAAATACTTACTAATAAAACATAATTTAATTTTGATCTTTTTAATTGAACAAAAAAAAGAGAGCCCGAAAGCTCCCTTTTACTTTAATCCAAAAAAGTAACCCTGCCCGTTTCTAAATCATAAAAAGCACCGGCTATAACTACGTCTCCGTTACGTTCTAATTCAGCGATGACTGGGCTTTTTTTCCGCATCTCCTTCATGGTATGACGAACATTGTTTTTGACAACTTCGGTAACAAATTCTTCATTTGAAGTAGATCGATCTCCCTCAAAGTTAGCGGTCATTTCTACGGCCGGTTTGATTTTATCCAGCATCGTTGTGATGTTACCCATTTCAACGTTATCTATAGCTGCTTTTACAGCACCACAACTCTTATGGCCCATAATAACCACTACTTTTGAGCCGGCAACGGCTGTCCCAAACTCTGTACTTCCCAGAATGTCTTCGTTCACAAAATTTCCGGCTACCCGGGCAACAAAGATATCACCAACGCCTTTATCGAATACATGTTCCACAGGAACGCGGCTGTCGATACAGGAGATGATCACAGCTTCAGGATACTGACCTCCAGCTGTTGCTTTCACCTGGGCTTTGTAGTCTCTGGGAGTCAAACTATTATTTACGAATCGCTCATTTCCTTCTTTCAAATTTTGAAGAATTTGATCAGGCGTCAGCTTTTCCTGTGATTCACTGGTTAAAACTTGGTCCGAAAGTGCTTCGTTATTATTCATTTTTTGAGATGTTTCCTTTTTGGGGCATGCTGTTAATAAAATGGTAAATACAACAGATGCGATGGTTATTGTGTTTTTTAAAATTCGATATTTCATGGTCTTATAATTATCAATTGGTAGATACATTTATGCCATTAGAGGATCCTAAACCCTTATCCTTTTCTCCGCTATATTTAAAAAGACACTACCCGGTTTTTTGAATATAGAAATGCTTCTAGCAGCTAAGACTGTACGGAGATCATGGCGAAAATTATTAACGGGCGATCATACCATGTCTGGCGGGGGAGATAAGACCTGTGCAACTATAAGTTCTAATTCTGACTTAAGCCTTTTATGGTATTTAATATCCGTAAAGTCACGGATATTAAAGCTCTTTTCATATTCAATTTCGTCTTCGCTTCCAGATTCTTCTGCGAGATCAGTTATAGGCATTGATGTCATTCCGGACACAACAGCAATTGGAGATGCCGGTATAAGCCAGTCAAATTCGTGCATCATTGAAAACGCAATGAATAACGCTGCTGATAAAAGAACCAATATGTATTTACGTGAACAGGTTTTCATCGTAGAATAATTTCCAGATACCAACTCAGGTTGAGAAACGACCGTTCCAAAATTAAAAACTATTTAGAAACTATCCTACTCTCGTTTATCTTTGGACCGTCATTTAACTCTAATTCAGTGGTATGCTCATTCCCATTCTCTGGCTCATTATTGGGCTTTTGCTGCTTATTAAAGGTGCTGATTGGCTTGTAAACGGAGCCTCTGCGCTCGCTAAGAAATTCAATGTTCCTGATCTAGCTATCGGACTTACCGTCGTTGCCTTTGGAACTTCTGCTCCTGAATTGGTGGTAAATGTGATGGGGAGTATCGAAGGTCATCACGAGATTGTTTTCGCCAATATCATCGGAAGTAATAATTTTAATCTTTTAGTGATTTTAGGAATTTCGGGAATGATAACACCACTTGTTGTTCATTCAAGTACGGTATGGAAGGAGATCCCACTATCACTGTTTGCCGCAATTTTACTTTTCATACTTGCCAATGACTTTTGGTCGCCTGATTCTTTTACCGTATCCCGGATTGATGGCGTGATATTTCTTCTGCTTTTTTGCGGCTTTCTTTTCTATGTATATAAGCAACTATCTTCGGATTCAGCGGAAATTGAAACACCGGAAAAACCTTATTCTCAGATCAAGATCTGGAGCTTTATCATTCTTGGGCTGGCCGGGCTCGTTTTAGGCGGAAGGTTGGTTGTAAATAATGCAATCGAGATTGCAACTGTTCTTGGTTTAAGTGAAAAGATCATTGGCTTAACGATCATTGCTGCCGGTACTTCCCTACCCGAGCTTGCTACCTCCATTGTAGCAGCTATGCGTAAGAATGTGGACATTGCCGTTGGGAATATTGTCGGTTCCAATATCTTCAATATCTTTCTCATTCTTGGGGTGAGTTCACTTGTAAATCCAATTCACTACAATCCATCCTTCAACTCTGAAATGTATCTACTGGGTGGCGGAACGCTGCTGCTTTACATCGGGATGTTTACCGGACAAAAGAGAAAACTCGATCGCTGGGAAGCTGCACTATTATTGATCGCTTTTTTAGCTTACACCGGTTACTTAGTGATGCAAGAGTTGTAAATTTCCCACTTCATTTTTCTGATCGCTCTCAGATGTTTACTTTACAAATTCATTTTTAAAAATCATCCGACATCATGGACCTTAAGTTAACAGACCAACGATTTGTAGTATGTGGAGCTTCCAGTGGTTTCGGGGAAGCTATTGCCCGACAGTTACTGCAAGAAGGTGCAAATGTTGTATTAGTAGCCCGCCGCGGAAATGTTCTTCGCGATAAATTCAGTCATTTCAGTAACCAAACGGAAATCATTGAGGGCAGTTTAATCTACAATGATACACTCAAGGAGATCGAACAAGCAGCCAAAGGCAGGGAAACACATGGTATTGTTTTCAACGCCGGGGGACCACCCACCGGAAGACCTCTTGAAACCAATATGGATGATTGGGATTCGGCCTGGCAACTCGTCATGCGTTGGAAGATAGACCTGGCCTTACGACTGGCTCCATACTTCAAAGAGAAAGAATATGGAAGAATGGTTTTTATTGAAAGTCAGTCAGTAAAGCAGCCTTTGCCATCGCTGGCATTGAGCAATAGCTTCAGAGCCGGAGTAGTGGGCTTTGTTAAATCATTGGCTCTTGAAGTTGCAAAATCAGGAGTAACAGCTAATGTACTTGCTCCCGGTTCACACGAAACCCCGGCCATTGAAAGGGTAATTTCAAAGAACAAAGCTTCACTGAATATCAGTTTTGAAGAAGCCAAAGAGAAGATGGAAGCAAATATTCCGGTTGGAAGAATGGGGAAAGCAGAAGAGTTTGCCTCACTGGCAACTTGGTTACTTTCGCCTCATGCTGGTTATGTAACTGGGCAAACCATTAGTCACGATGGGGGAAGTATTCAAGGGCTTTTTGGGTAAAATTCTTAATTCTTATAAACGCGAACATAGTCTACAATCATGCGGGCATGATCTATATTGGGGTCAATGCCATTTTTCAAGCCTGAAGTTTCATATTCGGTATCACTCCCCCAGTTTCCTCCCATAGCAACGTTTAATATGATGAAGAAATCATCATGAAATGGCCACGTGTCTGCATCTTTAGTAGAAGGGTTATAGGTATAGAAACTTTCCCCGTCAATTTTGAAAGTTATACTCCCTGGAGTCCAGACTGCTTCATACACATGAAATTCCTCGCTAAAGTCCGGCACTTCCATTTGCCCCGTGTTCTGAGTATTTCCATAACTTGACGGAGTATGCAGAGCACTATGAATCATCCCCGGATCCTTGCCTACATGCTCCATAATATCGATCTCTCCTGAGGCGGGCCATCCAATTTCTGTGATATTAGAACCTAACATCCAAATAGCAGGCCAAGTACCCGATCCTGCAGGAAGTTTTGCCCTTACTTTTACAGTGACAAATTTGAATGTTTTTAGGCCCTGAGTTTTAATTCGTGCTGAAGTCCATTCATTGTTTTCCTTCAATGCATCAATAATGAGCATCCCATTTTCGATCCGAACATTCTTAGACTCATCCGTATAATATTGCACTTCATTGTTTCCCCAACCACTGTTACCATGACCGATATCGTAAGTCCAGTTGTTACTGTTTGGTGAACCTGTAGTATTAAATTCATCCGACCAAATTAAGTCACCCACTTGAAGAGTATCTGATGGGTCAATCTCATCATAGTCAAAACTATCCACAGTATTACCTGTTGAACAACTAGAAAAGCTTAATATCAGGGTTAGGGTAATTAATAATTGCTTTATAATGTTTTTGCTCTTATACATCTGCTAAGCATCTTAAATCAAAAAAGAAGGAAGCTCTCACTTCCTTCCTTAAACTACTATTTACTAGTTGCTACTGTGAAGTGAGTTGGAAGTCGTCTATAAAGAATATTCCAGGGTTTCCATGGCCTTCGCCACCAATCTGAATGATGATACGGTCGAAATCTTCACGGTCGCTTACACCACTGAAAACAAACTCTAGTTCTACCCATGTATCTGTCTCGGCTACAGGCTGAATCACTGTGGCTTGTGTTTGCCATGAATTACCCCCTAATCCGGTTGCTCCATCTACGTTATGCAGCTTTACTTCAACTTGTTGCGCAAGTATTCCGGATGCCCAGGATTCTTTGTTTGAAGCAACTGTTTCATAGTCATTATAGGAAGGTAAATAAGCTTTTAAGCGTACAATAGACCGCTCATTGAGGTTAAGCTCATAGCCCAGATCAATGTAAACGTTATCATAAAAAGCAGATCCTTTCTCATATTTAGCTACTTTGGCAGATGTATTTACACCGATTGGTGCAGGGTTATCATATCCTTCAACAAAAGATGCGATTTGATCTGTGCCCCAATCTACATTGCCCTCATCATCAAAGTTATCCGCTAATTCCTCAGATTTATATGGCAGAGGTACAATTGGGTGTTCGTAACCTTCCTGAATTAAACGATGATACCAAGCTATACCATTCTTTGGATCTTCGTATCTAATTCTCATTACATTCTCGGTAAGTTCTTGTATCTGGTAGGTCCTTGCTCCGGCATAGAATCCTATAAATGTAGGATCAGCCACTTTCAGGAATAAGTCACCATTTTCTTCCTCTATCAAGCTAAATGACTGGTTAGCAGGAGCAGTCCAGGGTGCCATTAAATCGGCTCCATCCGGCGGAACAGTTGTATTTTCGAATTCATCACCGTAGGCACCATTAAGGAAAACATCACCGTTTGTTTCCATGTTATAAACAAAACCATCACTGAGTTGAAAAGTATAACGATCGTTGTATAAACCTGCCCCTGTCTTAGCTTCCGGAGGTGCTTGCCACCATTCGGGCCAATCACCTTCTAAGGGGCCTACTCCCATATGACCAATTTTTGTGCTATCAATAACCCATGTTTTACCGTCGATGTCATCTGCACCACCGGTCAACATGTTAAGATTCGGATCATCCAACATAGAGACATTTGTTTCGGCGATGGTTACCGTTTTTGAATTCAACGCCTGACCAGACTCGGTAAAAATGGTCAATACCACCGTATATTCTCCTTCTAACGGATATTCTCCTAATACGATATCACCATCTGCAGTTTGACCGTTACCCAGGTCCCACAGAGCTTTAAAACTACCTTCTGAGGTATTTTCAAACTGAATAATATTTGGATTAGCTGCATCTGGAGTAACCTCAAATGTTACGTTATCAGAATGAGGAGCTGGTTTGAGATCAGGAGCTGAAGAAACTTGTGGGTCACAAGCTCCAAGTCCAATAATCAACAAAACGGGAAGTATCCATTGAATTTCTTTTGATGTTCTCATAATCTTGTTTCTTCGGTTTAATATTATCTTATTTAAAGGTGATATACCTTAGTATCCGGGGTTCGGCTGAAGCTCACCATTTGAAATATCAATTTCACTTTGCGGGATGGGGAATAAGCCCAATCTTGCAGTATTGTAGGTCACTCCAAAATCAGAAGCATCCCCCTGATATCCTTGTTTTACGCTGCCAGTAATCGTGATATGTTGTTCAGCTTCATTTTGACCATATCGTTGAAGATCCCAATATCGATGACCTTCAAGCGCTAATTCTATTCTGCGTTCTTTTCTTATATTCTCCATAGTCGCCGCCACTTCAGGCATTCCAGCTCGCTGTCTGACGAGATCCAAATAGTCTTTAGCCTGTCCTGCATTATTATCGTTCAAGTAAAGTTCAGCACCCATCAATAACACATCAGAAAATCTGATCACTCTGTAATTATTTCCCCAGTTTAGCTCGAGTTGTCCATCAGATGGAGTATAGGATTTATGAGTGGTGTATTTTTGAGTAAACTTCCCTGTATGTTGGAAACCTACCGTTAATCCGAAGTTGAGTTCGCTTTCAAACAACACTGTTGCATCGAGCCGAGGATCCGCAGGATCAAATTCATCAATAAGCTCCTGGGTTACAGTTGAAAAGCTCCATCCCCGTTGGTAATCTTCATCAGCAGGCTGATCAACTCGCGGCCCCTGCATTTGAGGTGCCATGTTTCCTTCTCCACCTTGAATAAATCCCCAATCCCACCAAGGCTTAGAATCAGAGTACGATATTTCAAATACCGACTCATTACTAAATTCAAAATCCGGTTTGAAATTGTCTTCATAATTCGGAAGCAATGAATGTCCACTATGATTAATTACACTGTCAACCATTTGGATTGCCATTGCCCGGTCAACCGTTTGATTACCCGCCGGCAAATCTTCACCAAAAACACCTGTGTAGTAGAGATAAACTCTTCCTAATAATGCCTGTGCAGCCCATTTCGAAACCCGGCCACTTTCATTCGCAGGAATAATACCAGGTAAAGCAGGTATTGCGGCCGTAAGGTCTTGAGCAATTTGCGAAAACACTTCCGATGGCAAAGCTTGTGGTTGGTTATACTGATCAGGATTGTCCAGAGGTTCAGTTATTAAAGGTACATTTCTAAAAAATCGTACCAGATCAAAATAGTAGTACGCTCTTAAAAATTTAGCTTCAGCAATGGTGCGGTTTTTGAAAGAATCTTCTATCTCAAGCGTCTCAACTTCTTTGATGTACTTGTTAGCCCTGTAAATACCAGTGTAATATTTTTGCCATAGTCCATGTACTTCACCATTTGTAGTGCGGATATTATGCTTGTCAATTTCAATGATATTGGGAGCATCGTTTCGGCTTGCACCACCGGCATAGGCATCATCAGAAGCTATATCGCTCAACATTTCCGGAACGTGAAATCCAACTATCGTATTCCATTGCAATACATCATAAATAGCAACTAAAGCTTCCTGTGCGTCCTCCCGCGTTTCATAGAAGTTGGACTCTACTCGCTGGTCCAAAGGCTGTTCATTAAGAAAACTGTCGCAACTACTTGCAAAGACTGCAATGGTCACTATCAAAATGGATTGAATTATCTTTAAATTATTCATGATCTGAAGTTTTTTTGTATAGATAAACTGTTAAAAAGTAATATTGACACCCATGCGATAACTGCGGGCTTGTGGGTAAACGCCACGGTCTACACCCACGCTAAGAGGTGATGCTGATCCAATTTCCGGATCAAATCCACTATAACCTGTAAGGGTAAATAAGTTGTCAGCAGACAGGTACAAACGAACTTTACTGAGGCTGATACGTTGCAGAACTCTGTCAGGGATATTATATCCAAACTGTACATTCTTCACTCTTAGGTATGAGCCATTTTCAACATAGAGGTCAGAGATCTTAGACCAATTACCGTTACTGTCATTCCAGGTAAACCGGGGTAAATCATTGGAAGTGCCGGGGCCTCTCCATCGTTCCAAATATGATACCGGCATGTTAGACATTGTCAGATCATGTCGGCGGGTGGCATTAAATATTTCGTTACCAAGTGTTCCCTGCACGAAAACAGACATATCAAATTGTTTGTAGTTGGCACCAAAGTTTGCTCCAAATGTCATATCCGGGGTAGGATTACCAATCATGCCACGATCCCCATCATCGATTCGGCCATTACCGTCCAAATCTCTGAATCGAACATCTCCGGGTTGTGCTAATGGTTGTATAGGATCGCCGTTCCCATTCACATAGTTATTAACTTCCTGTTGAGTTTGGAAGATACCATCAGTTTTATAGCCCCAGAAATACCCGATTGGATATCCTTCTTCAGCACGCGTTACGATACCATAGGTCGCAAAACCTGTACCTACAATTACTCCTTCTGCATTTCCGATATGAGTCACCTCATTTTTATTCAGTGCAAAATTCAATCCTACATTATAGCTGAATTCATTTCTGTAGTCTCGGTAATCGACACTAAATTCAAACCCATCATTTCTCACACTACCACCATTAACAATGGGTGCATTGTTTCCAACATGGGCTGGAATTGGTGCTCTTACAAGTAGGCCTTTGGTCTCCTTTTGATAGTAATCTAATTTCAATATCAGGCGATCTTGCCATAACCCTAAATCAGCACCAAAGTTCAATTGTTCTGAAGTTTCCCATTTAAGATTTGGGTTTGGTACACTGGAAGGAACTGAACCTGTAACGTAGGATTCGTTATCCCCGAATGTGTAGCCATAGCCTGTTGCGATAGTAGATGTGTAAGCAAAGTTGCCAATATTCTGATTTCCGTTTTGCCCCCACGAAGCTCTTAACTTCAGGAGATTGATTTCTTCTAAATCATCCATAAAACTTTCATTGCTCATCACCCAGCCCAAAGAAACTGATGGAAATATTCCATACCTGTTATTAGAGCCAAATTTTGATGAGCCATCTACACGGAGGATACCGGTCAGCAGATATTTGTCGTTATAGTTATAGCTTGCTCGACCAAAATAAGACAGAAGTTTTTCATTATAGGCGCCACCGGCAGTACGCATGGATTCTTCATCTGCGGCCACATTTATCCATGCATTTTCGGGATTATTCATCAAAAGGCCAGATTTTGAACCAAAAAGATCTTCAAAATGAACTTTTTGTGCTGAAATACCACCCAATACATCCACATTGTGGTTTCTGATATTGAACTGATAATTAATGGTATTTTCAAAGTTCCAGGTGTACCATCTGTTTTCCGTTTTACTTACCAGCGATTGGCTGTTATTCTGGGCTGAATTCAAATAATAAATTGGCACATAATTATCGCTTTTAACAAAAGCAGCATCTATACCAAAACTGCTTCTTGCAAGTAAATTTGGCATTAACTCATACTCAGCAAAAAGATTATTCACTAATTTATCTACCTGAGTTTCACCATGAGTTACCTCTAAGCGTGCAAGCGGATTTACAATTTCTTGGGTCACATATTCAGATATACCATAATATCTACCATCGTTCTGAACAGCAGTGCTTGGATAACTTAACAAGTCGTCAGAATCAGTTTCGTAAATCGGTGTAAGCGGATCCATATTTAATGCATTGCTTAGAGGGGATCCCCACTCACTGTTGCTTAATACAGCATTCCTATTAATTCGGCTATAATTCAGACTATTACCAAATCTGAATACCTTACTTACTCTGTTGTCCAATTTTAAACTAAAGGTGTTCCTGTCAAATTGAGACTTATCGCCCCCGACAATTCCTTCTTGTGAAAAATAAGATATGCCGGTTGAGTACTGAGTATTTTCGTTCCCACCGGAAATAGTAATCTGATGGTTACTCATCGGAGCATTATCATTAAATACTGCACCTTGCCAATCGGTCCCCCCCGTTATCTGAGGATCCACCGGAAATGGCAAGCTCAGACCTGCAAATGCCGCCCCTTCGTTCATCATCATCATGTATTGCCGGGCATCCAGCATATTTATTTTTTTCCATGAGTTTTGGACACCGGCATACCCGTCATAGGTTACATTTGTAACACCGGGGCGTCCTGATTTAGTGGTAATTAAAACCACCCCATTAGCCGCCCGAGCACCATAAATAGCTGCCGAAGATGCATCTTTAAGCACTTCAATTGACTCAATAGAACCCGGATTTAAATAGTCAATACCGCCAACTGCCATTCCATCTACCACAAACAGGGGGTCTGCACTTCCTGTTGTTCCGGCACCACGTATTCTAATAGTAGGAGATTCCCCGGGCTGACCCGATTGATTTGCTACAAATACTCCTGCAGTACGACCCTGGAGAGCTTGTTCAACTCGAAGCACCGGCGTATCATCTATGCTTTCAGAACTGATTGAGGAGACAGAACCGGTTATCTCGCTTCTTTTCTTTGTTCCATAACCCACAACAATAAGTTCATCAGAAGCTAAAATTGATGGTTGTAACTGAACATTAATTATTTTGCGGCCATCAATTGGAACTTCCTGTACTTGAAACCCGATATAGGAAAAAACCAAAGTGTCCTGTGGCTCTGTATTGGTGAGTATATAATTACCATTAACATCAGCTGCAGTACCTTTGGTTGTACCTTTAATCAAAATATTAACTCCCGGCAATACATCACCGTTGACAGCATCGGTAACTTGGCCCCTTACAGTATCTGCAATAGCTACCTCTTCTTTAGACTCTTCTTTACTTATAATCACAAAAGTACGATCTCCCAAGTATGAAGAAACCAAATCATGGGGACTCAAAAGAACCTCTAATTTTTCATATAAATCGCCTTTAAGATCATTTTCTTTGCTTAATTTACCTTCGATCAAGTCAGATTTATACAAAAAAACTACATTGTAAGCGCTTTCTAAATCAGATAAATGTTTTTTGAGTAGCACCATATTTTCAGGGCTTTGAGTATGTCCAACATTCTTATTGAAAGCATACTGCGCTTCATCCTGTCCAGCCCATGATGTGCTAACACCACAAAACAAACTGAACAAAACTAAAAGGGAATATCTTTTGATTTTCATGTCACTTAGGTTTTTCGTTATATCTATTCTTTTCTTTTTCATGATCCTTTTTGAACAGAACCATTACTTTTTTCTTTTATATAAATTGTTTCATCTTGCCTTGTAACCTCAACATCCAATGCCCGGGCAATTCCTTTCAAGAGAAATTCTAAATTCACATTTTCGAATCTACCTGTTAACTCTTCTTTCAGAAGTTCTTCAACTTCAACCTGAACTTTCACATCATAAGTAAATTCAATTCTTTCAATAAGATCAGCTAAAGGAGTATTTTCTAAAATCAAAGTATCACTGGCCCAGGAGGTATAAACTTCTGCATTCACCTTTTCCACTATTATTCCGTCTGATTCAGGGGAAAAAAGCGCCAGTTCACCGGGCAGCATGGTATATGCCAAACCTGTGTTGTTACCTGTACCCTGAACATTTATCCTGACACTGCCCTCCGCTAAAACTACCTGACTTTGAGACTTTCTTGTATTCACAGCAAATGTGGTCCCCAATACAGACACCCTTCCATCTGGTGTATGAACTATAAAAGTTCTTGATTCAGACTCCGGCTTTTGAGCAATATTAAATAAAGCCTCCCCTTCTAACCAAACTTGCATGGTATCTGTACCAATGGCTTTTTGCGGGAGGCGCATCTTTGAATTCGCATTTATCACGATTCTGGAGCCATCCGAATATTGGACAGAAGTTTTTTGACCTGATTTTGATTCAAGTATTCTATAATCAATCGAGGCAACCCGGCTTTGTTCTGTTCTGTCGTTCTGTATAAATGATTGCCGGGCTAAAAATCCAACTAATAATAAAATACTTGCAGCTGCAGCCATTGTAGCCCAAACCAATTTTCTTTGGCGTTTTTGAACTTTTTTATAAGGCTTATATCGATTTTCTGAATCGATACGCCTCTTAAATTGTTCGTACTCCAAGTTTACATTTGGCCTTGGTAAAGGCTGCAAACCTTTGCTCAGTAATTCTCGGCCCTTAGCTACAAGCTGGATATGCTCATTATTTTGCTGCATCCAGGCAGACCAACGAACTTCTTCTTTCTTCGATGCTTTTCCTTTTAAAAAGCGAACAAAGGAGTCATCCATTAATAGATCAGAGAGCTGACTTGGCATATATATATTTTCTTTTAATAGTTAGATTAACCTCGATTTCTATCTATAAAGAGAGGCGCCAAAGTTATTTCTACTCTATATTTTTTTAGAATTTTTATAAAAAAATTACTTCTCTCTTAAGTCATTACCTGCCAATATCTTACTGAGATGGATAAATAAATTAGCAACTATTTATCCAGAAAATTCCGCAGATTATTTATCGCATCAAACATCAAATTGTAGATACTCTGAGAGCGAATCTGTAAAATTTCAGAAATTTCTTCTGTTAACATCCCCTCAAAATATTTTAAGTAAACAACCTCTCGTTGACGGGCCGTAAGCGTCTCTATCGCTTTTTTTAATTCCTTGCTCTCATCTTCTTCAAGACCCAAAATTCGCTCCCAATTACTGTAGTGCATAAGCGGATCAAATTCTTCTGCATGGTATTTATTGTCTATCTCTAACCGTCTTTGATTCGCTTTTTTTTTGTTCAATAATTCGCGGCGCAGTGAAATAAAAATATAGGCTTTAACTGATTTTGGCTTCTCCAGGTTTCCCCGGTATTTCCATATTTGGAAAAACACTTCCTGAATTGCATCCCGTACATTTTCAGAATTCGGAATTATTCGATAGCCATAGCTGTAAAGTGAGTCGAATGTTTTTTAAAAAAACTGCTCTAATGCTTCTTCATCACCTGAGCACACCTTCTCCCAGAGCCCATCTAGCTCTAAATCATAATTAGATTTTTGATTTGCAGCCCTCAATTTAGAAGCTTTAATTTTTTGATGTTTAGGTGCTTATGAAACAAAAGAGTTTAATATGAAGAGTTAATTTAGATGTACCTAATATTTTCCTTCAAACATAAGAGACTATTTATTAACAGCAAATAGGTCTCCGAAGATGTTGGGTCAGATACTAGTTTATAAAATATAAAACTACAGTCTTGACTGTTGGGAAATCTTACATTAGCTTCAAACTGTTCTGTCGTTCTGAATTGTATCTAACTCTATCCTGCTAAAGGCAGGAAATGTTATAAGTATAGACTTGTGCTGTACTCCGGGAGTTAGATATTTAATATTAAATTCAGAACTACATACTTATGCATATCCAATTTACTCTCAAAAAAAGCCTCAGTATTAAGGATAACAATTTTGTCCTTATCTCTTTATTGAGCCTCTTAATAATCCTTTCCGTCAATACATTTGCAGTTGGTCAGCTATATTTAGATGCCTCTGCTCCTGTAGATAAACGGGTTGAAGATCTGCTTTCCCGTATGACCCTGGAAGAAAAGGTGGGGCAAATGTCTCAGCTGAATATTACCCTGATTAATAATGAAGGAATACAATATGATGTTAACCTTGATACAGATAAAGCTCGCAATCTGTTACAAAACCATCATATCGGCTCATTTCTAAATGGGGAAGCAGTTCCACCTGAGCAATGGATAAAGTATGTTGAAGAACTTCAGCGTATAGCCGTAGAAGACACAAGATTAGGAATACCCATTATTTACGGGATCGATCATATACATGGAGCCAGCTATGTTCAGGGAAGCACAATCTTTCCTCATAACATTAATATCGGAGCTACTTTTAACCCTGAAAACTCTTTACAAAATGGAAGAATTACAGCTCTTGAGTCTGGCCCATTAGGACATATATGGAATTTCGCACCGGTTCTTGACCTTGGACAAAACCCGTATTGGGCACGAATGTATGAAACCTTTGGCGAAGATCCTTACCTGGCATCAGAACTTGGCCGAGCTTATGTGAAAGGCTTCCAGGGTGATTTCGAAACTTTCCCCTATAGATTGGCTGCCACAGGAAAGCATTTTCTTGGTTATTCAGTACCCCGTTCCGGTTGGGATCGAACACCGGTTGACTTGTCTATGCAAACCATCCATGAATTTCACCGCCCTGCATTTCAGGCAGCTATAGATGAGGGACTAAAAACCATCATGGTTAACAGTGCTGAAATTAATGGAATACCGGTGCATGCTTCAAAAAAAATACTCTCAGATCTTTTAAGAGATGAAATGGGTTTTGAAGGTGTAATCGTTACAGACTGGGCTGATATTCAAAAACTTTATGATTATCACAAAACTGCTCGCACTTATGATGAAGCAACTCTGCATGCTGTAGATGCAGGCATCGACATGAGTATGACACCGGAATCGTTGGAATTCAATGAAAGCATGATCAAACTAGTTAACCATGAATTAATCAGTGAAGAACGTATAGATAAGTCAGTCCGACGTATCTTGAAGCTTAAATTTGAATTAGGATTATTCGAACATCCTTATCCATCAGGTAAAGCATTTGATAAAATTGGAAGTGAGGCTCATAAGGCCATTGCATTAAAAGCTGCTCAAGAGTCTATAGTACTATTGAAAAATACTGAAAACGTCTTGCCGCTATCGAAAGACATTAAAAATCTATTGGTAGTTGGATTATCAGCAAACAGCAAAAGAAACCTCTCAGGTGGGTGGACACTTGCCTGGCAGGGAGCTCCAGAAGACCGATACCCTGAGTCGATGAAAACAATTAAGAAGGCTCTTAAGGAAGAGTTTCCAAATTCCAAAATTGTGAGTATGGATTCCATTGGAGTTAAAAATTCTGAAGTTAGATCAAGATTCGATCAGGCTGCTGAAGAAGCTGACGCAATAATAATAGCAACTGGAGAAGAGCCTTACACTGAATTTGTAGGTAACATTACTAACCTGGAATTACCTCATGAACAATTGGATTTAATAAAGGCAGTTAATAATACCGGCAAACCTTCCGTGATGGTTTTAGTTGCCGGCCGACCGAGAGTTATCACAGAAGTAGTACCTAATACAAGCGCTATAGTTTGGGCCGGGCTACCGGGATTTGAAGGCGCAGAAGCCGTTGCTAATGTGCTGAGTGGTGATTATAACCCAAGCGGTAAATTACCATTTTCATATCCACAGTTTGTAGGGCACGCTGTTCCTTACAATCACAAATCCAGTGCAGTCTATTATTTTGATGCGGAAGTTGCCAACAATATTGAGCAAGCAAATAAAACAACGGCACTCTGGAATTTCGGCCATGGACTAAGTTACACTGAATTTTCCTACAGCGATTTTATGCTTAGCGATACCACCCTCAGCTCAAATGGTGAAATCACAGCTGAAATATCTGTAACTAATGCTGGTAATGTTGCTGGAACAGAGATTGTTTTATGGTATCTGACCGATGAAGTAGGCCGTATAACACGTCCCGTGAAAGAATTATCCCATTTTCAGCGTATTGATTTACAGCCCGGTGAAACCAAAAATGTTTCCGTCACAATTAATCCGGATAAACACCTTACTTATCCGAATTTTCAGGGAGATCCAATTCTTGAAAAGGGTTACTTTAGGCTTCAGGTAGGTAATAAAATAAAACGTTTCTACCTCAATACAGAATTTGAAAATAATAGATTTGAGGAATGATCATCTTGTGCACCCGGTATTAAATAAGTGCGCTTACATTGCAGTTAATAAAGCTGCATAAGAATATTGGAATGGATTACAGTTCGACAAACCTTATGGGTTTATTTGGATAATATTATTCCAACACCGTAAAATAGGCCACTGCCTTGGGTTGAAAGCTCCGGAGGCGTAATTCGAATTGATCGGCTATTAATTCAATGTCAGGAGTTACAAAACCGGTAGAGTCTTCCAGGATTTTGGTGTACGGCACATATACTTCATACGGCCTTACTTTCTCTACATCGGCATATTGCTCAATGGGAACATCAAATTTAATCGTAACCGAAGATGGATTATAGTTCACATTTTGTCCCCGTGGCAAACCTCTTGTTTGAATATAAACAGTGGTTTCTCCTTCTGTAAATTCTGAAACATCTGCATTAAAGGTTATTTCATTATCTGAAAGTTCGATTACACCCTCAGCATCATGCAGTGGTATTATTGTGGAGATATCATTTCTTATACCGGACATCCTCAGTGTATCCTGAATTTCCCATACATCAATGTCTGAAATTTTAGATACTGCCCCGGTAACCGTTATACTGTCAGGGCTGTAAACCGGGTCGCCAACCAAACCAAACCTGTTTTGAAAATCCAAGTCGGTATTCACTTTAACCGGTATTTTTTTAGATATTTTTGGCTCCATATCTATGGAAAGTATTAAAGGCTGAACTTTCGCAATATCCACTCCCTGCAAATAACTGAGGCGCTGCCTGACCTGATCAAACAGATTAATCTCACTTTCTTCAATATTGATGACTACTGTAGGCGGATCGTTATATAAATTCAACAACTGCCAACCGTCGCCGGAAACACCCACTTGCACGAACTCAGGCAGTTCTTCGGTCAGGGCCATGTTTTCCGGTACATTCCCAGGCTCAATAGGAACATTCACATTGATACTGAAGCTTCCGCCCAAATTCACAATAAACCATAACGAAACAGCCATTATATAAGCCCCGATAAAAACAATCACTTTCTCTCTGCGAAAAAAACTTACCTCATCTTCTTCAGCTCCGGGTTTGGTGCCGGGCCTGATAAAGTTTTTCAGTTTATTAATAAATTTGTTTTCCGAGATGTCAGCCATAGCCGAATATATGTGCGGGATTATGGTTAGTCAACTAACTGCGTACAATGATATCAGCTATAATATCACCTTTTACTTTAGCATTTAATTTTTTTGCGATACTAAACCGGCTTGCATGAATTTCCGCCCGCCATGATGGATGCTTCACTTTCATTGCCAGTTTATTGCCTTCAAAATGAAGATCTTCAACTTCCGAAGCCATCCGCTTCCCCACCACTTCTTCAAAAGCAGCTAAAATCATTCCCTGCTTCAGCTTCCTTTTTTGGGGAAATTTTTCCAAAAATTCTTCCAGAACTGAACTTAGCGATTTTGGGGTATCGAATCTCATTTTTGAACCTCATTCACTTTACCATCTTCTACTTCATAAAAACGGTTATTTGTTCCGTCAAAGGTAACATAATCTTCGAAAGGAACCGGGTTTGCGGAAGTTATAAATATTTGCCCTTTATGTTGCTGCAATGCATCCAGTAAAATCTCGGTCTTTTTGAGATCCAAGTCACCAAACACATCATCCAGCATTAATATTGGCAGATCATCCAGTTCATCTGAATAATAATGAAGCTGAGCCAACTTTAGGGAAAGTGCAAATAAACGGTGTTGCCCCTGTGATCCAAATCGCCGAAGTTCAAAATCATCCAGAAAAAAAACTATCTCATCACGATGTGGACCAATAGTCGTCAATTCTCGTTCAATTTCCTTTGCTTGAACTTTTTCCAACTGTTCGTAGTACTTTTTTTCGATGACTTCAACATCTGTAGTTGGTTCACAGAACGTTTGATACTCCAGATCGGTGGTTAAATCCATGCCGGAGATCATAGCATAATCTTTAGCAAGATATGCTTTTAGATTTTCCAGCACTTCATGGCGTTTGGCCACAATTCGCGAACCGGATTCTACCAACTGTACATTCCAAGGCTCAAGATACGCTTCTAATACAGACATCGGGCCACGATATTCCTGCAATAACGAATTGCGTTGTTTTCGCACCCTCCGGTATTCAATTAAATCTCTGAGGTAAGCCGGCGAAATCTGACTTATAAAAGAATCAATGAAACTTCTGCGCTCTGTCGGGCCTTCTAACGTCAGTTTTTTATCGTCCGGAGTCAATGTAACAACCGGTACCATTCCAATTAAATCCGATAGCCGGTCGAGCGGAGAATCATTCACAAAAATCTTTTTTCCGTCACCACGGGAATAGGAACAGGACACGTCAAATTCAGACCTGATTTGTCCTTCAAAATGCCCCTTTATCATAAAGTAACTTTCATCCTGATTCACCACATACATATCAGTGTTTGAAACAAAACTGCGAGACATACACAAGTAATGAATAGCATCTATCAAGCTGGTTTTACCCGATCCATTTGGGCCTGCAATTATATTTAAATGAGGCGCCCAGTCAATTTTGGTGTCCAGGTGATTTCGGAAATTAAGTAGTTCTGTGTGGGTATTTCGCATACACCTTATGGTACGCAATCTCTCAGTTTTTAGCAGACGATATTATTACAAAAAGAGCCGCCCTGAATGTCATGAGGCGGCTCTAAAAGCTACTATATACTAAGTAAGAGCGATTTCAAACGTATTCCTTACAAATTAATTTTAGATTTTTTTTCAATTCTCTTTTTTAAGCAAATTTTGACCGCTTATTTCTCTTTACTGAATTAACCGTAGCTGCCAAACCTGCCATAGTAAATAACAGTCCAAAGCAAGTAACAAATATTGAGGTTGTCCAGTTAAAAATACCTTTATCAATAATGGCCACATCGGGGGTATCCGGCAAGTGTAATACTTCTACGGCCTCTCCTTTTTGAAATGAAGGTGGGTTACTGCCGGTGTCATGTCGAAAAGTGACTGCTTCATAGGACCCCGGCGGTGTATATTCCACAATTGGATAGTAGGTGTAGCCATCATCGCTCCGGCTTTCGTGAAAATCAATCACCGTTCCAGAAGCAGGAACTGCAGTTTCCAGAAAATCATATCTTTCAAGCCCAAGGTAAATCCCAAAGCCAATCACCCCTAAACCTATAATTGCAAAAACCGGCCCGACAAATTTTATCATTTTTTGTTGTCTGGCATGAATTTTTTCAAGGTCGGCACGATTCCTGATAATATGTTTTTCGGAGTCTTCGGTTTGTTCTTGTTTCAGTACAATTTTTTCCTTCCATTCATCTAAAGAATCAATCCCATTCGCCTTTAATTTTTTTCGTACGAACACAGCGATTATGCACAGAAAAAACAGTGAGCTTAGAAAGTGATAGGCTGTAAAACTAAAAATTGAGAAGAATATGAGGCAAAAAATTCCTCCAAATAACATCAGAATAATTCCCATATAATACGGCATGTTTGATTTTAGCCGTGGCTCCTTCCCCGATATATATAAAACATCTACACGTTCACCAATTTCATAGGGTGGTATGCTTGAACCATAACCTGATGTGAACTCACCAAAGTAACTTTCCACCACCGGTTTGTAGATATCGTTGTTCTTTGAACTCTTTGAAACTTTAAAACCAACAACTTTTCCCTTGGTTTCCATCGCTATACGTTCATAGTTAATATGATCGTAGATGAGATAAACACCAAAACCAAAAATACCTGCCCCGATAATAAAAAAAAGAAGTTCCATAACACCCATTTAATAAAAAAGTATAAAAAAAGCCATCACAGAAGTGACAGCTTTTTAAATAGATAACTCAGAATGCCTGCTTATAATCCAAAGGCATCGTGTCCAAGAAAAAGGGCTGAATCACCCAGCTGTTCTTCAATACGGATCAGCTGATTGTATTTGGCAATTCGGTCTGTTCGGCTCATAGATCCGGTTTTGATTTGGCCGGCATTTGTAGCAACTGCGAGATCAGCAATCGTCACATCCTCGGTTTCACCGGAGCGGTGTGAGATCACGGCTGTATATCCGTTTTTATGCGCCATTTCGATCGCATCCAGTGTCTCCGTTATAGTCCCGATTTGATTCACTTTGATCAGAATAGAGTTTGCGATACCTCGTTCGATTCCGGTTGCAAGTCGTTTAGTATTGGTAACAAATAAATCATCACCTACCAGCTGCACCTTATCTCCTACAGCTTCGGTTAGTTTTTTCCATGCATCCCAATCGTTTTCCGCCAGGCCATCTTCGATTGAAATAATGGGGTATTTGTCAACCCAATTGCTCCAAAACTCAACCATGGCATCAGTATCTTTTTTGGAGCCGTCGCTCCATTTGAATTCATACAATCCGGAATCAGCATTGTAAAACTCAGAAGCAGCAGGATCGAGAGCTATTAATACATCATCTTTGGGAGTATAGCCCGCCTTCTCAATAGCTGTTAAAATAACTTCTACAGCTTCATCATTTGATTTCAAATTGGGGGCAAATCCACCTTCATCCCCTACTGCTGTTCCATACCCCTTGTCAGATAAAACTTTTTTCAGGTTATGAAATACTTCAGCTCCAATTTGCAAGGCATGGCTGAAAGACTCGGCCCCGGCCGGCATAATCATAAATTCCTGAAGATCGACACTGTTATCAGCATGCGATCCGCCATTAATTATATTCATCATAGGAAGCGGCATTACCTTAGCATTCACTCCGCCAACATATCGCCAAAGCGGCATCCCTAATTCTTCAGCTGCAGCTTTGGCACATGCCATTGACACACCTAAAATAGCATTCGCTCCAAGTTTTGCCTTATTGGGGGTACCATCCAGTTCAAGCAATGAATCATCAAGAGCAACCTGATTAAAAACGGACCGTCCGCGAAATTCATCAACAATGATTGTATTCACGTTTTCAACGGCCTTAAGAACGCTTTTACCCAAATAATAATCTTTGTCGCCATCACGTAACTCTACGGCTTCGTGCTCTCCTGTAGAAGCACCAGACGGAACAGCAGCTCGCCCTACAGTACCGGTTTCCAAAGTAACATCCACTTCCACGGTGGGATTTCCCCGCGAATCTATCACCTGTCTTGCATGAACGTCTTCAATAAAACTCATTTTAATTACTCCGATTTGTTTGTGAGATTAACTGCTCAAAGGTACCACGATTTAACATGTACTTAAAGCCATTTTAGCATGAAGTTTCGTAACTTTAGGTGAAGAACGTATAAACATTTAAAACAAAATATTTTGGCTGCAACTCATCCCTGGATTATCCTCTTTGATATTGACGGAACCATATTAACTGTAAACCGAAACTTTAACCGGAAGTTACTCCGGGAACTTTTAGATGAGCATCAAATAAATTACCCCAACATGGAAAAGGATGCTTTTTCGGGGCGGACTGACCATGATATATTTACTTCTTTTTTGGTAAATCATGACTATGACAATGGTTTATATCAGAAATTTAAAACAGCTTATCTGCAACGACTGAAGGAACGCTTAAATGAAGACCTCGTAGAGCGCCATGGGTTTGTGGATGAAGCAATTCAATATTTTTCACAGGATGGTTTTTTAAAAGGATTACTCACCGGAAATTACCCCATTGCAGCCAGCTATAAATTAAAAGCTGCCAATATTAATTACGAATTCTCCGTCGGAGCTTTTGGTGAATTTGACCGTGACCGAAACAGATTGCCCTTTCTTGCTATTGAGGAAGTTAAAAAGCTTATGGGGATTGATCCAGACCCTTCACGTTTTGTTATTATCGGGGATACCCCGAGAGATATAATCTGTGCCAAAAAAGCCGGCATGAAATGTGTAGCGGTAACAACCGGAAAGTTTACTCATACAGATCTCTCCGAGCAAAATCCTGATCTGATTATAGATAGTTTGGCCCACCCTGAAGAATGGTTTTCTAAACTAACAGGAAGTTGATTTTACCACATCCATCCAAATACAAAACTGATTTGGGCTGATCCAAAATATTTGCGGGGATCGTGGGCTTCTTCAAAAGGAGCGGTATCACCTTGATTACCTACAGCAATAGTATTTGGCCCTGAACTGCAAGGGTTTTCAGGGGCTTGATTAATGCGACTTAAATCAGGTCGGCAAGGTTCCATTACTTGGATTCCTTTTGCAAAGTAGTTCATCGTATATCCAAATTGCACACTTGACAAATTTGAAAAATTATCGCCGAAATCAACCCCAATTAAAAACTCCCCACCAAACCCCCAATGAGTCTCAGAGTTTTTCCAACCGGTAAAAATATCATTTACAGGTTCGGTAAATTGATAAATTCGAGCATCATTTTCCCTGAATCCGTTTTCATTAAAATCATTGAAATAACTGTAGGAGAATGCAAAAGTAGGTCCCGCGCTCAATGAACTGAACACTCTAAAGTTATCAGCAATAGCATCAGCGAAAAACCTTTTCTTAATCCCGGCATATAATGGGACTGAGATAACGCGTTGATATTTCTCCGGGATTGTTCGATATCCCAAAAAATCTGTAAAAGTTTGTTCAGTTGGGTCTTTTAAGCCCGCAATCCTAAGGTTAATAATTGCTTCTGTATATGGATTAAGCCCTATCCTGAACTGACCTCCCGCTCCAATACCAAAATCACTGAGGATAAAATTAAAACCGAATCCTGTTTTGTAGCCTTCATCAAATAAATTGCGCGGTGCTTCTTTTTTTTGAACTTCCGGCTCACCAAATTGTCCAAAAGCTTGATTTGTGTTCATGCAAATCAAGAATAATAGCGTAAAAGAAATCAATTTTTTCATTTAAAAAGTAAGTTTTTAATGGTTTTAAGCCCTTTATTCAATGCAGTAACGAAATTTTATTCATTTTCTTATTGTCTTAAAGCAATATCATGTTATTTTCAGCACAAATTTTTTATACACAACATACCTTTAAAATAATTAATTCAAGCTACAAAGCATGAATTCACACACAACTTATTTTGTATTTGGGCCAACTGCAACGCTTCGCAGAATGTCATCAAAAATGTTCAAAGAACACCCGCCTAAATTTTTGTACGAATATTCTCCGGAAGGCTCGTCTGAGACGATTTATGTAGCCGTTTACGAAGAATATGAAAAACAAATCAATTCCAGCGTTACTTTAACTTGCATTCTGGAAAGTAAGGGCAAACACAACAAAATTGTCCTTAAGAAAACAGGTGGCCGCATGGGATTTCGAGGCAGCTCTCTTTCGGAAGAACAAAACGTTGAGTCTAACGTAATTGATTTCATTCTCGATTTTTCCAAACGTCACGGTCTAACTCTTCAAGAAGAACAACCTCCCAAAGAAGCTGAGGAAGAATAATCCATGACTAAAGTACCATCCATTTGGACGGTTCTTAGCATGATGGAGTGGGCAACCGATTTTTTTGAAGACAAAGGGGTAAAATCACCCCGACTCAGTATAGAGTGGCTTCTGGCACATGTGCTATCCATTAAGCGGTTAGACTTATACCTGGAGTACGACCGCCCATTGTCTTCTGATGAACTCGCTTTGCTCAAGCCAATGGTGAAACGCCGAGCAGCTCATGAACCCCTTCAATACATAACCGGTGAAACTGATTTTCATCATGTTAAAATTAAAGTGGAGCCGGGAGTCCTCATCCCACGGCAAGAAACCGAACAACTTGTTGATTGGATTCTTGAACTATATGATGAATCTTCACAACTAACCGTTTTAGATGTGGGTACGGGCTCAGGATGCATTCCGGTGGCTTTAAAAAATGCCCGTCCAGGTTGGGATTTATTTGCAACAGATATTTCAGAAGAGGCGTTAGCTATTGCAGAAGAAAACGCTCGTTACAACGAAGTAACAATTGAGCTTGCACAGGATGATTTATTTGAACCCAAAGCTTTTCCAAAAAACAAATTTGATCTCATTGTTTCCAACCCTCCTTACATCCATTATGAAGAAAAAAATACACTGGATGATGAGGTAAAAAACTATGAACCGGAGCTGGCTTTATTTTGTGAATCTACACACAAAATGTTCCAAGCTTTGGAAAATCTTTGTTATAATTATTTAATACAAAATGGTGAAGCCTTTTTTGAACTACATGAGGATCATGCAGAAGAGGCCCGCCAAGTATTTCAAGGGGATAAATGGACTACAATTATAAAAACTGACTACAGTCAAAAGCCTCGCTTTCTAAAAGCAAAAAAAGATTGATTATTTCCTAAAAATTTTATTTCCGATCACATTCAAAGACTGCATTTTTACAATGTGGAAAACTTGTGGAAAAAAAATTCAAAAAGCTTTTGCCCTCCTTTCATAAACGTTAATTCAGTGTTACGGCAATATTATGAGGTATTGGGTGCAATTTGGAAATAATTTATAAAATCGCTTAATGTATTGCTTACCAATACTTTACACAATATTTAATGATGTGGATAACTTTTTAAAATTACCTCATCTACCGTTTGACAAGTGCTCAATAAATTGCCATTTTCAATTCGGCACAAAGTCAGAATGTAAACTTTGCTTGTGGATAACTGACTTTGGTTTGATCTTACACTTTTAAGCTAATACCGTTAGGGGGATTTGGAAAATTGCACGAGTTATCGGTTGAATCGGCATGGGAAAACTGCCTAGATATTATTAAAGACAACATTAGTTACCAGAAGTACAAATCGTGGTTTGAGCCCATCAAACCGGTATCTCTAAAAGACAACACACTCACTGTTCAGGTGCCCAGTCAATTCTGGTACGAATGGCTTGAAGAGCACTATTATAATATGCTCCGTTCTACGCTCGCAAAAGTACTTGGTCCGGAAGGAAAACTCGAATATTCTATTGTAATGGAAAAATCTGAGCAGTTTGAAAATAACCGCTCGGTTCGCATGCCTCAGCGACCCATGGGCCCTGTACAACCACAGGAATCTAACGGCTATCCGGAATACCATCCGGAGCGGATTGAAAACCCATTTGTGATCCCCGGAATCCGAAAAACAAAAATCGATTCCAACCTTAATAATAATTACGTATTTGAGCGCTTTATTGAGGGTGATTGTAACCGGTTGGCGCGTTCAGCTGCTATGGCTATTGCCGACAATCCCGGAAGCAATTCTTTTAATCCATTTTTTGTGTACGGTCCTACAGGACTTGGAAAAACCCATCTTGTACAAAGTATTGGGAATAAGATTAAAGAGAAGTTCGGTGATGAAAAATCTGTTCTTTATATATCATCAGAAGCTTTCACGAATGAATTTGTTCATGCCATCCGTAATAACCGGGCAAGTGAATTCTCCATGTTTTACCGCAATATTGATGTGCTGATGGTAGATGACATTCAATTCTTCAGTGGTAAGGAAAAAACACAGGAAGAATTTTTTCACATCTTTAATGCCCTGCATCAGGATGGAAAGCAAATTATTTTAAGTAGTGATCGCGCACCTAAAGATGTTCCTGATATTGAAGAACGATTGATCTCACGATTTGGCTGGGGCTTGAGTGCTGACCTTAAAATGCCGGAATACGAAACTCGTTATGCTATCCTGGAACGAAAAGCTAACGACAATGGAATCGAAATTGATCCGCAAATTATTGAGTTTGTAGCACACAACTTCAAGTCTAACGTCCGTGATTTGGAAGGTGCAATCATTAAACTGCTTGCTCACGCCTCCCTTCAGAATATTGATGATATTGATTTGGCTATGGCCAAACGTGTATTAAAAGACATGGTGAAAGACTCCAATACACAAATTTCCATTGAGTCTATCCAAAATTATGTGTGTGACTATTTCGGAATTGATACAAATAAAGTGCGGGAAAAAACCCGGAAACAGGAAATTGTGGAAGCGCGACAAATCGCAATGTATCTCTCGAAAAAATTTACGAAGTCCAGCTTAAAAACTATTGGATTACACTTTGGCGGCCGGGATCACTCTACTGTTATTCACGCTATCTCTACAGTAGAAGAACGTATTTCAACCAGTGCCAAGCACAAACGCATGGTTGAGGAACTCCATCAGCGTATAGAAGTTGCCAGCCTTTAATTCATGGATACCCTCACCATAAAAGGGATGAAGTTCAGGGCATTTCATGGAGTGCATGAACACGAAAAAAAAGAGGGTAATGATTTTGAGGTGGATGTGACTTTTCATGCTGATTTATCTGTTGTCGGGAAATCTGATCAGATATCTGATGCTATTGATTATACCAAGGTTCACGAAATCACATCCGAGATAATGGGCGGTAAATCGGTGGACTTAATTGAACATTTGTGTTTCCGGATTGGTAATGACATCTCCAAGGCTTTCCCCGGAATAGATCAGCTCGAAGTTGCTGTACGAAAATTGAGTCCTCCCCTTTCATCCGAAACGAAATATACCGAAGCGAGGATGTCATGGCCCATGTAGTGATTGCATTGGGCTCAAATCTCAATAATCCTCATCACCAACTTCAGGAAGCAGCTGCTTTTTTGGAGGTAATTTCAAAATCCGAAATAAAAAAATCTTTTATTTATAAATCTGAACCCGTAGGTCCATCAGATAAAGAATTTCTCAATGGAGTCATCTCAATTGAAACCAGTTTACCTGCTGAAGAGCTGTTCGAAAAGCTAAAAACGCAAGAAAAAAAGCAAGGCCGCCCCTCCCGCTATCCAAAATGGACAGCCAGAACCATTGACCTGGATATAATTACCTATGATAACTTGGTCATTGAAACAGATAACCTTATCATTCCTCATCAGGAATACACAAAGCGTTTGTTTGTTCTATTGCCATTAAAAGATGTTTTTCCCAATTGGAAAGATCCCGTTTCCGCTCAGCACGTGGATACATTAATCGAACAAGCGCCGGATCTTGAAATAGATAAAACAACATTGAACTGGTAGCTGATGCCCAACTCCTATGATTTTATTGCAATTGAAGGTGTAATTGGAGCGGGAAAAACCTCGCTTGCTTCCCTTTTGGCTGAGCGGAGAAACGCACGTTTGGTGTTGGAAGAATTTGAAGACAATCCTTTTCTGCCAAAGTTTTATGAAGACCGAGAACGTTATGCTTTTCAAACACAATTGGCCTTTTTAGCCAGTCGTTTTAAACAGCAACAAAATATGATGAGCCAAGACTTGTTTCATCAGTTTACTATTTCCGATTATATCTTTGAAAAGGATCGAATTTTTGCGCGCTTGAATCTTGATCAGGATGAAATGGCCTTATATGATAATATTTTTAATATCATGACAGGTATAGCCGCCCAGCCTGATCTAATCATTTACATACAATCTTCCGTAGACCGCCTCATGGAAAATATCAGAGCCCGGGGCCGAGATTATGAACGGAACATCACTCCTGAGTATCTTAAAGAACTCAACGACGCTTATAATCATTTTTTCCATCACTACAATCGGGCTCCGTTAATTATTTTGAATGCTTCTGAAATAGATTTTGTCAATAATGTAGAGCACTTAACATACATTGAAGAACAGATTTTTAATCAACCCGTTCGTACCAATACACATATTCATATTGCACCCTGAGCACCATGCTTAAGTTTATATTTTTTACCATCATATTTTTCTTTTTGGTGAGATATATCAACCGATTGTTCTTACCTTCCAATAAGCGTCAGAAAAACTTCAACCCGTTTGGCGGCGGGGCACAAAATCGGCGCAGAAATATTGATGAAATTGAAGAAGCGGAATACGAAGACTTATCCAATTCAAATAAAGATAAATAACCATACTCCATGAATTTTGAAGAGAAACTGAATAAAGGTTTTGAATTACTAAGAGAAAAGGACATTGATTATGCGCTGGATGTAGCCAGAGAGCTGCAGAAGGAGCAGCCCGATTCGCATGAAGCATTTTACCTTGAAGCCTTGGTAATGCAACAGCTAAACCAATACGACAAAAGCATAGAGGCAATTGAAAAAGCTTTAGAGCTCGACGATGATAATGCAGCTTATTTCAATCTTCGCGGCAATGTGCGGATGCAGTTAGAGAAACTTGATGAAGCCGAAGAAGATTTTGATAAGGCTATTGAATTGAACGACACATCTGCCGCTCACCGAAATAAGGTGATGTTAATGCTGATGACGAACCGAGGACAGGAAGCTATTCCATACCTCATTGAGCGTATTAAAAAAGATCCTCAGGATGCTGAGAACTGGATTCTTATGGGGGACATGATCAATAAGGGTGGTCAACCGGATAAAGCTCGTACTTATTATGAGCAAGCCTTGAAGATTGACCCTGATAATGATTATGCAAAAAGACAGTTGGAAGAAGAGGGGTGAGAATATTCAACATTAAATGTTGAATTTTTTTGCTGTGATTTTGTTGAAAAGCGTTGAATTTTGAAGGACAAAAGCACTATCTTTGTCGCCCTTCGATTTATCATTTGCTACAATGCTCACGTGGCGGAACTGGTAGACGCGTGCGCTTGAGGGGCGTATGGCCTAACGGCCGTGAAGGTTCGATTCCTTTCGTGAGCACATAAAAATTAAGCCCGTTTCTTATTTAAGAGACGGGCTTTTTTTGTTGATGAACTAAACCTCAATCTCTGAACAATCCGGCCACATCCCATTTTTCGATCACTATTTTGATCAAATTACCGACACGGGTGTTTACTTTCTCAAAATACTCTTCCGCCTGTTTCTGATCAAAAGTAGGGAATCCCTGTCCCGGCTCATACAAACCAATAGATGATGGAAACGGATATGCTGACCACGTGCTCCCACTTGGATATGGGGTCGTCATTTCGGCTCCGGTATATCGTTCAGGGTGAATATGACCGGGTGTAACGGCTTGCATATAAGCTGTCTCGTTATTTCCGGCGTGACCTCCGTTTTCATCAAACACAGCAAAGGTGTCTTCTGATGCCAGACTCCACCAGTTGATAACCATGATGCGGACCTGCAGTTTGTTTGATAATTCAGCTGCAAGATCCTGAAGTACGGCTGTCTGACCACCGCCATGTCCATTCAGTATGATAATATTCTTGAATTCATTTTTATGCAGCCCTTCAAGAATCTCCCCAACAAAAGCACGATACACATCTTCACTCATGGCAAAAGCGCCGGGATAGGCCGCCAATGTCCCCGTCATTCCATAATTCAGTGTTGGAGCTACCATCGCGTTAAGATCAGCTGACAGTTCCCTTGCCATGGCTTCAGGTGCCAGATTATCTGACCCATTCGGGATCACCCCATGTGGCTCCAATGTTCCTGTGGGCAACAAAACCGTCTCTATCTTTTCCGGTACAAACTCCTCAAATTCCAGCCAGTTGATGAGGTTCATTTCACGAGTGGTTGGGGCATCCTGTGCCCGAATATTTCCGATTAGTATTAAAGTGAGTACCAGTATGGATATGATTCTTTTCATGATTATATATATTTCAGATTTAGGTCATCAATTTTTGGGTGCAAATCGTACTGCCACCCCTCCGCCTTTGGCAAGGTTTAATTCCAGAACCGATTCTGAAGTCACCTCTTCGGTGGTTCTTTCCAAAGGATATGGGTTCGTTTTCCAATCGGCATCTTCTCCATCTGCCCAGACTTGGGCTTCGTAGGTTTTACCGGATTCCAGGAAATCGAGTTCAACTTCAAAATCCCGGGCTTTCTCGTTCGTTATCCCACCTAAATACCAGTCCCCGGAATTGCGGTCTTTGCGAACCACCACTACATAATCTCCGATTTCTGCTTTAGGAACCAATGTAGTTTCCCAATCAACCGGCACCGCCTTCACCCACTCAAGGGCAGTGGGATTGGCCTCCAGGTTCTTCACCAAATCCGAAACCATTTGCAATGGACTGTATATTACCACGTACAATGCCAGCTCTTTGGCCAAAGTGTGTTGAACTCGATTGTTGTCAGGGTTTTCGGGCTTGTCTGTAAGTAAAAGGTTGAACACGCCCGGAGTATAATCAAATGGACTAACCAATCCGCGGGTAAATGGCACAATGGTGGTATAGCTCGGTGGGTTTCCTCCATCTACAGACCATGCATTATATTCCTGTCCGCGGGCACCTTCCCGGGTCATCATATTCGGCCAGGTTCTTCGGATGCCTGTATCCTTGATCGGTTCATGCACATTCAACATGATCTTATGCTCGGCTGCTTTCTTCACAATATCCCGGTAATGACGAACCATAAATTGTCCATGATGCCATTCACCGCCTTCCACAAAATCTCCTACGTAACCGGTTTTCACGGCCTCAACCCCGACCTCATTATATAGGTCAAAGGCCTCATCCACCTGTGCTTCATAATTTGAAATTCCCGCCGACGTTTCATGATGCCCGATCAGCTTCACTCCCAAAGAATCAGCATAACGGGTAACTTCTTTTAAATCAAAATCAGGATAAGGCTCAGTGAAACTGAACACATCTCCATTATCGAACCAGCTTCCATCCCAGCCCTGATTCCACCCTTCAACCAAAACCCCGTAAAACCCATGTCTGGCCGTGAAATCCATAAGCTGTTTGGTATATTCGGTAGTGGCACCGTGCATTTCCCCGGATTCCCAGGTTTTGGTTCCAAGGTGCATATCCCACCAAATACCGGTGTATTTGCCCGGTGTGATCCAAGAAGTATCTTCAATTTTGCTCGGTTCATTCAGGTTAAGCATCAAATAATTAGTCATCAGGTCGCCGGCAGTTTCGCCAACGTTTATGATTCTCCAAGGAGATTTATGCGGAGCCGAACCGCGAACTTTATCCCCATTTTTCCAGGGAACCAGATCCACTTCCAGCGAATTATTTCCGTTGTTGGCCACCGTCATGCTTGCAAAATTGGTAAGCGCCGCTTCGTGAATGGAAAGGTGAATTCCATCATCGGTTTTCATGGTAAACGGAGTGTGAACCGTATCGGTTTCAGAAACACGGGTTTCATTAAATAGATGTTCGTACCGATTTAATTGATATGCTCCTATCCACCACCCGGTGTGATCATCCGCCATATTGAATTCCGTAATCTCATCAGTAATCACAAAATCTTGCAATCCTACTTGCTCCGGCCATTCGTATTGGAATCCCAACCCGTCATCAAACACACGGAACGTAATATTCATTTTCTCACCGGACTCATTCTTGGAGAAATAGAGTTTAATTTCTTCGTAATTGTTTCGAATTTCCTTTTGTTCACCCCAGGGCTGTGTCCAGATTTCATCCACTTTAGATGATTCGATATAGTCTAATGTCAAATCTTGACTCAAGTTTGTCTCTTTAAATATTACCCCTAATCTGGATGGAGCTATCAATACTTTATCGTTGTATTTCAAATGATACACCGGTTCTCCTTCTTCAACTTCTACGGTAAGAGAAACATCACCATTTGGCGAAGAAACAACCCCTCCATAATTCATGTTTCCAATCTGTTGTTTTGAAGAACAAGTAATTAAAACCGGGAATAGTATACAGAGTAAAAGTGACTGTGCTTTCATTATCTTCATTTGATTAGTTACCGTTTGGTGGCAAACACCGTTTGGTGGCAAACAATATATAAATGGTATACTTAATTAATGAAAAGAAACGAAAACATTCCCACACTTTGTTTAGAACAATCCTGAAAACAAATCGTTGTTCAATTCAAAATTAACATTTTAAAATAGAGACTATGATAAAATTATTATCGACATTGGGGCTCATATTGAGCTTTGGAACAACTTCATTATTTGCACAACAAACGGAGAATAATTTGGAAAAAGCAACTTTTGGTGCCGGGTGTTTCTGGTGTGTAGAAGCTATCTACGAAATTGTGGAAGGCGTTGAACATGTTGAAGCCGGCTATTCCGGCGGACATGTGGACAACCCCTCCTACAAAGCAGTCACTACAGGGCAAACCGGCCATGCCGAAGTGGCTCGTATCCATTTTGACCCTGAAGTAATCTCGTACGAGGAACTTCTGGAAGTATTATGGCACACGCATAACCCCACCACCTTAAATCGGCAGGGAAATGATGTTGGCCCTCAATACCGCTCTGTGATCTTCTATCATAATGAGGAGCAAAAAGAAATTGCAGAACGGTCGCTCAAAAAAATCGATGAATCTGACCTTTGGGATGATCCCATCGTGACGAAAATCGAGCCACTTGAGAACTATTATGTGGCCGAGAATTATCACCAGAATTATTTTGAGAATAACCCCAATGCCGGTTATTGCTCCGTAGTGATTGCTCCCAAGATTGCTAAGTTTAAGAAGGAGTTTAGCCACTTGTTGACAGAGAACCCCAAATTTTAGAAAAACCGAAGAAGGATTGAGGGCTTTTTCATTTGCCTTACCCTCAGTACATTCATACAGATAAAATTATTGACAATATTCAGGCATGAAAAAATTAGCAGTCCTTTTATTCTCTGTTCTCCTAACTCAAATGCTGATCGCCCAAGAGGCTGATACTACGATGACCTTCGAGGAATATCAACCGGAATCAACGCTGGTGGTTCCGGGTGAGGAAATAACCTCTGCCAAATTCCCGTTTATAGACGTTCACAGTCACTTGTGGAGAATGGCTTCTATGAACCTCACAGAAACCACTGCTGAGATGGATGACCTCAACATGAAAGTGTTGGTGAATTTAAGCGGCCGCTCCGGCGAGACGCTCAAAGCCATGGTAGATGCTGCCCGGGAACAAGCTCCCGGTCGTTTTGTGGTCTTCGCTAACATTGATTTTGATGGAATTGATGAGTCGGGATGGACAGAACGAACCGTCGCACAGCTCCAGGAAGATTATGATAACGGTGCCCGCGGGGTGAAGATATTCAAGAACCTTGGCCTCACTGTTTTGGACTCAGAAGGAAACCGGGTTCAAACGGATGATCCTCGCATCGACCCCGTTTGGGAAAAAGCCGGAGAATTGGGAATTCCCGTTCTCATTCACACCGGAGAACCGGCGGAATTCTGGGAACCGATTGATAATACAAATGAGCGCTGGCTGGAAATGAAGAACTTTCCCGATCGCCACCGTGGTGATTCAACCCGTTACCCAAGCTGGGATGTAGTGATGCAGGAACAATGGAATGTGTTTCGAAAACATCCTGAGACCACCTTCATTAATGCGCACTTTGGCTGGATGGCCAACGATCTTGCAAGGCTTGGCGAGCATCTCGATGAATTCCCGAATGTGTATACCGAAACTGCGGCTATTATCGCTGAACTTGGACGGCAACCGAGATTTGCCAAGGAATTTTTTATCAAATATCAGGACCGGCTTTTATTTGGGAAAGACACCTACCGGCCTAAAGAATATCACACCTATTTCAGAGTTTTGGAAAGTGATGACGAGTATTTTGACTATTTTCGCCGCCGCCATGCTTTTTGGAAAATGTATGGATTGGATTTACCGGATGAAGTGTTAAAGAAAGTGTATTATAAAAATGCCCTTAAAATTATACCGGGCATTGACGAATCCCTGTTTTCAAATAACTAACCAATAATAATAAACCAAGAAACCATGAAGAAGTTAGTACAATTTACGTTTTTAATGGTCTTAGCTGTTTTCTTTGTAGCCGAGACAGCTTTCGCTCAAGAAAGAGGAAATGACAGTGCACGCCCCAGCCCAAACGCTGCTGTTAGTCAAACAATTGGAACTACTGAAGTGACTGTAACTTATGGTCGCCCCGGTATTAAAGGCCGGACCTATTTTGAGGAAGGATCTGATTTAGCTCCTTTAGGATCAATTTGGAGAACCGGCGCTAATGAATCTACCGCTATCACTTTCTCTGATGATGTTAAGGTAGGTGGCAAAGAAGTGGAAGCAGGCACCTACTCCCTATATACTGTTCCCGGAGAGGATGAATGGATCATTGTTTTAAATGACAAACTTTCCTGGGGAACACAGTACGATATCACTCAAGATTATGTACGGGTAACCTCAGATGTAGTGGATAATGAAGCCCCATTAATGGAAAGATTCTCAATCTATTTCGATAATCTCTCCGATACAAGTGCGGATATGAATTTACACTGGGGAACAACAGTGGTAACCGTGCCCATTACCACCGAATAACTTCTTTAAATATCTCTGTAAAACAACAAAGCCCTTCATTCTGTCCGAAGGGCTTTTTTATGATCATATTTTAGAAATAAAAAAATGGGCAAGCGACCTATATCACACCGCTACAACCTAATTACCGCTGCTGCGTTCCCGCCCTGACGGAGTTCAAAGGGAGCTGGCTGTATAGGACTTGCCCAAGGCTTAAAGATAAGGCTTATCACCCTCCACTATCAAGGATTATTTAAATGATTTCTGCATACCGGGCTATTTTATTTTCGGTTTTAAAATTTATTACGGAATCTGCAATTCAAGTATAAAGTGAAATCACATTATTGTTATCTTTGATACTCAAAAATAAAATGAGCCATGCCTGAATTTTCTGAAGTACTTCTGCCCTTAGTTATCTTTTTCGCCCGTATTGCTGATGTTTCGTTGGGAACATTGCGAATTACCATGGTTTCCCGCGGATATAAATGGGAGTCTGCCCTGCTTGGATTTTTCGAAGTGTTGATCTGGGTCATTGTGGTCGCACAGCTGCTTACCAATCTTGATCACTGGGTAAATTATATTGCCTACGCAGCCGGATTTTCAGCCGGTACTTTTATCGGACTTTATATAGAAGACATCATGAAAGTCGGGACTGTTTTGGTTCGGATCATCACCCTGCACAAATCTGAAGAACTGATAGAGGCCCTTAAAGAATCCGGAGTTGCCGTCACCAGTATAGATGCGAAAGGTGGTTTTAACGACGTGAAAGTAATTTTTACCGTCATGAAAAGACGAAAGCTGAATAAGGTATTTGAAATTGTGAAAGAGATAGACCCGGAAGCTTTCTTTTCAACCGAAGATGTTAAATACTCAAATAAACACCACGATCATCTTTCTCCTGCTGAAAACCGAAGCCCGGTAGACCGGTTACTAAGAATTAGGAAGGGGTTATGAGCGGTAGAAATATGAACGAAGTTTAGCCCACAAAGCGGATCTGTAGAGCTTCATAAAACCTTGATTTTATTCTCCCGTTAACGTAACCACAAGCTTCCTTGAACCACCATGATTCCGGTGTTCACACAAATAAACCCCTTGCCAGGTTCCTAGATTGAAGCGGCCATTAGTAATTGGAATAGAAACTGATGAACCAAGCAGCGAACTTTTGATGTGAGAAGTCATATCATCGGTTCCCTCTAGAGTGTGTTCATAGAGCGATGTATCTTCCGGAACAGCCCGATTGAAATGAGATTCAAAATCCCGGCGTACCGACGGGTCAGCATTTTCGTTAATAGTCAATCCCGCACTGGTATGTTGAATAAAGATATGAGCCAGCCCGGTTTCAATATTTTTAATCTCAGGAATTTCCCGAAGAATCTCATCAGTGATAATATGATAACCGCGGGATTTGGGCGAAAGCTTAATTTCTTTTTGAATCCACATTTCGTCGTTATTGATTATTCGTTGATTCGTTAAGGATGCTCCGATAACGGTTTCAAAAGATCAAGCTTCTTCCGCTTCCAGCTTTTCCTCGAACGGAGAGATAACTTCATCCACTTCCCTGGTTCCCTCAAAATATTCCAACACCTGAAGCAACACCTCGTCTACCAAAATATCGGGACAGGAAGCCCCGGAGGTAAGAGCAATTTTTAGAGGGGTATCGGATTTCGGTAACCAGCTTTTAGTTTCTTTCATCTCCTTATCCCATTGATTGAAATGCAGAATGGTTGATTCCGATAATTCTCCCGCATCCCGGACATGGTAGGTTGGGAATTTGTGCTCCAGGATTTCAACCAGGTGCATGGTGTTTGAGGAGTTATATCCTCCCACCACTAAGGCTAAATCCGCATCTGTTTCAGCTAAAGCGAGCGTAGCTGATTGATTCTCGTTAGTGGCATAGCAAAGTGTATCAGAAGTATCTGCGAAATGATCCAAAATATTTGCTTCTCCATAACGCTTGATAGCCGCTTCGCGAAGAATTTCCATCACTTCCTGAGTTTCCGTTGCCAGCATGGTAGTTTGATTGATCACCCCAAACCGCTCCATGTCTTCCAGCGGATTGAATTCGGGTGTTGACTTATGTCCAAAATACTTTTCAAAATCAGAAAGCGGGCGTTCTTCTGTTAAAATATCAGCTAAAATCCGTGCCTCTTCAGGATTCAGTACCACAACTACTTCTGAATGATCTGCACTGTGTGAAAATGTAGCTCGGGTTTCTTCGTGTTGATGCTTCCCATGCACCACCAAACTATAATCTTTTTTACCGAGCTGCTTCCCTCTCTTCCATACCTTCTCTACAAACGGACACGTGGTATTGTACTGATACGGATCAATTCCGACCTCTTTCAGCTGTTCCTGGATTTCAAGGGTAGTTCCAAAGGCCGGAACAATTACAATGTCATCTGAGCTCAGAGTTGAAATAGGAATTCGTTCACTGCCATCGGTATCGAATAAAAACTTCACTCCTTTTTTGAGCAAATCTTCATTTACGGTGGGATTGTGAATCATCTCACTGAGGAGATAAATATTCTTGTCCGGATTTTCTTCAACCGTCCGGTAGGCAATATCGATCGCATTCTCTACTCCATAACAAAACCCAAAAAAGCGGGGTATGTAGAATTTTACCGGACCAAAATCGAGCAGTGTTGGCTCGAGATCTTTTTTCATTGGATCAATGATCTTCGTCGCCTCTTTCACCTTCCGGATAATAGGCGACTGATACATCTCGGGGATATCGAATTTCTTACGTGCCAATGTTCGTTATTTGTTTATTTCGTTATTCGTTGAATCGTTAATCCTTTAATCGATTTCGGGTTCTTTCAAGCAATTACTCTTGGATTTATTTAAGTAACCAATATATCCATTAACAAGTTTGATCATCCCTTGATCAATTTTTCGATCTCCGTCCGTCCCTTGGGAACATCCGTCAGGTTCTCATACCCATCTTCGGTAACAACAATATTATCCTCAATTCTAATTCCGCCGAAGTCAAACATCTTGGTGAGCTTATCCACATTCAAAAGCTTGGATTTATTCTCATCTTCAATAGCCGGAATCAAAAGTGCGGGAACAAAATACACACCGGGCTCTATGGTAACCACCATCCCGGGTTGAAGGTCGCGACGTACGCGCAGGAATTTAATGCCCGGACGGTCAATACGTTCAACACCTTTGGGATAGCCCCCTACATCGTGTGTATCCAAGCCAAGAAAATGGCCCAATCCATGAGGGAAAAACAGAGCGAAAATGTCATTTTCCATCAGCTCATCTACCGAGCCTTTAACTAGATTAATTTCTTTCAGTCCCTCCATGATGATTCGGGCAGCATGCAGGTGAAGGTCCTCCATTTTTACACCGGGTTCTACTTTCTCGATAGAAGTATTGAGTGCATTCAATACCGCATCATATACTCCGGCCTGGATATCTGTAAATTTCCCATTAGCCGGATAAGTTCGGGTAATATCGGATGCATACCCCTTATATTCGTGCCCGGCATCTAAAAGAAACAGGTCACCCTCCTTAATTTTGCTGGTATTTTCAACATAGTGAAGGATTGCACTGTTTTTTCCGCCGGCAAAAATTCCGTTATAGGCATCTTGTTGCAGTCCATGTTCATACTGAATCTTGGTGAATAATGCCTTCAATTCATACTCATACATTCCCGGCTTAATCGCTTTCATTACTTCGGTATGTGCCAGGTTATTCACTTTGGCAGCCTTTCGCATGTATTCGAGTTCTTCATCAGTTTTAAGCACGCGGCAGTAGGTAAGAGCATCACTCAACGTTTCAATATCAGCCTCAAAGCCACGATCCAGATCTTCAATAAGCTCGGCATCTACATCATTGAGGCAATACACCTTATTCGGCTTGATCTCATTCATTACCGTAAGAATCTCGTTGGTATAGTGAAGGTGATCAGGCTGATATTGTTTCTGCCATGCTTCCTGAGATTTCACATATCCGTGCCAAACTGCAAACTGTGCATCTCTCTTGGGAACGAACAGGTGATATTCCTCCGTCTTCAGGTCCAGGATTAATGCACATTCAGGTTCGTTTACACCGGTCAAATACCAAAAATTTGACTCCTGCCGGAATGGATATTCATAATCCGTTTCATCCCGATACAGGATCTCAGAACCTTGGATAAAAACGGCGCCTTGTTGTCCGTCATCAAATAATGAGAATAGCTTTTCGCGGTGTTTTTGGTGCATCATCGGAACAAATAATAAAAAGGTTAAGAATGATTTTTACGCCCTGAAGGATACTGAAATACCGAATGAATATCGACCTGACGGTTCAGGAATGTTTAAGGAGAAGCTTATAAAAATCCGAAGCCAGGTCCGTAATTTTTTTAGTGAAATTAAACCCTGTTTTCCTGGAAAGATCCACTTCAAAAGTTCCTGTACCTGAATGAATTTCCGTATTTACTTTCTCACCCTCAGCAATCAAATCGATAGAGGAACTGAAGAACGCCGTATTCGCACCATTTTGATTCAGCACTGTATTCAGCCGGGTTCCTCCAAAAGGATTTGCCGAGCTGCTTACAGCTACTTTTACGTTTTCCTGCAATCCAAAAATCCGATAATAATGTCCCAATGCAAATTCAGGAGAGTAATCATCGAATTTTAAAAACTTAATGGGCTGATGCGAATTCCCAAATAGCTCCTTACAAGAGTTCGTTGCAAAAGCTCTGGCTTCCGGGGGCAATTTCTCACCGATAAACCCTCTCTCTCCCCAATAGCGAAAATTATTTTCAACCTTATTTTTAATCTGAAAAGGAGCCGGTACTTCTTGCAGATGCTTTACCTCCCCCTTCTTAGTTTCAAACCAAAAATCTAAAACTCCGTTACTTACCAATACATACGGAGCTCCCACTTTTTGATTATACCGTGCTACCTGAATTGCCGCCTTTTCATCCAGCTTCACTTCGGGTGCCTTACACTCAACCAGCAACAGCGGCTTGAAATCATTGTCGTAACAAATAATATCGGTACGGGAGGAGGATTTATCACCTTCCAGTTTAACCGGGCTCTCAAAAGAAATACGATGTGCAGAAAAACCGGCTTCTAAAACCAGGTAGTCGATGAGCGCAAGCCGCACTCTCTCCTCAGGAAGATTAACAAACGTCTTCTTGAGAATAGGATTCCACAAACGTTTTTGTCCGTCCCGAAATCGAAATTGAGGGAAATGTGAAAGGGCTTTGCTGAGCAAGGAATATTTATTTAGTTGAAAAGTGGATAAGGTAATAAAGTAGCATTCTATTTTAAACCCTAATTACCTTCTCCCCTTAATCCCTAAAACCTAAACTTTAGCAACTTCTTTTCCTTCTTTATCCCCATGCAAACTGCGCTTGATGAAGAACTGCTGGATAATAGACAGCACATTAAAGATGAGGTAATACAAACTCAATCCGGCAGCAAAGTTGTTAAATATGAACAACAACATAACAGGGAAAATGTATTGCAGCATTTTCATCTGACCGGCCATAGGACTGCTCCCGCCACCGCCGCTCATTCCCCCGGTTAGTTTACTTTGAACCATCATAGCGGCCGTCATCAATAATACAAATCCGGCGATTTGGTCGCCCAAAAATGGGATACTGAATGGCAGACTTAAAATGTAATCCGGGGCAGAAAGATCCATCGCCCACAAGAATTCCTCTTGACGTATCAAAATAGAGTTTTGGAAATAACGCCAAAGTGTAATCAAAATCGGGAATTGCAGTAAGTTCGGCAAACAGCCGCCAAGGGGATTCACCTTGTTTTTACGATACAAATCCATCGTAGCTTTTTGCTGCTTCTGCGGATTGTCTTTATATTTTTCCTGAATTTCCTTCATTTGTGGCTGAAGCTCACCCATTGCAGCCATGCTCTTGTAACTTTTGTAAGTAAGCGGCGAGAGCACCAGTTTTACCAAGGAAGCAAATACAATAATTATAATTCCAAAATTAGAGGTAAATCCTGAAAGAAATTCAAAAAACGGAATAACCATCCATCTAACAAAAGGATCTGAAAACCATCGCAACCAACTCCAGCCCACATCTACCATGTCATAGGCATGGTCATCAACCTGAGTAATTTCACGATACTTCATCGGCCCTACATACAAACGGAACGAAGTCGATCCGGCATCATCAAGATCTGTACGAATAGAAGCTGTATATCTGTGTTCTGTATTTGGATTATCCGAGGCTCCCGTCACCTCACCGGTCAACAATGCCGCATCAGTGGGAGACAGCGGCTTAATTAACTGCGTGAAAAATTTCGTTTTTGTAGCCGCCCAGTCAATATTTCCATTAATGGTAAGTTCATCACGTCCGGCTTCATCCAGCTTAAACTTCTCAAGTTCTCCACCGGCATAAACATAAGCTGCTGTTTCAAGTGCATCCTGGGTTGGGTCTTTTTCCGTGAAATTAAGGGGAGCCGTCCATCCGAAATCTATGGTTCCTCCAACTACATAATCCCGAAGTCCTTTGAATTGAACATCCGCATCAATTTCATAATTGTCGCCATTCAGTAAGTAAGTAATGATTACTTCCCGTCCATCCTCAAGCTCCAGCTCATAGCGTATCTCCCGCTGTTCTCCGGAAGCAATGCGCATTGAAGAACCTGATGTAACCTGGCGAAACAGAATATTCTGTGTTTCTACGTTATAATTATCTGTAGAAAGAAACCCGATATTGTAAGCTGAACGAGTGGTATCATTAATGAGCTGAACCGGCCGGGCATCCCAGGTGTCATATTCATTCAACAGAAAAGAATTTGGACCTGCTCCCCGATTGGTAAAGGTAACGGTATAGAGCGGGGTGGTTACCTCAATTTCAGTCTGCTCAGTAATCTGGCTGTTCGCAAATAAACCTCTTACCTCAGGAATCTCATCTACGTCTTCACTTATAGTCGGCTCTCTTCGTTCCTGCTCTTCAGACTCATCACCCAGCTCATCTAAGGAATCCTGCTGATTATTTTGTTCTATCTGCGCAAGGCTGTCCTGAATAGCCCTTTCCTGACGCTGTTGTGCTAATTCTTCTTCCGAAGGCATGGTAAAGTAAAACCATCCCAGCATTAGGAAAAATATTAAAACAAATCCGGTAGCTGTATTCTTATCCAAAAGTAGTGCGTTTTAAGAGGGTGAATTTTTTGACAATAATCGTTCGCGCAGCTGTTCCAACAATGAGATCACTTCATTTTGAACCATTTCAAAGGTGAGGTCTGAGCGCTTTGCCACAAAAGCATAGTGCAATCCTATTTCAGCAATTGTGGGCAATTCAGTTATGATATGTTGATTAAGACGGTAAGCTTCACGCAACAATCGCTTGGTTCTGATACGCTGCACAGCTTTACCGATTTTTTTAGGAGCTATAAAGCCAACAAGGATTTTCTTGTCAGCATTAGGATAGGTGGCGTAGCGAAGGTTCAAATTGGGTGATTTGAGTATTGAGGAACTCGAAAACAGCCCCTCAAAATTTCGCCTGCCACGTAAAATGTGTGACTTAGGTAACGTAAATCTACGTTCAGGAGAATCCGTAAGGTTACTTAGCTCCTTTTCTCTCATCACTGACGGTTAGCTTATGACGGCCTTTCTTGCGACGGCTCGCAATGGTTTTACGTCCGTTTTTGCTAGACATGCGTTCGCGAAAACCATGCTTGTTTTTGCGCTTCTTATTACTTGGTTGATACGTGCGTTTCATGAATCAGGATATTTTATGCGTTCAATTTCTCATCCGAAAAAGGCTTTAAATATAAAGAGAATCTCCGAAAAAACAGAACTAAAATTTACCCCTTATCACCTTTTATGA
Source organism: Gracilimonas sp. (assembly GCF_014762685.1). Lineage (NCBI taxonomy): Bacteria > Pseudomonadati > Balneolota > Balneolia > Balneolales > Balneolaceae > Gracilimonas > Gracilimonas sp. Next base: position 48,339 of record NZ_JABURM010000006.1, read on the forward strand.
ACCAATTGATTTATTTTGCCTTTAAAATATATTTATATGTGCGGAGTTTTAAGTATATGGTGCCTGTAAGTAACTAATTCATTATAAGTTAATAAACCGCTTAAGTATGCTTGCAAGAAGATTTAAACTTTATTTCTATGCTGCTTTTTTTCTTTTTTTAGGATTTCCTGAAGGAATAAAAGCGCAGGATTCGATAACAAAAGATTCTTTACTTCAAACAGCCGGAGAATATTTTAGTGGGGCCAGGGAAAAGGAAGCCCTGGATACATACCTGAAAATACTTGAGCTCGAGAAAAATAATTTTGAGGCGTTATGGCATACCAGCCTGTTGTATGCACGCATTGGGTTTCGCAAGGATGCTCGAGAACAGAAAGAAGAGTATTATCAAAAAGCTTTCGAATATGCGGAACAAACACTGGAAGAATATCCTGATAAAGGCCATGCTCACTTTGTTTACGCCGTGGCCAATGGAAGAATTTCCGACATCTCTAGAACTCAAGTTCGTATTGAGAAATCTCACATTATAAAAAAACATGCTGAAAAAACTTTGGAAATGATTCCTGATTATGCCCCTGCCTGGCATTTACTTGGCATCTGGAATAGTGAAATTTCCAATGTTGGATCGGCACAAAAAATGGCAGCTGGAGTTTTTTCCAAAGGATTACCGGAAGGAGCTTCTAACAGCAAAGCCGAAGAGTATATTCTAAAAGCCATTGAACTGGATCCTGATCAAACTTTACGGTTTAAACTGGATTTGGCACGCCATTATAACCGGGCAGGCGAAACTGAAAAAGCCATTCAAATTCTGGAAGAAATCATCGACATAAAACCTCAAAATGAGATTGACGAATGGAATTTAGAGCGGGCTAGAGAATTGCTTGAAGAACTTTCCTGAATAACTCCACTTCGAGATAAATCTAAAAAACCTGCGAGCGTCCTTCGGTCCTCGCAGCGTTCGGTATAGTATAAAATTATAAATTTGACCATCACAACGCTTGGAGGACCTGTCGGACGCTCCAAGGTTGATCCTAAGATGATTTGAATCCGATAACTATTCCGGCTTCCAGTTCTTCATTCCGTCTCTTACAACATCAGCAATCTTAGAAACCGGTATTCTCTCCTGACTCATGTCATCACGATATCGTATGGTTACCGTATTCTCACCTTCTGATTCCACCCCGTCAAAATCAACGGTAATGCAGAATGGGGTTCCTGCTTCATCCAGCCTGCGGTAGCGTTTACCGATGGATCCTGAGTCATCATACATCACAGAAAACTCTTCCCGAAGATCTTCTTCAATCTGGTGTGCAAGATCCTGCAGCTTGTCTTTCTTGATGAGCGGAAAAATACCAACCTGGACGGGAGCCAGTTTCGGATTCATTTTCAATACCACACGGGTATCGCCTTCTACTTCCTCTTCGCGATAGGCATCACAAAGTACCATTAAGGTCAGCCGGTCGAGTCCAACGGAAGTTTCGATTACATAAGGCACAAAACGCTCCTGATTCTTCTGATCGAAATAATCCATTTTCTTACCGGAAAACTCGGCATGCTGGCTCAGATCAAAATCGGTGCGATTATGAATTCCTTCCACTTCCTGCCAGCCAATGGGGTATTTATATTGAATGTCGGCTGCGGCTCGGGCGTAATGTGCGAGCTTATCTTCGGGATGCGGAGCCGTTCTCAGGTTCTCCTCTCGGATTCCCATTTTTTTGTGCCACTCAAGGCGTTTTTCCAGCCACTTCTCGTATTCGGCTTCGTCAGTTCCGGGCTTCACAAAATATTGCATTTCCATCTGCTCAAATTCCCGCATGCGGAATACAAACTGCCGCGCCACCACCTCATTCCGAAAGGCTTTCCCGGTTTGTGCAATTCCAAACGGAACCTGAACACGCGCCGTATCCAGCACATTCTTGTAGTTCACAAATATTCCCTGTGCCGTTTCGGGCCGCAAATACACGCCTTCTTCTTCGGTGGAAGTGGAACCAAACTGTGTCTTGAACATGAGGTTAAACTGGCGCACTTCCGTCCAGTCGAATGCGCCGGACTCGGGGGCACGGATTTCATTTTCCATGATAATCTCGTACAGATCTTCCGTCAGACTTTTGCGTGAACCACAGGAGTCCAGTTTTTCCTGAATGGCATTCGCTTCTTCATGCTTCTCATTTTTTCGCAGCTTCTCAATATGCTGCTCGATAATCATATCCGCACGATAGCGTTTTTTGGACTGCTTGTCGTCAATCATCGGGTCGTTGAATCCACCCACGTGACCGCTGGCCTCCCACACCTTTGGGTGCATAAAAATAGCGGCATCAATACCCACAATGTTATCATGGCGACGGGTCATCTCGGTCCACCATGCATCGCGGATATTTCGTTTCAATTCTACACCGAGGGGGCCGTAATCGTATACGGCACTGAGTCCGCCATAAATCTCCGACGATTGAAAGATGAATCCACGCGCTTTCGCCAGTGATACAATTTTATCCAGGTTGTCCAAATTCGACATGTGTGAGTATGATGTTTACAATTCAAAATTCGTTGAGCGCCAAAGATAAGGAAAATTTTAAGTGAGATAATTTTAAATGTTAAATAACCTCCATTCATTTAACATTTAAAATTAAGCATTAAACAAATATGCGTATCTATCCACAAAATCATACCTTCAGACCCACTGATAACTGTTGACTGCTAACTGCTAACTGCTAACTGCTAACTGCTAACTGCTAACTGAGCATGGCGAAAGAGAAAAACAAGCTTCCGAAACTCCCAAAGAAATCAAAAAAACAGAAAGAGCGGGCGCTGGAAATACTGAATGAACTTTATAAGCATTATCCTAATCCGCATTGCGAGTTAAATCATCGAAACCCTTTTGAACTCCTCATCGCCACTATTTTGAGTGCACAGTGTACCGATGTCCGGGTAAATAAAACCACTCCGGCCCTGTTCGAAACTTATCCCACTCCGGAATTAATGAAAGATGCTCCTTTGGAGGAACTGGAAGAACTGGTTAAATCTACCGGGTTTTATCGAAACAAAGCAAAGTCACTCAAGGAAACCTCACGTATTTTGGTTGAGGAATTTGACGGAAAAGTCCCAAAAAGTATGGAAGATCTTTTGAAACTGAGAGGTGCCGCCCGAAAAACTGCCAATGTGGTATTGGGAAATGCCTTTGGGATTAATGTAGGTGTGGTGGTAGATACACATGTGAAGCGTTTTGCCAATCGATTTGATCTAACCAAAGAGAAAAAGAACACCAATAAAATCGAAAAAGACCTGATGGCATTATTCCCACGCGAAAGTTGGACGGATTTATCCCATTTGATAATCCATCATGGCCGCGGCCCCTGTAAAGCCCGAATTTCGGAAGCGCCGGATCACCCCCTCTGCAAGAATTACGGTATTAATTGCAAATGCCAGAAGATGAGGGCAAACAATTAACCCGATTATTGTAGGGGCGAATCGCATTCGCTTTTTGTTATAAACCTGTAAAAATAGTTTTATCTGCAATATCTGTCTTTATCCCATAACCCGGGATTCATATCAATGTATTCCGTGATTTTATTTAGTGATTCCTGATCACGGATGATATGTTCATAGTAATTTCTCTGCCAAATTTTTGGCAGAGATGTTTTCCGTATTTGATTAATCTGTCTGGTAACCGTTGATTTATAGCCTCTAACGATCGCTCCAACAGAATTCGACGGCGATTTAAAAACCCGGGGGAGGGGCAAATCGCTATACGCCCCTACGGTTTTTTCGGCATCTGCTATCTGAAATACAGCATGCATGTGATTTGGCATTATTACAAAACTACCCAGTTTAATATTTGATCGGATATTCTCTGTATTCATCCATTTCCTTTTTGCAACTTCGCCATAATGGTTTAAAATCATATGGCCATTAAAAATCTCTCCAAATATATGACGCATTTTGTGGGTACAGATCGTTATGAAATAGAATCCCGGTTGCGCATAATCATAGTATTGCAGACGAATTGATTTTCGGTTACGTTTGTAGAAATTCATTTTTTAATCATTTAGTACATTGGGCGAATGCGATTCGCCCCTACGTTTAATATTTTGATCTCTTCATACTGTTAGAGCCAAATCAAACCTATTCCTTACAAACTATTTTCTACCGTGCCTAAAAAACCTGATACCATTTTTTCATCCTACACCGATCCCATTCCGCCTTTGCGGTTTGATGTGCAGATCATTCCCATCAAACAAGACGGACAAACCTATTTGTATTTCCAGGATCAGTACGGATATGCTACAGCCAATTTTGCAGTACCTTATTCGGCCCAAACTATTTTTTCGTTATTTGATGGGTCACGAAGTGTCGAGGACATTCTGAAATTCAGCAGCAATGGTGTCACCAAAGAACAGATTCTGGAGTATGTTCAATTTTTGGATGAGAACGCCCTGCTTCATTCTCAGTATTTTCGAGAACATGCTGAGAAAGCAGAAGCCGAATATGAACAATCCGATATTCACCATTCCATCACTGCCGGACTTTCCTACCCCGATGACCCCAAAGAAATGGAGCATTTCCTGAATGAGGCTTTTGAAAAATTACCGACTTCGGATCCGGTTCAAACCGCAAAAGCATTGTATGCTCCCCACATCGACCTGCGATTTGGACTGAACAGCTATGTGAAGGCATTCTCTTCCATTAAAGATTTAAAACCTAAACGAGTAGTAATGCTGGCTACTTCACACTACTCAGGCTTGTATCCGGATATATATGAAGAGCGACCCTTTGTCCTCTCCCGTAAAGATTTTGTAATGGTGAACGGACCGGTAAAGTCTGGCCAAAAGGGGATTGAAAAACTTTCTGCACACCTAGGTAACGATCAGGAAAGCTACGGGGTAACTTTTCAAGATCGTGCACACCGGATAGAACACAGTATTGAATTACATCTTATTTTTCTAAACCATCTTTGGGAACATGAATTTGAAATCATCCCCATCCTGGTTGGGAGCCTGGATGAATTGTTTTACAAAGCTGATGGATTTCAGGGGCAGCAAGTTGAGAACTTTACCGGGCTATTGAATGAAGTTTTTGGGAATGATAAAGAGACCTTCTTTTTGATCAGTGGTGATCTGGCCCATGTTGGGAAAAAGTTCGGGGATCAAAAACCGGCAAAAGAATTATTTGAGGAGGTTCGAAATTTTGATGAAGCATTTTTGGATTACGGCGCACAAGGAAATTCCGAGGAACTGCTGAATTTAATGAGCCAAAAATACGACCCTTACAGGACTTGTGGCTATCCCCCGCTTTTTTCTTTTCTCAAATCATTTCCAAACTCAAAAGGAGAAATTCTAACCTACGATATTTGGGATGAAGAAGAATGCGAAAGCGGAGTAAGCTTCGGCTCTATATTGTACCGGTGATCATTTTGCCAATGCCAATATTTAAATTCCCGTCTGCGCGGGAATGACCGCAGGAGAGTTTTTGTCATGCTTCCACCTCTCCTGATTCAAACAGTTCTCCCTTTGATGTTCCTTGTTGGATATTCGATGTTCTTACTCTTTTATCTCCATTTTCTCTGCAAAATAATCACAGAAATCTCTCATATCACCGGCAATACGTTCGTCGTCTATAGAACTTTGGAGGGTATTGGCCATCGTTACCAATGTTTGATGGAAAAAAATCTTCATTTCATCCACTGTCATATCACGTGTCCAAAGATCCAGTTTCAAAGTATCTTTATTATGGGAATCCCAGAATGACAGCAGCATTGCCCGGCAATTAACGGCATCTACATTGGGCATATCATCCGCTTTGAAGGCGATGTTATTGGCCACGTTTTGGTCGTCTAATTCTACGGTGATCTTAATATTTTTTTTCTGCATTGGGTGCTCTTTTTTTGAATTCTCTCAAAACTAAGGGTTTTTGGTGTGAATTCATTTTCGTGTTTTAGAATTTTCAATAGAAACCTCACGATTAATTTCATACCGCATCCAATTAATCCATATTTTTAGTCCTTCACTTTTCATAAAGATATTCATCAAACGTTGTTAGCACTCGAAAACATTACTTTGCATTTAGGCGACCGCGAACTTCTCGACGGCGTCAGTACGTTCATCAATCCCGGAGAACGCATTGGACTGGTAGGTCCGAATGGAGCCGGAAAATCTACCTTGCTCAAGATCATTATGGGCATTCAGGAAGCCGATGAAGGAACTATTGCGCTTGCTAACGAGGAAACACTGGGGTATCTCCCACAGGATGGGGTTGATCCGGATTTCACCCTTACGGTTCTGGAAGAAGTGGAAACGGCCTTTTCTGAATTATTCGACTTGGAAATGAAGGTAAAGGGCATTCAGGAAAAGTTATCTCAGGTAGATCCGCAAGGCAAAGAATATGAAAAGCTGATGGAGCGTTACGGTGTTTTACAGACTGAGTTGGAATCGTCCGGATTGTATGAGTTGCGCTCGGAGGTAGAAAAGGTGCTCATGGGACTTGGCTTTAGCAACGAAGATTTTCACCGAAATACGTCCGAATTTAGCGGAGGCTGGCTGATGAGAATTGCCCTGGCCAAGTTGTTGCTTAAACGTCCTACCTATCTCCTTTTGGATGAGCCGACCAACCATCTCGATATCGAATCGCTTCAATGGATGGAGAACTTTCTGAATAGTTATGAAGGAGCTGTAGTGGTAGTTTCCCACGATAAGGCTTTTCTGGATACCATTACCACCCGCACGCTGGCTTTACGCAGTGGCGAAATCAGTGATTATGCGGGTAATTATTCATTCTATGAGAAAAAATGGGAGGAAGAACGCGAACTGCTTTTGAATGCGCAGAAAAATCAAGAGAAGCAGATTAAAGAAACCCAGGAATTTATTGACCGGTTTCGCTATAAAGCCAGCAAAGCACGTCAGGTGCAAAGCCGGGTTAAGCAACTGGAAAAAATGGAGCGCATCAAAGTTGAAGATGAGCAGAGTAAAGTTTCTTTTCGCTTCCCCGAACCGCCCCGCAGCGGACAAGTAGTGATGAAACTTGAAAATCTGCACAAAAGTTACGGTGAGCACCAGGTATTTTCGGGTATTGATTATGAAATTGAACGCGGGGATAAAATCGCGATCGTGGGGCCGAATGGTGCCGGAAAATCAACTCTGATTCGGATTTTGGCCGGTAATGAACCCTTTCAAAAAGGTAACCGGATTGAAGGTCACAATGTCACCGTAAATTATTTTGCCCAGCATCAAGCTGATGAACTTGACCCAAAACGCGATGCCCTCGAAACCTTGCATGATGCCGGCTCAGGTGAAAAAGAAAGCAGGCTCAGAACCATTCTCGGATGTTTCCTTTTCCAGGGAGATGACGTGTTTAAAAAAGTAAAGGTGCTTTCCGGAGGAGAAAAAAGTCGCCTGGCCTTGGCAAAAATGTTGCTCTCGCCTGCCAATCTTTTGATTTTTGATGAGCCCACCAATCACCTGGATATGAGCAGTAAGAATATCTTGCAGCAGGCCATTCAGCAATATGAAGGGACGTGTTTGATTGTATCTCACGACCGGGCTTTCCTTGATCCGATTGTAAATAAAGTGTTGGAAGTACAACCGGGGTACATCAAAACTTATCTCGGAAACGTATCTTATTATCTGACCCGCAAAAAAGAGGAATCGGAGGCGGATACAGCCGAGCCTTCACCCCAAAAGGAAAATGAGTCTGAGAATAGCCAGTTCTCCAGAAAGGAACAAAGGCGTATTGAGGCCGAAAAAAGGAATGAATTGAGCCGTCGCACAAAGCCTATTCGAAAGAATATTGAAGCTTTGGAAAAAGAAATTGAAGAAAAAGAGCTTCGTAAAGAAGAAATTGAGGAACTCATGGCAAAACCCGATTTTTACGATGATCCGGAAAAAGTAAAAAAATTCTCATTAGAATATGACCAACTCAAAGCCGACCTTACGGACCGATATTCCAAGTGGGAAGAGTATCAAAACCGAATGGAAGTAATTGAGGATGAATTGAAAGCAGACAGTTGAGATATAGCATTTACATATCGTTTTTTTTGGCATTGCTTGTTGCAGCCTGTTCGTCCCCACAGAAGGCTGTTCATGATTCGAGATCTTCGATTGAGCAAACAGCCACTCCCAATGAATGGATTTCTTTGAATATCAATGAGGCGGTATATTTTAAGTTTGAGAAGTATGAAACTGAATGGTCCGGAGAGCTTACGGTTTATACGCTGAATGCAGATGGACAAAAAGTGGTGCAATCCGAATACATATCTGCCCAAGACAGCTCCTGGAATGAGTTTGACCTTTTTGTAGATTTTCTGAACATCTATGAAATCCCTCCACAATATGAGATTGACGGTTGGGTTCCGGACTCAGGTCAGCTCCCCCGGCGAGTGTATAGTTTTGAAGTTTATGACGGAGATACCGCACATTCTTTTTCTTATCAAGATCCGGAAAAGGGTATTCGTGATTTTTGGCAAGCCCAAAATCTGCTTACTTTTATAACATTTGTGCAAAATGATTTACGGTGGGTTGAAAAGAAGAACATCGAATAATGAACATTCAACATTAAATGTTGAAGTTATTATAGATTCTTCAAACTTGCCCTCATTCAATCTTCTTTCCACTGGTTCTTGCGCTCAGCGCCGGAATCCATTTAATTTGCGACTCTACTTCGCGAAAATCCGGCTTTCATCTGCAAAAGCTTTAAACTCCAGAGCGTTGCCGCTTGGATCAAGAAAAAACATCGTAGCCTGCTCGCCCGGCTCCCCTTTGAAACGAATGTAAGGTTCGATCACAAATTCAATACCTTCATTTTCTAATTTTTCGGCCAGTGCTTTCCATTCGTCCATCTCCAGGATTACCCCAAAATGTCGAACCGGTACGCCTTTTCCATCTACGGCATTCATAGCTGATTCTTTAGCTTCATCCGGGCTTAGATGGGCCACTACCTGATGTCCCCACATATTAAAATCAATCCAGTCATCAGACGTACGACCGGTTTCACAGCCCAATAAATCATGGTAAAACTTGTAGGATTCTTCGAGGTCTTTAACAGGAAATGCTAGATGAAATGGCTGGATTTTATTCATGATATTTAAATATTCTTGGTTCGAATTCAATGAAAAATAATAGATTGAAATGTATTTAACCATGCATGTATTTTGTTTTTACGCTAGCAAATACACTAAATCTTTTGCCTGAAGAATTTTACAAAAATTCTGCTGTTCGAGTATGTAAAAGATTTTGTATTCTTGGGCAATCCTGCCAAGGGACAAAATATTTAAGTTGGGCTTTGCATAAGATGACAAATGAGTAAAATTAAGTATGAATGAATCAATAGACGCACTTCAATTGAATCTGGACAGCGGCGGGTTGCATATTATGAACTTGTCCCTGGCCATTATCATGTTTGGGGTGGCCCTGGAACTGACTATTGAGGACTTTAAGAAAGTGGCCAAAAATCCAAAAGGCACGATTGTAGGTTTGTCTTCACAATTTATTCTCCTTCCTGCCCTCACTTTTTTACTGGTCTTACTGCTCAAACCACACCCCAGTTTTGCCTTGGGCATGATGATGGTAGCAGCATGTCCCGGAGGTAATATTTCAAATTTTTTCTCCCTTCTTGCTCGTGGCAATGCTGCCCTTTCGGTAAGCATGACGGCTTTTGCTACCTTCCTTTCTATAATCATGACTCCTTTTAACTTTGCTTTTTGGGCGAGTTTGTACGGGCCAACCAATGCCATTTTAACTCAAATTCATCTCGATCTTTTTGAAGTATTTCGAATCATTGTGCTCATCCTCGGTATTCCACTGTTATTAGGGATGACACTCCGGCATTTCAGAGACAAACTCTCCCAGATTATTTCCCCGTACATCAAAAACTTTGGAATCATCTTTTTTGCAGGATTTGTTATCGTGGCTTTCAGTATGAACTTTGAGAATTTTATCAGTTATGTACATTTAGTGGTTGTACTGGTATTCCTTCACAATTCTATTGCCCTTATGTGCGGATATGGAATAGGATACCTCTTCAAGCTCCCACGAAAAGACCGAAAATCAATTGCTATTGAAACCGGAATTCAAAATTCAGGCTTGGGATTGCTGCTTATTTTTAATTTCTTTGACGGCCTCGGAGGCATGGCTTTAGTTGCAGCCTGGTGGGGCATTTGGCACATTGTAGCCGGTCTCAGTATCGGATGGTACTGGTCAATAGGAAAATCAACTTTACAACGCGTCTTTTCTAATGCGTGAAAAAAATTATCTGTGGTATCAATTTTGGCGACATACCGTAGTAGGAAACGGATTAAAATTTTTCTACTCAAAGGTTAAAACTTCCGGGAAGGAAAATCTTCCTGAAGATAAACCGATTCTATATGTACCTAATCATCAGAATTCCTTTATGGATGCCCTTCATGTAGCTACCACTACAAAGCCTGTTATTTATTTTTTAACACGCGCTCAGGCATTTAAGCCCGATATTATCGGAAAGTTTTTGTGGTCTATCAACATGATGCCTGTATACCGGGTTCGGGATGGATTCAGTTCGATTCAAAAAAACAATGCTATTTTTGAGAAGTGCATTAAATACCTCAAAAATAAAGATACCGTTCTGGTTTTTGCTGAGGCCAATCATAACTTGAAACGGCGAATCCGACCTCTAAGTAAAGGATTTACCAGAATTGCCTTTGGTGCCGAGGAAAAATATAACTGGGAATTAGATTTACAGATTGTACCGGTTGGCGTGAATTACAGTGAGCATCAATCCGGAGGGAACACCGTACAGGTTAACTACGGAATGCCTATCCCGGTAAGCAAATATAAAGAGGCGTTTCTTGCCGATGAAAAAGAAGCTGTAGAGGAAATGAAAGAAGAGGTTTCCACAGCAATGAAAAAGCTGGTTTTTCATGTAGCCAATCTGGAGGAATATCCCCTGCAAAAAATTCTTTGGGATGATTTAGAACCTGACGAGTTGAAGATTATAAATCCTGATATAGCCAACGATCGGATTCAAAGAACCGAGCCACACCTGACGGAGGAGTTAATAAACGAAGCAAGTGAACTCGATAAAATTGCTGAAAAAAATAAGGTGAAATTAAAAGAAGTAGCCTATGGAAAAGAATTGAAGCCTAAAGATTTTATACTTTTTCCATTTTATGCCTTTTCATTTCTAAACAACATCATCCCCTACCAACCGATACGACACCTGATCCTAAATGTAATTAAAGACCGTGCCTTTGATGCTTCCATTAAATTCCTGGCCAGTCTTTTCCTGCTTCCGTCATTCTATGCCATTGTAAGTTTAATTTTGGCCATTTCCGGCGTTCCAAGTATATATATTTGGGCATACCTCGGCTTGAGTGTGATTACCGCTCCTTTATTTAAAAGGGCCAAAAAACTTTTTACCCCAACAAGTGCTCAGCGACTTAAAAAGAAAAAACCTAAACTTTTTCAGGAAATTAAATCGCGTTTAGAAACATTTAAAAAGCTTCGCAGTTCAATTTTAAATGAATGAAGCCCAATTGTTTAGTGTTGAACTATCGAATCAAAACCAAAATAAATTACCCCCTATGAAACTCCTTACTTTTTTGACCACATTTTTCATGATTGTAACCGGTTGTACAAGAACCGTAGAAAAGGAAGTAATCAAATCAAACTTTGATCATACAGAATTAGTTGCCACAGTAATGCCTGTCGGTGATAGCAACGTTTCCGGCTCTGTTACTTTTTCTGAATCCGAAGAGGGTGTTATGGTCAGGGGAAATTTTGAAGGACTTGAACCCGGAAATCATGGCTTTCACATTCACGAGTACGGTGATTGCAGGGCCGAAGACGGGACCAGTGCCGGTGGCCACTTTAATCCTGCCGGAAACAACCATGGCGCTCCATCTGACATGGAACGCCACATGGGCGATCTTGGAAATATTGAAGCTGATGAAAGTGGAATTGCAGCGGTTGATTATACCGATGCCACAGTAACTCTTGAACAAATATTAGGGCGTGGAATCATCATCCATGCGGGAGAAGATGATTTAGAGTCTCAACCTACCGGTGCGGCAGGAAGCAGAGTTGCGTGCGGTGTAATTGGGATTGCTCAAAACTAATTTCCACGCCAACCAACACAGATTAGTTAATTTTGACTCCATTCTCCGTAGAGCCGCTCCAGTTCTTCGGAGGATGAGAGTTCTATAGCTGAGGTTGCTAATTCCTGAAAATCTTTAAGAGGCCGGGAACTTAGTAATTCATTTATTTTCAATACTGAATTTGGAACCATACTTAATTCTTTAATTCCAAGACCCAGCAGGCAAGCAGCTCCAATTTCATCTCCGGCAAGCTCACCGCAAACACTCACTTCAATATCTGCTTTTTCTGCTCCTTCTGCTGTCATTTTAATCAACTTAAGTACCGAAGGATGATAATGCTGAAAAAGAGTATGAATTCGCTCATTTCCTCGGTCTACGGCAAGCGTGTACTGGGTTAGGTCATTTGTTCCAATACTCAAAAAATCTGCCTCTTTGGCAAACTGATAAGCTGAAATTGCTACGCTAGGTACTTCTACCATCAACCCCAAGGGAACATTTTCATCAATCTGCCCCCCCGATGAAAGCAATGCTCCCTGAATTTTCTCAATTTCATTTCTGATCTGCCGTACTTCATCAATCACCGATACCATAGGAACCAGTATTTTAACTCGTCCGGGATATCTCCCTGCCACTGTTAGAATAGCCTGAAGCTGGCTACGTAGTAATTTTTTTTCATCCAGCAGCAATCGAATTCCCCGCCAACCTAAAAATGGATTTGCTTCTTTGAGAGGTCGACGTGCATTTTTATCTCCTCCAATATCAAATAAACGAATAGTTACCGGGCCGGTTGTTTTCGAAACAATTTCTTCATAAAAAGCTTCCTGGTCTTCTACACTTTTTCGGACTCGCTTTCCAAATAACAGGCTTTCCGTTCTTAATAATCCAACGCCCTGAGCTCTGTTTTCTTCGACTTTGGCAACTTCCGCTTCAAACTCAATATTTGCCAAAAGTTTAAACGGAACTCCATCCGCCGTTTCAAATTCATCCGCTGCTTTTTCCTTAGCAAGTTTTTTCTGCGTTTTAGCTTTTTTCCTGTATGACTGAATCGTTTTTTTGCTTGGATTTAAAATCAAAGCACCTGCATCGGCATCTAAAACAACCGACTTATCCTTATCTGCTTCTTTGGTTACACCATCTGCATTTACAATACAAGGCATCCCCAATGACTTGGCAATAATGGCAGCATGGGAGGTAATTCCACCTTTTTCCATAACTAAGCCAACCGCACCATCTTCATAATATGAAACCAGGTCGGTTGGACTAATTTGTTTTGTCACAATTACCGAACCTTTCTTGATAGGCTCTTTATTTTTTTGATCACAGACTTCAGCAATAAACCGGTCCCGGATATCTTCCAGGTCAATAATGCGTTGACGAAAAAGCTCAGATCCGCTTTCCTTGAGGCGTTCAATAAACGAACAGTAGGTTTGATATACCGCAAAATCCACGCTCAATAATTTGTTTTCGACAATATCAAAAACGTTCTTCTCAATTTCCGGATCCCGTATAATTTGCTGATGAGTATCAATAATTTCAGCCGTACCCGAATCTTTTAACTCACCGGACATTTGCTCAAGCTCCGCCACAAGATTTTCTCTCGCTTTTGAAAATCGCTCTTTATGGCCCAATACCTCATTTTCTTTTATAGAAGTTGGGGTAACCGTTTTGGATTCAGAATTTATTAATACAGCATTACCAATTGCTATGCCTGAAGCAGCGGTTCGTCCTTTAATAATAAGTTCTTTTGTTTTAGAGGTCTTCATAACCCATTATACCTTAGTCCTCTTCCATTCCAAATTTGCTCTCAATGGCATCAACTATCGCCTCCAAAGCTTCTTTTTCATCTGCCCCGTCAAGCTCTAGTTCCAATTCTGCGCCATGCTCAGCAGCCAGGGTCATCACCCCTAATATACTTTTCCCATTCACCCTATACCCATAACTGTGGATATAGAAATCGGATTTATATTTACTTGCTAACTTGACCAGTTGTGCAGATGGTCGGGCATGCAAGCCTGCTGTATTTTTTATTGTTATTTTCTTTTTGATCATGACATTAAATTAGTTTGTTAAAATGAAAATAAAATTACCAACATGCCAAGTTTTTGATTTAAAAAGATGCAGACCTTATTACATGTTTTCTAAAACTTTTACCGTATTTAAAAACACATTAATCTTTCACTCAATGTTTCTTAAATTCAACACCACTAAATAAATTTTATTCAAAAATATGTCAGTTACTGAAAAAGACGTACAATACATTGCTAACCTTGCAAGACTTCAACTTAATCAGGAAGAAGCAAAATCCTTTGCAGGAGATATGAACAAAATTCTTGATTACATGGAGTTACTGAATGAGGCAGATACTGAAAACGTGGAGCCACTTGAGCACGTTATTGAGTTAGATAGCCGATTCCGCAAAGATGAGGCAAAAGAACCTCTCTCTCATGAGGATGCCCTTAAAAATGCCCCAGATGCCGACAGTGACTATTTCCGTGTACCAAAAGTGATTGAATAAACCTAAGCTCATGCCCGATACAAACTCTGCTTCAAACCAGGATTTCTTTTCCAGCCTTTCTGAAACCCGGCAGCATATCATAGCCTTGCTGATACTTTTTCTGATTCCCTTTTTCCTCTTTACAGCTACAACCATCGGTGGAAAAGAGTTTCAGCGACACGATATTACCCAGTGGCGGGCAAGTGCTGAATCGGTAATTGAATACCGTGAAATATATGACAAAGAACCCCTTTGGGTTAATAATATGTTTGGTGGAATGCCGTCCTTTGTAGTATCAACAAAAGTTCAAGTTCCGCATTTAGACAGAATTGCCCCACTTTTCAGGAATATTTACCCCGCTTTTCAGTATTGGGTGCTGCTTTCCGGTACTTACTTTTTATTGATAATAATGGGTTTCAGGAGCCTGAGTTCTGTATTTGGAAGCCTTATGTATGGCCTTACTGCTTACTTCCCGATAATAATTGTAGCCGGCCATACCAATAAATTTGCCGCTCTTACCTTTATCCCATGGATGATAGCAGGTTACTGGCTGCTCACACGAAAAGAAAAGAAACTGCCCGGACTGCTTTTATTTACTGTGGCTTTGACTTTGGAATTACGAGCCGGCCACCCCCAGATTACATATTACTTCTTCTATTTACTTGGCTTCCTTTGGGTTTTTGATACGTGGAATTCTTACAAAAAACAAAACCTGAAAAGTTGGAGTGTTGTCACCGGCTTTTTAGCTCTTGGAACCATCCTAAGTATCTTTGGACACGCTGAAAAATTACTGCCTCTCCAGGAATATGCCAGCTATAGTTTACGGGGCGGTTCCGCTCTGGATAATTCAACCGGACTTGATTCCGGATATGCATTTGCATGGTCACAGGGAATAAAAGAAACCTGGACACTTTTAATTCCTAATTATTTTGGAGGAGCCTCACCTGAATATTGGGGACCTAAATCTTTTACTTCAGGACCGCATTATTTGGGTGCCCTCAGCCTTCCATTTATTTTGTTCGCCCTTTTTCGGCAACGCAGTAAAATCATGTACATATTTTTTGTCGCAGGAACGCTTGGAATGATGTTCGCCTGGGGTGAGAACTTTCGTATGCTGAACCAATTTGCTTTCGACTACATCCCCTATTTTGATAAATTTCGTGCCCCCGAAACCTGGCTTACGTTAACCGCTTTTTGTTATACTGTAGTTGCTGTTTATGGCTTAGACTGGTTTGTAGACTTTGTTAAAGACAAAAAGGCTGACCTTAAAAAACTTTACATCCCATTGGGTTTATCCGGTGCAGTGTTGATTTTTCTCTTTATCCAAATCAATTCCACTAATTTTACAAAACCCGGTGAAGTTGAAAACATTGCAAATCAAATTGCTCAACAGAACCAGGTGAGTCCCACCAATCCCCAGGTACAGCGAAGGGCGGAAAGTTATGTAAACGCTGAATTGGTGCCCGAGCGTGAGGAAAAAGCTAAAAGTGATCTATTGAGATTTGCCATCATTTTGATCATTAGCACCGGATTGATGTATATAGTTTTCGTTCAAAAAATTCCACTTTCTATTGGCCTTTTTGGCTTTATACTGATTGCAGGATTTGACTTACTAAGTGTAGATAAACGATATATCCCGGAGAACGCTCTTGTAGAAGGTAACGTAAGCTCAAAAGATCTATTAGAATCTCAGAGAAGGGATATTGATACTTTTATCCAGGATAATATTTCAGAAAATACCGCTTACCCCTTCCGTGTATTTCCGCTTTTAGATAATCCGTATAGCAGTGCTACCCCTTCTTATTTTTATCCCAATATTGGCGGATATACCGCGGCTAAGTTAAGTATTATTCAAGATGTATTGTATAACGGCGGGCCACTGGATGTGAGCAGCCGCGACTTCAATCCTGATCTTCTTAATCTTTTGAATGTTAAGTACCTAACTTACCGGGAAGGCTTGCCACTTCCGGGGTTTGAACCTGTTTTCCAAAGCCAGAGCGGAGTTGTTTATGAAAACCAAAATGTGTTGTCCAAAGCCTTTTTTGTGGATTCAGTAATTACTGTTCAAGATCCCCCGGAAGCTTTTAACTATCTCAAACCCGGACAACTTGATTTTGCAACAACGGCTGTGGTTGAAAATTCAGAACCCATTTCATCATCTCCTGATACGACGGCGTCTGTGGAAATAACCAACTATACCGGCCCGGAAATATCCATTGATATTTCAAGAGAAAAACCCGGCTTTTTGGTACTCAGTGAAATCTATTATCCCGCGGGATGGATCGCCGAATTGAATGGAGAAGAGATTCCTATTTATAAAACCAATTATTTGCTGCGCGGGATGGAAATACCGGCCGGTGAACATGACCTTGAACTTCGGTTTGAGCCTCAATCCTGGAAAATCGGGGTCTTACTATCTTGGATTTCACTTTTCGCTCAAATATTAATTGCCGGATTGTGGTGCTTTACCTGGTTTAAAAACCGTGGTTCCGGTGACTCGTAAAAAAGTTTTGATTATAACTTATTACTGGCCTCCCAGCGGAGGAGCAGGGGTGCAACGGTGGGTTAAATTCTGTAAGTATCTTCCTGAATTTAATATTGAGACAATTGTTCTTACGGTAAAAAATGGCACCTATCCTATCATTGATGAATCTCTTCTTGATGAAATTTCAGAAAATCTTCAAATCTTTTACTCTAAAAGCATCGAACCTTATTCCATTTTTGCCAAGTTAACCGGCAAAACCGATAAACAGGTTTCCACCCCGACAACTGCTTTTTCTATGGATGGCGGATTGATGCAAAAATTAGGTGTTTGGCTGCGTTCTAACTTTTTTATCCCTGACGCTCGCATTGGCTGGATTCCCTCTACCTTTTTAAAAGCTAAAAAGATTATTAAGGAACAGAATATAGATGTTGTAGTTACAACGGGGCCTCCAAATTCTACTCATATAATCGGCACCAAACTAAAAAAATGGTACCCCGGCTTGAAATGGGTTATGGATATGCGTGACCCCTGGTCTCAAATATTTTATAATGAGACGCTTCCGCGAACCTCGTTAGCCCAAAACATTGACAAATCTTTGGAAAAAAAGGCACTTAAAGCAGCTGATGAGGTTATTGTTGTATCTCAAAGTATGGTTAAACTTCAACAAAGCATTTATGAGAGGGAATACCATGTGATTTCCAATGGCTTTGACCATGATGATTTCCCGGATCACCCAAAAACAAACAAGGAACAGAAATTAACTATTAAGTATATAGGCAGCATGACTGAGCCGGCTATTCCTTATAATTTCTTCTCTGCCCTAAGTGCTCTTGATCCTAATTTACGATCCAAAATTTCCGTACACTTTTTTGGTTCATATAATCAAAAAGTGCATGATGTAATTGATGAGTACAATTTGAGTGAGCTCGTTTCATTTAAAGGATATGTGCCACATCTCCAGGCAAAAAATGAAATGAGTTCAGCTGATTTATTACTGTTGGTAATCCCCCGATCAAAACATAACCAACTGATTTTAACCGGAAAGCTGTTTGATTATATCGCAGCTCAGCGTCCTATTTTGTACATTGGACCGGAAGATGGTGATGCTGCGGCTATCATTGACAAATACAAACTTGGCATTTGTTTTGATTATCAAGAAATCAATCCCATTCAGGAATTTTTAAGAGATGCCATTAGCAAAAATAATATCCCATATCAAAAATGGGAAACAGATTTTAAAAATCATCCGTTTTCCAGGTACCGCTTAACTGAAAAACTGGTGAAATTGATTGAATGAAAAGTTCTCAGACACATACCAAACTTTGTTTTATTGGAGGAAGCGGACGCAGTGGTACCACTATTTTGCGGACAGTACTCTCCAGCCACCCCGATGCAGCTGGGATGCATGAATTCCGTATTACTACAGATCCCGATGGACTGATAGATTTCTATACATCGCTCGCCAATAACTGGAATCCATACCTTTTTGATATAAAGCTTAAACGATTGGAGCATTTATTAAAATCAGCTTCCCTGACTTTTTTACCTGAAAAAGCATACCGTTTTTTGCTGAAAAAAACCGGGTTCCAGAAACTTCCTTTTAAATTGGAAAGGAAAAATGCCGGCGTAAGTATTACCGAATTTTGCCCGGATTATGATGTTTTGGTAAATGCATTGATCGATGACCTTCGGGAGTTTTCCTATAAAGGATTTTCTATGGGTAATGAATTTGGATCCGGGAAAATTCATTTCGCTTCCTTTCCAGATAAAAACATCTGGAGAGATACCTTTGGAAAATTCTATCGGGAAATGACTGCTTCAGTTGTACATGAGCAGCAAGCCTCGGCCTTTGTGGATGACAATACCTGGAATATTCTACATTTTGATACACTTATGGAGTGGTTACCCGAAGCGAAACTCATACATATTTATCGACATCCCCTGGATGTGATATCCTCATTTACTAAACAAGCATGGGCTCCCAAAAACCCCATTCAAGCCGCCCATTTCTATGTTTCGCTTTTAGAGCGATGGTTCAAAATAAGAGAAACCCTGCCTGGTAAAAGTTACCGAGAAATATCTTTGGAAAATCTGTGTTCAAATCCGGAAGATGTATTGAAAGAAGTTGCAGATTTTTATGAATTGGAATGGAATTCAGCACTTCTTTCGGTTGACCTTTCCAAATCAAATACCGGACGATGGAAAACCGACCTACCCAACAATCTTTTGCCGGAAATCAAGAAGATTGTACAGCCGATTTTACATGAATATGGATACTCAACCAATGATTAAACAAGGCAGTATTAAAAACGGAGAGCTAGCTGCACCAATTGAAGGGGCTGTTTTACAAATACTGGACAAGCATGATGAAGTATTAGCTCACACACAGACCTCGGAAAGCGGAAAATGGAAAATGGAGATTCCGGAATCGGCTTCTAGAATTTTAGTTAGCAAAAAAGGTTTCTCCTCCAAAGAATATTGCCCGGCAGAATTACCTGAATTAATTCGTTTACTCGAAAATGATTTACTTGGCTATCAGCCTAAACTTTGGTTCAAGCCCGGTGAAGAAATAGAGGTTTTCGTTCACTCACTTTCTCCATGGAAGAGCACTCTATACAGACACGGGGTAAAAAAAGAACGGATACTCGAATTGGGTGAATGTGGAGCTCAAATCCAGGAGCTGCCTGATCATTGGTTTGTGGAAAACGGATTAAGCTGGGAAACTTCACTCACTTATGAAGTTCCTAAAGATGCCAAACCCGGGCTTTACAGTCTGCTGCTGGAAACTGAAAAACAACAGTTTGCTATTCCTTTTACAGTATCGTCTCCATCTCCTAACAACAGACTCTTGGTATTGGCAAGTACCAACAACTGGCAGAGTTATAATATTTGGGGCGGCCGAAATCGCTATCGCAGTTTTGAAAATACTCACTCCAAAGATTTTTCTACTAATATTCCCTTGGTGAATCACTTGGCTGGGAAAATTGGGAAGAGACTTCCATCTTCCTGGGTAAAAAATATTCGAGGTTTTTTAGGACTTCCAGCTAAAGAAAAACCGTGGATGTTTCAAAAATTGTCTGTTAAGCGGCCTTTCACCAATTGTGCACTAGAAGATGAAAAGCCTGAAATTCCTTTTACCAATCACTTGGCAGGCGGTGAGTGGCGGATTTTGGCTTGGTTGGAGCGCGAAGGTTTTGAGTACGATATGATTTCCGGCTTCGAACTTCATCAACATCCCGAATTGCTCAAGAACTACGATGCTATTCTGCTTTCCACCCATTGCGAATACTGGAGTAAGTCGATGTATTACGGCTTGAAAGAAGCCAACCAGCAGCATAAACTTTCTATTCTGAATATCTCCGGAAATTCTATTTACCGAGAAGTGGACTTCTATACAGACGGATCACACCGCTGCCTTAGTCTTCATTTTGAAAACAGTGTTGAAGATGAAACCCAAATCATTGGAGTACGCTTTAATTCTTCCGATTATGGAACTTGTGCCCCTTATACTGTTAAAAAGCCGGAACATTGGGTATTTGAGGGAATTTCAGACATCAAAAAAGGAACAATTTTCGGAAAACAGTCACTGAATCATTTCACCCCTCCCAAAACCGGACGGTATGACCCGGGCAGACCGGGTTCAGTGCAGGGACTTACCGGTCAGGGAGCCTCTGGTTGGGAAACCGACAAGCTGTCGAAAACCGCACCTGCAGACATTATAAAAGTTGCCAAAGGCAAAAACCTGTGGGGTGGTGCTGATATGATTGTACGAGAACCCAGAGAAAAAAGAGGAGGATTGTTCTCTGTATCATCTATTACCTTTGGAGGAGCCCTTTTGATCGATGAAGTTTGTTCAAAAATTGCTTTAAATGTAATTGAAAGATTTAACTCTAAATGAAAAATAAAAGACCTGATATTTTATTTATTCACCAGGTTGACGCTTCGTTTGTCCGCGAAGATATCAGGATTCTAAAAAAAATCGGGAATCTAAAACCATTCTATTTCGAAGCAGTCCGAACAAATAGTTTAGTCTTAAACCTGCTTCTATTCATCAAGCGTTTAACTTTGCAGTTTTGGTGGCTAATTAAAAACATTAGAAACGCTCAAGTTATCTATTGTTGGTTTTCAGACTATCACGCTTTTTTACCTGCTCTATTTTCTCAGGTTTTTAACATTCCATTGATCACCGTATTAGGGGGATTCGACTGCAATAAGAATGAAGAGTTTAATTATGGAATCTTTTCGAGTGGATGGAGAGCTCCCATTGGTAAATTTGTCATTTCCAACAATACCATCCTCCTTCCGGTTGATGAAACCTTAATTAAAACAAAAAGTATTGCCAAAAACTGGCCGGGTGCTCACCCCAATGGATTAAAGAATAACATCCCAAACTTTAATACGGATTGGCGTGTTTTGCCTACAGGATATGATCCTGAAAAGTGGAGGGCGGGGCTAAGCCAAAGAGAAAAATCGGTAGTTACAGTTGCCTCGTGTCCTAATCTAACTAAGGCTCTTATTAAAGGATTAGATCTTGTTATTGAAACTGCAAAGTTATTGGAGAGCTATTCATTTACTATTGTGGGGATTCCGGATGATCTTAAGAAATTACTTACCGATAAATATTCACCTCCGGAGAACCTAAAAATTCTCCCAAGTGTCCCGAGAAAGGAGCTTGCTGCAATTTATGCCGAAAGTTCAGTTTACCTTCAACCTTCCCGCTCTGAAGGCATGCCTAATGTGCTTTGTGAAGCGATGTTATGCGGCTGTGTTCCTGTTGGAAGTCCCGTTTTTGGTATCCCTAATGCTATAGGAGATACAGGCTTTATTGCAAATGAACCTGATCCCAAAAAGATTTCATCCTTAATAAAAGAGGCCCATAACCAAGCAAAAGAATTACGCCCCAAAGCCCGGCAACGAATTATTGAACAGTTTTCTCTTGAAAGAAGAGAACAAGAGCTCATAGAGATTATTACCGAAATCACGAAATAATATCCCGGTTATAAATCAAACCATTCTTTGAGTTTTCGTCCCAGCAGGGTTTGAGCAATGGCTCGTTTTACGATCGATTTTTTATCATTGAAATGAATTCGGGCTTTTTCAAGCTTTACCAGTGTATTGTACTGATAATTTGTGTATTCATTAAAGCTCTCTTTTGTACTCAAAAGTTCCTTTACTATTCCCCGCCTTCGTTGATAATTCATGGTTGCACTCCAGGAGTTTTCAGCCATTGAACGCCTGACAACAGAAGCTTTATCAAGGTATCCGAAATTTCCTTTTGTACCTAAATAAAGTGTAAGGGGCATATCTCCTACAGGGGCATAAAATATCCAATCCGGAACTTCCTGAAGAAATTTTTGCCTAAAAAACATTGAAGCAGTTGGTGCAAATTCTCCTGCTTTTATAATAGCATTCCTAACAGAATATATGCGGTTAGGCTTTGCTCCGGGAGGACGCTTAACTGTACTCTTAGATGGTTGCTTATTCTTTATGGTCTTCACTGCCGTAAAGCACATTGAACATTCCGGGTGAGATTCCATAAAATCATACTGATCCTGTAACTTATTTACGTCATCCCAAAAGTCATCTCCTTCACAAATAGCAATGTACTTTCCTTTGGCGTGAAACAGGTTATAAAAAAAATTGAATTTACCGGTTGGGTGCCCTGCTACCTTAATATTGTTTTCCCTGCTGTGCAGAAACAGTCTAATCTTATCCGGATAACGTTTGGCATATTCCTTACAAATAGCCCTTGTTCCGTCATTGGAGTCATCTTCTCCAATCAAAATTTCATATGAAAAATCAACATTCTGCTCTAAAACAGAATCCAAACACTCTTCAATATAATTAGCCTGTTGATACGTTTGGATACATACGGATACTACCGGGTTTATCCTTTCTTCTTTCTGAATTTTTTCTACAGATACATTCTCATACTTTTTTAAGAAAACCTCTAACTTCATGAACCAAAGCTTGCTATAGTATTTAAAATTTCTTCTTCCAAGGCATTTGAATCCTGAAAGTTAACATCTTTTGGTTTAGTCATTGATTTAATACCCTCCAATGCTTTTCGTTTGTCCACAACATTCGAAAAAATCTCCTTTTCAGAATAGTCCAAACCTGAGTACCTATATTGCAATCTGGATCTATGTCTTTCAAAAGGCTCTGTTTGTGCCAGCCCCATTCCCCTTGGGTTTTTTTTGTTATAAATCAAAAGCTTTGCTGCTTCTTCTTGGCTCAATGAAGGATTTTCATTGCCTATATTAAGATTATCACAGTCTTTTGAATTTAATTTCAACCAATTTGTTAAGCTTTGCTTCAATTCAGTTTCCACACCCCTTTCAATAATTGATTCAAAACTTAAAGAGGTGATATTCTGTCTACCAAAAAAACCAGATAGAGAATTGATTTTTAGTTCATAATTTAGATCGGGAAGAAAATTTCGATCTTGAAATGTTAAGATCCATCTTAAATAGTCAGAATAACTTTCTTTGTACCCCATCTTTAAATATTCTTTATATAAGCTTCTAATAAAGCTGATTGGATCCCGATGTATCACTAATATTTTGATCGTATAATTGGAAAAAACTTCATTCAATCGCTCATATTTAATCAAGTTTTCAATACCCTGAAAAGAGAAATTCATGCTTAGATGTTCGCTTGAAAAGACAGGTTTTTTTGCACCTGATTCTTCAACAAAATTTACTACCACATCTTTAAATTTCTTTTTATGGTTTTCCCAAAAAACATTAGAGGCATATTTAAGCAGTACCTCAAACCCATATTCAATATCTTTATTTCTATAACTGATGTTATCTTCTACTCCTACACCAGCAAAATTAATTCCCGGATGTTTTTCAAAAAAACTTCTCTGAATGGTTGTTGAAAGACATTTCGGATAACCTATATGAATGTATACTTCTTTCATTAATCAAAGTGTTCTGTAATCAATAATTCTATTGCATCAGGTGCAAAAACTGGAATACCCTTTAAGTCTGAAACTTTTTCTCTTTCTTGAAAGGAATCATCGACAAAAATTGCACTTTTATCAGTTATAAATTCTGCCTTTGAAACTGACCGATCTTTTATATGTACTACCCTATCGAAAAGATTTGAAAGCCTATATTTATTTAAGGTAATAGCAGGCTTAATTTCATGTCTTGTTATCAAAACTAATTTTTTATTTTTGTTAAGACATTGATAAAGAAAAGTGACCAGTTTTTTATTGACTTTATTATCAATAATCAAGCAATCATCGAGGTCGCAGTAAACTGTATTAAAATCAAAATCTAAATTAATACTACAATTTAAAGAACGTTCTAAACTTGCGGAATGACTTATTAATTTTGGAATTTTAATTTCTTCACCTATTCTTTGAAAGAGATCTAATGCAATAAAATTCAATCCCATGCCCCTATATAAAGCCATTGAACCTGACACCCTTCCACCAACCTCCAAAAGTGTTAGCTTTTTATTTTTGTCTTCTTTTAACTGAAAAAACCAAACGCCACTCATCTTTAGCTCTTCACTAATCCTTTTCGCTATAGTATTAAATTTTTTCTCATTGGAAATTTTTTTTGTAGAAACACTGATTCCCATTCTCACTCTCTGTCTTATTCTCGCTCCTGCAAATAATAATTTACCATTACTATCAGAAAAACAGTCTACCGTAAATTCGTCCCCGGGCAAATACTCCATAATTAATAACTCTTGTGACCGATCAAGCTCGGCATGGAGCTCATCAAGATTCTTTATTTTTTTTGCACCTCGAGATCCATAGCCAATATCTGGTTTGATAAAAACTGGCAATTTCTTTTCTATTTCATCTAAATCGCTATATACATTAGGGGTATTTAGTATATTTTTCAGCTTTTTGTAAGTAGATGATTTTCTTCTCAGAATTTCTGCAATAGAGAATTCAGGATAAACAATTTCACAGCAAATCTTCTTTTCGTTTTTTTTTAATAGATAACCTACTTCATCCATCGCTGGTATTAAATACCGAATCTCTCGATCGTTAATTATCTCTACTAATTTTTCAAAAAAAGTATCCTCATGAATAAATGGGAGATCTTCTATATAATCACTATAACTCAAGTAACTGTAATCTCTTGTGCTATTAAGCCCTATTAAATTAAATTCTTTGTAGTACTTTAATGACCGGTTTATTTCAAGGCCAACTTCTGAACCGCAAGGAAAAACTCCAATATTTATTTTTTTGGACATTTTACGAACCTAATTTTTCTATAACAATATTCACTATGTTATCCTGATTTTCTTTAGTTAAATCATGATAAAGCGGAAGACATAATACTCGGCTGGCAATATTCTCTGAAATCGGCATTGAACCTGTAACATAGTCCAACTTGTTTAGTGAGGGGTAAAAATATCTTCTTGGATAAATTTTGTTTTCAACCAATGAATTAAATACCTGTAAAGTCAACTCTTCTGAGTCAAACACAACAGGAAAATAAGCGTAATTTACCTTTGCAAATCTATTGGGCTGCTGTAATTTTAGCTTTTTACTCTTTCCTAAGTGATCACTGTAAAAAAGGCTCTGTTTTTTTCTTTTTTCCATCACCCGATCGATATGCCTTAGATTCACCAAACCCATTGCGGCATGTAATTCCGAATTCTTTCCATTAATACCAATACCCTCAAAATTTTCCGGACCGGCATGACCAAAATTTCGCATATGCCACATTTTTTTATTTAGGTCATCATCTTGAGTAAAAACAGCTCCACCTTCGACTGTATGAAAAAGCTTAGTGGCATGAAAACTGGAAGCACTGATATCACCATATTCAAAAACTGACTTCCCCTTATAAGTGGTTCCAAAACAATGGGCAGCATCGTAAATAATCTTTAGACCATGTTTATCTGCTATTTTTTTTATGGACTCAATATCACAAGGGTTCCCATACACATGTGTAGCTAAAATCCCCGTAGTTTTCTCAGTAATGGCTCCCTCAATTAAATCTGGATTGATGTTAAGTGTTTCCTGATCTATATCTACAAAAACCGGCTTACACCCCTCCCATACAATTGATGATGTAGTGGCTACATACGAGAATGGTGTAGTGATAATTTCATCTTTTAAGCCCAAAGCCTTCATTGCAATTTGCAAAGCAATCGTGCCATTAGAGAGAAAAAGCAAATTACTTACTTTTAAATAGTCTGTTAATTCTTTTTCTAATTGACGAACTAGAGGCCCGTCATTTGTTAAATATTCTCTTTCCCAAACTCCTTCCAAAAACTCCTGATACTCTTCTAAAGGAGGCATAAAAGGTTTGGTTATCTGAATCATAATTTAATCTTATTAAAGATTGGGAATTTTGGCCGAAGGATGTAAACAATATCCTTAAATGGTTGGGGCTTTAAAATGAAACACGTTCCAAGATATACAAATATCCCACTTAGTACTAAAACCAGTAATCTAAGCAGCTCATTTCCATAATTCATGAAATCTAATCCAAACACTATCATTCCCATAGGTATACTAAAAAACAGGATTGGAAACACATCCATAATCTGCTCTTTTTTGCTATAATCCATTAATGTGGCAGTATAGATCATGTTAATAAAAAGTGAAACATATGAACTTACCACCTGTGCAACCACTAAACCCCAGAAACCAAAGGATAGTCCTATTATAATTGCAATTGTAACTCCAATTTTTTTAATAATTTCAAGTTTCAGTATTAGATCAGACCTTCCCAAAACCTTAAGAATATTCAAATTTATTACATGCATATGATGAATCATACCTAAAATTGCCAAAAGCTTAACAATAGGTACTGACTCTAACCATTTTTCGCCAATCACTGTTACTATCATGGGTTCAGCTACTAATATCAAACCAATCATTGCAGGAAAAATAAACAGTGAAGTTACTTTCAGAATTTTACGGTAGCCATCTTTAAGCCTTTCAATATCGTCCTTCACTTTTGACAATGCGGGATAAGTTACGCGCACCAGAACGCTTACAAGATTATCTGAAACTACATTTTTGATATTCTCAGCCTGAGCATAAAACCCAAGCAGGGAAGTACTGTATAACCTCCCAATTATAACTTTATAAACCTCTCTAAAAGTTACACTTATAAGTCCGGTGAGCATTAAATTTGAACCAAATCCGAAAAGTTTTTTAAATGATTCCTTATCAATGAAGCCTTTAGGTAACCATGGATTGATGCCCCAAAATAAAAATGAGGTAACAAATGATAACAATACATACTGTGAGGCCAATGCCCATACTCCTAAATCATATAAAGCTAATATAACTGCACTTACTCCACTTAATGCCGACGATATTAGATAAATAAATGCCTGAGTTCTAAAATTAATTCTGTGAGAGTAAAGAGCTCTTTGTACTATAGTCAGCGAAAAGAAAATGGGAGTAAAAGCCATAAACCTCGTCATCCAAAGAAGTACGGGCTCCTGAAAAAATTCACTGATCAAAGGAGCGAAAACCCACAATACTATGAAAAGAAAAATTGCGGTGATAAAATTAATATAGAAGGTAGTGGCTTTATCCCTCTCTGAGATTTCATCTTCTCGTATTAGTGCCTGACTGAAACCGCTATCTATAAGTATCATCGAAATCGCGAAGAAAATGGACACCATCGCCACCGTTCCAAAATCTTCGGGTAAAAGGATGCGGGCAAGAATTATGGTCGTGAAAAATTGTATAATTTTACTACCAAATTTTTCAACGGTTGCCCAAAGTACCCCACCCAATGCTTTTTGTGATAATGACATTTATCTTTGAGCAACTAAAGGATTCATACAATCGGTTTTTAGTGTTTCTGAATTTAAAATGACCATTTATACATTTTTAAATTTCACAATCAAGGTACTTATTCTACAGAAATTCATCCACATGAACCTTATCTTCATCAATCTTAATTTACATCATAAATAAGCACATGCCCAAACCCAAGTATACTTCTCACGTTGGAATGGTAGACATTCTTCCGGATGAATCTCCTAAATGGAGGGCGCTGGAAACTATCATTCATGAGGAAGCCGCCAAATTTAATTTTGAAGAAATCCGCACCCCAATCATGGAGCAAACTGAATTGATTGTTCGGGGTATCGGCCAATTGACGGATATTGTTTCCAAGGAGATTTTTGCGTTTGAAAAAGGTGACAGCCATTACGTATTGCGGCCGGAATTGACGGCACCGGTAGTCCGGGCCTTTGTTGAACACCACATGGAACAAAGGGGCGGTTCACAAAAATTATATTACATCGGGCCTATGTTTCGAGCAGAGCGCCCACAAAAAGGCCGTCAGCGTCAATTCCATCAATTTGGGGCTGAAGTTTTGGGAAGTGATGATCCTGTTGCAGATGTGGAGATTATTGCCTTGATGATACGAGTTTATGAGCGAGTGGGAATCAGTAATTTTGAATTGAAACTGAATTCCGTGGGTGACCCGGAAAGCCGGGAAGCTTATAAAGAAGCGCTTAGGGAATATCTAAAACCCAATCTTGGTAAACTCAGTGAGCTTTCCCAAAAACGCTTTGAGAAGAACCCAATGCGCATCCTGGATTCAAAGGAAGATGAAGATCAGCCATTCATCAAAGATGCGCCGGTTATCAATGATTACCTGAATGAAGAATCCAAAGCACATTTCCAGCAGGTTAAAGATTACCTGGATGACTTGGGAATCAACTACACCCTGGATCCACATTTGGTTAGAGGATTGGATTACTACACCCGCACCGCTTTTGAATTAACAAGCCCTGATTTAGGCTCACAAGATGCCCTGGCCGGCGGCGGCCGTTATGATTTGTTGGTAGAAGAAATCGGAGGTCCCTCAACTCCTGCCATTGGATTTGCGGCCGGAATGGAGCGACTTTTTATTGCTTGTGAAGAACTGGAAATTGAGTTGGCTAAAGAAAAATCAGTGGATGTTTATTTTGTGACGTTAGGTGATGCTGCCCGAAAATGGGCGCTTACCCACCTCCCAAAAGCAAGAGAAGCCGGGCTGTCTGCTACGATGGATTACATGAGCCGATCCATGAAAGCCCAGATGAAAGATGCCAATCGGGAAAATGCACATTACACTATCATTATTGGAGATAATGAGTTAGCCGAAGGTAAATTCACCCTGCGCAATATGAAGGAAAGTGAGGAGATTTCGCTTGGTTTTGAGGATATTTTGGCAAAGCTTGGGGTATAATCTCAAAGCCGCAAAGCACGTAAAATTTATCAGCGACGAAAATCACTGATCATTGCTAATTATTAGCCGATCACTGCTTCAGCATTGTTTTCAGCTCTTTGATGTCTTCTATTTCTCCAATAATTGAAAGTTCATCGCCTTCCTGAAGCACCGTGATGCCATGCGGAATTTTAATCTCTCCATTTCTTCTGATGATAGTAATCAGACTTTGACCGGGAAAGGAAACTTCTTTGATCATCTTACCAATATACTGCTGTGTATTGTCATCGGGATTAAGAGTGATACGAATAAATCTTTCGTCTCTTAACAAGACTTCACGCAACTCTTCTTCACTCTCGGCTCTGCACCAGCGTTCGAGAAAGGATTTCGACCCAACCATTTCGGCAATATGGGCTAAAATTCTAAGATGTTGCCCGGTATTTTCCTGAGGGCTTATAAAAAAGATGATAGAATGTAATTTTTCTCCACTTGAAGAATCTGACTTCTCTTTTTTGAGTTTTTTGTCACTGTAACCCTCTTTAATTCTCACCAAAACTAACTCAGGAGATACCTTTTTCTCGATACGAGCGTGATTTAAAGTCACCCCTTTTGCAATTGGAATAGCAATATTATCATCTGTATGACTAAACATTTCCACCAACTCATCAACCGGAGTTCCTAACTTAGATGCAATTTTATTGGAAGCTTCTCTTATTATGGTATCGTATTCAGTATCCGGACTAAATTCCAATACATCTGCACGGGATACCAACTCTTCATAGGGATCTTCCTGACGAAGACCTTTTTCCCGTAGAATCGTCCTCATCTCACCTTCAAGACCGTGATCTTTAAACTCACCAAGCCGGGCATGGACATGATAAATTGCTCCCTGCCGCTCTACTTTACCTTCTGCATAATATTTATACCAAACAATGGATGCCACAGATACAGCCAGTGTAAATAGGATGGATAGAACCCCCATTTCAAAAATC
This sequence comes from Gracilimonas sp., assembly GCF_014762685.1. Classification (NCBI taxonomy): domain Bacteria; kingdom Pseudomonadati; phylum Balneolota; class Balneolia; order Balneolales; family Balneolaceae; genus Gracilimonas; species Gracilimonas sp. The sequence continues at coordinate 78,526 of NZ_JABURM010000006.1, forward strand.
AGTATGATAGACAAAATTATCCCTGCGATTTGCACCCATGGATACCAAGGTGATTTAAAGCCCGGATCGTATTCTTCAATTCGACTTTCGCGCATCACAATAACAGCTAAATTTAATAATGCAAACAATAATAACTGAAAAGCACTTGCCAGCTTGGCCACTTCAGCAACATTAAACGCCAACAAGAAAAATAACATTAACATAACCGTACCAAGAATAGACCAATGAGGGGTACCCAACTTTCCAACCGTGGCAAAGTGTCGGTTCATTAATTTATCCCTTGCCATCGCCATCGGGTATCGGGAAGCTGACATAATACCTGCATTCCCCGTAGACGCAAATGCAGCAACAGCTGCTATGACTACCAGGATTAAACCACCGGGTTCAGGAAGCCAATCTAAAAATACCTCACCGGCCGTTGCAACCGGCGTTAGGTCTTCCCTGAAAGCAACCGGGTCGAGCAGAGCTACCATAATATAAACTCCTACCACATAAACAATCACAGCTGTACCAATAGCCAAAAACATGCCCAAAGGAATATTTCGATCCGGGTTTTTTACCTCTTCTGCTATACTTGCAACTTTTGTTAGCCCTGCATAGGATACAAACACCATACCTACAGTAGCAAAGAATCCTAAAACCCCTTCTGTGAAGAATGGCGTGAACTGTTTTTCAGCCACGGCAAACACATCCATCGAGAATATCTCAAAAACCCCCTGAATGATATAAAAGAACATAATAGTAACAAGGGCTGCCACTAATACTTTCTGGAGCCACGTAGTCTCCTTAGCCCCTACAACATTCAAAACCCCAAAAACAATCGTTAAAAAGATCGCTACATACAGGATATCTACTTCATAGAAAATGGATATATAAGCACCCATACCAATTAGAGCGAAAGCACTTTTAAGGACTAAAGCCAACCACGATCCAAAGCCACCTATAGTTCCCAGCATAGGGCCAAGACTTCGGTCGATGATATAATAGGTTCCTCCCGAACGAGGAAGAGCAGTTGCCAGCTCTGCCACACTAAACATAGTGGGTAAAACAATGATACCGGAAACGAGGTATGCTAATACAACTGACGGTCCGGTTTCAGCGGCGGCCAATCCCGGTAATAAAAAGAACCCTGAACTAAACATAGCTCCTGTCGCAATAGCATATACATCCGAAAGCCCTAATTCTTTAGCTAATTTATCATGTTTCATATAACTCTGCCGTGGGTATATATTTTAGGTGGATCAATTAATAGTTTTTAAAATCCAGTTAAGATTAGCGTATTATTCTAAATCTTCTTGACCGTTTGTATCGGGATTAGATGGCGTATGAAAAGATTTCCAAAGTCGAAAAACCATCCTAATGCCATATCCTATAAGCATTAAACCGATGAGGCCTTGAATTTTGATACTCAATACCGGATGCAAATCTAACATTTCAATAATAACAAACTCAATAAATGCAGATCCACCAACAATGGCGATCAACCAAAAGACTTCCTTTAAAATTACCTTTATTTTATCTTTTTTCATAAGAGTCAGTGATATTTAATCTGCATAATACTACAACCATCATAAAATTCCACGTAGTTCCATCTTTTTTGAAGAATATCAATTAGTTATCATTTCTCCAACTTAATGATACTTTCTTTACCTTTAGTTTCATTTATCTGAACCAACCTTATTAACCGTATTCAAAATTTAATACGGTTTTTTTATTATGACTGAAAGTATTCTCATAGGCATTGCAAGTATTTTTGTTTTCGGCGTTGGGGCCCAGTGGTTAGGATGGCGGCTTAAATTGCCAGCCATTCTTTTATTGCTGATATCGGGCATCCTTGCCGGACCGGTATTGGGGCTTGTCAACCCTGATATTTTGATGGGGGATCTACTGACTCCTTTCATTTCTGTTTCCGTTGCTATTATTCTTTTCGAAGGAGGATTGAGCCTTCGCTTTTCTGAGCTTAAGAACGTTGGAGGAGTAATTGGAAATCTTGTTAGTATCGGTGCGCTTCTTACATGGATACTTACCTCTGTGGTAGGCTACCACTTATTTGGCTTTGGGTGGGAACTGGCTGTTTTACTTGGAGCTATATTGGTGGTAACAGGACCAACTGTTATTATTCCATTACTTAGACAAGTACGACCTGCCGGACAAGTAGGCTCCATTCTCAAATGGGAAGGAATTGTTATCGACCCCATTGGAGCCATGCTGGCTGTATTGGTTTTTGAAGTTATATTAGCCAGTGGTTTTTCTGAAGCTACTTCACTGGCTTTAATGAGTATTTTCAAAACTATCTTTTTTGGAACTTTGCTTGGCCTTGCGGGGGCTGCTTTACTTTACTTCCCTCTTAAAAAGCACCTGCTTCCTGACTATCTCCAAAATCCGGTAAGCTTAATGATTGTAGTGTTAGTGTTTACAATATCTAATCTTCTGCAACATGAGTCTGGCCTATGGGCCACTACATTAATGGGGGTTGCCCTAGCAAATCAGAAATCTGCAAGAATCCATCACATTATTGAGTTTAAGGAGAATATCAGGTTATTATTGCTTTCCGCTTTATTTATTTTATTGGCAGCGAGGGTTGAGCTTTCAAGCTTGCTCGACAATCTAAACTTAAATATGCTAGGGTTTCTGGCAGCTTTGATATTTGTAATTCGTCCTTCTGCCGTTTATCTCTCTACCATATTTTCTTCTCTTAACTGGAAGGAAAAGTTATTTCTTTGCTGGATGGCACCCCGGGGTGTGGTAGCAGCTTCTATTTCTTCAATTTTTGCAATTTCTCTGGTTCAAAATGGATATCCGGAAGCCAATCAACTGGTATCCATTGTTTTCATTGTTATTATAAGTACGGTAGCCATTTATGGATTAACAGCCCCTTGGGTAGCTCGTAAACTGGGCGTAGCTAAGCCCATACCAAGAGGTTTTCTTATAATAGGCGCACACGATTGGGCTATCGATATTGCCAAAGAAATTCAAAAGTTTGATATAAAAGTAATGATTGCCGATTCAAACTGGAAGAATATTAGTAATGCAAAATCACAAAACCTGGATACTTATTATGGTAATATTCTTTCGGAGTTTGCACTTGATTATATTAATCTTGATGGATTAGGAAAGCTTTTATCCATGACGCCTAATGATGAGGTAAATGCTCTTACTGCTATCCGTTTTGGTGAAGTTTTTGGACGCTCCCGGGTATATCAATTATCAGCAAATTCAAAAAATAGCACCAAGCAAAATAATGAGACAACCCTTCATGCCGGGCGCACCCTTTTCCAAGAGGACATGAACTTTGATCGTATCTCTAAACTTTATAAAGATGGGAAAATTATAAAGTCCACCCTTTTAACCGAAACCTTTACTTTTAATAACTTTAAAGAAACATATGGTAAAGAAGCGATACCATTGTTTGTAATAAATAAAGAAGGTTCTATTCAACCTTTTGTAGTGGATAATCCGACTGAACCCCAAGCAGGAGATACTTTAATTTCCTTAGCCAGCCCTGATGCGGACAGAGCAAAAAAACCGGAACAAACAACTGAAGAAAAAGCTGAATCTAATTAGTTAGGGAGCCCAATCGGATGTTGCGATCAGGTATCAAATTTAAATTTTCCTGAATTTACTGTTTCATCAAAATTCTGAATACATCTTCCGGTTTTTGAGCCGCTATAAGTTGGTCGATGCTTTCGCCGGGACGCACTAACCTCGCAGCTGTATTTACTCCTTTCAGATGTTGCCTTACGGATAGTTCTTTAGGACTGAGTAACATTAGTACCACACGAGCTTTATTAGCCGTTTTTGGGATTTGTAGGCCTTCTTTTACGATTCCGATAAATAACATTTGTTCTTCCACGATCGAAGTATGTGCATCATAAAGAACTACGCCCGACATCATTTCCGGAGAATAGTCTGAAGAATTCTTGAGTAATCTTCTGATAAGGCGCTCCACATTACCCCTTGGAATGTTATCATCCCTGTTCAGCATTTTAACAAACTTCTCTTCGAGACTATCTCCTGTTTCTGAGATCACAATTCGTTCTTGTTTCAGCAACCTTTGCGCGGATTCTTCCTCAAATTTTTTCACCTGATGTTCCACTTCAGATGGATAAACGGTGATGAAACAAAGTTTGGGGAATCGCTGAGCGACTACTCTCGGAAGGCGATCGAGGCCGGGACGCCACGACAATGAACCTTCGCGGGCACTTAAAAGAACGAACAGATCATCTTCTTCAATGGACTTATCCATCCAACCGGGTAGTTCCATCCAGCTTTCTATGGATATAAATTCTGTTTCAAGTTCGGGTTTTACACGACCGACTCTTCGTTCCACATACTTCATCCGTTCTTTTGGAGCTACAACCGTAAGCGAACTTCCGATCTGATCTACCATCAGTTTTAAGGACCGAATAGCACCGCTAAAACCCGATTCCAGCGAAGCATAAGGAGGAACCGCAATCACCACTCTTTCTACTGTATTTACGGGCTTATGGATCTTTGATACCATTACCATCTCATCGATCTTTTGAAGAAGTTGATCCAATACACTTCCAAAAATACGTTGCCGGGCAGATATAGCACCATTCCAACCAATCACCACTACAGAAGCAAGTTTTTCATTGACCGACCTAGCTATACCATTGGCAATATTCAGATCAATAGACGTAACCGGATTTACGGGAATCTCGGCAGCAGCAGCGTGCACCACAGCATGACTCAACATTTTCTCGCCACGAGCCACCTCGGCATCCACGTCTTTTCCTTCATGAGCTACGGTTAACGGAAAGATGGGTTCTTCCGAATTTTCATCCCGGATCATAAAAGCGATATCCATCAGGGCATCCGAGGTCTCCGGATTGGCCAGCGGAACAATAATACGCTGGGGAGTTTGGGATGGCTCATACGGTTTTTTCTCTTCTTGAAGCGCCACATCTCTTCCGAATTTTTCTACAAGCCACGGCCCTATCAAACAAGTGATCAAGATCATGATCACTACCGCGTTTACTGCTGTTTGATCAAAAAAGCCCAGATCATATCCAAGTAATGTAACCGCAAGTGTTGCCGCAGACTGAGGAGTAGTTAACCCAAAGATCACTAAGCCTTCGGCATTTGAGAATCCTTTAAGCAACCTTACAATCAGGGAGCCAATTGCTTTCCCCACAAAAACCAACGTTGTAAAGGCGATGGCATAGATCCATACATCAAGGCTCGCGAGTACTTCTACATCAACCAACATACCTACAGAGATCAGGAAAAAAGGAATGAACAGCGCGTTGCCTACAAATTGTATACGGCTCATCAACGTTCCTTTTCCGGGAACAAGACGATTCAAAAGTAGTCCGGCTATAAAGGCTCCAATGATGGAAGCAAGTCCCGCAAGTTCAGCTAAGAAAGCGGTGGCAAAAAGTACAGCCATCAGAAATACAAAATCCACATCGGTTTCATGCTTCATATTTCTGAAGAACCACCTTCCCAGACGTGGTAAAATTAGTATAGTCGCTGCTAAAAATATAGCGATAGATATTCCAAAGGCTGTCCAATAGCCCGGACCCTGGGCATCTCCTACCGTTCCGGCAATGATGGCTAAAATTCCAAGAGAAAGCGTGTCGGTAACCAACGTTCCCCCCATCGACATGGTGACCGCTGTATTTTTTGTTATACCCAACCGCTCCACAATAGGATACGCAAGTAAAGTATGTGAGCCGACAATGGCACCCAAAAGCAGTGAACTTTCTATTGAATAACCGAAAAGGTTCACCCCCGCAAAATATGCTCCAAGTGCCGGAAATGAATAGGATAATATTCCAAAACCAATACTCTGATTTCTAAGTTTTTCAAACCGATTCAGATCTATGGATAACCCGGCCATGAACATCAGATACAGCAAACCCACGGTTCCAAGGAGTTCGATGGTACTGTCTCGTTCAAGCAGGTTCAGAACACTTGGGCCGATCACCATACCGGAAAGAATAATGCCTACCAAACCGGGAATTTTGATTTTCTTGAAGACGATAGGCGCCACAAGAATAACGATCATCACCAAAGCAAAGATCATTACCGGATTTGAGAATGGCAGAGAGAAGTTAAGTGATTCGTTCATATACCTTTTTCATGTTACAAGCTTTTCAAAAATAACCTGATAAACCGATATTTACCCGTTATTGTTTCTGTGATTGTCAAAAACTCAGCACAACATCTCTGTTGCAGTTGATGGATTGAACACCATAGCCTCTGCTCCCATTTCAACAGTTGCTGCGAAGTTAGCTGACGGGCTGGTTCTCATAGATGCTTCTCTCCGGTTTGTCGGAATTCGCCCCAGTTCCGGGTCCTCCACTTTTGCCTTTTTGCAAAATTCGGCCAATTATTTTTGTTTGGATTTTCAACAATGATACAGGCTTTTTAGTATCTGGTCAAACCTGAATTGATTTGAAGGGAGATGGGGATATCGAGCCCAACCTCCGATTAACTACCATCCTCTAACAGCATCCGGGCGGAGGTTTGTTTAGTGGTGATGTTCTTTTACCAATATTTGGCACATAAGGCGCCACTCGCAGGTTTAGAGCCAATCTTCTTGATCGAAGTAATGCTCCGTCAGGAGCAGCATATTGGTAAAAAATATCAGGCACCCATACCAGCAATTTTCGCCCCGCTGTCCTGTTTGGCATTATGTTCTATCGAAAATTGGGCTTTGCTTTCTTCAGGGAATTTATGATTGATAACTAAGATTTTTGAAAATCCGTGAACTCAAAAAATCCAATTAATCAGTGGTTCAAATTTCATTATCTTTACGCCCTTAAAATCACTCATTCATTTTTAAAAACTTTCTTAATGTTCCCATCGGAAGTAACCGACTTTTTCAAAACTCAGAAAACACCCTTCTACTACTACGACCTGGATGTTCTGAATGCTACCCTAAGCGAGATTAAAAAACATGGGATATCTAAAGGATTTCGCGTGCACTTTGCTTTGAAGGCAAACAATCAGCCTAAAATCTTGAAGATGATAAAAAAGGCAGGAATGGGTGCCGACTGCGTGAGCGGAGGTGAAATTCAACGGGCCATAGACACCGGGTTTACCCCGGATGAAATAGCCTTTGCGGGCGTTGGAAAAAGCGATGAGGAAATGGAACTGGGCCTGCAGCACGATATTTTTTGCTTCAATTGTGAGTCACCGCAAGAGCTGGAAGTGCTGAATGAACTTGCAGGAAAAAGTGAAAAGAAAGCTCGAATTGCCCTCAGGCTTAACCCAAATGTGGAGGCCAATACCCATAAATACATCACCACAGGATTGAGTGAAAACAAATTCGGTATCAATGCTTCTGATCTGGATAAGGTTCTTGAAAAACTCCCGGAATTAGAAAATCTAGAACTGATCGGTATCCATTTTCATATCGGTTCCCAGATCGAAAAATTCACTCCTTTCGAAGAATTGTGCCGAAAAGCTAATGCGCTGAATGATCACATTGAAGATAAAGGCTTCAAGCTGTCTGTTATAAATGTAGGCGGCGGGTTTGGCATTAATTATGCGCATCCGAATGATAATTCAGTACCGGATTTTGAACGGTTTTTTGGGTTGTTTGAGAAGGGCATCAAATTGAAAGATCATCAGCAACTGCATTTTGAATTGGGGCGATCGGTAGTGGGTCAGTGCGGAAGCCTGATCACAAAGGTGCTGTTCACAAAATATGGGCAGACCAAGAACTTTGCTATTGTAGATGCCGGCATGACCGAGTTGATCCGCCCGGCTTTGTACCAGGCAGCACACCGGATAGATGTATTGACCAGCTCAAAAGCTAGAAAAGAATACGATGTGGTCGGCCCTATTTGCGAAAGCTCGGATACTTTCCGAAAAGATATTTCAATTCCGGAAGTGGAGCGCGGCGATCTGATTGCCATCCGCAGCGCAGGGGCTTATGGAGAAGTGATGCGAAGTGCCTACAATTTAAGAGAGGCGAACCCTACTGTTTATTCGGATGAAGTAAAGTAATTCAAAATTTTGAATTTTAAATTACTTCAACATCCCGGAAATATACCCTGTTGTCCATGCAGCCTGGAAGTTGAATCCCCCGGTCACGCCGTCGATATCCAATACCTCTCCGGCAAAATACAGGTTCGGTGATTTCCTGCTATGCATGCTTTTCATATCCACATCCTGCAGACTGATTCCCCCACAGGTCACGAACTCTTCCTTAAAGGTAGTCTTTCCTTCCACCTGATATTCATCATTGGTCAGTAAATGTACCAGCCTATTGATATTTTTCTTCCCCATGTTTTGCCATATCATATCCTCACCCAACTCTAGCTTGTTGATCAGGAATTCCCATAATCGCCCCGCTAAGCCAAACGGATTAACACTCGCGATCTTTTTTTTGCCATGCTCGTCTTCAACGGCTTTCAGGATATCCCTTACTTCTTGCTCAGTTCGTTCTCCTGTCCAGTTCACCAACACTTTGAAATTATAATCCATCTCGTTTAATTCTCTGGCACCAAATGCAGATAATTTTAGAATCGCCGGGCCACTCATTCCCCAGTGGGTGATCAACAGCGGTCCGCTACTTTGCAATTTCGATCCCATGATCTTCACCGAAACCGGCTCAGCTACCACTCCCATTAATTCTTTGATCGGTTCATCGGGCATGTTGAAGGTAAATAGGGAAGGCACCGGTTCTTCGATCTCATGATCCAGCTTTCGCAACCAGTCAAAGCCGCTCGTCCGCGGACTCCCGCCCGTAGCCACAATCACCTTATCTGCGACTATCCTTCCACCCCGATGAAATCCGAGTACATACCCTTCCTCCAATGGCTTCAGGCTTTTGATATTGGATTTGGTTTTGATGCCGATCCCAAGCTTTCTCGTTTCCTGCATCAGGCAATTAATGATGGTTTCAGAGTCATCCGTAGTCGGAAACATGCGACCGTCAGATTCGGTCTTCAGTTCAACCCCACGCTTCTGAAACCACTCGATGGTATCGGTGGGGGAAAACATCCCAAAGGCTTTTTTTAATGGCCGCTCCCCTCGCGGATAGTTTTTTACCAATTCCCGGATATCAAAACAATGATGAGTTACATTACACCGCCCGCCTCCGGAAATACGCACTTTTGACAGCAGTTTATCCGACTTCTCATAAATGGTAACTTTAGCTTCTGGATGATGCGTTTTAGCAGAAATAGCTGCAAAAAAACCGGCCGCGCCACCGCCAATAACAGCTATCTGTTGATCTTCTTTCTTCATAAGAGAAAGATACCGTTTCTTTGGATGAGTCTCTTGATGGTATTGCTACTAAATCTTTCGGAACTTAATTGAGGATTTGACATGGAATAGGTTCAGATTCCCCTTATTTTCCCTCTTCATTTTCAAGACGACTATTTATGCAGATCAACGTACTTAAATTCGGCGGCACCTCCATGGCCGATCATAAAACATGGAAACAGGTGTTGGAGATCATCAGTAATTATGAATACCCGGTGGTGGTAGTTTCGGCTACGGCACGGACCACGCGACAATTAGTGGAAGCCGGTAATTTGGCAGCAGAAGGTAAACTGGACAAAGCTCTGGAAATCTCCAAGTCTATCAAGGAGCGGCATAATGGGATCGTTGCCGATTTTTTGGAAGAGAATCCCCATGCTAAAAACAGTCTCATTAAAGACAGCTGCACCAAAAATACTGAAACCAAAATTGGTAAACTGAATAAGCTTCTTACATACACCGAGCGGCAAGGTGTCCTTTCTCCTCAAATGAAAGATGCCATTTCGGCCATGGGCGAACAAATTTCATCCTACTTGCTGGCACAGTGCGGATTGGCACTTGATATGATGACCCAGCATATTGAAGCCCGAAAACTCATCAAAACAGATTCAGAATATGGGAAGGCGAACCCAAACCGATTGCTCATCAATCAGCATTGCGGCTCACTGGAAACCGTACTTGAAAGTGGATTCACACCTATTATCGGCGGTTATTATGGGGAATCAAAAGACAAGACCGTTACCACATTGGGGTTTGAGGGCTCGGATTATTCAGCCAGCCTGATCGGAGCTGCCATTGGGGCTCAAACCATTGAGATATGGACGGATGTAAGCGGAGTTTATACCGGCGATCCCCGTTTCATCCCGGAAGCAAAACCACTCACGGAGATGAGCTATTTTGATGCTACGGAGATGGCCTATTTTGGAGCGAAAGTCCTTCACCCTTCCACATTAAAACCGGCTCAGGAACGTAACATCCCTGTTTTTGTAAAGAACATGTTCAAGCCGGAGGATGAAGGAACCAGGATCGTTCGCGACTCAAAGCACGACCTCGATGTATTGGCTCTTTCCTTCAAACAAAATATGGCAACAGTTACCGTCAGTGCTTACGAAACGGTAATGGGATATTCCTTTTTAACGAAAGTATTTGCCGTTTTGGAAAAACACCGTTTAGCTGTTGATGCCGTAAATACTACGGAGGCATCGGTCACCATTGTTCTTACTGACACTGAAATTTTGGATGAATTATCCAAGGAATTCATTGAGATCGGCACAGTTACAGTCGAACGGGAAAAGGGGTTGCTCACGCTCATCGGCTGTTCCATCAATAAAGCTGAGAAACTCACCAACACCATTTTTTCTTCGCTTGGAGAAATTGAGTTGAATATGATCTCCTTCACTAAAGAAAAACGAATTTTGAATGTGGTAATGGATGATAAAAAACTGATTGAAACTGCTCAAAAAGTTCACAATCAGTTATTCTGATCATTTTGGTTCCCGAGAAGCTGCGGGTTCTTTAAGCTTATCAGGTATCACAATACCTAACCGCTTGGCGCGCTCTCTCCATTTTTGTCGGGCCAGCTTTTGCATATCTTCGATGGCATCAATTTCATCCACAATCTCCATCCCGAACAATGTTTCTACTACGTCTTCCATGGTAACCACCCCTGAAAATCCTCCGTACTCGTCTACCACCACAGCAATGTGTTCTTGCTTTTCAAGCAGGCGTTCAAATAGGGTTTTTAATGAAATAGTTTCCGGTAAGATCAAAACTTCCCGTTTGATCTCTTTCAGCGTTTTTCCCCCATTACCTTCTGAGAGGTTATAATAGAGATCATTCTTCAATACATATCCGGTGATATCTTCTTCATTCTCTCCATATATCGGCATCCTTGAAACGCGAAGTTCGTCTTTCTCTTTCAGGATCTCATTAATGGTTTGATCTTCCTGAAACTTCACAACCACAATGCGCGGAGTCATGATATCCTGAACTTTTAGCGAGCGAAACCGGATCAAATTCTTAAAGATGTTGGATTCCCCTTCCTCAAAAATACCTTCCTCAAATCCGAGTTCTGCCATAGCACTGAATTCCTCGCGGCTTACCGAAGGCTGATTTTCCTCACTTGAAAGCCATCGGGTGATCCATTGGGAAAGAACAACTAAAGGGTAGGTAATATAAATAAGCAATTTTGTAGTTCGAGCCGCAAAACCCGACAGACCCTTCCAATAATTTGCTCCCAATGTTTTAGGAATGATCTCGGAAAAAACCAGAATAGCCAACGTCAAAATAGCCGATGTTAAACTTACATAAGCATTCCCAAATACGACCTGTGCCTGAGCACCTACACCGGCAGCACCAACAGTATGGGCAATTGTATTTAACGTCAGGATCGCAGAAAGCGGGCGATCTATGTCTTTCTTCAATTCTTTAAGAAGCTGACCGGTCTTCGGGTTTTTCTTCTCTGTTACAGCCACAAAAGAAGGCGAAATTGAAAGCAGAACAGCCTCTAAAATGGAGCACAGAAAGGAAACTCCGATTGCAAGCACCAAATAAAATATTAGTAATCCCATTCGCTAAATGTAATGTAAATAAGAGAGTGTTTTTGTGAAAATATGAATGAAAGAATAGAGAAATCAGAAGTCAGGATTCTGAATTCAGAATGGCTTTATAATAACCATCGAGTAGGCGACTCACCTCTTCGAGTAAATTATTTAAGTGATTTGAATTTCCATAGTTTAAAATCTTTTGCAAGTATGATATAATATCTGCATTCCTCCAATGAGCCGTGTGAAATATTCAAAAATCGCATCGTATCTTTTGTTCCTCTTTTCTTGAATCCTTCAGCAATATTTGCAGGAATAGAAACAGCGGCTCGACGAAATTGTGAGCTTAATCCATAAAGTTCATGCTTAGGAAAATTCTGAGTGTATTGATAGGTTTTTAATACTAATTGATGAGCCTTCTGCCATACAATTAAATCTTGAAAAGTTTTTGCCGGTTTTCTCATGGTTCCAACCGTTTTAGATTCTGATTTCTGAATCCTGACTTCTGAATTCTTTACCAGTTAGAGCAACGAAACCTGCAAACCTTACAAAAAACTTTCAAGCTTTCTCAATACTCCGATTTACAATTCTCCCTCAACATCGTAAGTACGTGTTGAAAGTCATCCGGCAATTCTGAATCGAATCGAACCATCTCTCCGGTTTTTGGATGTTCAAATCCAAGGGTTTTGGCGTGAAGGGCCTGTCGGCCTAACCCGGTGATGAGATTATGGAACATCGATTTCCGGGAACCGGTATTCGGACCGTATCGTACCGAAGTTCCGCCATAGGTTGGATCTCCAAAAACATGATTTCCCATATGCGCAAAATGCACCCTAATCTGGTGCGTTCGACCTGTTTCCAGCTTCACTTCAACCAGACTCAGATAATCAAAATATTCAAGCACTTTGTAATGCGTGACGGCGTGTTTTCCCTGTCCCTCAGGTTTTACCGTCATTAATTTTCGATCTCTTTTGGATCGGCCAATATCTCCTTCGATGGTTCCTTCTGCATCAGGAGTCCCCCAAACGATAGCCCAATAAGTTCTTTCAACATCTTTTTCCTGAAAAAGTCCGCTTAGCTTGGCAAGGGTTTCTTCATTCTTGGCCACTACCAATAATCCGCTGGTGTCCTTATCCAACCGATGCACAATACCGGGACGTAGATTTTCATCTTCATCCTCACCCGCCAGCTCATCCACGTGGTACATCAGTCCGTTCACCAGCGTACCCGTCCAGTTTCCATACGCCGGATGTACCACTATATCGGCTTCCTTGTTCACGATAATGATATCATCATCTTCATACACGATATTGAGTTCCATCTCCTCCGGCTTGGCCTCGGGTGGCGGAGCCTTTGGAAGCTCAATAAATATTTCATCACCGGGCTGCATGATATAAGAAGATTTTTCTTTCTTCCCATTAACTTCCACATATCCATCTTTGATGGCTTCCTGAACTTTTGTACGGGACGCATTTTCTACAAATGAGGTAATGTATTTATCCAAACGGATGTCACTGTTCTGCCCATCAGGCACTGTGTGTTCGTAGATCGTAGTCTGTCGGTCTTTTCCGGCTTGTTTCTTCATACCCACAAGGTACGCACTTTCAACTTTTTTGTAAGGAATTAGTTTTTCATCGCTCTTACTATATAATTCAAAATGAACAATTTAAAATTAAAAATGCGGTTATCATGAAAGAGAATGTTATCCAAATCAAAAGTTTCAAGTTTGCATTGGCAATTATTGAACTCTGTAAAATGCTTCAGAATGAGAGAGAGTATGTGATCTCAAAACAGCTTTTAAGGTCGGGAACAAGTATTGGTTCTAATGTTGAAGAAGCTATAGCGGGACAATCCAGAAAAGACTTTCTTTCTAAAATATCTATTTCTTTAAAAGAAGCTCGTGAAACACGATATTGGCTTCGGCTATTAAAAGAAAGTGAATTAACGAATATTGATATCGATGCGTATCTTCATTCATCTTTTGAGCTGATCAGTATTCTATCCGCTATAGTTAAAACCACCAGACAAAAGCTAAATTAATTTTTCATTTTGAATTTTAAATTTTGAATTCCCTATGATAAAATCACTATACATAAAAGACTTTGCCCTCATTGATGAGCTGGAGGTTGAGTTTGAGGAGGGGTTGAATATCCTGACCGGGCAGACGGGCGCCGGGAAGTCCATTATTATTGGGGCATTGAATATGATCCTAGGTGAACGGGCTGATACCGAAGTCATTCGTCAGGGAGCTGATAAGGCCATTTCCGAAGCTACCATTCGGGTTGGAAATGATAACGAGCTGAGATCACTGCTCGAAGAGAATGAAGTGGAATTCAATGAGTATTTAATTCTTCGCCGAGAGATCAGAAACACAGGAAGCCGTGCATTTATCAATGACACGCCGGTAAATATAAGTCTACTGAAAGCAGCAGGAGATCTGTTGGTGGACCTGCACGGCCAACACGACCATCAACTACTTCTGAAAGAAGAAAATCATCTGGGAGTGATAGACGGGTTTGGGGAAGTGGAGCCAATCCTGAAAGGCTACAAGACTGAATACAAAAACATGACCGAGCTCCAAAAAGAACTTCGTGCCTTAAAGAAAAGAGAGCACGAGCTTCAGGAGAAAACGGAGCTTTACCGTTTTCAGGTGCAGGAACTAGAAGAAGCCCGGCTTGATGAAATTGACCTCGAACAGCTGGAATCAGAAATGAACCTACTGGATAATGCTGAAGTGCTCGACCAAAAAGCGGGTGCCATTTCAGAGATGGAAGAATCTGATGATGGGAATATTATTCAGTTGTTAAACTTTCTGAAATTAAACCTTGAAGATCTGGCACGTATTGAACCTGAATTTGAGAATTATCTTAAGGAAATAAATGCCGCACGAGTAAGTATTAATGAAGCCATTGCCTTTGCCGAACGCTATCGAAACAGCATCGAATTCAACCCAAACCGGTTGGAAGAACTTCGTCAGCGGCAATCAGAACTCAACCGGCTTCAAAAGAAATATCAGCGAGACCTTCCGGAACTGATCAGCTATTTAAATGAAATCAAGCGTGAACTTTCCATCGCTGATAATTTTGATTTGGAAATTGAAAAGCTGGAAAAAGCGATCTCTTCTCAGGCTGAAGTTTTGAAAGAACATGCCATCTCCCTTCACAATACCCGGAGGCAAATCGGAGAGAAACTGGCCGTACAAATCCAACAAGAGTTGGCCAAAGTGGGCATCCCACATTCCAAATTAGATGTCCGCATAGACTGGCTGCTCTCCGATAACGGCTGGATCGAAATTGAAGGCAAGACCATCGACTGTACGGAATCCGGTTGTGATGATGTTCGCATGTACATCTCCACTAACAAAGGGGAAGAGCCGAAACCACTGGCTAAAATTGCTTCCGGTGGAGAGATCAGCCGCGTGATGCTCGCACTGAAATCCATCCTCGCCAAAGAACAAAGCCTGCCGGTGATGATCTTTGATGAAATTGACACGGGAATCAGCGGTGAGATCTCGGAAAAAGTCGGAGCCTCTATGCGGAAATTATCCGAACACTGTCAGATCGTGGCCATTACCCACCAGCCGCAGATCGCAAGTCAGGCTCACAAGCATTACAAAGTAGCCAAAACTGAAGAAGGTGAACGAACCGTAACCCGAATCATCCCACTATCCGATGAAGAGCATATCCACGAGATTGCCAGCTTAATGAGCGGTTCCCAGATCACCGATTCTGCTCTGACCAGTGCCCGCGAGTTGATCGAGAAAAATACCTTCAAAAATTAATAGGCCATGCAGGGACGCAAGATTTTGCGTCCCTACATGAACAAACCAAGGTTATAAAATCGCACGGGCTATCAGGGATGCCGGATGCTTTGCCTCTCTATTTACCCCATCTTTAATCTGATGCCGGCACGAAAACCCCGGAGCACATACTTCATTTTTCTGATTTGCTCTCAACCTTGGAAACAGCACCAATTCGCCGATATCTTGCGAAACTTCGTAGTGATCTTTTTCATACCCAAAACTTCCCGCCATTCCGCAACATCCTGTTTCCAACACATCAACATCATATCCAGCAGCTTGCAATGCTTCCACCGTTGGCTCATTGCCCACCAAGGCTTTGGTGTGACAATGTCCGTGTAACAATACTTTATGGGTTGAGTTTGATGCAGGGATCCGGTCTTTGTTTTGGGTTATAAACTCCTCAAACGTGAAAGAGGAGGTTGCCAATTTTTGAGCCCGCGGCAATTCACCTTCATCGCACAACTCCAGAAATTCATCCCGAAGAGTTAATATTTCAGAAGGCTCCAATCCAACCACAGGAATTCCGTCTTCCATATATTCTTCAAACTCTGCCAGTACTCTTTTAGCGATGGATTTAGCTTCCTTCAGAAACCCTTTGGAAATTTGCGGCCTTCCGGTTTCCATTCTTTTTGGGATGATTACTTCATAGCCCATTTTTTCCAGCACATACACCGCATCCATCCCAACCTTCGGCTCATTGTAATTTGTAAACAGATCGATAAACAGAACTACTTTATTATCTGACTTTGCGGCTCCATTTCTCTTGTGCTTGCGATACAAATTTCGAAAGGTCTTGGATGCAAAAGCAGGCAGGTCCCGGCGTGCATCGATGCTAAATAAATTTTCAAATATCCATTTCCCGGGTTTTGAAGCTGCAACTTTATTGGCAATTCCTGGGGTAATGGAAGCCAGAGGAAATAACTTCCCTGCATCCGAAAAGAAGCGTTCCTTCAATTTTGAGCCGTTTTTTTGATGCCACCCATTCATAAACTCCGCTTTCATTTTGGCCATATCCACGTTGGCGGGACATTCACTTTTGCAGGCTTTGCAACTCAAACATAAATCGAGGGCCTCTTTCAATTCTTCCGATTCATATCCTGCCGGGTCTTTACCGGAAAATACCTGTCGGAATACATTGGCTCGCCCGCGGGTAGAATCTTTTTCTTCTTTGGTGGCCATATAAGACGGACACATGGTACCGCCACTTTCAGCCAACTTGCGACATACACCCGCACCGTTGCAAAGCTCCATGGCTTCGCCAAAGCCTCCGGCATTATTCCAGGAAAATACTGTTTCGGCCTCCGGCTTTATGTAATCGGGGGAAAATCTTAGGTCAGCATCTACTGGTTTGGGGTCTACAATTTTACCAGGATTGAAAATATAATCCGGGTCCCAGATCTCTTTAACCTGCTTAAGAACCGGAAGCATTTCTTCCCCCAGGATCTTACGAATGTAGGGAGCCCTGACCCGGCCATCCCCATGTTCCCCGGAAAGCGATCCATTATATTTTTTCACCAGGTCGGCGATCTCTTCCGCCATCACTTTCATTTTCTCTAAACCGGCTTCGCTGGTGATATCGATCTGCGGGCGAAGGTGTAATTCTCCAACCGAGGCATGAGCGTAAAACACACAATGGGTATCATGCTTTTTCAGGATCTGCTCAAATTCTTTAACATACTCCGGGAGGTCTTGAACACGGACTGCGGTATCTTCACAAAATGAGGGAGAACGCCCATCTTTACCTAAGCCCATCAGTAAACCAAGTCCGGCTTTCCGCAGATCCCAAACCCGTTTCATTTTATCAGCATCGGTGATGATTGGGTAGGCATAACCCAGTGACTTTTCCTTCAGGGTTTTGCTCAATCCTTCCGCTTTTTCCTGAAGTTTGTTTAGGTCATTTCCCTCCAGCTGTGTGATCAAAATAAATCTTGGCTCACCTTCCAAAAAGAACCGGTTTTTCCGCTGTTCGATGTTTCCTTTAGTGGCATCCATGATGATATGGTCCACCAGCTCTACTGCGGCAGGCTCATACCCCACAATATGAACAGCTGCTTTCATGGCTTCATCCAACGATTCAAACTGTGGAACCACCACCAGCTTGTGTTCATCCTTTGGGGTCAAGTTCAACTTCGCAGAAACCGTCATTGCCAGGGTTCCTTCACTTCCACAAAGCAATTCGCAGAGATTGAATTTCCTCCCGTTTGGGTTGAAGGGCTGCATCTCCACAAGTTTATCTAAAGCATAGCCAGTATTTCGGCGAATAATGTCTTTGTGGGGATAACTCCGCTCGATTAATCCCCGGTTCTTCTCTATCAATTTCAGCATGGACCGATAGATATGTCCTTCCAGGTTATCCAGCTTTTTCTTGCCTTCCAGCTCATCGAGGGTCAACGGTTTGAAATAAGCAACCGACCCATCACTCAGAACAGCCTCAATTTCTACTGTGTGTTCACGAGTGGTTTGATACTTAATGGAAAAGGAGCCCGATGAATTATTCCCAATCATCCCGCCCAGCATACAACGGTTGGTGGTAGCCGTATCCGGACCAAAAAGCAGATCGAACTTTCCGGCTTCGCGATTCAGGGTATCCCGAATCACCCCCGGCTGAACACGGGCAACTTTTAAAGTCTCATCAATATTCAGGATCTGGTCCATGTAGCGGGAAACATCCATAATCACTCCCCCGCCTGTTGTCTGCCCGGCAAGGCTCGTTCCCGCACTTCGTGCTGTTATTGAAAACCTGTGCGTATTGGCTTGTTCCACCAATGCCCGGATATCACTGATGGTTTTTGGGAAGGAAACTCCTTCAGGCACTTCCTGATACATGGAAGCATCCTGAGCATATAAATGGCGGGTAAGTAGATCTCGTTGAATCAAAAAAGCTCCTGCTGAATTAGGGCAGTAGTTTGAGGTTAATTCGGGATAAATTCAACGAAAATTTGGAGAATCTTAGCCCCAGTTTAAAAAGAAATTATTCGATCACTGAACTGCTTTTTGATAAGGGAAATGTTCTTCTACTTTTTTCACGATCTCATCTCCGATTGCCAATCCTGCCGTAGCGGCCGGACTAGGAGCATTCAACACATGGATCTGCCGGTCAACAACTTCAAAATAAAAGTCATCCAGGATCTCTCCATTTGGCTGAAGTGCCATAGCGCGAATTCCTGATGGTGATACTCTCAGATGCTCTACCCGAACTTCAGGGATCAATTTTTGCAATCCCTTAACGAATGCTTTTTTTGAAAAGGACCTTTTGTATTCATCCAGTCCCATACGCCAATGTTGTCGGGCCATTTTCCAAAATCCCGGAAAGTTGAAAGTCTCGGTTGTTTCCTTAATATTGAAAGACAGTTTTTTATAACCCTCTCTTTTAAAGGCAAAAACCGCATTCGGACCGCATTCAATTCCACCCAAAGCCATTCGTGTAAAATGAACTCCTAAAAAAGGGAATTCAGGATTAGGCAGTGGGTAGATCAGATCATTCACCAAGTATTCCGCTTCAGGTTTCAACTCATAATATTCTCCCTTAAAAGGTACAATTTTAACCGGTGAGTGTATTCCTGCAAAGTTGGCCACATGATCTGAATACAATCCAGCACAGTTCACTAAATATTTCGAACTAATTTTTTCTCCGCCTGCTTCAATAGTGATCTGTTTACCATTATTCGAAATATTGGAAACAGCGCTATTAAATTTGACCTTCCCATTTCCGCCTTCCAGCAATTCCATGAGCTTTCGGCTTACTCCTGCATAATCCACAATGCCCGCACAGGGCACATGAATTGCGGCTACTCCTCTCACATGAGGTTCCAGTTCTTTAAGGCGTTTGGCATCAATCATCTCAATGCCTTCTATTTCATTTTCTTTGCCACGGGCAAATATTTTTTTGAGCCGGGGAACCTCTTCTTCGTTTGTGGCAACAATTACTTTACCGCACACATCTATGGCTACACCATGCTTTCTGCAAAAATCGACCAGCTGAAGCCTGCCATCTACACAGTTTCGTGCTTTATAGCTCCCCGGTTTATAATAGATTCCCGAATGAATAACCCCGGAATTTTTCCCGGTTTGATGAGCCGCAACCCGGTCCTCTTTTTCGAGTACGAGGATCTGTGCTTCAGGATATTTAAGTGATAATTTATAAGCCGTGGAGAGACCAACTATACCGGCCCCGACAATTGTGAAGTCGTACATCATGGGAGCAAAGATATGATTTCTATGCTAAAAAAATTCCTGATTAAATAAAAAAGGCCGGTAAAAATCCGGCCTTTTTTAAATTTTAATGATTTACTTAAGAATCGATATTCTCATTCTCAGGTATTGGAAATCCTTCCCAAACATTATCTCCGGCTCGATCCAATGGAAGTTCATCGAGACGGTTATATCGTCGCATATCAATCCATCGGTGCCCTTCAAAGAAAAGCTCGTACCTGCGTTGATTGAGCATTTCATCGATCACCTCAGCCTGACCTCCAGTTAAGCCTCGACTAAAATTGGGCAACCCGGCATTGGTTCGAATTACGTTCAGGTCATCTTCAGCGGCATCAAGGTCGCCGACATTATTTCGTTGTGCCAATGCTTCCGCCCTGATTAAAATCAGTTCTGCATTCCGAATGATCGGCATGGGTGCGGTTTGGTTTTGATATACAAACAGTCCATAATCACTGCTAAGGCCATCAAGAGAAGCCGTTTCATCCCGAACAACTACTTTCTCGTCCACACGCTCATCATTAGCTTCAGCCTCTTGAGCCCATGAATTATGTGCTACCCAGCTGTCACCGGAACCGGCTTGTGGATCTGAGAACACAGGATTCAGCATATCATTATTAGAAGTAGAAAATACATGATAAGCTCCCATGTCCAGCGGAGCATTAGTATCAAGAAAAGACTCCGGCAGGAAGTTGTTTAACGCACCGGTCCAATCTTCCTGATAAACCGCAACCCGAGCTCTTAAAGCCCTGTTAAACTGCCGAAAAGTAGCAGGCGTATTAAAATTCTCAAAACCGCTAGACAAAGAAAATGAGAATTCGGCTCCGGCATTATTCAGATCTGTAGCTGCTTCATCAAGTAATGAGGCTATGAGATCTTCTGAATCCGCTTTTGATAAGAGATCCCCGGTAGTTGAAAAATCACTTTCAGGTTGGACTCTTATACCATTTTCATGAGTCAATGTTAATGCCATAAGGTACTGATATGCTTTCATTGTTTTGGCGAAGCCTATAGCACCATTATACTCTTCATCGGTGAATAAACCGTTGTTATTAAGAGTAGTGGCAGCCTGAATCAAAATATTCGAATTACGGATAACCGAATAAAATGAAGCCCAGGGTCGTGTTATGTAGAACGAACCTGCATCAAGCTGGGAGTTACCTTTACCTAATAAATCTGCTGTATTTCGGGGTTCTGCGGCAAGAAACCGATACATTTCCCGACCTATCATACCCATATTGATATGATAAATACGCAACTCTTCACGTAATCCGGCTTCTGTTCCTGTAACCAATGTGCTAATATCAGATCGAGTCGGATTATTTATAATCTCATTTAACTCTGAGTTATTAGGATCAGGTTTATCTTCGATATTTAAGATATTGCATCCTGCACTCAGTACAAAAATGGCACATATTAATGCCATAGATTTCAAAAAATTATGTTTTAAATATTTCATAATAGTGATGCCTCTCAATTAAAAATCAAATTTTAGATGGAAATAGTATTGTTTTGAAGATGGGTAAGGAGCAACTTCAATACCTTGTGCAATGGGCTGATTACCGAAGTTCGATACTTCAGGATCATAACTGCGATAAGGTGAGAATGTTAGCAAGTTAGTTGCTGATACTCCAAAACGTATATTTCGAATTCCTTCATTTAGCTTGGAGGTAAGAGCAACAGGGAGTGTATAATACAATCCTATTTCTCTTAATCGTAAGTAAGTACCATCCTGAATAAACTGGTCGGTACTTATGCCTAATAAACTGGTTCTTTTGATACCATTAGGTGTGTCGTCAGTAATTCCGGCTGCTTCATTTCTGAAGTCAGCAAAAGTGACGTCTGTATCATCGTAATCCGGGGTAGTTCCGTTTAGGTCAAATAGAAGCTCAGTCAGATTTATCACATCCCCGCCTTTCTTCCAGTGGAAGAGGAAAGAGAAATCAAAGTTTTTAGATATCTGAAACTCGTTTCCGAACGACATTTGAAAATCCGGTTCACCATCTCCCAATTTTTTTGTAACAATAACCGGATTGCCACTACCATCGGTTACCAGATTGCCATTATCATCTACTTGCGGATCTATACCAACAATTTGGGTAGCGGATTTGCCTTCCTCAATGCGGTACACGCCTAAAGAAGTACCAAAGCCCCCAACATCAAAAGCGGGCACAGGTAAATCTGTTACTTTGGAGGTATTCTTCCAGAAGTTAATGTTGGAGTTCCATACAAAATCTGGATTAGAAACAGGTTGTAAATTCAACCCAATTTCAACCCCCCTGTTTCTCATTTCACCTGAGTTGAAACTTTCAAAACTAAACCCGGTCGAAGGTTCAAGTTCACGCTGCAACAGCATATCTTTTATTTCCTTTTGATATACAGTAAACTCCAATGAAGCCAGGCCATCTGCCAGTCTAATATCAAATCCTCCTTCTATTTCTTGCTGGCGTTCAGGCTTAATGTTCTCAACACCTCGGGTGTTTGTAAGCAATGTACCACCAAGGCCTCCAATATTTGAAGGAGCTAAGGAAGTGAATTTTGCTCCAAATGTAGCGAGGTTACCGGTTTGCCCATAGGCTACACGAAACTTCAAGTTATCTATCGCTTCGTTATTCCAGAATCCTTCGTTGGTCACATTCCATGCAAAAGATGCTTTGGGATAGAGATATACTTTATTTACATCTCCATTTCTATCCGATTTATCACCTCTTAAACCTAAAGTGGCAATATATGTGTCCCTCCAATTCACTTCTTCTTGAATAAAGAACCCACGATCTCTCTGAAAAATTTTTGTTTGATCTACATTTACAGAAACAGCCTGATCCACATTGGTTTGTGAGCCTAACACTCCATTTGAAATATTCAAGATTCTATTCTGATCATTATCGAACGAGGTGATTCCGCTTTGTGTAACCATTGAAAGGTTACTGCTCGGGGTATACGTATATACCAATATTGCAGAGGTATTGATGTTCAGGTTATCCGTTTTAGTTTCAATCAATGTTCCCGGTGCCCCGCTAGCTTGTTCAAACTGCAATTCACTTGGGAATATCAGTTTATTGGTCTGGCTGAAAAAATCAAGCCCACCTGTAAACCTGAAATCAAGCTGACTACTTGAATTGTTAATGATATTGTAATCCAAATTAGCTGAAAATAGAGCCCGGTTTACAATTTCATTATTCGAAAATAAATCACGCGTCTGTAATTGATTAGCAGAATTAAACGGATGATCCGGATAATTACCACTTTCATCAGGTCTTAAATCTATAAAATTAGGGGTTGCCACCATAGACACGCCAAAAGTAGTGCCTGTATTGTCATTATTTGTGAGTCCACGATTAGATTCGGAATGAATAAAATTAGATGAGATAGAAAGATTTAAATTATCACTAAAGCGATGATCAATATTGGACCGAATGGATTGTTTATTATAACCGGTAGTTTTAATGATCCCCTCATCTTCCTGCAAACTACCGCTTACGTAAAACGAAGTATTTTCATTTCCAAAACTGCCACTAAGATTGGTCTTTGAAAGCAATCCTTTATGACCATACATCAATTCTTCATAGTCCAGAAAGCCCCGGCCAGAACTAATCGCTTCATTATAAAGAGCAAGTCCGGTTGCACCAAAAGCGTCTTCTGCGGTTTGTTCAGTAAAAGTACGAGATCCAAGTTTTTTCAAAATTGTAGTATAACCTAAGGATTGGGAAACACTAAATTGAGCCCTTCCGGCCTTACCACGCTTGGTTTTTATTATGACCACACCGCTTGAAGCTCTTTGTCCATAGATAGCAGCCGCTGAGGCTCCTTTCAGTACTTCAATACTCTCAATTTCATCCGGATTTAGATCAGCAATTCTATTTGCGGGGTTATCTTGATTAGATGCACTTCCCCCGGCAGCAGCAGCCGTAACTGCATTTGAACCGTTTGGTATGGCATCGTTATTCACATAAATGCCATCCACAATATAAAGTGGCTCTGAAGAACCGTTAATAGTGGTAACCCCACGAAGTTTAATGGAAATACCCCCACCCGGTGCACCCGAGTTTGCACTGATATTGGCACCTGTTAATTTTCCATACAAACTAGAACTAAGTGTCTGTGATTGTGTGGTCCCCATTAACTCATCCGCTGATATGGAGGAAACTGCATTTGCCAGGTTTTCCCTTTTAACCGAACTTGCCAAACCTGTGACTACCAATTCCTCGAGATTTGCCACATCCGGACGCAGTTCAACATCCAAAGTTACTTCATCTCCCTCTGCACCGGAAACTTCAACGTTTTGGGTAGAAAAACCAACAGAAGAAAAACGCAAACTGGTTGTTCCCGCCGGTAATTCAAGAGAATATTCGCCATCTACATTAGTAGATGTGCCTGTGTTGGTAGCAGCATCAAAAATTGTTACACCAACTAAAGTCTCTCCGGTAGAGGCATCTGTTACCGTACCGGATACTGTATACTGTGCCATCACTATCTGTGTACAAAAGAAAATCACAGAGAAAGTAGCAAGTAGTTTTAAATAATAGCTTTTTCTCATAGGACTTTATTTTTGATTTTATTATTTACCTTAAAGTATAGTTTTCAATGTATTTTACAAATTTTTAACATTGATATTAAACTAAAAAAGTACCAAACAAACAATTTTTTTTAATACCCTAACTGTTTTCCGCATTTAGAGAACTAAATCGTATCTTTAAGAGTTAAAAATCCAAATCCTGTTACAAACTATTTATGAAAACTTCTGTTTTAGCCATCACAATGGCTGCAATTTTGACTTTTGCGTCTTGCTCAGATGCAAACCGAAACAATCCGCGTGATTTAACTACTGAAGAACAAAAAATTGACAAAACTATCTGGAATGCTACTTTCCAGGATTTGGAAGGCAATGAAGTCACTGCTGCCGAGCTCCAGGGAAAAGTAGTACTCTTTGATTTTTGGGAAACCTGGTGCGGACCATGCCTGCAGGTTTTCCCTACTATGGATTCTCTTCAGAATGAATACCCGGACGATTTTGTTGTAGTGGCCGTTAATTTAAATAATTCGGACACTGTAGAAGACGTAGAAACATTCCGTGACAACAACGATTACGATTTTATTTATACTATCGATACTGAAAAAATCGGGGATGAAATCATTACTCTTGGCATCCCTTTCAAAGTATTTGTAGATCCTCAGGGATATTTTATTACTTCGGAACTTGGTTCCGTGGGACCTGAAGGAGATTATCGCAAAGCCAAAGAAATTATAGAACAAAACAAAACACCTTAATTGAATATGCCACAAGTAGAAGAGAAATTAGCATACAAAGTAAAAGATATTTCACTGGCTCATTATGGGCGACAGGAAATTGAGCTCGCTGAAGCCGAAATGCCCGGTTTGATGGCGCTCCGAGAAGAATACAAAGACGAACAACCGCTAAAAGGTGCCAGGATTGCCGGATGCCTGCACATGACCATCCAAACCGCTGTACTTATCGAAACCCTTATTGAGCTGGGAGCAAAAGTAACCTGGTCTTCCTGCAATATTTATTCCACACAAGACCACGCCGCCGCAGCCATGGCTAAAGCCGGAGTTCCGGTATATGCCTGGAAAGGAATGACCGAAGAAGAATTTGACTGGGCGATAGAACAAACCCTCTTTTTCCCCGACGGACAGCCTTTAAACATGATTTTGGATGATGGCGGCGACCTTACAAATATGGTTTTAGATCGTTACCCTGAACTGGTTGAAGGAATCAATGGGATTTCAGAAGAAACCACTACCGGAGTACTTCGCCTGATTGAACGGGAACGCAAGGGAACCCTTAAACTTCCAGCGATTAACGTAAACGACTCTGTTACCAAATCTAAATTTGATAACAAATACGGTTGTAAAGAATCTGCCGCTGATGCCATTCGTCGCGCAACCGATGTAATGATGGCCGGCAAAGTAGCTGTTGTTGCAGGATATGGAGATGTTGGTAAAGGAACAGCCGCTTCATTAAATGGCGCCGGTGCACGGGTTATTGTTACTGAAATTGACCCCATTTGTGCACTTCAGGCTGCTATGGATGGTTTCGAAGTAAAGAAAATGGATGATGCCGCCGAAGAAGGAGATATCTTTGTAACAGCCACCGGAAATAAAGACATCATCAAAGACCGCCACTTCAAAAAAATGAAAGACAAGGCGATCGTCGGAAATATTGGTCATTTTGATAATGAAATCGATGTAGCCTGGCTGAAGAAAAACTCCAAGGAAGAAAACATCAAACCACAGGTAGATATTTTCACCCTCAATGACAGCGGCAAGCAAGTAGTACTGCTTTCTCAGGGAAGGTTAATGAACCTTGGTAATGCAACAGGACACCCTTCTTTCGTGATGAGTAACAGCTTTACGAATCAGACGCTGGCACAAATAGCCCTTTGGAATCGACCGGAAGAATTTGAGCCGGAAGTGCACGTACTGCCCAAATCATTAGATGAAAAAGTAGCGAGACTACACTTGTCTAAAATTGGTGTGGAGCTTGAAACACTGACGGAAGAGCAAGCTGAATACATCGGCGTGCCAATTACCGGACCTTATAAGTCAGACCAATACAGGTACTAAAGCAAAAACTTTAAACGCCAAAATCCCGCATTATTCAATTAGTGCGGGATTTTTTATTTACTTGTCATTTTCAAAGTGCGCTACAGCATCCTCCAATGTGCGAAAATGGTTGAATACTTTTATAAGCTGCGTAACCATAAGTAAGCTTTCGATCTTTTGATCAGCCTGACAGATAACCAATTCACCGCCGGCATTCTTCATGGTGGTGTATCCGCCTATCAAAATCCCCAGCCCGGAAGAATTCATAAATTTTACCTTTCCAAGGTCCACAATCACCTCTTTCTTACCCTCCTCAATAAACTTATGTAGGGTTTCTCTGAATTTCTCAGCATCCGGCCCACCCATAACATTGCCTTTTAGTGAGATAATTACACAATTATATCGTTCCGAAACATCGTACTTCATTGATTTAGCTATTGATTATAATTTGAGGTTAAACAAAATAAAAAGTTGAATTAAAATCTACATTCAAACCCTGCTTTCAGTTTTGATAATACAAAAAATCTATTAGCTTACTCCTTGAAAAAGAAACGGGTATAAATAAATAATGGGTATTGGTATTGATCAGTCTTTCTATTTGAAAAAAGTGGTTCTTGTCGAGACAGTTTCCAAGAGCATCCTTTTCTCCAATGCTTACCACTTGTAGCTTATAAAGTGGAGAACAAATAAACTAACTTCCGGACTTATGAAAACAGCCAAATTGGATTATACTAATTCAGGCATTTTGATAATCGGGCTACTGCTGCTTTCCATCGTTGCTTTTTGGCAAAGTTACTATGCCCTATTTTTTAAGAGTCAATTTTATGTCCACTTTCATGCTTTTACGGCTGTTATTTGGTTTGCATCCTTTTAATTAATACAGAACAACCACTCATATGAAATTTGATCACTTCAAAAAAGATATTTTCATCCCATTTCAAATATCGGCAGGCACCGCTTTGCTTCTGTTCGTATTCAATTTTAGTGGTATTTCCGATGTATATGCACAATCACCAACTATAATTCCGGAAACAATGAAGGAAATCCATCTCGATGGAATCCTTGGTGAAGATGCCTGGCAAGATGCTGTTACCTTCCGCTTGGTCATGCACTCACCCGGCAATGGCGAGGAAGCTTCAGAACCCACAACCGTTTACCTCATGTACGATGACCGGTATCTCTATGTGGCAGGAAATATGAGCGACAGTGAACCGGAAAAAATTCAGGCTCCAACTAAAAAAAGAGATGAAATGGGCCTAAATAGCGACTGGTTTGGCATCTTCCTGGATACATTCAACGACAAAGAAAATGGCCTGACGTTTTTAACAACTCCATCCGGACTTCGTACCGACTTCCATATTTATAATGATGGACAAGGCGATTTTCCGGTCAATCGAGACTGGAATACTTTTTGGGATGTGGAGGTGAATCAAAACGACCGGGGCTGGACGGTTGAAATGAGAATTCCCGTCTCAAGTCTCCGGTTTCAGGACAGTAAAGGAAAAACCACCATGGGCTTGTCTATAATTCGCTATATAGCCCGTAAAAGTGAATGGGATTCGTATCCTAATATTTCAGATCAATGGGGATTCTGGAGTCCTTTTAAACCCTCTCAATTTCTGGAAATAACTTTTGAGAATCTCTCCAACAGGAAACCCTTATATATCGCACCTTACCTATTGGGGGGTGTCACACAAAGAAATATTTTAAATAATCAAGAAACCGAATATGAGCTCGAGAATACCACTACTCTGGAGCCTGGTCTGGATGTAAAGTTTGGATTGACAAGCAACCTGACAGCCGATGTAACCATTAATACCGACTTTGCACAAGTTGAGGCTGATAACCAGCAGGTAAACCTCACCCGCTTCTCTCTGTTCTTCCCTGAAAAGCGGCTCTTTTTCCTGGAGCGCTCCAGCACCTTCGATTTTGGATTTGGCGGGCCTGACCGGCTTTTTTACAGCAGAAGAATTGGCATTCATAACGGGGAGCCGAGCCGGATTTACGGTGGAGCACGGGTGGTAGGAAGAACCGGACCCTGGGATCTTGGCTTCCTATCTATGCAAACGGAAGCAGCGCAAGGTGTCAGCAGCAAAAATAACAGTGTGTTAAGATTACGGCGGCAAATCATTAACGAAAACACTTATGTAGGAGGTATGATGACCTCCCTTATAGGAACAGATGGATCACAAAACATTGCGTATGGAATAGATGGGGTATTTAAGTTATTCGATCAAAGCTATCTTACAACGGCTTGGGCACAAACATTTGATGATGAGAAAA
This sequence comes from Gracilimonas sp., assembly GCF_014762685.1. Lineage (NCBI taxonomy): Bacteria > Pseudomonadati > Balneolota > Balneolia > Balneolales > Balneolaceae > Gracilimonas > Gracilimonas sp. Next base: position 107,170 of record NZ_JABURM010000006.1, read on the forward strand.
ACTCCGAGTTACTTTCAACTGATCCGTCCCGCTTGCGAATAAACTTTGAAAACAGGGATTTCGCCGGGTTTACCTATGACCTAAGTTATTCTTATTCGGGTGAAAGTTATAATCCCGGCCTGGGCTTTCAAAACAGGTCCAACTTTACCCGGTTTGGGAATAGCCTCGGAATTGGCTGGATTCCCGACCACCATTCTTTTATAAACAGGCACAAAATAAGTGCAAATGGATTTCTTATACTAAGCAATGAAACCGGTACTACCGAGTCTTTGGAAATCGGTCCTGAATACAATTTAAATACCTTAAAATCAGCAAATGTAACCATTGATTTTAAATATCAATATGAAGACGTACCGCAGACATTTGACCTGAGTAATGAAGTAGAAGTCCCTGCCGGAGCCTATGATTTTTTTGGGAGCAATTTCTCATTCGAAACATCCAATTCCAGATTACTTACGGCAACATTCAGTGGATATACCGGCACCTTTTTTGACGGATGGAGACATACACTTGGAATATCTCCCAATTGGAGCGTCTCCCCCAGCCTAAATCTTTCAGGGTTATATCAAATCAACTACGTAACTTTTCCTGATCGCAATCAACTACTGACTGCAAGTGTAGCACGTCTCAGAATGTTGTATATGTTTAACATCGCATTTTCAGTTTCCGCATTTACCCAGTATAACAGCCTTTCTAACGGAATCATCTCTAATTTGAGAATAAGATATAACCCGAGCGAAGGTAATGATCTTTACATCGTTTTTAATGAGACTTTCAATACAAACCGCTCGAGAATGAATCCTGTTTTACCGATTACAGATAACAGGACGATATTGCTGAAATACACCTATACCTTTAACTATTAAACTATAGCTGATACATAAAACAAAGCCCGATCTGTTTTATCAGAACGGGCTGTTTAATTTTAAAGTTTTGGCTGAATTAGTTTTCTAAACTTAACCCTGCCTCCAGCGCTTTCTCAATTCTCGCACTCACTTCGCGCAAGTGCGCTTCGGTATATGCATCAAAATTGTACGGAGGTGTTAAACGACGCGTAATTCGCTGATTCAGATCAGTTAACTGATGGCGGGAAACCGAACGGGCATCAGCCGGCATATTAGAGGGAGCATCCGTTACAATATCGATCGTTTCATCCAGATATGCTCGTTGTAAATCTCGTCGGTTACTGTTGATATTACTTCCCGGAGCCGACCATACTTCACTCCAAACCGCATTGGTAATAGTTTCCATCAATTCGGGAATTGTGATTGTATTCTCTGCTCCAAATTTCACTTCCGTGTCACGGATTCGCTCTAAACGGGTTCCATTCAATAACTGTGAAAGTAATGAAGACTGAATACCAACTAACTGTGAATGCAGCGGATAATCTATACGACCACCATAGGTAGCTGAGTTGCCCCAGTGACTCCAACGGTTCGCTCCCATTTGTTGGAATACATCTTGAGAAAGTTCAAATGCATCAGCATCCAGCGCATACTCGATGATCATATCCAGCGCTTCCTGCTGTTTGGCTTTTGGAATGGCCACAAATGGCATTCTTCCATCCGGGTCACCTACATGATCACGATACTGATACTGCCCGCCTATATATTTAATGGCCGGAGCCAGTGTTCGCGAATACTGAAAGAAATAGGTATTGAACAGATCCGTGGCTTCGTAATAGGGCATATTATCTGCCAGTACAATCTCCGGAATTTCCGGGATGAGTCCCTGCAGCAACTGGGCACGATCTTTACCCCAAGCCAGCGGATCGTCACCAAGATCATACACATTGATGAGTGGATCAACCGCACCTGCACCGCGAGCATCTTCATCCGTACCATACGCATGGCCGGGCTGTGCTGCCTGTCTTGCAATTTCTTTAGCCTTGTCGGCATCCGGAGTATAGCCATAGCTGATTACCCATCGGTCATAACTTCCGACACTCGGATTATAATAATATCCATCAGCTGATTCCCCTTCCATAGAAAGATTCACGGTGGGATATTCCATTGCCGAACTGAAAACACCGTTTTCTTCTGCCCATTTTTCATCATGCAATTTATCCAGCGGGGTGTCTATGGAAGAACGGAAATTGTGGCGAAGCCCGAGGGTATGGCCAACCTCATGCATGGTAACCCAGCGCAAGGCCTGATCTACAAATTCTTTGGGAACCGGGTCTCCGGGCTTCATCAAACCTTTTGTAAGCAAAACACTTTTTACTACATCCAATTGCATCGACATTTCAGCAAAGAAGGAAGCCGTCTCACCGTACTTCATCTGCCCGATTTCTTCTGCAGTTACATTAAAAACCTCATCAATAGCCGAACGGGGTTCTACCATTTCACGATATTCATTTTTATCACCCAACAGCATGTTTGCCTCAAATAAGATATCAGCATCGAGAATCTCTCCGGTTCTCGGATCAACCACCGAAGGACCAATAGCTCCATACCCGGGCTGATCGGAAACATTCCAGCGCAGAGTAGCATACCTAATATCTTCCGGCTCGGCATCTTCGGGAAGCATTTCGGCACGTACTGCATTTCGGAATCCGGCGGCTTCATAAGCTTTGGACCACTCCGTGACTCCCTCCATCATCACTTCGCGATATCGTTCAGGAACGGTGTGATCAATGTAATAAGTAATCGGTTTTACCGGGTCACACAAACCATCCATCCCCGGCTCGCCATCACACTCCAGGCGCCATTTGTTTACATAGCGTTTGAAAAAGGTGTCGTCATCATTGGTGAAGTCTTTGTGAACGGTCATAAAATACCCGGTTCGGTCATCCGCCATACGAGGCTCCATCGGATTTTCAGGCAGAGCAGCCATGGTATAATGAATGGAGACTGGAATGAACCGTCCGTCGGCTACCGTTCTGGGAGCTCCCCTCTCGGCATTATTGAAAGTCAACTTGGCGGTTACATTGGTATTTTCCGGGAATGATTTCACGGACTCCAGATAGCTCTTCCCTTTATCCAATGAAGCGCGACCGGGTTGTCCCGGCTGGGATGAAACCGCAAATTGAACCCGCTGACTTATGTTTGATAGGTCTCCGACAAACCAGCTGTAAACATCCACAAGCATCACGCTGTCTTCGTTAGTGGCTTCAATACTTCCGGTTTCCAATACCGAATTTCCATAGGTTAGCTCAACTGCTTTCGCCTCCGGAGTTCCATCTTCTGCTTTATATCGATGAGGAATCTGCACCAAAAATATTTTACCTTCCTTTTTCTCCAATCGGACTAAAAGCCCCTCAAAAATATTCAGCATGGTTCCGCCATATAAGCCGGAAGACCCAATACCCTGGGCAATCTCAAAGTTCATTAAAAACTCTTTGTTGAGATCTTCCTTGGTTAAAGCCATGTAGAGTTTTTCATCTGTTTTATAGAGATCAAAAAACCCTTCGAGCTTCTCAGCTTCTTTTATCAGCTCTGCAAATTTATCTTCTTTTTCTTCTTTATCCTTTTCGCCTTTTTGGGCGATAGTAAGTCCCGGAAGTAACATCAACAGGCTTACCAGCAATAGTAATTTTTTCATAATAATAGTCGCATTTCTGTGTATTAAAATTTCAGTTTTTGAGATAAAACCAACCGTTGTCCTATAAGCAATATCCATGATAAAGTTTCAGGAAAGAGAAATTCTACAGCTATGTGTTACAAATAACCTCTCAGACGGATAATATCAAAACATTATACCCCATGCCGAAAATAATGATGAATAATCAGTCCTCGGTTTTTGGGTTTAAAAATAATTGCCCTGCAGTTATGATCTTCTTATCTTTGATGCTCTCAAATATTTGCACCCGTAGCTCAATTGGATAGAGTACCTGACTACGAATCAGGCGGTTGGAGGTTCGAATCCCCCCGGGTGTACATTTAAGCCCTGTAAGTCATTGATTTGCAGGGCTTTATTGTTTTAGGGGTATAATATAGGTATAACAAAGTACTCTATGATTTACTATTTTTAAATATAGGCTCACTTAAAAACTGGTTATTAGAAATAAATACTTCACTCGGCAAGTCAGCTATACTATCCAATATTGGTCTATTTTTTTCTTCAGTTAAGTCTAAATACTCAATAAAATCACTTGGATTATCACTTATTAAATCTTTCAAAATAAAAGACTGACAAAGCTTAACGTTATAGCTCTTCAAGTAATCCATAGTTTTCTTTTTTAGACTTGGCTCCATATTAGCCCCAAATATGACCGATCTTAACATACTCGGGTCGTAATCCAGTAAAGCAAAATCATTCTCACTATCTGAATCTATTTCTGATATTACTCTGTACTCTTTTTCAGCCTCCCAAACTTTATACTTCTTTCTAAATAATATTTTTACCAATTCTTCATCATTGTATTTCATTTCCTTTAACTTTTTTGCCTCAATAGAAATATCATTCGTATAGTCAACTTCCATCGGAGTTTTGCCAGAAACTATTTTAAATGATGCCTTTTCCAAAAAATCGTTATTGAACTCTAGCAACATCCCCCTGTGTCCATTTGAGTAAAAATTCCACATAGAATAAGATTTTTCATTCGTTGATAGCGAAAGAACACCATACTTATTAATTCTTGGCTTTAATACATCATCATATAATTTCTGTGCTTCACTTTTTTGTATGCGCCCATTATTTCTTGAATACTTGTAAAAATCTGGATCGCTTAAATTCTTAATTAATGGATTAAACTCAAGAGGATCGTTAAGAGTTTTTGGTTTTGAGAATTTCAATTTCAAATTACCAAAAAGACTTTTTATCACTTTGTCATTAACCGTTATGTACTTTAAATATGTAATCAAGTTAAATTTCCTAGATCTAATTTAAATGAGTTAGCAAAAAGGTTATGATATTTACAAAATTTTCGCCCTTTTCTTTGAGTTACATTTTCTACACAATAACTGAATGTTATTAGGGCCATTGCTTCCCCCTTTTGAAAATGGAATTATGTGATCGTATTCTAAATCATATTCTATTCCACAATTAACACATTGGCCCCCATCCCTATCCCATACAATTTGTTTAGTTTTAGTAGATATTCTTCTTCTTCTTTTCCCTAATTCCTCTTCTGTTTCTTTGATTGGCTTAAAGGTTATTCCCCTATACCAAGGGCCCCTAGTATTTGGTATCTCCCACTCAGTCAAATTATTGCTAATACTACCATAAGGCCCTTGATTGATGTTGTCCATCTTCCATTGGGTTGAACTTATTATTTCAAATACCTGTGCTACATTTGTAATTTTTGAACCATTCGATTTTAATGCGCTATTGATTTTTACACCTGAATGCCTTCCCTTTTTAGAGCAGGTCAAACACCTATATTGAATTGCTCCATCTTCATACACTTCAAAAATTCTATAAGTCGGCAAATGGCATTTACAACTTGCTTCTGTAATTTGAGATATCGTTGATATAAATGCCTTCCATATCTCGTTCTTTTCTGGTAAAGTTTTTTTTAGTTTAAAAACATCTTTTGTGACTTTTTTAGTTTCTTGTGCATTTCCAACTGAAGCCCAAATCAAAAATATTATTGTACCTACTATTATTACCATCCCCATGACTTCTCCAGCAACTTTGTCAAATTCACTGGCCTGTATAAACATCTTATATGTTTGTGGCATTATTAATCGATCTAAATTATTACTGTACTCTATTTAATGATTTTTGTAACCACATTAAAGATTGATTTATAACAGCGAGTTATGGGACTTACTACAAGCCCAGTGTGTAAGTCCCATAATCTTTCGGAGGCTTCGCCATCAGGTTACCGCTTCGCTATTTTTGGGCTAAATTGCATTGTAGCCCATTGCTGTTCCTCGGTACACTCGTCACAGGGAAACTCTTTTTAGTTTTAGAAAAAGGATAGACAAGAAAAAAGGCCTCCCTTTCGGGAAGCCCTCTTTTTACAAATTTATTTTATATATACCATCCTGATAGCTATTTTTTGATTCTACTCAGGCAAAATCAAAAGTCAATATCTAATGTCCAATTAGGTGTCCTACTTTTCAGGTTGAATGATCTCAATGTCTGTTCATTATTTACAATCAGAATACTGTCTGAATATATTGTACCAAATTTGGCTTCAGGAATCTCCATGTGGAGGTCAGTCATCATTTCATCACGGAATATCCTCAGGGTACATCTCCTTATATCATTAGATAGTTTGCTCCATTCTTCTAATTTCTTATTGAATTCTTGCACACCTTCCTCAAGCTTCCTGTTATATTCAGCCATACTTTTCTTCTGTCTCAACAGCTTTATTTTGACTTCTGGAATGGTATGCACTGGCATCGGCGGTATATTGCAATCATAGTTCTGAAAATACCTCAAATCACCTCCATAAGTCTGAATACCTGCCACTATACCTGCTGAAGGAATCTCTTCGATGGAAACCACCTTTCCTAAATCCTCATCGTATTTCAGCGCAAATACTTTCGAATTTCCCGTTGCCTTGTATTCTTTGTCATACTCATATTTCTGAACTATGAAATTATAAATGCCCAGTGAATCCCTTGTAGGTTTCTGTATAAAATTAGGACTCATCCCACTTAGTTCATCAAATTCATCCAAGTTTACATTGAGTTCTATCCTGCTTAGCAACTGTTTTGTGGAGAGGCTGTATTTAGTAATTAAAAATTTCTGGCGATCATAAAAACTGATGGTATCCGCATTTATGCTATCGAATGTATATTGGGTTTCATCTTCGAAGGTAGCCACATGTTTGGTAGTTTGCTCATTCAGATCCACCCTATAAACATTTATTTCTTTTGTCGATTTAGACAATTCATCTACTACGTTGTAGTAAGCAATACCTTCATTTTCGACTGTGATAGGATTCAGATAGATATTAAGATCAATTCCAGTAAGATCATCTGTTCCAAGCAAGTCAAATGCTTGATATTCGACGATATGTTCCCCGGTGTTCAGATCAACCTTATATCCATAATGTTTGGTGAAAATGTAGCCTGTATTTTTTTGCATATTCAGCGAGATATGTTGTTGATGCGGAACTTGCTTGATATCAGCAAAACTCATAATTTCACCTCGGTCACCATCTACGAAAAAAATAGTGGCCGGTTCATTGTAATTCATAATTGATCCACTTGAGGAAATAATCGGTATAATTCCTACATTTTGACAGAATGCAGGATTATTCAGAAATAGCAATAAAATGGTTGTAACTAGTGAAAGTTTTACTTCTTGATTCATTAATTTCATGACGAAGTGATTTTTTCTATGTATTGTTTCTTGGCCGCATCCGCCTTTTGCTGATCTCCCTGTTCTATGTGTATATCCTCCTCAAGCAGATGATATTTAGCTACTTTGGGATTTCTTCTCTCCAAAATTTTTAGTGCGAGAAGTGCACCGTTGTAATCCTTTTCCTTGAATCGTACAAAAGCCATCAAAAAACTAAGCTCATCTGAATCAAAATCTATTTTAAAGTTTTCAATTGCGCTCCTGTTTTCAGTTTTTGCCAGACGTGCCGATTCTCTCGCCGCTTCAAAATTACCTAGTTCAACCAGAACCCGTGTTTTCTGATATAGCATCCAAGGTTCATACTTTTGAGCAGAAGCTACCCCAGAAGAGCCTTCATTATTGAGTTTTAAGGCATGGTTAATTTTCTCAAGAGCTTGCTGATGATTGCCCGCCTTACTGAGTAATGCAGACTCAATGGTCGAAATGATGCTCTCAGATCCCCTGATATATGCTTCATATTCCGCGTCCGATGGTCCATACGCTTTCTTCCGATCCGGTAACTTCTTGTTATCCTCCAGTTTTTTCTCCAAAACGCCCTGAAAGTCCCTCAGGAAAAGGAACTCTTCCCATGCTTGGCTGAACTTACCGGAGTACAGATGTGCCAACACACCTATACCAAGCAGGTAGGTAGCATCAGTTCGATATAAACCTTCATAATTTGCTGTAAGATGTGGCAGTTCTAGATACATGAAATCACTACCCATCTTCTCTGAAAAATATCTTTTCACCGGCTGATAAAGTTTGATGCTCTCATAGTAGTTGTTTTCGGAATAAGCACTGTAGAGTAGTCGTACTGCGTTGTATGGAATTACATCATAACTTATGTCTTTCTCTATCTTCTCAGCTTCCGCTATTCTACCAATATTTCTCAGGCATCTTGCACGGATAACACGGATGGTATTCAGGTTTTCCTGGAACCCGAAATTAGCGTTGCCCATGTGGGGTACATTCTCGATTTCCGGATAGCGATGTTGTATTGTTTCTATCTGATCGATCAAATTTTTATTCCCCTCTTGGCCCATCTCATTATTGATGCTATTGGAAAGGGCATTCAGATCATTCATGTCCAACATCTGATTCGACAAAGTAAATTTCAGATACAGCAACCGTGACGGAGCTGTTATCCTTTCATATTTATAGATTTTAGCTTCAATCTTATCGAGAGACGCCAGAGTATTTTCATCATAGCTGCGATAGTTTGGAATCGTTTGAATTTCATCATACAGTTCCCGCAGCTGCTTACTCAATTGCGATATTGAGGATTCCGCTTTTCTCTGGCTTGGGCTGATTGTCGGTTCTTTATTCTTTTCCTTGCTAAATATGGAACCCAATATGAATTTTCCCACACTAACCGCCTGGGCCATATTTTCTGCCATGTTATATTCGTCGTAATCTTGTTGGCTTAAAGGGGCAACAGAACCGATGATCATTTTTTGTTGGGCAGCAGTATTTCTATAACTGTTAAATTCCTCTACCATCTTCTTAAAACGTGGATTTTCAGAATCATTAGCAGTTGAATTCAAAAAGTCCAGCATCTCGTCATCGACAATTCGCTTATTTGCCGGATTAATTACAGGAGCAGGAATACTAATCTCTTCACCATTTTCATAACTATCACTATTTTTTCCATCATTCTGCTGGTATTGGTTGGAGGTCGTTTTCTGCTGTATCGGTTGCTCTTCTTCTGTACCCTGCTGCGCTTCTTCCTCACTTCCCTGCTCGTTTCCTATCACTTCCTGCGATTCTGTAGTTTCTGCTGATGCAGCGTTGATTGCCTTTCTTATAGAATTGAGGTCATCTCCTCTGACCTCAGTAATCTCAATATTCTGAGCAAACCCTCGGTTTATCCAAATTTCTTCTCCGGTTTCCCTTCTAATATCATTGTGCTTCTGTTTTGCACTCTCACTGAATGCAGCCTCAGTATAATCGGAAGTGCTGGCACCCAGGTACTGCATGGAAAAACTGCCGCAATCCGGTGTTTGTGAGTTTAATCTCATGCAGCCGGAACCCTTCAAGTCGATGGTATATTTTTGAGCAGTCAGAGGAAATGTAATTCCGGATAGTTTGAAGCTGCCTCTTACTCCTTCATAAACAAGTCTCTGTGAATCGATTACAATATAACCCGTGCCCATAGACCTCGGAGCAGTCTTGATGACGGCATGTCCATAAATCCCATCCGAAGTTTGAAACGAAACGGTATGAGTTTGCTGTGCAACAGCATTAGAGTTTACAAAAACAATTGCCAAAACAATGACTAGGATAGACGTCTTGAAAGGTTGTACCCCGAAAAACCATTTATATTGTATCGTTGCTTTCATAATCCCGTAATTAATGTATTGTGACTGGTTTACCTGAAGAAGCTATGCCCGTTTTACATCAACATACCTCAGACTGAATTAGTAAGCACCGCATAAGCATGTCGTTCTACTTCATTTCTATATTCCATAATAAGAAAAGCCTCTATTTTGAGAAATGAATGATTAAGCTTGGGTATATTTTGGAATAGTAGTGAATCTTGACTTACAGCAAGTAACCACCGGTATAAACGAGTTTTTGTCGCTTTTTTTATTGGCAACACAAAGTGTTTATAACCTGATTCTTTTGATCATTAAAGCGGCTTTGGGCAATGGAGTCGAAACAAGTTGTTCTTTCATTGTTAAAAACATCAATTTGTGTTCCGAAGTATAACTGCAGGCGTAACTTCCCCTTCCTCAAACAGATACCATCCGCGGACGATGAGAATATCTTGCGAATTATCTCCGTCGGCATCGATGGGAAAGGTGAGATAGGTGCTGTAATCCCGCTTTTCGGGTTCATTCAGGTATAACCCCTCCACTGATCCCGTGGCATCAAAAAAGGTCCCCCCTTGGTTTATAAGCATATACCGGTCAATGAGAAGATCCGGCCAGCCGTCTTTGTTTAAGTCAACAATGTTTAATTGCGCTGTCCAGCTTTCCCAGGGCTGCGGAAGACGGTCAGCGGTATCGTCAGTAAACGTGCCGTCGCCATTGTTTAGCCAAAGCGCAAGTCGCTTGTCATTGTACTCCGGGGTCTGGGATACCAGCAGGTCGGGCCAGCCGTCAAGATTAAGATCGCCGGCCCGGAGTCTTACCGATACGTTATCAACAGTGAAGTAAGGTTCTGGAAGGGTTTTGGCAGGCGACCGGCTGAAATATCCGAAGCCGTCATTGATTAGCAGCACATCGCCACTGCCGCCAATTTCCCCAAGCATAAGGTCCAGATCGCCGTCCCGATCAACGTCCAGAAACTCTGAGTCTGTATAGGCTAGTTCCGAGGAGGCGATTTTTGGGGGAAGGCGGTCATCCTCGGCCACAAATGAGCCACTCCCATTGTTAATCTGGAGGTGCGGGCCCTCGCCGTTGAACAGATCCCCCTCGTAAATATCGATATCGCCGTCACAATCCACATCGCCCGAGGCCGAAGAATGGGTATAGCCGGTGGTTTCATGGGGAGAAAGATTAGTGGGGGCTTCTTCGGTTATCGTACCATCACCGTTGCTAAGGAAGAGACGGTTAGGAGCACCGGGAAACGGATCCTGATCATACCCACTTTGGGGGATAAATATATCGAGAATACCATCGCCGTTGAACTCAGCTGTTTCCACGTCTGCAGTATGTTCGGCCTTGATAAAGTCCGGCTCGAGAACCACTGCCGTTGCATCGGAAAATTGGCCGGTGCCGTCATTTTCCCAAAAAAGAACTTCCCCATCCTTATTTCCGGTATTATCCCAAGGCACATTGTAGCTGAAAACCATAATGTCTTCATCACCGTCCCCATCGAAATCTCCTACCGCAGCTTTATTATCATAATAAGGTGGAGGCGTAGCCTCCACAATATATTCTGAAGCGAAAGTAGGGATGCCGGCAACGGCTCCCTGCACCGGGAAATCGGTCGGTTCTTTGCAGTTGGGGTTCATCTGTGCCTTCACCTCAGCATTCACCTGAGCGGTATATCCGGCGGCATCAGCCGTAAGTACTGCCTCCCCCGGACGTGCTGCCCAATAACTCCTGGCCCATCCATTCTCATCCATAGATACAACTTCGGAATTGGAACTACTCCACGTTACCGGTTCTGAGTCAACGGGGTTGCCGTACTGATCTGCAATACTTGCAGAGACCTGGAGAGAATCGCCCCAAGTCTGTAAGGTAAACGATTCGGGCTTGACTATAAACTGCGTCGGTTCATCCGCCTCTGCCACGGCGCCAAACGTGGCCGTGGAACCAGCTTCGGATATTTTAGCTTCGACACTTTGTTTTCCGGCTATAATTCCAAGTGTCCATTGAACCTGTGTTTTTCCCTGATCATCAGTAGTTGTGCTCGAAGAACTGATGGAGCCTTCACCGGTTTTGACTAGCCAATTAACGTTTGTACCGCTTACCGGCTCTCCGTTTGATTTACTGACTTTAACTATCAGTGCCTGAGCAAGTTCGGTGGCAACTACGCCGGATTGTTCATCGCCGGATATGGCTTTAATTGAAGATTTTTCTTCGGTCGGCTCTGTAGGTGAGTCCGCATTTTTACAGCCCGCCAACAAAGTAACAAATACTGTAAATAGCAGAAGAGAGATAAGGTATGTTTTATTCTTCATAAGGTTCAATATATGACTGGCTGACTCCAGACAGCTTCTCGTTTAAATTTGAATTTCTATAATTGGGCCTCTTTAACTTACCCCTAATTATCACCAGCATGACACAAGATATCTGTGCAGTAACTGTAAATTAAAGAAAGGCACTTCCTTTTGAAGATGAATGATTAAGATTGGGTATATTTTGGAATAGTTAGCCTTGACTACTGAGTTATGGGTTGAGCTGAACAGGAATTGACCGGTGCAAAATTATAAGGTATCAAAATTCTATCAAATCAAACGCCAGGGCATATTTTACCAGCTTGTTATAGGATCTGATGTCCAACTTCCGGTTCAGGTGTTTGCGGTGGGTTTCCACCGTGTAGCGTGATATGGAAAGAGTCTGTGCAATTTTCGGGTTGTTTAGCCCGGCGGCCAGCAACTGCAAAACCTCCACTTCCCGCTCGGTAAGCTGACGGAAACACTCGGTATGCTGATGCCGAAACCGATCTCTTTTCAGTACCTGGCTGATTAGCCGGTAATTGGACTGCATGATATCCTGACGCAGCCGCAGAAAGTCTGCTTTCGAATCTGTTAAATTATATTCATGTCTCAAAAGATCGGATTTTGAATGTTCAATACTCTTGAGAATTTCAAGATATTTTACCGGAACAGGCGTATCAGAACGAGATCAACCCAAACGCAAGAGCGTATTTAATGTAGTCGGCCTGATTATTGATTGGCAGTTTTTTTCGAATGCCGGCCCGATGATTCTGCACGGTTGCTCTTGAAATTTCCAAACGGGCCGCTATGTCCGAATTGTTCATCCCTTCAGCTACCAGAGTAAGAATTTCAATCTCCCGGTCTGACAGCTCATTAAACCGATTTCTGTTTACTTGTATAAATCGTTGCAGGTTCGGCACCTTGCTGAACAGTTCCATTATCCGCTTTCTGGTTTCTTCTTGTTTCTCCATTGTTTTCGCTTTATAAATTGTCTGATTTCTATTTTTCCGGCGTATTATTCCCCTCTCAGACAAGTAATAAATCAATTCTTAATAATGAATGATCAACATTGGGTATTTTTTAGCAGCAAGCAAAAGCTGGCAGGCAGGGATTTCAAAGATGGAGATTCAAAACTTAAAAGATGGGTTTACGGAATTGAATGAAATGGAGGGAATCACCCACAATCAATTTTCATGGCCGATTCAAACTTCTATCAAATCGAAAGCAAATGCGTACCTCATCAGATCACGCAAGGACTTTAGATTAAGCTTGCGTTTTAAATTTTTGCGATGGGTTTCTACCGTACTTCGGGAGATAAACAACCGCCCTGAGATCTCAGGGTTATTACAACCGTTGGCCAGCAGTTTTAAAATTTCGACTTCCCGTTCGGTGAGCTGCTGGAAACGCTTAAAATGCTTAAGTTTGAATTCATCCATTCTGATAACCTGCTCAATCTTTCTTTTCTTTTTACCAAAGTCTTCAGGAGAAACAGTTACCCACAAGTTTAAACCTTCGGGCAGGGCAGAAGGTTTGCTAAAGGTAATGTATGGGAGGAATTCTGAATCGTATTGACCTTTAACATACTGTAAAAAAGCTATAGTCTCATTTTCATTTTTTGTGGCATAAAATCTCGGCAAAAAGGCTTTAATACTTTCAATAGTATTAGGATGAACAACTTTAATGTACTCATCCCACTTTTCTGTTATCTCTTCAAATGTGAAACCGGTAAGTTTAGTATGTTTATTATTTACATGAAGTAATTCAAAAGTTCGGGGGTTATTTAGACTGATAAAAAAAGGAAATTTATTAGCCAGATTCTCAAAATCTTCTCCGTTAATTAACTGTTCTTCTATCTGCAGTGTATAGAATTCATAATGTTCTAATAACTCTTTATCAGTTAAATATCCCATATATATTTTTTGCAATGATTAAATTCCAACCAGATCAAAAGCAAAAGCGTACTTCATTAGATCACGGAAGGACTTTAGGTTAAGCTTTCGTTTTAAATTTTTGCGATGGGTTTCCACGGTGCTCCGAGAAATAAACAACTGCTCTGCGATATCCGGATTATTGCAGCCGTTGGCCAACAGTTTTAAAATTTCGACTTCCCGTTCGGTGAGCTGCTGGAACCGCTTGAAGTGTTTCAGCTTGAATTGATCCATCTTGACAATCTGCTCCATTTTTGGAGACATAGAACCAAAATCTTTGGGCTGGGGAGACAGGCAAACAACCAGGTCGCCAAGAAGTTTTGAAGATTTGGTAACTGTTATAAGAGGCGAAAAATCTTTGGACTGGTGAAGCTTGACATACTGCACAAATGTAAACGTTTGATGATGGTTTAGCCTGGCATATGAGGAGATCAATTCAGAAGCCGAAGCCATGGTATGCGGATGGACATTGTTTTCCAGATACTCCATTCCCAACTCACGTATTTCATCCAGATGATACCCGGTAACCTCGGCATGTCCCCTGTTTGTCTGAATCACTTCAAGTGTTTCAGAATTATTGAGATGAACTGAATACGGAATTTGATCCGCTATGGTATTAAAATCCTCTCCTTTCAGCAACTGTCCTTCCACCTGCATAGTGTAGAATTCAAAACGCTCAAGGAGCTCCTTATCGGTTAAATACGACATGAAAAAATCAGAGCTGAATTAAGTCGTATGCCAGCCCATATTTTATATAGTCTGACTGACTTTGAATATTAAGTTTATCGCGTATCCGGGCCCTATGATTTTGTACCGTTACCCGAGAAATGTCCAGTTTTTTAGCGATGGCAGGATTTTTCAATCCCCTCGCAACCAAAGTCAGGATTTCAACTTCCCGGCCTGTTAGTTCTTCGAATCGGTCTTTTTTTTCAACCCTGAAACGCTGCAACCTCGATATCTGCCTCATCAGATTATCAATCGGTCCCGTGGGGTAAAGCCTTTCCATAGCCAATGTGTCTTAATTGAATGTCAGTTTTTTGTCCCGTCTGCACCCCAAAATTTATCCTTCCCGATAACGAGGTGATACAGAGTGTCTTAAAGTAGTTTTACATTAGCAACTTATATTCTAAAATGCCAAACCTTATTAGGATTCTAACATTTGCTTAAAAAAGCTATGTGTGGATTAGCTATACATTCGCTCTTTTTTAGTCTTTCTTAGAGTAGAAAAATCAGTGTCCCCACGATAATATCCGTTAACAATCCAATACCCCCCAGAAAATAAGGCAACGGTCCCATTCCGGTTCGATAAACGATCTTGTCTACTTGTTCAACCTCAACAAAATAGGGTTCTGCATCAGTCCGGTAGACATCAAACCCCAGATAGAAGTTTTCTATGTCGGAACCGAGAAGGGATTGCCGGGTTGAATCCGTTACGAGTCCAATGTGCTCAGTTACATAGGAGTATTCAGGATCCCTTTTCATAGTATAAAATTTGAGAGTATCTATTTCATATATGCTCACCTTCTGTTCATCACGAAACCGAAGAAAGATTCCTTCCGGACTTTTCCCAAGATGCGTGATATATCCTTTCAGTTCTCCGTTATTCTGGCGGTGCGCCACAACATCATTCCGATCCATGTGAAGCAGGTTGGTAGATCCTTTTTCTTTGACAAAGAACCCGTTGGACATACCGACTTGTTTTACAGAAGAGTTGCTGTACACTTTTGTTGTGAATTTAATGGGATAGATAGAATGGAATGATTCCGGTTTAAACTGTTTTTCCTGCACATCTTTTTGAGGCGGAGTAATAGCAGCGCCTACTCCAAAGTTGAGGGCCGTGCAGCCAAGACCTAAGACAGCCAGAACTAACAGAAAAGATATACCGATAAATTTTTGCATGATTAACACCTAACTATAAATTATTCCTGTTATAATCAACACAATCACCAAGACACAAAGTTGCAGGGATACCGTCTTAAATGACGGTTCCCTAGGGCCCACGATTCCTGAAAAAACCTAAAGATCTCGATTAAACTGAGCTTTATCAGCAAAGCCGGTACTCAGCTAAAGGTTTGAAACAAGGATTTAAAAAGTGAAATACTCTAAGATGTAGATGATGAATGCTCAAATGATATGAATTAAAAGCTTCTGTCCCGAGCAAAGTATAGGATATCATCGTGGTGGTAATAAAGACACCAGCTTAGGCTGGAATCAACGATGATCAGGTTGTCCCCGTTAAAAAACGTCGCGGTATACTTGGAAACCATCTTCCAGGTCGTCATGATAATAGGAGTACTTTCTGTTTTAAAGACCGGTAGCAGCAGTACCTCGGTCTTAAAAGCCAGGCCGCGGCGATAAAGCCACTTCTTCAGCCCGCCTTCATCTCCAGACATCTTAAAGTGTTCTACAGTCCTGTAGCAACCCTCGCTAAAAGGCTTATTCCCCCAGCCGTCATCACCACAGAGCAGATCCACACTGTTGACCACTTCATAAACGGCATCTGTAGAAGCGGCATCGAGAAAATAAAACTGGTCCTGATGTTCGGGCGAGAGCTCTCTGAACTGGGGCGGGGCAAAGTAAATCCAACGATAAGGCTCCGGTTCTTGCATGCCAGTGAGCTGTGTGATATCAATCATAAGGTTTAATAAAATAAATGATAAGTAATTAAGTCTCTAAACAGGCTATAATAATTAAAAATCTGTTTTCCCACGATAATATCTGACCCCGTGAAATTAGCAATCGCCTCATTCCGTTTGCTAGACGATCATTACCTGGAGGTGTAGCATAAACTCATTCCTATCCATAAGAAGGAAAGATAAACAACCCTATAGGCACTCGCCCATGTGAAAATAAACACGTTAATCATCCTGTCAATGTTAACTAATTACTAATTTCTGTAAATAATATGAACAGAATCACCAGAATAGTGAACTGCAGAGATACAACCTTAAAGGTGGGCCCCCTGCTGCTTCCTTTAAACCACCCTATCCAATAATTGAACAGATACACTACACTGGCAAGCATTATCAACATTTCATACAGAACAGCGAGAATAATCAGAATTGACAAAAATTTTATTGGCTCGAAATATTCCAGTTGAACATTGCCCAATTTGGTACCCAAAAGTACCAACACCGGCAGACAACCCGTGAATAGAATCCACAATACCTGGAATATTCTTTTCTTTATGAAATTAGCAAGAAAAATGCTCCCATAGACTAGCCACATTATAAGAAGAAGTGACATAAGGGTATCGTTTACTGTCGGTGAATCCAGTAAGTCACTAAACAACAGGGAAAGTGTCAGTAGACACCAAAGCGACAGGGCGAGTGCGATTTTTTGATCCCTTCCTCTGGATGGATACAAATCAGGATAGAGTAATTTTTCTTTTCCAACCGTTTCATCTGAATATAATTTAGATTGTCGCATGGCATATTTTATAGAAAAAATACTGAAAGCTGTTCATTAGATAGATCTCCATAGAATGAATAAAATGGATGGTAATAGATGTCATAATCATTTCCCTTGTAAGTTTTGTGAAGTTTTTTTCTGTGACCAACAGATTTCGATTATTTTATATTATTAACAACTTCTCCAACATATTTTAGGTTTACTGAAGACCCTATATGTTGGTCATTGTAGCATCTTGCAGATGTATACGTTCCATCGTGGGTATTGGCTATAGGATCGAAGTTTTCAAGTTTAAATCCTTCAGAAAGACATCCACCTGTATTAACATATACCAAAACAATATTTTCTTCATTAATCCATTGGTCATAAGAAGCAGAGAAGGTTGCAGAAAATGAAGGATCAAACCAAGTATTGTCAGCAGAATCCCAATAATAAATATCACCTTTTGAGGAACTACCGGAGTTGTTTGATACATGAAAAAGCACAACTTTTGTTTCCCAACTATATCTCAACTCGTAATAACCCAATTTTAGTGGTGCGTCATTATCTGAAACTAAAACTGTCCCTATCTCAGAACCACTGGTACTATTAGAAGCAGAAAAAGTAAAACTATCCTCACCTGTGTATCCTTCATCGGCTTGGTACGTAAATTCTCCGGTAAAAACATTGTCTAAAGTTACGGTCCCATTGGCAGGCTGGCTTTCAATGATAAAATCAGCCGCATAATCTGCTTCCAAGGTATCGCTTACGCTCGTACTGCCCTCTGCAATAACTATTTGCTTATCGTAGGTAACGGGGGCTAAGGGCTTTAGTGTGGCTTCCGCAGTAATCGACTGATTATATGCTTCCTTATTCAGCTCTAATGTGAAGGAGGTATTTTCACCGTCAAGAATGACTCCTTTTTTGTATTCCAGGGTAATTGCCAGTTGATCTCCATTTTCAGCAGCCATGCCAGAAACCCTGTCATCGGAAATACTGCTTATGTTAAAGCCTGCAGGACTTTCGGATCTTACTTCTCTATAGTCGAGCTGGCTGGCTTTTTCCATCCAAGAATCCGGCACAAAGCTTTGAACCTTGCTATATATATTCTTTAACTCGCCCAACAACGTATACACCGATTGAGGTAAATCATATTCTGAACTTATATTAAATGATTTAGATTTACCGTGTTCAAATGAAATACTGGAGGCTTTCGCTTTAAATGTATTGTCAAGACTTGTTTCAAACGGTTCAATACAAGCATTAATTAAATCTTCTCGCCTATCAAGTGTATTATTCAGTTTGATCAAAATAGTTGCACCAGTAGCAGATAAAAAGACACCACTTGCTACTGTTCCCCATCCGGTCCACGAAATTGTAGAGGCTAAGTAGGTAGCGTACCCCCAGCTTGCTATGGTAGTTACCAATAACGCCATATCCGGAGTAATAAGCTCCATTTTCTGTTCACACGATTCCGTTTGAGTGGACAACTTTTGTTTACCTGCTGACTGAGTATCCTCCAGGTTGGTTTTCAAAAACCGTGCAATCAGTTTTCTTTCTTCATCACTTAATTGTTCCATTGAAGAGGTAGCCTCTTCAATTTCAGTAAGCATAATTTGCAGCGTATCCTTAACCCCTTCAGAAGTAACTACCTGAATTAGCTGTTCAAGACTGCTCTTTGACTCTACCAAAAAGTCTTCTACATACTGATCAGGATTATCGATTGACTCATAATTATTTATACTGAAAGCTATCGCAGTATCTACACCAACATCATTAAAATGAAGAGTATGATTGCCCACCTCAATCTCAGGAATGATAAATATCAGCCCTTGATTATTTCCCTCATCTTCATAAAAAGGCAGCTCTACTTCTAATGAATTATCGATAGTAGCCTTGTAGGAATCCTCCTGCAAAGTAGCATTGGAAACTACTAGCCTGATAAATTCCCCCGGCAAAAAAGAAGTCTCTTCACTTTCAAAACTGATCGTTATTTCAGGCTCTTCGATCGGAGGCTCCTCCTGATTGGTAATTCCACCTCCACCATTTTTACAACCGCTGAGGCTCAATCCGGACACTAACAATATCAGGAAGGCGATTGGAATCCAAGATCTTGATAAATTATTCATAGAAAATTTCTTAATAGTTGAGTATTACACATTGATGTACCCCAAATAGAAATAATATTTTGGGAGATCGTTCTTCACTGCATAAGCCGGCTGTTTCACCGGGATACAATTATTCCATTCCAAAAAAAACCATTTTCGACTCAAGATGAATGATTAAGGTTGGGTATTTTTTGAAATTGCACGTGTTATGATTAATCACTGCCAAACCGCTCACCCCATTCCAGCCGGTCATCCCCGACTCCTTCCCGTGTAGTTGGCCTCAGCTCGTTCAATTTATTTATTGCTTCAGCAGCCGGGAGTCCCAGATAGCGTAAAAATCCATACGATATCATCCCGGTACGGTGGATGCCTGCCGAGCAATGTATATAAATTCTTGCCTCGTTGTTGAGGGCTTCCTCCATAGCCGAAAAAACAGATAGAAGTTCAGGCATTCGTTCCTCACGGGGAGGCGCAGCGGAGCTCATGCCAAACCACAGCCACTGCATATCTTCTTTCAGTGTTTCTTTTTGGATGGATTTGGCTCCTTCACTCTCAGAGAGCAAAGTAAAAATATGAGTTCCGCCCTGGAGACGGATATCCGTTATTAACTTCTTAGAGGGCCTGTGGCCAATGGCCATGCTGCCATTTCCAACTTTTACCCAATCAATGGGTTCGATATCCTGAAGCCGATTTTGCCATCCCCTGACTTTTCCTAAAAGCGGCCCCAGAATTTTACCGGAGTCGGGATTGCTTTGAAGCATTCCCTGCAACTCAGCAAGTAGTGCCTTAGATCGGAGCAGTGCATCATCAATACCTGATTCAAGTGGATTTTCCAGCCACTCTCTTACCTGTTTTACCAGTTGGGGAATGTCATCTTTCACTATAGTTAAGATATTGGTTGAATATAATTTTTGAATGTAATCAGATTATGGAATCTCCGGACATCTAACAATTCAGCCGCGTATACCCGGCCCCAGTGCCCTGTTTTTTTGGTTCTTCAACTCTTCCTCGATTTCACTTTGTTCTTCCTCACTCAGGTATTGCACAAACTCCTTAAAGTTGTTCAAAAAGCTATCCCAAAAACCAGATTCCTCCGGCTGAAACGGCTGTCCCATGTATTCAATAGAATGAGAGACATAATAATCCCCGACCAGTGAGGTTTTAACTTTTTCTTTTATGATCTCATTGACTCCTTCTGTGCTCTCTGTTTTCATGAGGAAGAAATCTTTTCGCAATCCATCACAATGGTCGTAGGTAACCGAATACACCACGGCAAAATCATTGGGCTTTAGAGTTACCATCCGGCTGGTATAGGTTCGTTCTTCATTCTGGTTGCTTTTGCTTTTTCTCAAGGCGTTGCGGGCTTTTTTATAGGTATCATAGTCCACATGGGCCGGAAACATATAGGTTTGATAGTCCACGGCAGTCTCACAGTAGCCGGGCTTCTCCATCTTTTCCTTGGCGTAGATCATGAGGTAGCGCATCTCAGGCTCGTCTTCTTCAAGAGGTACAAATCCTGCTCCAAAGACAAAGAAGCCGGATACTAATACAAGTAATAGAATCTTCATGCCCATAGCGATTCGGTTTTCATTTTTAGGTGACAATTTAGTTTCCATCAAACGAATCTTCCTTGAATCTTCTACCACCGATCATTTCTATAGCATGGGCCAGGTGTTTTTTCATGATGATATTCCAACTATGAGTAATGTATAAAGGCACTAAAACGCATCCCCGGAAGCTTTGCGTTGTTCCTCGCGATATTCAGTGGCTAGGTAAGCAAGATGTTTAAAAGCTTTTAGTATGCGGGGACGCATTTCAGTATCTTCTACATCAATCCCTATCACTCTTTCGCAATTCCTGTAAGAATAATCATAATTATCTGCCTGAGTAGACACACATATATTCTCACCTGTCGTCCTCAAGGCAAAATCTGAATAAGGAAATCCATAATTGGGGTCGAATACATTCTTTAAATCATAAAAACTTAATCTAGCACTCACTGAGGCGTTTGCCTTTTCTCCCACTGCTTTATCCGCTTTCTTATAGTATTTAAAATTCATAGAAGTAGAATAAAGACTTTCAATTTTTGAAGTTGCTATTAATTCACTCTTAGTACCTCGCCATGTATCGGCATAGAATCTAAACTTAACTTCTATGTAAGACTTCTTGGACTTAATAAAATCAACTGTTTCCTCCCACGTAGCATCAGACTGCTTCTCCTGGGCCAAGGCCGGAACGCTGAAGGTTAAGAAGAATACCACTAAAAGCAGATTTGTATAAATAAGAGTTTTCATGGTTCGTTTTCTATTGTGAAATTTTGGTTTTGATTTATATACCCACATCGACGCGGACGATTTCAGCATCTGCATCCCTGCACATATTATCTGCGTGTTCAATCGCCCCTTCCATCATTTCCTTCCGTTCGCTGTTGCTCAGGTCCAGGGCAGTAGTATTATGATCCACCTCGTTTTTTCCGGCCCAATCCACCGGCGAGGCACGGGTAAAGGCATGCTCCATCATATCACCAAGGTATCCGTAGATATTTTCCTCGACCACATCCAAATATTTTTCCTTCAACGGAGTCATAACTTTTTCGGCATTCCTTGACCAAACCCAGCTATTGCCCTGTTTAACTGCTAGTGCCGGTTGGTACAATACGTCCGTCACAAAACAGCGGTTTTCATCTTCGGAGTAAGTAAAATGATAAAAGTATACTCCTTTCAACGTCCCGCTCACTTCTTCGGAGTGTGTTAGCTCTCCGCCGTTGCACCCCCAGACTCGTGTGACCAGATCTTTCCCGCCTACAGCCCGAGCCTCGCTCATGGCCCTGTTCTCTGCAGCCCCTTGCGTTTCCGCAGTGCCCCAACCATAAAGGCTGCTGTTTCCGCGTTCAACCACGTATGTCCCACAACCACCGATAAAGCGGAGGACGACCTGACAGGAATCCCCACCGTTCTTTTCACACTCCTGTAATGCCCGTTCGTCTGCTTCCGACTGGGAGTCATATTGAATCGCCCAACCGTATTGATCTCCATCCCGCTGATCTATGGCCAGGCTTGCGGTCCGGCCATTCTCTAAATTTTGAGCTGATGCAGGAAATGAAACTAAAAAGATCAGGAGCAGACTAAAGATGGCATACAGGGAGACGGTCTTTATTAAAAGTTGCACCCCAAAAAACCCTTTATATTGTATCGATGTCTTCATAATCCCGTAATTTATGTGTTGTGATGGTTTTGGTTTTACCTGAAGTAAGCAATCCATTTTGCCTTAACATGCCTCTGGATGAATTAACACACACCATAAGCTTGTCGTTTTACTTCAATTCAAAATTCATCAATAAGAAAAGCACCTATTTGCACTAATGAATGATTAAGGTTGGGTATATTTTGAGCTTCCATTTGCATGAACATCTTTTTGATATTTGAACAGGAAAGTGCATTTCAATGTTGGATATATTTTAATTAAAAACATATCCAACACTTAACAAATTCAGAGGATAGATATGAACAGGAGTATCTGAAGCTTCTCCCAAGTAGCTATTGTACCGTATATAAATCCCTTTGGAGTTGAAATTCCCCCATGTTTTGTAATAGCTGATGTCAAATCCATATGGAAGTGTAAAATCTTCCAGATTATCATTGTCTTTTTGTACCGTCAGGCTCAGGTCAGCTCCTCCCGTCACAAATAAACCAGACTCACTTGAACCAAAGGCTGCCCCCATGCGCATTGGTAATGAAAGAGTGATATTTTTATTCCCCATGAGATAAAAACCTGTTTCGAAACCAAAAAAACCGGTTTTTGAATGCACGCCGATTCCCAGGGAATATTGGCTATTATCTACATCATCAGTGCCAATACCGACATTTAATGTTCTGAAATGTACATCGGGCTGTTTGTCCAAAAAGCTTTTGGGTCTAGAGCATGGTGCACTTAACGTTTCATAACCTTTCAAGAGATCGAATGAAACAACTTCTCTGTTATATATAATCCAATCTCCATAAATGTTTTGCCTTCTGTCGAACATTCCATCTTGTACACCCAAACTTTCTACAGCCTCATCCAACACTTCCCAATAGTTATATGAAAAATCATCCGGCGCCACCTTTCTTTCGATATCAATAAACCTTAGTTCTAATCCACTGGAACCGATAAAATTATCATAGTTACATTCCAGGTAACTCTTTACCAAAGAGGGTGTAATTTTGTCTACATTTTCAGCCTCAACCAAAAATGGTTGTCCAAAGAAAGTAGCTCCGGTGCGTCCATTAAATAACAAATCACTCTCATAATCATTGTAATTATGAACAGCAAAAAATGTCACAAAATATCGATTGGCTTCTCTTTCCTGTGCATTAACATTTTGAATACCAAGAAATAATAAAAAGCCGATTAATAAATATAAAATAGATTGATTCTTATGGGCCATGATATATTGTCTAATTATTATATAATCCAGTTCAGGTTATTAGAGACTCTAATCTTATTTTAGAATTAGCCGAAAATCCTTTGACTTTCGGCTAATCGTTTGGAATTTTTAATCTCCATAGTAGGTGAAATAGAAATCAATCGTCTTAAAATCATCTGCTCTATCATCTCCCATCTGTTTTCTTTTTTTTCTTCCTGCTTCTCCCCGTGTATCAAATGGCCCCCAAACGATATGTGAAGTTGTATGAAAATAAGTTTTAGGGTATTTAGCTTTTAATGCGTCATGATACTCATTGCCAATCGCTGTTTCATTTTCATCACAATCAGCTGACACAATATTTGAATAAATAATTTTCAATTCCTCGCCTTTATAAACCTCAAAATCGCTGTCAGCATGTTGAGAAACATAGTAATAACAGGTTTGAGCTTGCACAGTACCTAATACTCCAGAGAGCATGAACAATAATAGTAAAAGAGTTTTCATTAGTGATTATTTAATTGAAACTTTCTGTTTAATGGTTTAAGACCAATCAGTGATGACTGATCAGTGACATTAACCGTATGCTACATAGCCATGTATGTAATTACGGGGCAATTAAAGCACTCTATTTCACTAATGAATGATTAAGATTGGGTATTTTTTGAGATAGATGTGAGATGATAGACCTAAGACTTGAGATGAAATTTTTACCTAATTCCGGGGCTCCGCTCCGGAACCTGTAATTAAGGCTCTGATTTATACTATTGAATAATATAGCTGGAGGCGGAGCCTCCATAGGGCATCGCGGAGCAGAGCCGCCGCAACGAGGGACACGAGGATCATGAAGAAAGAAGTAAACTCATCTCCCCACCACCCGAAATTCATACTCCAATCGTTGGCCCTCATCATCTATCAAAGTCAGGGTATGCTGGCCGGGTTCGGGGGAAAGTGGCATCTGGTGGATGCGGGTCGTTTCTCCCAGGAAGTGCTCATCGAGGTGCCAGAATATTTTTGCGTTATCGCCGCGATGAGCTGCTTCAAATACAGTTTTTCCCTGACTCCCATCCAACTCAACCGGCACAAAAATAGTGGAGGTTTTGTAGGGATAAACCAGTTTCATGGAGGCCACATCCCGGTTTCCGCATCCCGGTTTCATTTCAGGAAGCGGACGGTATCCCGCATGGCTTTTACGGTAATACCACTCTTCCACCGGGGGAAGCACGAATCGGTTCTCCGCCTTCATAGAGGAAACATCACTGCAGCTCGAATTTACCTGCCACTGCCCGGTTTCATCTACGTGGATTCGCCGGTGATAGGGACATATTCCCGTTTTTAATCCGGGAGCGGGAACGGGAATAAGGTCTGTTTCCTCGCAATACTGTCCGGCCTTATACCCGCTTTTTCGGCATATTTCTATCTCTTCCATTTCATACACCGGCTCGTTGAACCAGCCGGTTTCGGCCAGCAGATCAAATACGTCAAAAAGAATGGGGGCTGCTGTGCGGATTCCGGTCAGCCCGGGCCGGCCCTCGCCATCGGCATTGCCCACCCAAACACCAACCACAATCTCAGGAGTAAGGCCCACCGCCCAGCCATCACGGTAACCAAAGCTAGTCCCGGTTTTCCAGGCTACTTTCCGGGAGTGTTCGAATTGCCGCCAAAAGGCTTCGTCCTCAGGACGATTTACTTCCACCATGGCTTCAAACATACTCCATACCGCGCCGGGATTCAGGGCAAAAGATTCGTCTGAATTTGAGGGTTCATCCTCTTTCCCAAAATCAAAATACCGCTTTACAAATTTCCGGGATTCCGGTTCTGCGGCATTGTAGTTATTCATCATGGCCGCAACAGAGCCGTAGGCAGAAGTGATATCCATTAAGGTGCCTTCCGCTCCGCCTAAAATCAGCGACAAACCGTAATGCTCGGGTGCTTTATGAATGGTTTTCAATCCCATTTTATTCAGGTAATGATGAAACTTTGGAACACCGAATTCCTGCAGCATATATACCGCCGGCACATTCAATGAACGGGCCAGGGCTTCGGAAGCATGTACGGCGCCATCGTAAGAGCGGGTAAAGTTTTTAGGCGTATAGCCTGAAAACTGGGACGGGATATCGGGAACCAGGGTATGGGGCAATATCTCCCCATCATTTAATTTCAGCATGTATAAAAAGGGTTTCAGGATACTGCCTGTACTCCTGGGAGCCGAGGCTACATCCACATAATTTCCCTCTCCGGCATTAACATCCCGGGTGTTTCCGACATAGGCCGCTACTTTTTGTTGCTTCACATCCAATACTACCACAGCTGCATTGTGAATTCCATTCCCTTCCAGCTGCCGGTGATGCCGTTCCACCACCTGATTTATTTTTTGCTGAATACGCTGCTCAATAGACGAAGTGAAAGCCGTTCCCTTTTCTTTTCCGGTGTAGAGTTTGGCAAGTACATGCGGAGCATCACGGGGCAGGCTGAGCGGTTGTTCAGGGATAGGCTCCAACAATGCAAGATTGTAAGACAATGAATCCATCGCATTCTCCTCATAAAGCCTTTTTAGAAGCCGGTTTCTTTTTTGGCGGAGAGCATCACGATTTCGGCCGGGATGGATGAGCCCGGGACTGTTCGGCAACACGGCAAGGGTGGCCGATTCCGCCCAGGAAAGCTGTCCGGGACTCCGTCCGAAATACCTCCACGAAGCCGCCTCTAACCCAACCACATTTCCGCCAAAGGGAGCATGAGCCGCATACAAAGAAAGAATTTCTTCCTTGGAATGGGTCAGCTCCAATCGCGTTGCCAATATCATTTCCCTGATTTTCTGGCGAATGGTTCGGTCTTTGTTTCTTTCAGACAGGCGGATGACCTGCATGGTGATGGTACTGGCACCGCTTACCACTTCTCCGGCTTTGTAATTTTGAATCATAGCCCGGCCCACTGCCAACGGATTTACCCCGGGGTGCTTGTAGAAATGACGGTCTTCAAATTCAAGCAGTGCCTGTGCGAACTTTTCGGGAACTTCTTCCGCCACCGGGAACCTCCACTGTCCGTCACCGGCAATTTTGGCACCCATCAGCTTCCCGTTTTGATCTTTGAGCACCGTTGAGTAGGTGGTTTCGAACAGCGGATTTGGCAGGGAAAACCAAAAAGCTGCCAAAAGTAATATACATACCACTACCGTTCCGGCTTTAAGGATTTTCCGAATCTTAATCCGGTTTAGGCTAAATGATATGTGAGGAAGCTTCTTCATCTAAACCTGGTATTACGGAATTTGAACCTCCACCCATTTTCCGGCACTTCTGGCACTGATGGTTTCATCATACATAGCCGTGGTGGCTACCGCCGGATAATAAAATTTGCCGGCATAGCTGGCATTCAACTGTACCCGGAAGACCTTGCTGGTATTGGGCGCAAGATCGAAATAAGTGTAAACCCGGTCGTCGCGGATATCCTGGTAATCAAAACTTGAAACGGGTTCGCTAAAGGCTTCGTCATCCATACGGGTATTCCGGATTTCCCAGCCCGACGGAAACACCTGCGAAAGAGCCAGCTCTTCGTAATCTCCCCTTAAGCCGGGATTGGTAACTGTGACTTCAGCTACAAAATCGGTTCCCTGATTAAGCTCTGAAGGATCTATGGTTTCCCCGTCCAGGTTGGTAAAGCGTACTTTTTGCACCAGGCTGTTGGAAGCTGATATCGAATCACCCAGCAGCGGGGTTCCTTCTAAAATCAGTCGGGCATATAAGGTACCTTCACTGTTGTTAACCAGTTCAAAATTATTCGTATTAAACTCATCCATACGAATCGGTGTTTGAATGATGATAGCTCTCGAATCTATACTTCCAACTTCTTCGCCATTGATGGAAAAGCCGGCCTGCATTTCTTCGGCTGCCGTAAATTTATCCAGGAACTTTGAAATGGCAATCAGGCTGTAGGCGGTGGTTTGGGTGCTCATCCATTGCTGTGAACTCAGCTCCCCGGAAATATCCCGCACCAATAGCGCGGCATCATCCTGTCGGTCAAGGATGCTCAGGGTTTCCAAAATCATAGCCCGGTCCCGAAGTGAGGAACCATAGCTTCTCGAAAGCTCCCGGTAATTTTCCACCGAAGTGCTGACCCCGGTAAGGATATCTTCGGCCGCTTCTTTTTGTCCGGCCAAGGCATAAGCCGCAGCCAACCTCCATTTCGATTGGGTGGAAAGATTTTCTTTTTCACGCAACCGGTTCATGGCACCGAGTTCCGGAGAGTTGGCCAAGGCCAGCGTGTAAAGTCGGTATGCCTGTATCAAATCAGACCTGCGATAGCCTTCGTTCTCCCTCCAGTTGCGGGCTCTTTCTTTCTGGAAGCGGGTGACCTTATCCATCAAATCCGACGGCACATAATAACCCTCGTTCCTCGCTTCCAGTAAAAAATGGTATGCATAATTAGTGCCCCATGAATCCGGGTCTTCATTGCCGGGCCAGTAAGCCACGCCGCCACTGTAGGTCAGGAACTTTTGCATCCGCTCAATTCCGCCATCTACATTTTTCTGGATATCAGCTTTTTTCTCATCAGTCAATTCCATCACTTTGGAAATATATAATTGCGGAAATACAGCCGAAGTGGTTTGTTCAATACATCCATGTGGGAAGCGCGTCAAATACCGAAGTCGTTTCCCGAAATCTATGGGCGGAATCCGGGAGACTTCCAGCATGGCCGTGTTGGTGCCCGTCATGCCTTGAGGTTCGAAACTTTCGGTCCATGTTTGTCCTTCTTCCACAATTTTAGAGTGCACATCCACAAAAGGAGAATTGGGATTTCGTACTGCGATTTCAATTTCGTGGTATGCCGATTCTCCGCCGCCCGTGGCTTCAACCCGGACTTTCCCGACTCCAATCTGTGCCTTGGTTTTCAGTTTGAAGTTAACCACCTGATCGCCCGGCTCGCTGAAATTAAGCGTAGTGCTGGCATCACCCTCTATTTCAAACAACTCGTTTGCCTCTACGCGGAGCTGAACATTTTGCACGCTCTCGTTCATGGCAAAAATACTTACCGGCAAGCTCACGGTTTCTCCAGGGCCCAACACTCTCGGTAAGGTGGCAAGCACCATCACCGGTTTCCGAACCGGAGTAGTGGCTTCAGTTTGACCATACGCGCCATCCTGCCCGGCAATGACCATCGTACGCACAGACCCCACATAATTTGGAACAGAAATATTATGGCGATTTACAGCTCCTTCTTTTAGTTCAAAAGGCCCTTCAAATCGCACCATAGGTTCAAAACGATTAGCTTCTTCCAGCGGGTCAGCCGCTTCTGCTTCTCCATCCCCGCCAATGGCCATAATCCGGGTCAGGTTTCCGGCATAGGCATCACTCACAAATTGGTACATATCCCAGGTTTTCACACCCAAAGCTTCCCGGGCGTAAAAATAGTTGTGGGGCATCGGCGTTTCAAAATTAGTCAGGTCCAGCAACCCGTCATCTACCATGGCGATAGTGTAGGTCATGGCTTTACTGTTTTGCTCGCTAACATCCACCTGTACCGTACTTTCCGGCCTGAATTCCCCCGGAAGATTTACCAACGGTTGCAGTTTTGTGGCGGGGTCTTGTACCGAAATCGGGATCACTCCGTACATGCGCAGCGGGAGATCGTTGCCTTGTTGTCCGTGAGGCTGAATGTGCATCACGTGGGCATATACATTGGGCATCATATTTTTATTAGCGGGAACCGTAACGTTCGTTTCTTCAGCTTCCGCTTCTACCCAAAAAGTGTTCAGCACTTTGGAGCCGCTTTCCAGGCTGACCAAAATCCGGCTTCCCGCGCTGCTGGGGATCGTAAGGGAAATGTCTTCTCCAACTTCATACGCCTCTTTGTCGGAAGTAAAGGTGAGACGTGCCGGGCTGACCGATTCATTTCGTCCGCCATACCAGCTAAAATACACTACGGAACTTGCCGAATGTCCACCTTGTGGATCCTGAACCCTCACCAAATACCGGCCTCCTCCTTCACTGTCAGGAAGTTTGAGGTCAAAAAAGCCATGGCCGTCATTATCCGTCCTGACTTTCCCGGATAATACTTCATTTACATTTTCACGCTCAAAATAACTGCTCAGATCTTCCGTGCCGCGCTCCCACCACCAACGCCAGCGAATATTGTACACCTTCACTTCCAGATCTTTTCCGGCTACGGGATTTCCATCTACATCCACTGAAACCACCTCAAAGCGATGGCTTTCTTTCCGGTCCCGCCAGTCCCAATAATCACTGCGATCTACAGCCGGAGGTTTTATTCCCATTATCGTCTCAAATGGATAGTAATAAGTGCTTGCACGGCCGATACTGAAATTCCCGGAAGGTTCAAAAACGCGGGTTCTCAGGTTCACTAACACTCGTGCCGGGCCTTCGGTCAGGTTGTTGAAACGGTGGCTGAAATCAGCCGTGCCTTCTCCGTTAAGGGTTCCTTCAAAAATAGACTCGGGCGAGGAAGAGAAAGTCACGGAAGCGTCATCAAAGCTAAAAGCAGGATAGTCACTGAAAGACACCGGCGAAGGACGCATACTCATTTCCACATCTGCTTTCATATTCCCTGCGATGGCACCGTGCAACCATCTTGAAGAAAGGGTCGCTTGAAGCTGACGGTTCGAAGCGGTCACCTTGTTTTCCGCAAAATCTACTTCCACTTTCAACCGGTTTGGTTTTACCGACTCTATTTTGATTTGTTTACTGAAAGTAAGCCCACCCACTTTAGCTTCAAGCTGCCAGTTCCCGGTCGGGTCCTGTTTCTCTGTTTGGAACTGATATACATAAAAACCATTCACACCCGAAGTAAAGGTTTGTCGATTTTCCAGCTGACCGGATGGGTTTTTTAATTCAAAAGTAACGGGATGATCATCGGGCAACACCTCGTTTTCATCTTCCAAAATCAAGGTTACAAACAGCGAATCTCCCGGCCGCCACACACCACGTTCACCATACAAAAACCCTTTCATTCCTTTTTCGATACGTGCCCCGGATACATCAAAATCACTCACCGAAAGGGCATTTCCGTCATTTACTTTTAAATATCCCTTTTGGCCGTCAATGTTTGCAGTCAGATAGAAAGGATTTCGAGGGGTCTCTAAAGTTACTTTCCCTTCTGCATCAGTTGAACCCTTGGCAATTTCCTGTTGCTGGTAATCAAAGGCTGAAACCTGCACTCCGCTTCTGGGTTGTGCGGTTAACAGGTCGGTTACAAATGCAGTAATCTGCTGTTCGTCTGCTTTTTTGGCAATGATACCCAGATCGGAGGCCAAAATATTACGTGAGGATTTAATGCTTGTATTATAATAACTGACATGGCAGGGGTTATCCCGTTCGCGCCAGTTATATCCATCCGGGTAGCCTCTGCTTGAATAGTTTTCCCAATATTCTTTTTCTTCCTGAGCTTCATATTCCCAATTGTCAGTTTGCCGGTTTACCGCCCTCCCATCACTGCAAGGATAAATTGAATGTATATCCCTGAACCCGATCTCCACCTGATATAGTGCTCCCGGCTCCGGTGTGATCAGGTTGGCAAGGTCCAGTGCATAGTTATTCCACTCGCCGGCATCCACACTGCCTAAACGAGATAAAGGAACTGCGCCGGCAAATACCGGCCGACCGACCTTTTCAATATTCCAGATGGATGACCGGTTCATTTCATAATCCTGGAAAAACTGGCCCATATTATCTTCAAAAATGCGAATAACCCGTACATCCACGGCCCCAAGGCTTACGGCTTTAAAAGGAAACAATAAATCCTTCGACCGGGGAATAATGGTGCCTTTCCCTAATAATTCAACCTGTGGCTTGGGCTGGTAAAACTGAACCTGGCGTGTTATTTCCGTTCCAAGCCTTTTTCCTTCCCGGTTTTTGATAGCCGGGTCTATTCTGAGGCTTTGTACTCCGTTTCTCCGTTCCCGCGGGTTCACTATAATTTTATTTTCAGTAATGATGAAATTCAGGTTCCCGGCATTTTCTATGCTGATGAGGCCGTTTAGATTTTGGCGGGGATCCAGCGGATCAGAAAAGGTAAGTTCTACCCTGGGGTTCACATCCCGAAATACCATAATGCCCATCAACTCAAAAGCCCCAACGGGAATGATATCAAATGTTTTTTCACCTTTGACATCCGCTCCAATAGGTGAACTATCCCAGGAAATCACCAGCTCCGATGCTTCCTGCTGCCGCTGAATATTATCGATCTGAAATTGGTGCGTTCTTTTTGACCCATCCTGATTCCAGTCTATTTCCAGATTTTTATTGGAATGGCGAGCCTCCAGGGTTTGTCTGACAGATGCCAAATCGGCCGCATCAGCCGTATGCACTGTTCCGGTAAGCCGTTGTTGGTTCCGGTTTTGAGTCTGTGTGTGAAGTGCATCAAACTCAACCTCAAGATCTTGCTGAATGATGGAAACGTTAAACATGAACTCTGATTTTTCTTCTTCCACCTCAAACAAGCGATTCAGCCTGAACATTACCGAATAATCCCGTCCATTTTCTAATTTCTCAGTCGGTTTAAAAACAACGGTGGAATTATTGACCCATTCCACATTCCCGGAAACCGAAGGATTGAACTGAAACAAGCCATCCGTCTGTCGGTTACTTTCATCCACAGGCTGCGCCAGTGTAATCGCTATTTCCCCTTCCGAGCTTATTTGGCCCGAGGTATATCCTGAAACATATTCTGAAAATTCAGAGGAGACTGTAACGCGGTTCGCCTGCTGATTAGAGCAAGCCACAAAGGTTAATAAAATAAGCGTCCAGGGAAATAATCGTATAGTTTTGAGCATAACTGTCTGGTATTAAATCATATTTAAGCACTTATAGTACTTTATTATTTTACAGAAAAAGTTCCCACACAAAAAATATTTTCCTGTTTTAATCATTGTGGTCCTTTCTATTACAAAAATGAAAAGTTTACCTCCGAGTCTGTTATTCTAGAACAAAAAGCTCTGTTCAAATCACATTTATTTTTTGAAGCTTTTTTAATTTTATAAAAAAAAGCGGTCAGGACTACTTTAAAGTTGATTTTTAGCCTCCCAAAAAACTTCCGAAAGAACTGTAAGGAATTGCTCTGAGATCGCTCTAACTATACGGTTAAGGGAAATAAGTTTTTGGGTTAAATCGCGGGTACAACTATACCACCCTCACCTAATCATAGGTGAGGGTGGTTTTTATTTTGCAGAAATGATCGGGCTTCTTTTTTTTTGAACCTTTTACGATAAAATACATCCTGTCAAATTCTGATTTGCGAATAATTTTTCCTTGTTGTTTTCAGCAGAAAGCATTTAGTTAATTTTGTTCATCAACATGTGCTTACAGGTTATTTGCGCTATGATTAGGCCTCCAAAATTATTAGAACTGAATGCATCTTCCATTATTGTTTTTTATTTGGTATTTGCCCTCCTTTGGATTTTGCTCTCCGACCAGCTCTTGATCTGGTTTACCAACGATCCACTCCTTATTTCCCGATACCAAACCCTGAAGGGCATACTGTATGTACTTGTAACTGCTCTATTTCTCTTTTTCCTAATCACCAAAAGCAACGAAAAAATTTCCGATCGGAAAGAGCGTATAGATAATGCTTTATACGCTGCCGGCATGGCTACTTGGAGTGTTGATTTAAAAACAAAAAAAATCCGGCGATCAAAATTCCATCATAAAATTTTGGGGTTCTCTAAAAAACCCAGGCCGTGGAACTTAGAGAATTATTATAGCATGATTCACCCTGAGGATCGTGCATTTGTTCGTGAGAAACTTGAAAAAACCATTCAGGAAAAGCTTTCTTATTATCAAATTAGATACCGAATTGTTTCCCCCGATAAAAATATTCGGTGGATGGAAAGTCGCGGTAATTTAATCTATAACTCCAATAACAAGCCCGTGCAACTGGCCGGGGTTATTGCTGATATTACTGAACAGAAAAAGCTGGAAGAGGAACACAGCCAAGAACAAGAGCTGTTTAAAAGTATTTTTGACAATATCCCGGTACTCATAAACATTCACGACGAAAACGGCCACGTATATCGCGTAAATAAATTCTTTGAAGAAAAAGCCGGGTATACCAATGCTGAACTTGACTCGATTGACTTAATTAAAGAAATGATACCCGATGATGAAATCCTTAAATCTGTTTTTGCACATATTAAAAAGGCAGATGGTACCTGGAAGGATTTAGATATTAAAACGAAATCCGGAAACATTATTCACACAACCTGGACAAACATTAAGGTTTCTGATAATCTTTCGGTTGGGATTGGGATAGATACAACCGAACTCAAACAAAAAGAGCGGGAGCTGGAAGAATTAACCTTCCGGTATAAACAAGCAGAAAAAATTGCCGGATTTGGCCACTGGAAAAGAATTATTGAAACCGATGAAGCAATCTGGTCAGATGGATTTTATGAAGTCATTGGATTGGAAAAAGGTGCCAAAGAACCTGGTTACCAAAACTTACTTGATATGATTCATCCTGATGATCGGGAAGATTTTGATGAAGCTTTTAATGAAGCATTGGAAACCGGCACCCTTAATGTGCGTTACCGACTGATAAAACCTAACACCGGAGAAGTGGGATACTACCAGGAACTGGCTAAAACTGAGTATGATGAGCACGGGAACCCGATTTCTATAAGTGGTACTGTTCAGGACATGACGGAACAAGAAGAATTCCAGATAAAACTAAAACACCGCAACGATTTCATTGAAACCACCCTGGAAAACCTCCCCATCGGTGTTGCCGTAAATCTCATGGATTCCGGTACCGCAACCCTCATGAATAAGAAGTTCACGGAAATTTATGGATGGCCGGAAGAGGTCATTAATGATGTGGATACTTTTTTTAAGAAGGTTTATCCGGACGAGGCGTACAGAAACCGAATAATTGAAATGATTCAGGCTGATATCAGGTCCAATAATCCGGACAGGATGAATTGGAATGGAGTAAAAATAACTACCCAAACAGGCGAAGAGAAAATTATAAATGCCAAAAATATTCCCCTTCCTGAACAAAACCTGATGATCTCTACCGTGGTGGATGTTACTGCACAGGCCGAAGCCGAAAAAAGGCTTGCTGATTCAGAGTACAACTACAGGCTGCTTTTCCAGAAAAGTCCGCAGCCCATGTGGATTTATAACCCGGAGAATTTGCAATTTATTGAAGTAAATAATGCTGCAACCAAACATTATGGGTACACCCGGAAAGAGTTTCATGAAATGACTCTTTTGGATATTCGCCCTGAAGAAGATCATGACCGTTTAAAAAAAGAAATATCAGAAGGGAAAAGGATCGACCTTTCCGATGCCAAAGAATGGAGACACCTTAAAAAATCCGGAGAAATTATTTATGTGCGGATCACCGGCTCCAGTATTAATTATTTCGGAAATAAGTATCGTTTGATCTTGGTTAATGATGTAACCGAGCAGAAAAAAGCAGAAGAAAGGGTATTGGCTTCGTTGGTTGAGGGCGAGAATAAAGAACGTGCCCGCATCGCCCGGGAATTGCATGACGGTTTGGGGCAATACCTGGCTGCTGCCAACATGAATCTTGATGCCGTAAGAGATGATATTGAAGCCCTGACTAAGCGAAAGCAGGAGCAGTTTACAAAAGGACTGAACTTACTGAAGCACGCCGTTACGGAAACAGGACAGATTTCCCGAAACTTGCTGCCGCGTGTAGTGGATGATTACGGGCTGGCATTTGCCATCGAATCATTAGTAGATAATTATAGCAGCAGTGCTGACGCCAAAATAACATACTACCATAACCTCAAAGACTTGTCGCTCCCCAGAGAGGTTCAGTTTAACTTGTACAGAATCGCCCAGGAAGGACTTTCAAATGCAGTAAAATATTCGGAGGCATCTCAAATTAATGTACAGCTGATTAAAGATGAACTTGATTTGATCCTTTCAATTGATGATAATGGAAATGGTTTCGACCCTTCATCTAATGATTTTATACCGGGGCTTGGGTTGCGAACCATAGAAACCAGAACCGGGGCACTTGGCGGAAATTTCGAATTTGACAGCAAACCAAATAAGGGTACTTTCCTCAGTGTAATAATCCCTATACACACGAATTCTAAACCTTCTTAAATGGCTAATATTCAGATTGCAATAGTGGATGATCATGAGATTGTGAGAGATGGTATTAAAATCCTGTTGGAGGATGAGCCGGGCATCAACATTACAGGGGAAGCCAAAACCGGAAAAGAAGCTGTAAGTTTATGTAACTCTCACGAAACCGATCTGGTGATCATGGATATTACCATGCCCGAAATGGATGGTATTGAAGCTACCAAAATCATTAAGGAAAACCATCCCGATATAAAGATTCTTGCTCTTACCATGTTAAGTGAGGATCAGCATATTCGGAAAATGATAAAAGCCGGGGCCTCGGGTTATATTTTAAAAAGTTCGGGCAAGCAAGAACTCATTAAAGCTATTAATACCATCATGGCAGGAAAACACTATTTCAGCAATGATGCCACCCAATCTATATTACAGGAATTGGTTACTCCCGATGTGAATAAAGTTAAAGATGAAGATGAAGCACACATTACCGACCGGGAACTTGAAGTTCTGAAACTGATTGTCAATGAATATACCAATCAGGAGATTGCGGATGAGCTATTTGTAAGTGTACGAACCATAGATGCTCATCGCCGGAATCTCTTACAAAAAACAGGTGCAAAAAACACGGCCGGACTTGTTAAATACGCCCTGAAAAACAAGCTCTTCAACAATAATGGATAAGGCTTTGTTGAGCTCAAACTGCTCATAGAAATATGGCTACTCCTCAGATTCATCCGGTCTTTCTATCTTCATAATAGCTTATTCAGGAAAATATTCACATAAGTTACTTAGGTAAAAACACCTATAAATTTATTATAAAAAATAGGTTTAATCACTGATTGAATAGCTTCCCTTTTGGTTTAACTTACCATTGACAACATAGCCTCTCTCCTAATCCATACACGTGCTAAAAATCGCTTACATAGGAAAATTAAACCAAACCAACGGCCTCATTGGCAGTACTATTGAAGCCTCATTCAGCTGTAATATAAGGTTTCATGACCCTGCTGACCTGGTTTCTGATCCAAGCATATTGGATGATGAGGGTTTAGATCTTGTAATTTTTGATCTTAACACCTCCTTCGGACTGGGTAATGCTCCGGATAATATCAAAAAATTAAACCGGCATTTATCAACTTCTCCCTTATTAGTCATGCATCCCTATAAAAAAGAGAAATTCATAACGCCGCTGATTGATGCAGGTGCCAATGGTGTTATTTCTATCACTCCTTCCGAAGATGAACTCACACAGGCTATTAATAATTTATTAAATGGAGAATCCTATATCAGCCACCCGGAATAAATTTTATAGGCGTTTTCACTTAGGCAAAAAAAGAAGTGTGCTAGGTTTTAATACCTAATTTTAAAATTAGGCTTTTCACGTCATTCATTCGAATGTAAATCAAAGTAATTTTGATAAAGACTTGAATAAATAGTCGACAGCCTAAAGTAGTACAATGAAAAAAGAAGATAACATATATTCCATGATTGAGCTTGACATCGTCAGTTCATCTATTTTAAATGCTCTTAATGCACAAATAGCCATAATCAATCCGGATGGAAATGTGGTGGCATTTAATCAAAAGTGGAAATTATTTAGAGAGAGCTTACAAGAGAATTGGAGCCACCCCGGATTAGAAGCAAACATATTAAAAAGCTTACAAACTCCTTTGGCTGAAGGCAATGACTTTGCCCTCCGCCTATTGCTTGGTATAAAAGATGTGCTTGGTCGGGAGATTAACACCTTTGAAACAAAGTATCGCCTTACTTCTGAAGACCAAGAGCATTGGTTTAAAATAACCATCACTTCATTGGGTATTGAGCAGGGAGCTGTTCTAGTTTATGAAGATATAAGTGCTCAAATAGAAAGCAGCAAATACCTGAAAGAAACCCGGCAAAAATTTGAAAATCATTTTCATAACAGCCTGTATGGCATCTTGATTTCTGATGAAAATCATTCAGTCATAGAAGCAAATAGCGTGGCCTGTAATATTTTAGGGACTACCCGCGAGGCAATCACCTACTCTACCGTCAATAATTATTTGAATGTGGATTTAGATATAGAACACATCCAAAAAAGGATAAACAGGGAAGGTAATTATATTGGGGAGTCGGAAATTATTGCTGTTGACGGCAAAAAAATTCCTATTGAGCTGAGTGTAACTTTATTCCGAAATGAAGATGGCAAACCGATATCCAGTTGGGCATTTAAAGATATTTCTGACAAAAAGATCACAGAGCAAGCCCTTAAAGAAACTGAACAGCAATACAAAATGCAGTTCAACAATACCCTGGAAGGAATCTTCATAGGCAGACCGAATGGCCTTATATTAAAGGCAAATCCGGCTGCCTGTGATATTTTGGGGTACACCGCCGAGGAACTGGAGGGACAGCACAGAGACATTATATTTGACCTCGAAAATCCCTCAAATGCTGCTGCTGTGGCCAACCGTAGAGAAAAAGGATCGATCAAAGCTGAAGTTGAATTTACTCATAAAGACGGACATAAAATCCCGGTTGAAGTAAGTTCTGTAATTTTCAATGCTGAAGATGGCACCGAAAAAACCATCATTAATATAAAAGATATTTCCTCCCGAAAGTCTGTAGAAAAACAACTGATAGCTGAAAAAGAATTCACTGAATCCGCGATTTCAAGCTTACCCACGGCCTTTTTTGTATTTAGTACCGAAGGTGAAATGATTCGCTGGAATGATGTGCTTGAAGAAGATCTGGGTTATACAGCCCGTGAAATAGCCAGAATGAATGTTATGCAACTTGTCCATCCTGACGACCGCCCGGTGCTGGAAGATATTTTAGCCGGTGAGTTAGTCGGAAACAGAGTTAGCATTGAAGCACGATGCATAACCAAAGCCGGTAAAACACTGCATTACCTGCTCAGCGGAACCAGCTTCGAACAAAATGGAGAAACATATATTGTGGGCGGCGGCCTAAACCGAAATAACATCAAAGAAATTGAAAAAGAAAAAAATCGAAATGCAGAACTTTTAAGTCAGCTTTTTGAAAACTCTCCGATAGGAATTGTTCTTATTGACACTAACGGCATTGTACAGAATTCCAATAAAAGCTTTGAACAGATTTTTGGATATACTCCTGAGGAACTGTCCGGCCAAAATCTGGATCATGCCATCGTTCAAAATTATATGGATCAGCAAGCCAAAACGCTTTCTCGCTTGAGCTTTACCGGAGACACTTTTCAAACAGAAACAATGAGAGTTAACAAAGCCGGGCAAGAAATTCCAGTGCTTATAGGTGGCGTGCCTGTTGAAGTGGATGGCGAAGTGATTGCCATCTATGGAATGTACGTAGATATTTCTGAACGCAAAGAACTTGAAAATCAAATTGTAGAACTTCTTGAAACAGAGAAAAAAGCAAGGCTTCACATGCAGGATATGTTTGAAGAAGCACCTTCAGCCATTGCCATGCTGGAAGGAGAAGATCATAGATTCACATTTGCTAATGACACTAGCAAAAAACTAATAAATAAAGAGGACCTGGTAGACAAACCGGTAAGTGAGGTTCTACCGGAGATAGTAGAGCAGGGGTTTATAGAATTACTGGATATTTGTTATTCAGAAGGAAAGGTTTTTAATTTTAATGAAAAGAAAGTCTATTTCAACAATGGTGATATTAGCCAACCAACCATTCATTATTTAAATTTTGTTTTTAAACCACTTCGCAATGATGATAACAAGGTGTACGGGATTTTCATTGAAGCAGTGGATGTCACCGAACAAGTGAAAACCAGGAATTTAATTGAGAAATCACTGGCCGAAAAGAATACCCTGTTAGGCGAAGTTCATCACAGGGTTAAGAATAACCTTGCGATCATTTCAGGGCTCTTGGAGCTTGAGCTAATGGGAACTCCCGATCAAGAGGTAGGCAAACACTTGCAGAGCACTCAGGCCCGTATTACCTCGATAGCAAAAATCCATGAACTTCTTTATCAAAACGAAAGCCTTTCGCATGTAAATTTTAAAAATTATATCGAAAGCATACTGAGCAGTGAAAGCAAAAACCCCGAAAGGATTATACAAAACTTTGACTTGCAGGATGTAAACTTGAATGTAAATCAGGCCATTCCGACCAGTATGCTTCTCAATGAAATCATCTCCTGCCTGAAAGACATAAACTGCCAAAATTATGGCGAAGGCTCAGGCGATCTTACTTTTGTACTGAAAGAAGCCAATGAATCTGTATCCATTGAATTTAAAGAAGGAAACAGGGCATTATTCAAAGACTTTAACAATTGTGATAAGGTAACCTCAGAGTTGCGTATGGAGTTAATAGAAGTATTGCTTCGTCAAATTCGCGGTAAAATGAATATTTCTGCTGACGGACAGGGTACTCTCACCATAAATTTTGCAAAAAGAGAAGCTAAAGGCCCTCACAATGCATTAATCAACTAACTGATAAAACTGAAGGCCCCTCACTCATGCTTACGCTTGTAGATACTAATAATGAAGTCGCTTATGTAACTCCGGATGATGAAGCCGAACGTCAGGCCGAAGTTGATCATTATCAAATTCTGGACACCCTTCCTGAAGAAGAGTTTGAATCGCTGGTAGAGCTGGCAGCCATCATAACCGGTTCCCCGATATCTTTAATGAATATTTTGGATCATGACCGACAATGGAGCAAGGCCGTTTTTGGAGACGAATCCGGGCAATCCATCCTGCGTTCTGAAAGTGTATGTCAGTACACTATCATGAAGGATGAAAATTTTGAAATAGAAGATCTTTCAAAAGATGAGCGCTTCATGAACATGTCGTATGTTGAGGGAAACCCTAAATACCGATCATACAGTGGTTATCCTTTAATAACACCTGAAGGATACAGGGTTGGTGCGCTTTGTGTGCTGGATACCAAACCAAAGAAACTTGATGAATCCCAGAAAAAATCGCTAAAGACCTTGGCAAACGAAATCATGGCCCGGCTTGAGCTTCGAAGTAAGCAACGCCAACTTGAACGGTTGAATAAAGAAAAAGATCTTTTCTTGAGAGCGGTTAATCACGATATAAAAAGTCCTATTAACGGTATTATAAGTTCAGCCCATTACTTACAGAATCTTTGGGACGGCGAGAAGGAAGAACTTTTTGAAATTCTTTCTATGATTGAAATAAGCGGACATAAATTAATTAACTATACCAGTGAGTTAATGTCGAATGCCATGTTCCAAAGTGACTCAAAGCTTCATTTAGATAACGTTGCTATTGACGAATTAATAAAAGATCTCATTCATATCTATACCCCGCTTGCCAAATCAAAAAATGTTGACCTCAAACTTAATTGCAATACCCCGGTATCATTCAGACTTGACAATGAGAAATTTAAACTCATTCTCAGTAACCTTGTTTCAAACGCCCTGAAGTTTAGCACAAAGGGTGATACCATTATCATAAATGCGGACATCAGTTCAAAAAGTACACGTGAACTCCGATGTTCCGTAACCGATACAGGCATTGGTATCCCTGAAGAATTTTTACCTACTCTTTTTGAAAAAAATAAGAACCATCAGCGACAAGGCACACAAGGTGAGATAAGTACCGGCATAGGATTACCCCTGGTCAAACAGTTTGTAGAGCTGCACAAAGGCAGTATCAGGGTTAATAGCAAAAAAGGGCAAGGAACGACTTTCAATGTAAGTATACCGGAACATAAAGAAATGCAGTAAGCCGGAATTTCATTTGTACCCCGAAAAACCAAGAGTCGCCCCCTGATACGGGGCGGCTTTTTTTATTATCGCTAATAAACTGGAGCCAAAACTCTTATTTCTCAATGTAATTAAAAAGTTTGTGTTCAAGCTCATCAGGATTAAAAGGCTTGGTTACAAAATCATTCATCCCTGATGCATAAACCTTTTCACGCACCTCTTTCAAAGCCGCTGCTGTTAGTGCTATTATGGGTATTTTTCGCTTGTATGGGTCATCCAGTTTGCGAATATTTTCTGAAGCTTCATACCCGTCCATCTTCGGCATTTGAAGATCCATTAAAATCACATCATAATTATTTTCTTTTACCGCTTCTACTGCTTCCAGCCCATTGTCTACTACTTTCATTTCAACATTCCATCGCTCAAGGAATCGCATCATTACTTTTTGATTAACCAGATTATCTTCAGCAAGTAATACTTTTAGTCCGCGAATACTTTGAGAACCCTTATTTTCATCAAAAACTTCAGAAACTTCTTTGTCGGAAGTACTCTTATCAAAAGTCAGTTCTACTATAAATGTACTGCCTTTACCCTCTTCACTTATCGCTGAAATTTTTCCACCCTGCAACTCAGTGAGCTGTTTACTTATAGTAAGTCCTAAGCCCGTACCCCCAAATAACCGTTTAGTATCATGGCTGGCTTGAGTAAAACTATCGAAAATTGTTTCAATTCTGTCTTTTTCAATTCCTATGCCGGTGTCTGAAATAGCAAACTGAAGACGAACGGCATCTTCATAATCACTCACAACCTCGACTTCTAACCGAACTTCCCCTTCTTCCGTAAATTTCAGGGCATTACTGGCTAAATTATTCAATATCTGTGTAAGCCTGGCCGGATCACCGACTAACATATTCGGGACTTCTTCTCCGATACTTGCGCTTAGATTTATTTCTTTATTTTGAGCCGTGGCTTTAAAGCTCTCAATAATTACATTGATTAACTTATTCAGCTCAAATTCAATGTTTTCAAATTCAATTTTTCCGGCTTCAATTTTCGAGAAGTCCAGAATATCATCAATCAGTGACAAAAGAGTTTTACCGGAAAAATCCAGGATATTGATCGGCTCAATCTGGTCCTTTCTTGGACTATCTTGCTTAAGTAAATGTGTCATGCCCAAAATAGCATTCATAGGCGTTCTGATTTCATGACTCATTGTAGCCAGGAATTCGGACTTGGCCTTGGTACTTTTCGCAAGCTGCTCTGTAGCCAATTCAAGCTGATTGATATACGTTTCCAGCTTTTCCTGTTTTAAGCTAAGTTCTTGATTCAGCTCCTGCTCTTTTTGCAGCAGCTCCATAGTTTGATGTTCTGCGCTTTCTTTGAATTGAGAAAATGTATTAAAAATGAGCCATGTTGTTACAAAAGAACCGGTAAGTACCGCCCATCTCACCAAAGAAAACCCACTGTCGGACATACTAATGCGTTCAAAAATGATATAATCTAAAATAAAGTAGGAGAGAACAGAAAGCAGTATCCCAATATTTCGCAAATGAACCTGCGCATTATCAAACAAAAGTATAGACAAGCCCATCGCAGGAATAAAAAAGGCCTGAATCATTGCATCGTTGCCGAAAACCGAACTTAGAATAACAATACCGATATCAGCGTAGGCAATGAGCAGTATTTTGGCCGCTTTTTCGAAACCCTGGCGGGCAAGAAATGGAATTAACAGAAAAGCGATCGCCTCTGACAAAAAGAACCATGTTAATGAAACAGATTCATTAATCTGGAATGCTACTAAAAATAACACGGAAACCCCTGCAAGGAAGAATGAAACGGAATTTAAGACCGTCATTCCCGCTTTCTTACCAACAACATCCTCCTCAGTCCTTAGGTCTTTACCCAAGGCGATGTCAGAAATACCGGTGAGAGAAAATTTCTTACTCATATCCATTTTTAATCCCCATTAGAGGGGAATTAACCGAATTATTTTGAACCTTACAATTAGATTACGATAACGTTTTTTGGGATTTAAAGGCCATGGCATAGATTTTCATCTGTTTTACCATAGAAACCAAACCATTTGCGCGAGTAGGTGACAAATGCTTGGCCATCCCAATTTTGTCGATGAATGACGGAGGAGTGTTAAGTATCACATCCGGTTCCCTGTTCGAGTAAAAGCGGATCATCAGTGAAACCAAGCCTTTGGTGATAGCTGCATCGCTGTCGGCCTTAAATATGACTTTACCATCTTCCATTTGAGCAGTTAGCCAAACCTGACTTTGACAGCCTTTAACAAGGTTTTCCTCCACTTTAGCCTCTTCCGGAATGGGATCCAGCTTATCACCCAGCTTTATAATATACTTATATCTCTCCGGCCAGTCCTGAAGCAGTTCAAACTCTCTAACAATCCTTTCTTCTGTTTCTTGAATATCCATTTTTATTTTGAATATAAGGC
Source organism: Gracilimonas sp. (assembly GCF_014762685.1). Taxonomy (NCBI): domain Bacteria; kingdom Pseudomonadati; phylum Balneolota; class Balneolia; order Balneolales; family Balneolaceae; genus Gracilimonas; species Gracilimonas sp. The sequence continues at coordinate 151,040 of NZ_JABURM010000006.1, forward strand.
TTCACCTATTCCCCATAAAGAAAAAGCCCACACTTAGGCGGGCTTTTTTTTAACAACAATAAGATATTGCTCAGTTTTCGACTTCTAATTCAATTACAGCCACACTTTTTACACTTTCTACTACTTCACCGCTTGAGCCATAATCCGGTTTAAAAGATTGTATTACGGAAATATAATCCCCTTCTGAAGTTTTGTACTTACAGCTTATACTCGAAGGGGTTCCGTTAAATGCTTTTTCAAGTGCCTTTTCGATATCACTCAGGTCATCAGCATGTATTACATCCTTTACCCCATTACCTAAAATCGTATCCGGATCGAGGCCGGTTACACTCTTAAAACTATCGGAAACAAATTTGCAGCCGGTTTCACCATCTTCAGTGATAACAAATCGCAACGAAAATTCATCTTTTTTGCCAACTATATCCTCAAATTCACTTTTTTTCCTTTTAAGCGTTTCAACAATACGATTTCGTAACGATATATTATCGAAATGTACCCGTATAATTGTCTCATCATTGCTAACAAAATAGTTGATGTTGCCTTCCAGCTTTACTTCATCCCCGTCTTTTTGAATAAATTTCCATGGGTATGACTCATCTTCAACCTTTTTTGAATCAAAATCAGCAAATAAGTTTTTCAGCTCTTTCTGATCGTCATCAGAAACCAAATCCCAGATTTTAACGGTTTTCAGCTCATCCGCATCATACCCCAATAAATTCTTAAAAGAATTATTTGAGGCAATGATATTGCCTTGAATGTCTAAATCAACATAAGTCTTTTTAGACTCCTCTATCAGATTGTCAAAATCGAGGTTGGCATCAAATATTAATTTACTCGACTCCTTACGGTCAGTAATATCCCGTTGATAAGAAACCCAGTGAGTAATTTCTCCATTCTTATTGGTAAGCGGATGTATATCCCATTGATTTACAAATTCACTACCGTCTTTTTTATAGTTGACCGTATGCCCAAAAAAAGCCTGACCTTCAATAAGCCGTTCCTTAAGTCTGTCCAATACATGGCGATCTGTCTTCTCTCCCTGTAAAATCCTCGGGGTTTTTCCCAATACCTCTTCTTTTGTATATCCCGTCATTTTTGTAAATCCATCATTTACATAAACAATTTTAGGCCCGGGTTTTTCAAGATCCAGCTCTGTAATGAGAATTGAATCATAGTCATGCTTTATCGCTTGCTCTACCAGCGAAAGCTGCTTTTTCACTTCTTCATAGTGTTGGTAAAGTTCCCCAAATATTTCTTCAAGTTTAGAAAATGAGGCTTCATCTTTACTGCATTTCTTCAGCTGATCTAAAATCTGATGGTCTAACTTCTGATCCATTTTTATTTAATTGATTTGTCTAAGTAAGAGAGATGTCGGTGTTCTGCCAAACATAAACTCTGTCAACTACAACATCATTCCATTTTCTGGAATTTTTTTTAAATAAATACTATGTTATTAGTATGTTTTATTTTCTTCACAATATCCTGCTTTTTTTGCTGCTTGTACTTTCCGTGAATAGTTGCTCCTTTTTCAAAAACACACCAACTATTTCCAAGCCCGAAATGGTTTTTGTAAAAGGAGGCACTTTCATCATGGGAGATGTTATCGACAGTACCAATGACGATGCCCTTCCCTTGCATGAGGTAACTTTAGATAACTTTTATATCGGAAAGTATGAAGTTACTTACAAACAATACGATGATTTTGCCTTAGCTACAAACCGAGCTCTTCCAAATGACAGAAATTACGGGCGCGAGAAAAGAGCGGTTGTGTATGTGAATTGGTATGACGCCCGGGCATTTTGTAACTATTGGGACTGGCGGCTTCCAACTGAAGCAGAATGGGAATATGCTGCCCGCTCAGGGGGTAAACTAACTCCATATTCGGGAACCAATACCCCGGACTCTTTGGAATTATATGCTGTAACCTCCAACTCGGATATCAATTTTTCCTACCCGGTTGGCAGTAAAAAGCCAAACGAACTGGGTTTGTATGATATGAGCGGGAATGTACTTGAGTATGTTGGCTCTTTTTATCAACACTACTCTGCGCCGGACAGTCTTTATGATCTGGAAAACAGGGGAGTACGAATCATCAGAGGCGGAAGTTTTGAGGAGGAAATCGAAGTTAACCGGACCTATTGGCGGGTTGGAACTTATGATTTAATGGTACATAACGATGTTGGATTCCGGTGTGCCATCACTCAAGAAGAGCTAAATAATTCAGGGTTTCTCAAAGGCATGTTTTAAAACAAAACCGAATAGACGTTAAAATAAAAAGGGGGCCGAAGCCCCCTTTTTCTCACTCACTCATCGAAGTAGCAACTTAGCAATTGTGCTGAGCTGCATGTTCGTTGTACCCTCGTAGATCTTACCGATCTTAGAATCACGGTAATATTTCTCTACGGGATATTCTTTCACATATCCGTATCCTCCAAATAAATCGATAGCTTGCGAACTTACACTTTCAGCCACCTCAGAGGAATAGAACTTAGCCATTGCGGCTTCTTTCAAAAATTTTTGACCACTCATCTTAATGCGTGCTGCATTATATACCAATAAACGGGCAGTTTCAATATCTGTTGCCATGCGTGCCAGCTGAAACTGAACACCTTGAAAGTCGGAAATAGCTTTCCCAAACTGCTTTCGTTCCTGTACATAAGCCAAAGCTGCATCAAAAGCACCCTGGGCAACTCCGATCATTTGAGCACCAATTCCAATACGGCCCTCATTTAATGTTTCAATGGCTACTTTATATCCTTTTCCTACTTCACCTAACACATTTTCTTTGGGAACACGGCAATCTTCCAATAAAATTTCACATGTGGAACTGGCTCGTATCCCCAACTTATTTTCTTTTTTGGAGACTGAAAAGCCTTCCATGCCCCGTTCCACCACAAAAGCCGTTATTCCTTTATATCCGGCCTCCGGATTTATATTTGCAAACACAAGAAAGATATCGGCTTCATTTGCATTAGTAATCCATAATTTGGTTCCATTAAGTACAAAATGATCTCCATCTTCCTTAGCCGCTGTTTTAAGGGCGAATGCATCACTTCCCGATCCGGCTTCTGACAAACAATATGCCCCCACTTTTTCGGTAGCTAATTGTGGTAAATATTTTTCTTTGAGGTGATCTGAAGCAAAGTTAATAAAGGCATTATTCACCAATGTGTTCTGTACATCCATGAAAACACCGGCTGAAGCATCGACGCGGGAAATTTGCTCGATGGCAACAACAGACATCATAAAAGTTCCGCCTCCACCGGCATAACGCTCAGGAATATCGATTCCCATCAAGCCCATTTCAAAAAACTGTTTGATTAAATCGGGATCAAGTTTGGCCTTTTCATCCATCTCTTCTACCAAAGGCTTTATTGAAGCTTCGGCAAAATCAGCAGCTGCTTCTTTTAGCATTTGTTCATCTTCGGTGAGCTGTGTTAAAGGCGGAATTAATTGCTCCGTTTGTTCCATCTATAAAGTAAGTGAGTTGGTTTGGGGTAAAAATTGATCAGAATATACAAATTGTAAGCGCTTTTTTACTAATTAAAACGGTATTTTTTAACTGCAGTTAGTAAAGAACTTCTGACCTCTTTATTTTGACCTAAAATAAAAAGACTACAAACACATACAGCTGTTTTGGAAAAACTGGATTTTAAGGACGATCTTGATTTTAACGAGTTTCCTTCAGTTTCAATTGATGAGTGGGAAGCTGTAATTGAAGCAGATTTAAAAGGAAAAAATTATAAAGAAGTGTTGCGCTGGTCCCCGGAAGAAGGGCTCGATGCTTTACCTTTCTACCGAAAGGATCACTTAAAAAATATTCATCAAAACGCGAATCCTGTTCGCAGCTCCGGATCTTGGAATATTATTGAGCCTGTTGATGATGCTGACATTAGCACAGCCAATTCGCTTGCGTTAGAAGCACTTGAAAATGGGGCTTCAGGCTTGAATTTTAACTTGAAAGCCGAACGTTTCTCCACACGCAACGACCTCGAGCAACTTTTAGAGAATGTTCAAATTGATATTATTACACTCAAATTCGGACCTTCGCTTTCAATTCCACAAATAGCTAAATGGGTAAACGAAATTTGCAAAGAGCGTAACCTGGAATCGAAAAAATACGATATCCACTTTTCCTTTGACCCCTTTTCTAATGCCCTCCAAACCGGCAAACTGGCAGCTAAAAAAGACCTTCAACATATACTGAAGGAATTTGAAAGCTCTTTTAAATACTGTTTGGTTGACTCTGCCCCGTATGGCAATTCAGGCGCTACCGTCATTCAACAAATTGCTTTTGCGTTGGCGGCAGGAAATGAATTTTTAGGGTTAGGAGAAAATACAGACACATCCGGGCATACCTATTTTAACTTTTCAGCCGGTCCTCATTACTTTCCCGAAATTGCCAAATACCGTGCATTCAAATTGATGTGGAAGCAGGTTCTGCAAGAATATAAGGTTGAAGATTCTCGCTTTTCAATTCACGCCGAAACAGCTTTGTGGAATAAATCTAGAACCGATGCACACAATAACATGATCCGTACCACTACCGAAGCCATGTCTGCCGCTTTGGGTGGGTGTGATGCCGTCACGGTTCACCGTTATGATAAACATTTTGAAAAAGCATCCGGTTTCTCCTCACGTATCGCCCGAAACATCCAGCTCATTTTACAAGAAGAAGCCTATCTCAATAAGGTAGCTGATCCGGGAGCCGGTTCTTATTATATCGAAGTTTTAACAGATAAAATAGCCCGAGAAAGTTGGGAATTGTTCCAGAAAATTGAAAGCAAAGGCGGATTTTATGAATGCATTAAAAGCGGATTTATTCAAAGTGAGATCAACAAGTCTAAGGAAGAAAAAATCTCAGCCTACAAAGAAAAGCAAAAGGTATTGGTGGGAGTGAATAAGTACACGCCGGGGAAAATTCAAAATTCAAAATTCAAAATTCAAAATTTGGGAGATTTTGAATTTTCAGGCGGTTCCTTCTTAGACATTCAAAAAATTGAGCCTTTAAATATTGAGGCTGTACTTCAAATGGGAGAAGGATAATGAAGAAAGATTTTTCAAAAATCAGTTTAAATCTTCCGTCAGATGAGAAATCAAACGGAGCCTCTGATTCCAAGTGGGAAACTCCCGAACAAATTCCGGTTAAGCCAAAATTTTTCCAAAGTGACATTAAAAAACTGGGGCATCTGAATTATGCTGCAGGAATTCCGCCTTACCTCCGCGGGCCTTATTCAACTATGTATGCCGTTCGGCCGTGGACGATCCGGCAGTATGCCGGCTTTTCGACGGCTGAAGAATCCAATGCCTTTTACCGAAGGAACTTGGAAGCCGGCCAAAAAGGCCTTTCCGTAGCTTTTGATTTAGCCACCCACCGAGGTTACGATTCTGACCACCCCAGGGTATCCGGAGATGTCGGTAAAGCCGGTGTTGCCATTGATTCTGTGGAAGACATGAAAATCCTCTTTGATCAAATACCGCTGAATAAAATGTCGGTGTCCATGACTATGAACGGTGCTGTAATTCCGGTTATGGCTTTTTATATCGTAGCTGCTGAAGAACAAGGAGTAAAACCGGAACAGCTGGCCGGAACGATTCAGAACGATATTCTGAAAGAATTTATGGTGCGGAACACCTATATATATCCGCCTGAACCTTCCATGAAAATCATCGGGGATATTTTTGAATATACTTCCCAAAATATGCCGCGGTTTAATTCCATTTCCATCAGCGGGTATCATATGCAGGAAGCCGGGGCTACTTGTGATATAGAGCTGGCTTATACCCTGGCCGACGGACTGGAATACCTGCGGACCGGAATTGATGCAGGGATGGATATTGATGAATTTGCCCCCCGGATTTCATTTTTCTGGGCTATTGGGATGAATCATTTTATGGAAATTGCAAAAATGCGGGCCGCTCGATTGTTATGGGCTAAAATTGTGAAGTCCTTCAACCCGAAAAATAAAAAATCGCTTTCACTGCGAACGCATTGCCAAACTTCAGGCTGGAGCCTTACCGAGCAGGACCCATTTAATAATGTGGCAAGAACAACCGTAGAGGCAATGGCCGCAGCACTGGGTCACACTCAATCTCTCCACACCAATGCCTTAGATGAAGCCATTGCATTACCTACCGACTTCTCGGCCCGTATAGCGCGAAATACGCAGTTATACCTTCAGGAAGAAACCGGCATCACCAAAGCAGTGGATCCGTGGGCAGGTTCTTATTATGTAGAATATCTCACGGACAAAATTGCCCGGCGTGCCTGGGAATTGATTGGCGAAGTAGAAGAATTGGGAGGAATGGCTAAAGCCATTGAGACCGGACTCCCCAAAATGCGCATAGAAGAAGCGGCTGCCCGGAAACAAGCACGCATAGATTCCGGAAAAGACACCATTGTCGGCATTAATAAATACCAAACCGATGAAAAGTCAGAAATTGATGTACTGGAAGTGGATAACGTGAAAGTGCGAAAATCTCAGATTGAGCGCATCAATAAAATGAAAGCAGACCGAAACGATAAAAACGTACAACGAGCACTTGATAAACTTACCAAATGTGCTGAATCCGGTGATGGAAATTTATTAGCTTTGGCAGTTGATGCCGCCCGCGAGCGAGCAACTCTTGGCGAAATCTCTGATGCCATGGAAAAATCATTCGGGCGATATAAAGCAACCATAAAATCTATTTCCGGCGTGTATTCTTCTGAATTGAAAAATAATGATCAGTTTAAAGCAGCCTTAAACCTGGCCGATAAATTTGCCGAGCTGGATGGAAGGCGCCCGAGAATTATGGTGGCTAAAATGGGTCAGGATGGTCACGACCGCGGTGCTAAGGTTATTTCAACCAGCTTTGCCGATTTGGGCTTTGATGTGGATATCGGGCCGCTCTTCCAAACTCCTGAAGAAGCCGCAAAACAAGCTATTGAAAATGATGTGCATATTTTAGGGGTCTCCAGTCTGGCAGGTGGACACAAAACTCTGGTTCCCCAGGTTATTGATGAACTAAAAAAGCACGGTCGCGATGATATTATTGTTATTGCCGGCGGCGTAATTCCCCAACAAGACTATGACTTCTTGTATGACGCCGGAGTAACAGCTGTATTTGGGCCCGGAACCGTCATTCCAAAAGCAGCCAAACAAATTTTAGATGTGTTGATAGAGAATTATTCCAATGGACTGGATTGATCGATCTTCTTCAGCTCCTTCCATTCGCTCCAATGCGGAGCGCAGGAGCGAGGACGAAATATTGCCCTTACTAACTTTTCCAAAGTTAGTAAGAATCCTCTGCCAACTTCCATTTCCCGGTAACTTTGGAAAAGTTACAGGAGGGAAATGTGAGTAAAAAACTTCCTTCCTCAAAAGAATTTATTGACGGCATTTTATCCGGAGACCGGATGTTGCTTAGCCGTGCCATTACCCTCATCGAAAGCACAAAAAAGGAGCATCAGGAACTTGCCCAGGATATTATAGAAGGCTGCCTGCCACATTCAGGGAATTCAGTCCGGATTGGAATTACAGGGGTACCCGGTGTAGGTAAAAGTACCTTTATCGAGGCTTTTGGAAATTATGTTATTGAAGAAGAGAACCGCACACTGGCAGTATTGGCAGTGGACCCTTCCAGTTCCAAAACGCGCGGAAGCATTTTAGGTGATAAAACGCGTATGGAAACACTTTCTAATCACCCCAGAGCATACATACGGCCTACTCCAACTTCCGGCTCATTGGGCGGGGTTGCACGGAGTACCCGGGAAACCATTACTCTGTGCGAAGCTGCGGGATTTGATACTATTTTAATTGAAACCGTAGGCGTGGGCCAATCCGAAACAGCTGTTCATTCCATGGTCGATTTCTTTTTACTGTTGATGCTTGCCGGCGCCGGTGATGAATTACAAGGCATTAAGCGCGGAATCATGGAGATGGCAGATTCCATTGTCATTAACAAAGCTGATTCCGGAAATGAGGATGCTGCAAAACGAGCAATGGCTGAATATAAAAACGCGCTTCACTTATTCCCACCTACAGAATCCGGATGGATTCCAAAAGTTGCCACTTGCTCGGCTTTTCACAATAAAGGAATTCCTGAAGTTTGGGAGATCATAGATGAGTTTGTGCGGCATACTAAAAGCAAGGGCTTTTTCGAGCAAAAAAGAAGAGAACAAGCCAGCTATTGGCTGGATGAAAGTATTAACCAGGAATTGCATCGCGCCTTTTATGATAATCCGGAGTTAAAAAAGAGGTTGGAAATAACCCGTAAGCAGGTACAAAATAAAGAGGTATCCTCTTTTACGGCCGCAAAAAAATTAATCCGGTTATTTTTTCGAAATACCCCTTAAAAAGATACGTGCTTTTTTCGCTTCAATAAGCACAATTATATGTTTATCACTATGTGCTTTAAATTATCCTTTTGTTAAATGGATGAAATTGACCTTCTTTTTTTTTAACTACTTTGAATTCGATTACCCCGTTGCCTCCCAAAGGGGTAAGTATGTTTAAATTCAAATAAAAAAAAGGATCAAATATGAAGAAATACTTCAATTTTTTAGGGACATTTGTATTGCTTTCGGCCTTGTTGGTTACTGGTTGCAGCGATGAATCTAACCTGATTTCACAAACTGAATCAGAAGAACCTACAAGCACAAGAAGTCAGGCTTTATATAAAACAGCTTTTCCTGCAGAAGGCACCTCATCTACACTTGACTTTGCCACCTGGAACCTGGAATGGTTTGGTGACACTGAAAATGGGCCCAGCAATGAGCAGCTTCAACTCGAAAATGTACATCATATCATTTCCGGATTAGACATGGATCTATGGTCAATTCAGGAAGTAACCAGTGTACCCCATTTCGATAATCTCGTCTCACAACTTTCGGGATATGATGGGTTTCTAGCCAATGATCCTTTTGTAACAGACGGTGCTGCATACTACAGCGACTTTGAGGATAATGAGCTAAAAGTAGGTATCATATATAAAACCAATCTTGTCACTGTTGAAAGTGCGAAAGTGATTCTCAAAGAATATGATTATGAATTTGCCGGTCGCCCCCCGGTTGAAGTTCAGCTTTCCGCTACAGTTGATGGAGTTACTCAGGATATTGTAATGATTTTACTTCATGCCAAAGCCGGATCACGCGGAGATGCGTTTGAAAGAAGACAAGCCGGGTCAGTAGCTTTAAAAACTTACCTTGATTCGACCTGGCCCAGTGCCCATGTAAAAGTGATTGGAGACTTCAACGACGATGTAGATCAGTCGATACAAAAGCCAAACGAATCTCCCTACAAAAATTTTGTCGATGATGCAGCCAGTTATGTTTTCCCTACAAAAGAGCTGTCGGATGCAGGTATTACTTCTACAGTATATTACTCTGATATGATTGACCATCACCTGAGCACCAATGAATTGATTGCTGCTTATGTAGATGGTACTGTTCAGGTTTTTCCTGCCGATCAATATGTGGAAGATTATGATCAAACTACCAGCGACCACTACCCGGTACTTTCAAGCTATTCCCTTTCAGGCAGCGGCGGTGAAACGAATGACCCTCCTATTGCTTCCTTTACTTATACCTGTACTGAATTGAGTTGTGATTTTGATGGAACCGGCTCTTCCGACAGTGACGGGTCTATAACTGATTATAGCTGGGACTTTGGAGATGGGAATACCGGCACCGGATCTACCATAAGCCATTCTTATGCCTCCGGAAACACTTATACTGTCACCCTTACGGTTACAGACGATGGGGGAGCAACAGGTACTGATGCCCAAGATGTAATCGTCTCAGAATCAACATCAGGGGATATCACTCTTTCTGTTAGCGGATACAAAGTTCAGGGAGCTCAGAAAGCAGATTTGACTTGGTCAGGAGCCACTTCAACTGATGTTGATGTTTATCGCGATGCCTCACTTATTGTAACTACTGCCAACGATGGAAGTTACACTGATAATATTAATAACCGTGGTGGAGGAAGTTATACCTACCAGGTTTGCGAGGCCGGAACCAGTACTTGTTCAAACCAAGCAACTGTTAATTTCTAATCCTCATTGTTAAGTAGATTAAAATCTCAGACCAGCCATATTCTGTGGCTGGTTTTTTTATTCCCCAATATTCCGCCCCTTTATTCCAAGAGATTTTTTTACCTTGAGACTCACTTTTTTTGATTAAAAGTACCTCTAAAAATATACCACTGCCTATATCAACAAAATTCCCGTACTCATGCTATTTGTTATGAATAACAAGCCTCTCCATTATTTAGGCGTACTTATTTTTCTTTCGGCCGTTTTATTTACAGGATGCAGCAGCAAGAATAACCCGCTTCCCGATAATAATGAACCCATTCCCAATACCGAATTTGATGCAATAGGCACTGCCTCTTCTCTGGACTTTGCCACATGGAATTTGGAATGGTTTGGAGATATCAGTGAAGGCCCATCCAATGAGCAACTTCAGCTTGATAATATTGAATTCGTAATTTCAGGCCTGGAAGCAGACATTTGGTCGGTGCAGGAAATCACTTCATCCTCTCACTTTAATACTTTGTTGGACAAACTTGACGGTTATGAAGGAATTCTAGCAAATGATCCGACAGTTCAAAGTGATTCTGCTTACTACGATGATTTTGGGGGAAACGAACAAAAAGTAGGACTGGTATACAAAACAGATATAATCACTGTAAATAGTGCTCAAGTAATACTGACCGATTATGATCATGAATTTGCAGGGCGGCCACCTGTTGAATTTCAACTTTCAGCCACTATCAATAACATAACTCAAGACTTCATCGTAGTTTTGTTGCATGCCAAATGCTGTACAGATAATGAGTCGTATGAGCGGAAACAAACAGGAGCGGAAGCACTTAAATCTTATCTTGACCAAACATGGCCGGATGCTTACGTAATGGTTATCGGGGATTTTAACGATGACGTGGACACTTCGATTACCTCCTCTAAAAGCTCCGCATATCAAAATTTTGTAGATGATTCATTGAACTACATCTTTCCCACGAAAGAACTTTCTGATGCCGGTATCTCTTCTACGGTCTCCTATCCGGATGTCATTGATCATCACCTAACCTCCAATGAGTTGTATAACTTCTATATAGAAAATTCGGTTATTTCATTTCCTGCAGATGATTATGTAACTAATTATGGCAATACAACCAGTGATCACTATCCTGTGTTATCGCAATATACTCTGCAATCCGGAAATTGATTGAAACCGACCTGATGTATTACACATCTGATCAATGTTATAGGCGCAGAATGCCGGATTAGGGTTCGGAAAACTTAGGTACCCTACTCCAACAATCGGTCAGATGGACTTGGAGCCATCAGACCGGGAGCCAGAATAAACAACCATGAACTCGATCTGATGGATCACCCATCTGATCGATGATGTGAGCGCAGGCTGTTGAATCAGGATATGAAAAGGCTTGGGTTCAACGATCGGCCAGATTAACTAAAGCCTTCAGGCCGGGGATGCATAAAAACCGGCGTTCAGTTCAAATTTATGTCGGCTTGGGGGGAACTGAAAGCGACGTCTTCATCAAATTTTTGATCTCCGAACGATTCTTCCATTTCAGCCCGGAGTTTTTGAATAGTTAAGCCGCTTGTGAGTGCGCCGTTGCGGGCAATAGAGATCCTGCCGGTTTCTTCTGATACCACAATCACAAAGACATTATTGGACTCACTGATTCCTACGGCTGCACGGTGTCTCGTCCCAAATGAAGTAGAGATATTTGGATTCTGTGATATAGGGAGGTAACAGCTTGCCGCAACAATTCTATTTCCCCGAATCACAACAGCACCATCGTGCAAAGGGGTTTCTTTTTTGAAGATTGTTACCAATAATTCGCTTCTGATTTCAGCGTCAATGTTAACCCCTGCATCCACTAAATCCTGCAAAGAAGATGTTCGGGCAAAGACAATCAAAGCACCAATTTTATGCTTCGACATTTCTTTTACGGCCGTAACCACTTCATCAATGGTCTTATCAGAATTAGAGGTTGAGAAAAAACGGTCAAGACTTGTATTGGTTCCAAGCCGGTAGAGCAGCTTTCTGATTTCAGGCTGGAAGAGAATAATCAGAGCGATAATTCCCACATCCAGTATTTGACTTAAAATTGAATTGATGGTAGTAAAGCCAAGCAGACCAATTACCACATTTATAATCACTACAAACAAAATTCCCAATGCAGCCTGAATGGCAAACGTCCCCTTTACCCATCGATATAGATAGACCAAGACGAGCGCAATAATGAGCGTCTCGACGAAATCTTTAATTCCGAATTCGAGAAAACCAATAGGAAACAAAGCCGTCTGATTTTGTTATTGTTGAGATTGAACTGCGTTGAATATACGAATTGAATCGAAAGCTTCCTTCACATCGTGCACACGCAATATATTTGCGCCTTTTGTAAGTGCATGATAGTGAAGTGCAACAGTACCTGTAAGTCGACCGTCTGTAGGCCGGTTGTTTAATATCTTACCAATCATGGACTTGCGGGAAGCTCCAACCAATATAGGTAAATCAAATTTATGGAATTTGTCAAGATGAGCAATCAATTTAAGATTATGCTCTGTTGTTTTACCAAAACCTATTCCCGGGTCGAGAATAACTTTATGAGCCCCTCTTTTTTTTGCTTCCGCCAGTTGCTGCTCAAAAAAATTCATTACATCCTTTACCACATCCTCATACTCGGGATTTTTCTGCATGGTTTTAGGATCACCCTGAGTATGCATTAAAACATAAGCAGCATCGTATTTTGCACATAAGTCAGCAAGCCCGGGTTCTTTTTGCATCCCGCTTACGTCATTCACAATTTTTGCGCCGGCTTCTAACGCTTTTTCTGCGACTTCAACCTTGGTGGTATCAATCGAAAAGACGGCTTTTTTAAAAACCGGAATTGCTTTTTCAAGGATGGGCATTACACGGTCCATTTCCTGTTGAACAGAAACAGGATCTGCCCCGGGGCGTGTTGATTCCCCACCCACGTCAATAATTTCAGCCCCGTTCTTCAGCATCAAATGTATACGATCCATCGCCCTGCTGAGATCCGTGTATTTACCGCCATCGCTGAAAGAATCGGGCGTAGCATTTAAAATCCCCATTATTTTTGGAGAAGAAAAAGTGCTTAAAATTGAATTTTTTGCAGACAAAAAATTGGGGTTAGATCATAGTTGAATGTATTTCTAACTCGCCGAATCTTATGGGAAACTTACCAGGTTTCTATCAGTTGATCTCGTTTATCTTCTTTGGCAGCCCAATCATCGGCATCCGGTAATGCATCCTGAGTTTCGTTGATAATACGATCGTCCCAAGCTTCAGCAAGACGTTCATTCAGCTCAATATAGTCTTCCCATTTTTCCGGCACCTCATCATCCGGGTAAATTGCTTCTACCGGACATTCAGAAACACAAGCGTCACAATCGATACATTCAAAAGGATCAATCGTCAAAAAGTTTGGTCCTTCACGAAAAGCATCAACCGGACAGACGGCGGCGCAGTTAGTATATTTACATTGAATGCAGGGTTCAGTTACAACGTAAGCCATGTGTATAAATCAGTTATATATTGTAATAATGGGGTGAATTTTAGCCGATTGGAATATCCCCTCACTTTAGGACAGATGCAATCTTTATACCAGTATAGAACTGATTTTTTTGAATTATAATTTCTTCTTTTAATTCAGCATTACAGAAACACTATCTATGCTCCCATCAGTGTTTGCCGGTTTGATATTCAGAAGGGTGGCCATCAGGTCATACAGGTGTATGTTTTCAAAAGACTTCATTTGATATCCTTTTTTGAAGTCAGGCCCATTAGCTACAAAAATAGCATGCATTTCTTTCTCACGGTTATCAAAGCCATGTGCTCCACCTGAAGGGTAATCTTCTCGTGCATCAAAGTATTCTTTTGAATTGATGGTATATCCCAAATCCGCTACCAATAAAAGTTCAGGAACTCTCGGATGATTTTTCAAGTGATACCTTTCAGGAATGTTTTCCTTCTTATATACCTTAAAATGTTCTTCGTTTTGTTTCAGTGCCGTATACACTTCATCCAGCTTATCACCCTTTACATTAGCCATCAACGCCGGGCTGTAGGCAACCACCTCCAGGTCATCCGGGTTAATCATGTCATCCAAAACCACAATCTTGTCTTGAGAAACTTCTGCCATTCCATGATCAGAAACAATCATCAGGTTTGTAATATCAGTCAGAGCTTCTTCATTCATCCGTTGTATCAAATATCCCACTAACTCATCTGCTCTTTTTATGGCTTCAATTACTTGCGGGGAATCAGGGCCGTACCAGTGTCCTTGGGTATCTACAAAGTGAAAGTACAGGGTGGCGAAATCTACCTGTCCGGGATCATCGTAACTCAGCCATTTTACAACGGTATCTATTCTGGCTGAATCTTTCATCGACTCATCATACACTTTCCAGTGTGTGGGCCGCATATCTTGAATAGGAGTTTCGGAACCAACCCAAAACATAGTGCCTGCTTTTTTACCCGCTTTCTCCACCGTATTCCAGATGGGCTCCCCTTCATACCAAGCGGGATTTTCAACTGCCTCCCGGTCTCTGATCGTAAAGCGTGCATCCATTTCCGGATCGTACATGTTGTTCCCGACAAAGCCGTTATTCTCAGGATATAAACCGGTGGCTATAGCGTAATGATTGGGAAATGTTTTAGAAGGGAAAATGGGGATAAGTCCTTCACTTATTACTCCGGTCTCTACAAGTTTATCAAAATTTGGGGTTTCAGCTTTGGTTAAATAATCATGTCGGAAACCGTCAAAGGATACCAATAATAATTTTTCAGATTCCGGCTGCTGAGCAGTACACCCAAAAGCCATTAGCAAAATAAACAAACTCAAAAAGTAGTTTTTCATAATACTCTAAAATAAAAAAGCAGCCTGTTGTAAAACAGGCTGCTTTTAAAATTTACTTAATTTTTACTTTGGGCGGTTAATTAGAAATTAACACGGATTCCAAAATTATAACGTCTTGGAAGACCTAAGAATACCTCAGCGTCATCCGCATCGTGGTCTCCATCAAAGTCGTTAAAACGACTATTGTCAACTGCATCCTGAATATATGTTTCATCAAGCAGGTTGAACATGTTCAGGAAGAAGGTTGTTCCTTCAAGGATATCATCAAATGTATAGTTCACGTGCAGATTAAACACCGTATAGTTAGGTGCTTGCCATGGTTGTGCTCTGTCCGTTTCATCATCCCGACCGATTGGGTTAAAGTCTGACCAGTGACGGTAGAAAGAGGTTCCCACTAATTGAACGTCAACATTATTGGAAGGCTGCAATCCAAGGACATAAGCCAATTGAGCCTGAGGCGCATTACCTACTTTCAGGCCTTCAAGATATAGATTTATGTTTTGCGCACTTCCAGGATCTCCTTGATCTGTCAGATAAACAGCAGAAACATCGTTTTGGTATTCCCAAAGGTTATAAGAACCGGCAACATCCAAACGAACCCAGTCATTAGGCTTATAAGAAGTTTCCAATTCAACACCGGAGTGCATTTGATCAAGACCGGAAATGTTAATAATACCATCACTTCCATCTTCTTGCTGCACACCTCTTGTAAATGATCGGTCCTGACGGTCAGTCAAGTAGTAGTTGGCATTTACGCCAAACTTACCGCTGGCATCACGATAGCGAAGACCCGCTTCATAGAAAAAGAATTTTTCATTTTGAGGATCTTCATTAATAGCACCATTGAAATCGCTAATTACGTTATCAAAGATCGGCACTTTAGAAATGAAACCTACATTTACATATGCACCCAGATTATCATTGATATTATAAAGACCGCCACCTTTTACCTGATATCCAACAATGTTATCAGACTCACGAGTCAATGGGCTGCCATTTTCCTCTAGGAAAAAGTTTTCATGAGTATACTTAATTGTTGAAATACCACCAGTAGCATATACACTGTATTGGTCAGTTACATACTCACCCTGAACATACCCGCCATACCAGTCTACGGTGTTTGTAAAGTCATAAGCAACTTTATCACCTAATCTTGCCCGGTAGTTTGGATTCAGCTCATTGTTGGTTTCAACGTAGTATTCTCCGCCAAGCAGGTCACGTACCTCACGGTAATGCTCAATCTCAGCTGTTCTCCAGTCAAGCCCGGCCTGAATTTCAAAATTTTCAGTTGCCTGGTAAGACAGTTTCAGAATATCACCGATGGTCCATTGGTTGTTACGGCTGTTACGAATAATTCCATTGGATTCTGAATTTGGATTATTGACTGGGTCATAAGCGTTATCAGCAATAGTAGCATCCCAGTCAGCTACACGCTGGTTGTGGCTATAATCCCACTCGATATCCCCAAGAGTACCGGTTCCACCACCTTGTCCTCCGGAATAGTAAAGTACGTTAGTCATGGTAAGCTTATCGCTTAACTCACTATACCAGTTCAGGTTAATTTGCGGCTTGTGAAAAAAGTTTTCACGCTCGTTAATAAAATCTTTGCTGTACCGGCTCTGGATAGAAGAATTCACCCATGCACCGTCACCAATATATTGTTTTCCATTGTATGAAGAAGAAACTCCGGATACATTGGGGTTGGCGAAACGACCTAATTCACCGTGTACATCTGCAGCCGCCGGGTCGTAACCGTCAAGGCTCAATGCGTAAGAACGGTCGTAAGCAGCGGTATTCAATTTGTACAGGTTTTGTCCGTGACGTTGAGGGGCACCCAATACAAAAAGATCAAAGCGATTGTCTTCATTGGCTTGATACGAAGCAGCCAAGTGATAAGCCCATGCATCGGTCCAGGTTCCTTCAACGATACCGTCGCCTTCTTTACGCACACCTACAGCGCTGAAAGCCCACTTGTCATTGATTAAACCGGAATTTAATTGAAGGGTCTTTTTGGTAAAAGCACCGCTTCCATTTTCAAACTTCACAGAACCGCCTGCTTGATTCGCACTAGGATCCGTAATAATGTTAAGCGTACCACCCACTGAAGGTACTGCAAGGTTTACATTAGAAATACCTCTTTGAACCTGGATAGAACGGGCAGCATCACCAATACCATCCCAGTTAGACCAGTATACCCAGCCATTTTCCATATCATTTACAGGTACACCGTTGATCATAACAGCAACATTACGTTGGCTGAATCCACGAACGTTAATTCGGGCATCACCGGAACCTCCACCTTCTCCGGTTGAATAAACAGAAGGAGTAATATTTAACACTTCAGGAAGGTTACGCGAACCTAATTGAGCCTGAATAGCTTCCTGATCTACATCAGAGAAAGCAACCGGTGTGGTTTGATCTGAACGGGAAGCAAAAACCTCAAGTGCCGTTAGTGAAGCACTGGTTAGTTCCATTTCAAAATTCAGTTCCATATCACTAGAACCAACAGTGATTTCTTCGGTGATAGTTACAAATCCAACACTGGATACACGGATAGTGTAAGTTCCCGGCTGAACATCCCGGATTACGTATTCACCGTTAAGGTTAGTTGCATTACCTTGGTTGGTTCCCATCAAGATCAGGTTAGCGCCTATGATTGGCTCCCCTGAACCTTCTTCAGTAACCGTACCTCTGATAGCAGACTGTGCAAGTACTGCTCCAGAAATACCAAAGATTAAAATTACAGTGGATAGATATTTAAGCATGGTGTTTATTTTTGGTTGTGAGGTTAGATATATGATTATTGTGAAAAACCATTAAATGAATTTTGATGCCATTCATTACTTTACAAAGAGAAAGTATTTATGGCTAAAAAATAGCCGCTGCTTAATTAACTATTTTATTTCATTTCCGCCAAAGATAGTAATAATGAGCTAAAACTCCGCCCCCATTTCTGACTTAATAGTATCTTAACATCACATATATTTTTGCGCTTCCGTTTAGCTCCCTCTTTAAGCCTGATGAGCATTTTATCTCCCCCTCAATAAAAAAAGGGATCTCTTGCAAGAGATCCCTTAAAAGAAAACAGCTCATTTTTAGAAACTATATCTCAATCCTATTTGAGCTAACCAACGAGAACTGTAAGTACCAGAGTCTTGTATATTGCGGTTATAGAGTTCTTCCTGGCTATTAACGCCATTAGGAATTATTACCGAATATACCGGAGTGAAGTCGCCATTTGAAGCATCTTGGAATTCTTCAAATCGAACTATGGATCTTGAGCCACCGATAGTATATCGTTTACCCCAGTTGGCACCAACAATTTCACCTAAAAGGTTTGTAAAGTTGAACACATCAAAAGTAAGTTCAACTTTTTGTTGTCTATTCATTACATCTGCAAAGATCTCTTGTTTCACTTTTAGGTCCAGAACAAACTCAAAAGGACCTCTTACTCCATTTCTCTCAGCATACTTCCCTCTTCTGCTATCTAAATAGTCACTACTGCTTATGAAAGCTTCAAGCTCTTCAGCTTGGGCTGCCTGTTCAGCCGGAGTTCCTACATAAGCTAGATCAGAAGCATTTTCAGGAATATACATTAAGGCAGTGTTACCACCATTCTCACCTAGCATGTCTTCACTACCCGCAATGGTGTAAGAAAATGGACGCCCAGAAGAAGCATCCATGAAAATAGAAACAGATGTCGCAAGATTATTAAAGAACTCTTTGCGATAATTTATATTGGCGATAATTCTATGACCTAAAGAAAAATCAGAACGTGACAGTCCCAAGTTATTTGCCCCATTGACATGCTCCATGCCATCCCAAATAGAATTTATTTGAGATGAAGTACCATCATTTATGGTGTAGGAGTCGCCATATGTATACGATAGACTGGTAAATAATCCGCTGTTAAATTCTTTGCTAAGAGTAGCAGAAATATCATAACTGTACCCTTCACTAGTATTACCAACTCGGTGAATGTTTTGATAACGATCATCAATTAATGTGGCTGATTGATCAATCACATTAGGGTCGAAGGTTTCAAAACCATGCGCATAAATTGGCCGGTTATCCGGTCCATCTAAAGTTTCATTTGCAGGTTTTAAGTTAATATTCGTCACCAAAATATTGTTGATATTTTTAGTGAATTGCGCTTCCAGAGTACCCGTAAAGCCATAAGATAGTTCACGATCTATACCGATACCAGTTCTGAATACCCTTGGATATTTAAAATTCTCTTCAAAAATCTCCAAACGCCCACTTGGAATAAGCTCATCCTCACTTCGCCCATAGTCAACAAGTGTCAAACCATTTTCCACATTCGGACGAAATTCATTCGGGCCGAACTCAGCTAAAATCCCGGTATTAGCTCCGTTATTCAAGTACATTCCACCCGGCCAGACGAATGGTACTCTTCCAAGAAATACTCCAGCTCCCCCCCTAATTTGGGTGGTCTTATCACCAGATAGATCCATATTGAAACCTAAACGTGGTGAAACATATAGTTGTGCTGACGGAGGCTCGCCCGGCGTTGCTCCATTCAAATCATGGAATTGTTTAAGGTCAGGTATAGTTGTTTCAAAAACATCCGGAGCAAATCGAGGTTCCGTCGTGATTCCTGGCACATCAAACCGAAGGCCTCCGGTGAGTCTGAAATTATTATTTACTTGCCATTCATCTTCAACATAAAAACCTATTTGGTAAGCATTAAATGCTCCGATATTTTCCGAATTATCCCCAACATTGCTGTTGTCTCCGACAAGTGAGAAACCTCTTAAAACAAATGACAAGGCAGGATCAATGTTTGGATCATTAACCGCTTGAACTGATTGCCTGAATTCGTCTACACCCGTTCCGTTGCCATCTTGGTCGGAAAAGAAATACCATCCATAGTTGAACGGAATAAACAGGTTCGATATATCATAAAACTCATTATGAGTACCAATGGTTAAAGTATGGTCTCCAAGAAATAAGCTAAAGTCATTCGTTATCGTAAAGATATCCTGCTCAAGTATGTTTGCAGTTGAAAAAGGTTCATTACCCAAAAATATATCACCATCTCCATCTTCAATATTTACTGTTGGAAAAGCCTGACCATTCACGCCACGATCATCTCGCACTCTAGTATAACCCAAGATAAACTTGTTAGCTTTGTTGTCGCCAAAAGTACTACTCAGTTCTAAAGCAGTTGAATTAGTGGTGCTGGGGAAAACTTCGTTACGACCTGAATAGTTAATATTAAAACTTGAGCTTCCAAATCCGTCAACATTAGTGGCTTTCACATAGCTGTGACGAGCCATAAGCTTATGGTTCTGGCTAATGTTCCAATTTAATTTGAATAGTGCCTGATCACTGTCTAATGTAGATTCAGCATCACCGAAAGACCCCGGATCATATCCCACCTCATCCACAAGAAATTGTCGCAGATCTTGTAATCCAGAAATTCCTGCCGTTCCTGAATAGTTCCCTGCAAAAGGCTGAGGAGTTTCTGATCTTAAAAATTCAAGGTTTGCAAAAAAGAATAATTTGTCCTCTACAATCGGACCACCTAATCTAAGACCAATTCTATTATTAGTGAAAGCAGGTAATCTTTCTCTTTCTCCTCCCTCAGCATCAATAATAGCAGAAGGGGTTTTACCTGCTAACCCTTCACTTCTTCTGAAATAATAAACAGAACCTTCAAAATTATTAGTACCACTTCGAGTAATAGCATTAATTGCACCTCCGGTAAATCCACCTTGAGTTACACTGTAAGGTGATAGGTTAATTTGAAATTGCTCAATTGCATCTAAACTTATGGGGGTAGTTCCTGTCTGCCCACCATTAGTTCCCTGAGCAGACAGCCCGAATACATCATTATTAACTGCCCCATCAATGAAAATTGAGTTATATCGATTATTTTGACCGGCAATAGAAATAGCAGGACCGTCATCATCATCGTTAGCAACATAAGCCTGAGGTATCAACCTGGTAAAATCAGCAAGATCTCTACCCACTGTTGGCGCATTATCAATATCTTGTTCTCTAACATTACTGCTAACCCCGGTTCGAGTTTGGTCAAAAACACCTCCTGCAACAATTTCGAGCTCACCTAATTCGGCAGCATCCTCAGCCAAAACGGCTTCAATTTCATACCTTTCTCCAAGTTCCAGATATATACCTTCCTCTATTCTTGGCTCGAAACCAACAAATGTAATTCGAACGGTATAAGGCCCGCCAACACGCATATTTCGGATTGTAAAATTACCCCTTTCGTTTGTTGCGGTCCCGTACTCTGAACCCGAAGGCTCGTGAGTAGCTAGTATAGTTGCTCCGGGTAAAACTTCTCCGTTAGTATCAACTACCGTACCTGTTATGGTTGAGGTGGTAACACCCTGCCCATAAGACAAAAGCGGCAATAACACTAAAGACATAAATAATGTAACCGTATATAAAGATCTCATAGATTTATCTGTTTTTGTTAGAAATAAGGCGCTAAGAATAAAAAATTTTATGTTACGTAACAGTTAAATAACTATGCTTTTTCTATTTAAACTTGAAAGTAACTGATTTGAAATAACACTCTTCATATCATTTCAAATTTTCTTTATAAAAGTGCATAATTACATATTGGTTTACCCTTAAATAATAAAGAAAAACTACCAACACAAATATCAGCTGTAATCTGAAAACCCCTATATTCTCATATTTTCTTGCTGATGTAAATACCGGCTTGGAGATGATAGAAAATTGTGCGTGAGCTTTGAGCCGGCTTACGATCTCCTGGTCTTCCATCACCATCAAAGCTTCATCAAACCCATTAATTTGCTCGAAAAGAGTCTTTTTTACAAACAGGCTTTGATCTCCAAAGCGGAAAAAATCGATATCGAAGCGAGTAAACCACGAATAAAATTTCAATACCGGTTGATTGCTGTCAAACCGTAAACGAAAGCACCCGCAATCATATCCCGAGTCAACTGCGTTCCTGATATCTGTAATAAAAGTTGGTGGTGGAGTAGTGTCAGCGTGCAAAAAATACAGCCATTCTCCCTTGGCATTTTTAGCTCCATAGTTCATTTGTCTTGCCCGGCCTTTTTGAGGTGAAGTAACTGTAACAGCCCCCTTTTTTTGAGCCAATTCAACCGTGTTATCTGTGCTTCCTCCGTCAACTACAATAATCTCTGCCTCTTCTTTGCGGCAGTGCTTATACAGATAGGCAATTAAATCCCCAATTTTTTTCTCTTCGTTGTAAGCAGGAATAATAATGCTGATCATTTTTTGTTTTTTTTTTGATGGCTTGTGGTCAGCTGATATTTAATACTTCGGTCGCATGCAATACGCCCTTACTGATTCTTGGCTATCTTCACTTCAAAATTCAAAATTTCTTGTTTGATATTCAAGTAGTAGCTCCTCCACAGCTGCTTCCTGCGCCGGCTGTGCAACCATAACAATGCTGATTTACAAGGATTTCTCTATTGTTCAGAGAATCCGAATCAAACTCTTTGATATGCTGCACACTGTCTTTATGTGTCTCTATATCCAGCATTTGGTTGAAATCACAATCAAATAAACGCCCGTCCCAACCAACCGAAATGGTGTTTCGGCACATCACCCCGGTTGCTGCTGTAGGATTGAATGACTTAATGAGTTTTTCCATGTATTCTTCAAGATTTCCGGACATCAGCAAGAAATTCAGAAAACGGCTGATCGGCAGATTTGTGATGGTGTAAAGATCATTGAATTCAATATTATGTTTACGGCGAAGCTCTTTCTTAAACTCTTGTTTGATCTCCTCCTGATCTCCCGGAAGAAATGCTCCCACGGGATTGTAAACAAGATTAAGCAACAAACCTGAATCTTCTTTCCCATATCCCAATTCATTCAGTTTTTTCAATGCGATAATGGATTTATCATAAGTACCCTTACCACGCTGCCGGTCGGTTCTTGACTTACTGTAAAATGGCAGTGAACAAGTAACTTCTACTCCGTGCTTTTTAAAGAATTCCGGCAGATCACCAAATTTATTGGTAGTAAGAATGGTGAGGTTAGAACGTACTAT
The DNA here is from genome assembly GCF_014762685.1 of Gracilimonas sp. Lineage (NCBI taxonomy): Bacteria > Pseudomonadati > Balneolota > Balneolia > Balneolales > Balneolaceae > Gracilimonas > Gracilimonas sp. The sequence continues at coordinate 173,975 of NZ_JABURM010000006.1, forward strand.
CACATGCTTCCCAAGTGCTGAGGCTTCCTCCACAAACCATCTGAAATGCGGATTCATCTCAGGGGCACCCCCGGTTAAGTCAACAATGTCGATGTCAGTACCTTTAAGAGCATCAAGGCAGTATTGAAAAGTTTCCTTTGTCATGATCTCTTTCCGGTCCGGCCCTGCATCAACATGACAGTGTTTACAGGTCATATTACACATGTAGCCCACATTCATTTGAAAAATTTCAATTCCTGTTGGCTTCAGGGGGAACAGGTCAATCTCCTCTAATTTCTCCTCGAACTTAGTCAGAGATTTAATCTTGTCGTTGTGGGAATTAATAATTTCAATTTGGACTTCAGGATCGGATAATGAGTGCGCTTTCGCTTGTAAACTTTTCATAATAACCTGCTAAATACTGCTTTATACTTATACACTTTAATTAATAAACTATTTTCCTGGAACAACAGTATATCTGCCTAATTATATGATTACATGGAAAGGTCTTTTACTTTATTCATCATCTGCACACTGTGCACAAGGGATGAGCCGCTGCGAATAGCTGCCGAAACATGAACCGCCTCCATCATTTGCTCTTCACTTGCTCCGGTTTCAAGGCTTTCGGTGGTATAGGCATCAATACAATATGGACATTGAACAGTATGGGAAACTGCCAGTGCAATCAATGCCTTTTCCCTTTTGGTTAGTGCTCCTTCTTCAAAAACCTCCCCATAATATTCAAAAAATTTAGTTCCAAGTTTTTCACCGAATTCAGTAATGTCGCCAAACTTTTTTAAGTCTTCTGTTTTATAATATGATTTATCCATTTCATCCGATTTTTATTAATAGTAAACGATTTTATTAGATGGTATACTCTACAATAATCTTACATATTTCATTCTAACTTTATTTTAAGAACCCACTATTTTTAAATGATTGGAACAAATTTTACCCTTTTTGCATTAAATGAGTAAATAACCACAACTAAAGAGTTATTAATTATGAAATTTACCAAGATACTACCAATGTTAATTATTTTGGTCGGGCTTTTGTTTATGACCCCCGACACAGCAAAAGCCCAGGCTAATGGGCAGGGCGGAAATTTTGGGTTGGGGATTATGCTGGGTGAACCTACAGGTATTTCAATTAAATCATGGAACACCTCCCGGTCTGCTTTCGACTTAGGCGCAGCCTGGTCATTTGGTCGGAATGATGCGCTTCATATCCATGGAGACTACTTGTTACATTCCTGGTTAACCGGTATTGAAGAAGGAGACCTTGCCTTTTACTATGGAGTTGGTGCCCGTTTGGTACTTAGTGATCCTGATGCAAGAGCGGGAATCAGGGTTCCTATAGGCCTAAACTACATCATACCTAATTCACAAGTCGATTTATTCGTGGAAGCCGTACCTATTCTAAATTTTACACCAAGCACCGACTTTGACGGTAACGGAGCTTTGGGTATCAGGTATTATTTCTAAAGAATAGATTATTCAGCAATAACCTTATTGACTTTTATGCGGGGCAGGCTTATCACCTGCCCTTCTTTAGCCAAATTCAGGCTTTCAAAACTTGAATCAGCCTGATCCATTATTTCATTTTCGATCATAGCAAGCTTATCATCGTCATTATCAGGGTCGTGATGTATAAGGCATAGCCTTTTTACCTTTTCTTCTTTCGCTATTTCCACAACATCTTCCCAGGCAGAATGCCCCCAGCCTACCCTTGTAGCGTATTGTTCGCTTGTGAACTGAGCATCATGAATTAAAAGATCTGCCCCATGTATAAAAGCCCTGAAATCTTCCTGAAATTGAGTTGTTTCTTTACCTTTGTCACGCATCAGTTCATTATCAGGAGAAAATATAATGGTCTTATCATCTATCTTAATTTTGTAAATAGCAGTAGGGACAGTATGAGTAGCCCACATATATTCAATAGAGTAGTCCTCAAAAAGCTTTTTCCCCGGTTGAAAAGTTTCACAATTTAAATCCGCTTCCAGCATGTCCATAGATACCGGGAAAAAAGTATTCGACATGTGGCCTGACAGAATTTCCTTGCAACCAATTTCGCCTTGGGGCGGCAAATAAATTCTAAACCAGCAATCTTTATTATAGAAAGGCTTAAAAAACGGGAATCCTTGCAAATGGTCCCAATGCGGATGGGTAATAAAAATACGTCCTTTATGAACAGTCCCGGAATTCAGCAGGTCATTTCCCAGATTTCTGAATCCCGTTCCACAGTCAAAAATAAGGAGTTCATCATTTCCTGAAATTTCAATTTGGACACACATCGTATTACCCCCATAGTACATATTTTCACTATTGGCGCAAGGAGTGGAGCCTCTAACCCCCCAAAACTTTATGTCTATCGAGTTTCCCAAATTTTTTTATATCTGCATAAATTTATTAACTAACCTTTTCAGGAAAAATAATACCCAAATATAGCTATAATTATCCCGGCCTATTATTAGTTTTAACTAAGATTTGCCCTCCTTTTAACTGAACCCTTATCCAAATATGAGGAGCACATGAAGTGTAAAAAAATATTAATTAAAAAAAAGAGCGAATTTACTCCTCCTCATCATTACTGTCTCCGCTTCTTTTCAGCTGGTCAATTTCTTTTTTAAGCTCCTGAATTCTGTCCTGTTTTTCTTCAATGGCTTTATCTGCTTTATCAATTTTTTCCTGAAGCTCATCCAAGAGTTTGTTTCCGCGATTGGTTGGCTTGAAGTACGTTTTCGCTTCTTCCCACTGAATCACATCACTTTCGAGACTGGAAACCTCTTTCTTTAGCTTATTACGTTCTTTCTGATACTTAATAATATCTTTTCGGGTGTCCGGGTCAATACCCTGATTAGCCAGTTTTTTCTCCATGCCTAAGTCAGAGCCCAAAGAACGGTAGCGATCATAAATCACATCGCAAGCTTCACGATACTGCTTCCAGATTTTATTCTTCATTTTTATAGGCACATAACCGACATCCTTAAACTCCTGCTGCAGTTTTTTGGCCTCCTGAACCGCTAATGCCGGATCGTCGTGCTTTCCTAACTCTTCCAGTTTTTCCAGAATTGCTTCTTTCCTGGCAAGATTTTCTTTTTGATCCTTTCGTTCACCTTTAAATGCCTCTCTGCGGCGGTCATAGAATTCATCCATCGCGCCTTTAAATTGCTTCCAGATTTTGGAAGATTTTTTACGCGGAACCGGGCCTATTTTCTTCCATTGGTTCATCAGGTTTTGCATCGTTTGATGACCTTTTTCAAAATCATCGGTGTCTTTTTCTTCTTTGGCCTTCTCGATCAGCTCATATTTCTTTTCAAGATTTTTTTCTTCTTGCTCCCGAAGCAGGTCAATATTTTCAGATTTTATTTCATTGAATTTATCTGTAGCCGCTTTGAAAAGATCCCACATCTCATTTTCATCTTTCTGAGGGAGATTTCCGGCTTTTTTCCATGCCCTGTGAAGTTTATTCACCTTACGCGCAGCTTTTGCAATATTTTCCTGATCTACCAGCGCTTCCGCTTCTTTAATCAGTTTTTTCTTTTTCTCGAGCGCTTTCTCAATAACCTTCCGGTATTCTTTATCAAACTTAAAGCGTATTTCGTTGAAAGTATCCTGTACCTTATTAAAACGGTCCCAAAGTGGCTGATTTTTATCCGATGGTACCCGACCTACCTTTCTCCACTGTGAGATCAACTTATTGAAATCGTTTTCCAGCTCCTCGAAGTTCGGATCTTTTTCTTCCAGCTTCTTAACAAGCCCATCCATTTTATCAAGCAGAAGCAATTTGAGCTCTAAGTTTTCTTCTTCTTGCTGAAGTTTTTTAACGAGCCGGTCTACCTTGTGATCTTCAAACTCATCCATCAATTCTTTGAATTGCTTATCCAGGGATTCAGCTTCCCCTTGTGGCAACAGCTTAATGGACTCCCACTGGTTTTTAATTTTACCTACTTCTTTGGTAGCCGTCCAGTTCTCCTCACTTACAATAGCAGAAAGTGATTTCAGCAGCTCTTTTTTCCTGGCAAGATTTTCTTCTTTCTTTCGGTTCTGCTCTTCGTAATGTTTCTTTTTCTTCTCCTCAAAATTTTCCCGCAGTTCCTGAAATTCTTCAATCAGTTGCTTTGCCTTATCACTGGCTGATTCCGGTCCCTCAGCTACATTCTGAGCCAGATTTGCTAATTCTGTAGTCACAAAAGCCCAATCAGTTTGAACTACCAACTCCTTGGCCCGGTCCACAATATCAGAGTAGAATGTTTCCGGATCCTCTTCTTCTGCTTCTTCCCCGGCATTTTCTTCCTCAGAGCTTGCTTTTACTTCCTCATTTTCTTCAGCAACTTCATTCTCTGCTGAGACTTCGGTTTGCTCCGTCTCCTCTTTTTCATTCTCAGACGGAGTTTCTTCTGCAACCGTTTCTGAATCTTCTGTCGTGGTTTCTGCTTCTTTTTCCGGCTCTTGGTCAACTACTTCATCTTCATCAGCCGACTCTTCGACAGACTCAGGCTCTTTATCAGAAGCCTCTTCTTCAGTTGAAGCAGACTCAGCTGCCTCAGTATCAACCTCTTCAGATGTGGTTTTAAGTTCTTCTTCCGTAGTTTCTTGTTCTTCAGTATCGATATTTTTTTGCTCCAGGTTCTCCACAGTAACCTTCCTTTCCTCGTAGTTCTTTATGATTAACGGCTCGAAGCCTTCTTTTATAGATTAGTTAAGATAATATATCTCCCCAATCTTTGGCAATCGAAAGCAAAAGAATAGCAAAACGTTTTAGATCAATTAGATAAGTGTGCGCTTCCGGCTGATAAAGCTGAGTCCATAGTATAAATTTGGCCGTTTAGCAGGGTGAAAAATTTAAAAGCTGTCAATTTTTTTGATAAAACTGACGGCTGAAAGCTAAACATCAATCCGATTCATCCTGGATGTAGTGAACATCTCGTTGCGGAAATGGGATTTCTATTCCTTCTTTGTCCAATTCCTCTTTTATCTTTTCAAGATTATCCCAGAAGTAGCCCCAGTAATCTTCTGTTTTTGTCCAGGCCCGAGCGGATAAGTCCAGAGAACTGTCTCCCAGATTTGTGAGCACTACAATGGGTTCCGGATCTGCTTGAGTGCGTTCGTCACCGTTAAGTACCCGAAGTATAATCTCACGAGCCTTTTTCATATCAGAGGTATATCCGATTCCTACCGGAAATACCGCCCGTCGGGTTTCTTTAGCCGAGTAATTGATAACCGGTGAATTCGCCAATTGCCCATTGGGAATTACAATCACCTGATTGTCAGGAGTGTTTAAAACCGTATGCAGGATATCGATTCGTTCTACCGTTCCTGACTCACTTCCCCGCTCAATAAAATCACCTACTTTAAACGGCTTGAAAAATAGAATGAGCACACCGCCTGCAAAATTTGCAAGGCTTCCCTGAAGCGCTAAACCCACAGCCAAACCGGCAGCACCCAATACGGCAATGAAGGAGGTCATTTCAATACCCAGCATTCCGAGGGCAGAAATGTAAACCATCACTTTCAGTAAAATGGAAACCAGGCTTTTCAAAAAGCTCTTCAGGGCCGTGTCCACATTACTTTTATCCAGCCCCTTGCCTACTCCTTTTACAATAAACTTCACGATCCAAAGGCCAATGACCAACGTTGCTATAGCGGCTAGCAACTTTGGGCCGAAGGTGGTCACAATCCCCATTAATTCATCCGGACTTATGCTAAAATCTTCCATGTACCTGTATCTCCAACTGGTTAGTTCAGTTTCTGTTTAATTAATATCACTTATATTCAATTGATTTACCACCCATAAAAAAAAGGAAGGGCAATACCCTTCCTTTTGCATTTTATGCTTAATAAATCAAAGTTCGGCTATTTCTTTTTTGATCTCGTCTTTGGTCTTGCCGATTTTTTTCTGAAGCCGGCCAAGCAACTCATCTTCTTTACCTTCGGTGAAGGCAAGATCATCATCTGTCAACTCTGAATATTTTTGTTTGAGTTTCCCTTTCGTCTCGTTCCATGTTCCTTTAAGGGTTAAATCATTCATAATGTCTCTCTTTTTTTTGTGATTAATAAAAAATCAATGTCTTCGCGAGGAGCATCAATGCCTGCATTCGGTCTTTCTTGTCTTTCGACGGCGCGATCTCCATGGACTACTTGAAATCTTGATTTCGGGAGATTGCTTCGTCTTTAAGCTTCCCAATCTTACATTAGGCTTTGTGAATTCCTCGCAATGACGATCCCTTTCTTATATTTTTGTTCAATATTTCTTTTTAGTCTTCCAGGTGGCTTCTGAGCATCCATGCGGTTTTACTGTGAAGGGTAAGCCGCTCGGTCAGTAAATCAATGGTTGCTTCATCATCAGCTGCTTTGGCAGGCTCCAAAGCCTCCCGGGCAGTGCGAATGACTTGCTCATTGGCCGTTGCCAGGCGTTTTACCATATCCATGGCTTTGGGCTGATCGGTATCTTCTTCGATTGATGTGATTTCGTTAAACTCTTTGAAGGTACCCGGTGCCCTGAACCCTATGGCACGGATGCGTTCTGCGATTTCATCCACTGCTTCAGCTAATTCAGTGTATTGTTCCTCAAATTGTTCATGCAGCTGGTGAAACAACTCACCGGTCACATTCCAGTGATAGTTGTGCGTTTTCAGATACAGCAAGTAAGAGTCTGCCAATACTTTTGACAACCCTTCTGCGATCTTCTCTCGGTGTTCTTCAGAAATTCCAATGTTAACTTCCATTGTTGATACTCCGTTTAATGTTGCGATATTCATCTCAATTAAACCTTTCTTTGTGAATATTCTATTAATTAAACAAAAGTAAGCGGCTACGGTTCCATCCTCTAAGTAATTATTTAAAAGGATTTATAATGAGCGTGATCGAGAGTATTTATCAATTAGAAAGGAAGTATAAACTCGTTCCCAACCTCCCGGTTGGGAATGCCATAACGGACCTCCCGGTCCGTAGCTAAAAAAATTTGTAAGGAATCTCATTCCCATCGCTCTAACAAAGAAAAAGACCATGGGACGAACTCGCTACAAGTTTTACGAAAAACACTATCCGTACTTTATCACAAGTACAATATTGGAGGAACTTCCAATACTGTCTAAGCCTCAAATTGCTCAAATCGTACTCGACCAATTAGTTTATCTACAGCAAAGAAGAGAAGTAACGCTCTATGCATATATACTTATGGGAAACCACTTCCACGCTATTGTTCAGGGAGAAGAACTGGCAAAGAAATTACGATTGGGGAAATCATACACTGCCCGGCAAATTCTGGATGTACTGAAGCAAAACGGGCATACCCACTGGCTTGAGAAACTCAAATGGAATAAACGCTCTCATAAAATCGGAAGAACATTTCAGGTTTGGCAAGAAGGCCTGCATCCAAAACAACTTACCAATATGAAAATGGTCAATCAGAAAATTGAATATATCCATGTTAATCCTGTTAGGGCCGGCTTTGTGAAGGAACCGGCTCATTGGAGATATTCATCTGCTTGTGATTATTTGGGGGTACAGGGCTTGATTCCCGTTACAGTGTTTGGTGGATGATTTGGTTCTTTGGGACCGGGAGGTCCCGATGAGCATTCCCAACCGGGAGGTTGGGAACGAGGAATAAAATCTATTTATCGAAAATAAACGAATATACACCTTTATTGGTACCCAAGTACAAGACCTCCTCACCTGCCTCCATCACCGAAACCATATCATTTACACGAATCCCAGTCGGGCTTTCGGGGTGATCAATTGTTTGCCAGGTATCCCCAAAATCGCCACTGGCTAAAAAGAATAGGCGGCCCTCCGAATTTCTGCCACTTGCATAGACAATTTCTGAATTGGCTGCACTGTGGGTAAAACAATGGATACCGACCTCATGATTAACAGTTTTCCAATTCTTCCCCATATCTGTTGATTTTTTAATCTTGAAAGCCTCAGGAACACTTCCACTAAGTCCTGTTAATATAATATTACTATTATTTGGATAGCTGATTACATCATAGGCAACTGCTTCTATATCATCACTTAGCCCAGCACTTACATCTGTCCATGTGCTTCCCCTATCTGTGGTATTATACAAGTTTGCCTGAGAAAGAGCACTTACTCCACCAACCCAAACGTTGTCCTGATGAAATGGATCTAAGTAGAAAAGCACTGCTGCTCCTCCCCAGCTTCCCCAATTTCCTGAGATCAATTCCCATTTGTTCCCTTTATCATCAGAACGGGCAACCGCATTACCAGCTCTCACCCAAACCGTGCCTGATGTATTTTGTCTTTTTAGAGGCCCCTTGCTTATAAAAGTATATTCTCCCGTTTCCCCGCCAAAATTATTCATAAACGGATCCCAATTTGTTGCCCCATGTCCAAGTCGAAATAAAGTTGTATCACCTGATGAAAAACCGGATGCCTTTGTTCCAACAAGGAATACTCCATCATTAAATTTTACCACGCCAATAACTTGCTCATCACTTAACCCTAAACTGTAAAATTCTTTCGCATATTCATCCCACTGTAACAACCCTGAATCAGTGCCAAAGAGTATTCCTTCTTCATCTTCTTTTATTACATTAATTTCCGCATGCTGAAGCCCCTCCTGATTCCAGCTTCCTTTTAAAAGAAAGTCATCGGTATTTGGCCCAGTAGTACAGCTGATTACTACAAACGTAGCATGCATAAAAATTAACAGTACGCACGTTTTTAATAATCTATTTCTCATACTCATAACTGTAACATTTTTGAATGAATTTCCTCTTGCGAATATAACTATCGGTTTTTCTGGCAGTTAAATTATAATCAAAAAAGGAGAAAATATGTTTATGTCAAGATTCAAACATCTATTTATTGGTGTTATCATCTCGTTGGTGATAACAAGTTGCAACGACCAAAATTTGGTTCAAAATACCCCCCCCCTCTACTGATAATCAAGGTATATCTGTTCAAACAACCCAAAAAATTAGTGATACAAATGTTATAAAAGGTGAATATATAATCTTATTCAAAAATCAATTTGAAAACCGTATCAGCGAAGCTATTGCACAACAGTCAAATGTGTTAATAGAGCAAGTACGACAAGATTTCAATATTCGCAAAGATTCTATCATGCATAGATATAAATATGCTCTAAAAGGTTTTTCCGCTAAACTAACAAAAAACCAAGTTGAAGCTTTAGAGAAGGATGCTCGAATATTAAAAGTTAAGCCAAATAAGTTGTATAGCCTAGGATACATAAAAAATAAGACTCGTTTAAAATCAGATAATCATGTTTTAAAAAATAATCTAAACATTAATCAAACAATTCCATGGGGCGTAACAAGAGTAGGTGGGCCTCTAGACGGAACTGGAAAAAAAGCATGGATTTTGGATACCGGAATTGATTTAGATCATCCGGATTTAAATGTGGATGTGGCGAATAGCGTTTCTTTTATTGCGACGGAACCCGCTGATGATGGGAATGGTCACGGAACACACGTAGCTGGCATTATCGCTGCTAAGAATAACTCTCAAGATGTCGTAGGGGTGGCAGCTGGTGCAACTGTTGTGGCAATAAAAGTTTGTTATGATGAATCACCGGGACCGGGTGAAGATCAATGTCCCGAAAGCAGCTTACTAAATGGCATTGATTATATTACAAATAATGCAGCTCCTGGTGATGTTGTTAATATCAGTATTTGGGGGCCAATAGATACAGATTTGGACAATGCAGTTATAAACGCAGCAAACAATGGGGTAAGACTCACTTTGATTTCGGGGAATGCAGGCTCAAACGCAAATGATTATTCTCCTGGAAGAGCTAATCACTCAAACATTTGGACTGTTTCCGCTCATGACAATAATGATAATTTTGCTTCATTTTCCAACTATGGAAATCCACCAATAGAATACTCAAACCCAGGCGTTGACATTCCTTCATTATGGAAAAACGGTAATACAAAAACTATAGATGGCACCTCTATGGCTGCTCCTCACGTAGCCGGCATTTTATTGGCGACCGGGCAGGAGCCATACACAAACAAACAGGTAAATAACGATCCTGACAGCAACCCAGACCCTATAGCTTCCAGTGAACCGTATGTAGGCAGTCCCTATGTAATCGGCAGCGTGCAAAATGATCACCCGAAATTGGACTGGTCTGCCACCGAAGGCGCATATGAATATGAAATACACCGTAAAGTAGGCTCTTCAACCACATGGGGACTATGGGCTACAATAAGCTCAACTTCCTATGTAGACATGATGACTTCTGATCCTGATTTACGTGTAATGTCTTCACCTCCAAGCAGCCCTGACGGCTGGGTGGCATATAAAGTCCGGGCCGTTCATCAAGATGGGTTCTTCAGCTTTTTCAGCAATATTGTTTATTATGAATTAAGCGATGGAACTATCGTTCCTCATTCAACATCTTCGAAATAATGCAGAGTAAAGGTTAACCTTTAAGCTATCAAACAAAAAATCCCACAGGCTAACCCTGCGGGATTTTTATATACTTATTTGTAAAAGCAAAAATAGGAGGAAAGAAGATTCTTTTACTCCGTTATATCATACACTTCTTTTAAAATAGCTTTGGCGTTGGCGTCTTTGCCTTGCATTACCCGGTGCTGCAGGTTGGTAATGATTTCCGGCTCGGCCTTCTCATACGCCATTTCTTTGGCACTCTCCTCGGTATTGGTGCGTATCAGTTCGTAAATATCGTCGGCACGGACAACACTGTAGATTTTGTCATCATTAAAAGCGTGCGAGCGTAATTCTTCAAATTCCGAGAACACACGCGGAAAGTCTTCACTGTCTTCGGCACGCGTGATGATTTCAACATGCTCCGGCCCTTCAGCGCTTAATGGAGTTTTGCAGAGATAGAAAAAATTTTGTTGGTATTGCATCTGCTGTATATGATTGGGTTGAATTTTTTAACTCTGGGAATATAACAAATCGAGGGAATTATTGTGAGATTTTAGGGATAGGTTTTAGACGAGAGGTGTTAGGTGTTAGTGGCAAGGCCTAAAACCTAACACCTGACACCTCGTCTCTATTTTTTTAGGACTTTGGGGATCATCATCCACTTAATCTGGCAGGTGGCGGGGGCTACTGCTTCCCAGATTTCTGCAAAGCTTTCCAGGCAAACGAGGGCAGCTGTGGGCATGCGCAGTGCTGTTTTTTGTCCGGCTCCCGCTAAAATTCCGGCCGTATTTTCCATAAGCGGGTTATGCCCCACCAGCATAATTCTTTCATACTCATCCGAAGCCGTTTGGATAGCTGCAATATAGTCTTGTACGGAGCCATAGTATAAATCTTCGTTCCAGCTAATCTGGCCCTCTTCTATTTTGGCGGCCTCCCTGATAAGCTGTGTTGTTTCTTTCGCTCTTTGTGCCGGAGACGAAATAACCATTCCGGGTTTATAGTTACTTTCCATGATGAACCGGCCCATCATGGGAGCGTCATTCAGTCCCCTTTCTTCCAGCGGGCGGTCAAAATCTTTAAGTTCAGGATTATCCCAGCCCGATTTGGCATGGCGCATTAATAGTATCTGTTTCATTCTGTGCTCGTTTTCTTATTATTTGGGGCATAATCAACTACTTTAAACTTTCGGGCAAATCTTCCGGCTTGTATTTCACGATCATTCCGTTCCGCCAATGCCTTTACCAGCTCAATGCCGAAAAATATAATAATACTGGAATAGTACACCCACAACATCAAAATTATTACGGAAGAAGACGCCCCGGAAAGTTGGTTCAGCGGACTGTTCCCGATAATCATTCCAACCCCAAATTTCCCAATCACGAGAAGCAAAGTGGTTACCAGGCTGCCATAAATAAGTGCCCGCCACTGCACCTTTACATCCGGAAGAATATAAAACATTGAAAGTATCGCCACAAAAATCATGGCTATGGTAAGTAGGTTACTCCCTATTACCGTCAGCACCAAATTGACGGATTCAAAATGAGTGGAAAGCAAGTCAAATGAAGAAACCAATAAGGTGTCCAAAACAAGTGAAGTTATCATGGCAATCCCGAGAAGTACAATCATTCCAAATGCCATGAAACGGTCAATAAGGAGTTTCCAAACCCCTACTTCAGATTTTATCATCACTTTAAAAATCCGGTTGAAGGAATCCTGAAATTGAACAAAAACGGTAGTAGCTGACACAATTAAGAAACCCACACTTATAATCAGGTACAAAACACTTTGATTTTCAGTCTGAATAGTTTCAACCAATAACATTACAGCCTCAGAACTCTGCTGCCCGATGGTTTCATTTAAGAAACCGGTCAGCTCCCTCATCACGCTTTCATTCCCGACAAAAATCCCTGCGGTATACACGGCAATCATCACAATGGGAGCGATCGAGAACAAGGTATAAAAGGAAACGGCAGCACTATACTGAAAGCCATTGTCTTCCATAAAAGCCCTGAAGCTTTTTAATAATGTATCTGTCGCCTCTTTTAAAAAATTCATGCCTGTTTATTTAATTACATCAATGCAAGTATATGGATTAAATGTAATATCACCGCATACCATTCAGCTTAGAGAATGGTTCAAAGCCCGGTAGTGGTAATAACATCAGGAAGCCGAACCAAAAATCCTTGTTGGTGCATAAGCTGACAGAATCACTCCCCTGGCAACCATAAAAGCCGTCATTGCCATCCAAAGGGCATGTATACCTGCAAACGGTTCACTGATAAAATATACCGGGACGAAAACGAGGGCGGTCGCAATCAGCATGGAATTACGCATGGCTCCGGTTGCCGTAGCTCCAATGTAAACACCGTCCCAAATAAAGCAGATGCTATTCACTACGGGAGCTACAATCAACCAAATAACCACCGTGGCGGCTACAGCGATTACATTTTCCTTGTCAGTAAAAAGGGCAATAATTTCTGTATCAAATAGTGCATAAGTGATGGTTCCAAGTAACCCCAACCCAATTCCCCATAACATATTTGCCTTTACCGCTGATTTAAGCCTGTTGTTATCCTCTGCCCCCTTAAATCTGCCGACCAGGCTTTCAGCAGCATAAGCAAAGCCATCTGTTCCATATGAGCTGATATACCACATTTGTAACAAAATAGTGTTTGCAGCCAATACCACGTCCCCCATTTCTGCCGATTTTGCCGTAAAAAAAGCATAGGAGAAAATCAGGCATAAGGTGCGAATAACGATATCCCGATTAACTGAAAAGAACTTCTTTAGCTCTTCGGTTTCTATGAGTTCATTCCATTGTATATTTAATTTTACCCCGCCGTATTTTTTCTTATAAAGGATGATTGCAAGCCCCAAAGCCAGGAAGCTGGCAACTAAACTCCCGGCAGCCACCCCATCTACTGTCATATTAAACCGGAACACAAAAATCAGATTTAGCACAATATTTACAATGTTTAAGAAAATTGTGACCATCATGGGGTAGGTAGAGTTTTGCATGCCCAGAAACCAACCGTTCAGCCCAAACAATGCGAGGGTAGCCGGCGCCGCAAAAATACGTATATGGTAGTACAGGCGGGTATATTCCTCCACTTCAGGGGAAGCATTCACAAGATATAAGGAAATCTCGATGAGCGGGTACTGAATAAGCAGGATGAATGCACTGCTTGCAGCGGCTACCAGCAATACCCGAAATAAAATAATGCGGGTTTTACGCTCTTGCTGTGCTCCGTAAGCCTGTGCAACCATACCGGTTGTACCCATGCGAAGAAAGCCAAAACCCCAAAAAATGAAATCAAAAATAATGCTTCCCACAGCAATGGCTCCCAGGTAATAAACGTGCTCTAAATGCCCTACAACCGCGGTATCAATAGCTCCAAGGAGCGGAACAGACAGATTGCTAATGATATTAGGGATTGCGAGTCGGAGTATTTGCCGGTTCAAATAAACAGTGATTTAGGGGGTTAAAATTGGCAGCTTAAAATAACAGCTGAAAAAGAAATATGAATTCATATTTTTGAATGCTTTAGAAAGTTGCATATCTATGGGTGTGCGTGTATTTTCTTTCTCCGAAATTTTATTGGGACAGAAACATAATTATTTAACTCATTGCTTTTCACATGGACATTGATACACGTAATAAAATTCTTACAATAGTACTTGGAATCATCATTCTTGGGCTTACTTACTGGCTTTATGATTCATTGGTAACTCCCTACCAGGAAGTTAAAGAGAGGGAAGCCATGACTGAGAAAGTCCGGCAGCGGATGTTAGATACCAAAGATGCTCTCATTCAGTATGAAAACCGTCATGATACTTTTCCGCCAACAGAAGGCGGTCTTGACAGTCTGGTTAAATTTCTGAAAACCGACTCCATGATGATTGCTATGGCTGATACTCTTTTTGGGAAAACCTTTGATGTTTTCAATCCGGATTCACTGGTATATTCTCCCCGGCCTCCTTTTCCAAAATTTGAATACACATTGAACGACACTCTTCGCCCTCAGATATATCTGCTCGAAGATCCGGGTTCTGACGATACGATAGGAAGTCTCGAACGTACTACGATGCGTAATGCTCCAAACTGGAATTAATGGATGACGCTTCTGCAAATTTAGGTGTTTGTTTTTTCTCGGATCGCCTCTTTTATTCGATCAATGATCCGGAAAAAGACAAGCACCTTTTTCGTATAGGCTCCTTCGACTTTAATTTCAATGTAATTGACGCTATTACCCGTCAGCACAAAGATCACTTTCCGCACATCCTCTCTACCTTCGACCGCTTCCGTACCGATCATAATATAAAATCAGTCCGGGCTCTTACCCATCCCGCTCACGAATGCTGGACGGTTTTCCCAAAAGTAGTGTACGACAATGCCGATGAGCGTGAAGATCATCTCGCCATCTTGATGAAAGGGGTAGAACGTGAACACATTGAACCTACCTGGCACGGGCTTCATAACGGTGAATACAAGTTTTTATCCGTTCGACGCCGAAATCTTATGGCAGGATTCGATGAACTGACTACCCAGGTTGCCACTACCGATTTTAACAGTGATTTTGAAATGGCACACAAATGGTCTGCATTCTCAAAGCCCGGAGGATCTTTCCTTATGATTGGCTGTCACGAAAATGTTATTTCCATTACCTCTTTTTTACTAGGGAAATTCAGAGCCGCTACTTACATCTCTTTTGATCAGCCCGAAGACCTCCCTTATCATTGGTTGCAGCATTCAGCCAATTCAAGCTGGATGCGCGGAATTCACGAAACCATTTACCTTTTTGGGCATCAGTGCCACGAAGTAGAACAAGCTCTTCAGGGTTTTTGGGATGATTCTGCTGAAATAACCAAACTCAATTCCCTCGAAGCCATTGGTGTTCAGGCCGAAGAAAAAACCTACGGGTTTGACCTCGCCGCCGCTTTTCCCGCTATCCTCCTCAGCCTCGATTTTTGAATTGGAATGTTAAATGCTCAGTTTTAAATGTTAAATTAAAGGAGACTTTCATTTAACATTTAAAACTTAAAATCACTCGTTCCGCCATGCGGATAATTACCGGAAAATTAAAAGGACGTCACTTTAACATCCCAAAAGGACTGGATGTACGTCCCACTACCGATCGTACGAAGGAAAGCATTTTCAACCTGATTGAAGCTCGCGTTTTCATGGAGGGGACCATTATTTTAGACCTTTTTGCAGGTTCGGGAAACCTTGGCTTTGAGGCTATTTCGCGTGGGGCCAAACACGTGACGGCCGTAGAGCAAGATCCTCAAAATGTAAAACAGATTGAAAAAACGGCCAAGCAGTTTGATATCGACAAACAAATGCGCATCGTTTGCTCTGATGTGCAGCGTTTCCTGAATGGCATGGCAACCCCTCATCATTTTATCTTTTGTGACCCCCCTTACGACTATCCTTTTTTGGATGAAATGATTGAACAGGTGCTATCCGAAAATTGGCTAACCGATGAAGGCTGGCTTATGCTGGAACACGACAAATACAAAGATTTCACCGATCACCCGCATTGTTCTTTTTCTAAAGCTTATGGCAGAACCATTGTTAGCATCTTTGAAAAGCATCCGGTAGATTCAAAATAGGATTATGTACATTGTTTCGATTAATAGATTTTTGATTTGAACAGCTAAATCACACGTATGAAAACAATTGCCTTATACCCCGGTTCTTTCGACCCTATGACCAATGGGCACCTCGATATCCTTGAGCGTGCCACCAAATTATTTGACCGTGTAATTGTGACTGTAGCAGTAAATAATCGTAAGGAAGCTGTCTTTTCAGGGGATGAGCGTATTGAACTTATAGAAACTTGTATAGCCGGTAAAGAGTGGAGTAAGAACGTTGAAGTAAAACAATTTACAGGATTGCTTGTTGATCACGCAAAAAAGATGAATGCAAATACCTTGGTTCGTGGCGTTCGGCAAATTTCAGATTTTGAATACGAATTCCGTATGGCTCTCACCAACAAAAGGCTGGCTCCAAATATAGACACTGTTTTTCTGATGCCGGACGAAGAATTTACTTTCATCTCTGCATCTATTGTTAAAGAAGTAGCCTACTGGGATGGGGACTTGAGTTCCTTTGTACCTAAAGCGGTAGCTGAAGCCCTGAAGAAGAAATTTAGGAAATAAGGAATTAAAGATTATTCTCTTATCTGCCTATCAACTTATTTCCTGTCAACGTCTTATATTCATTACACCCTCAGGATAATCTCACACACTTATATCATTTTTTAAATACATGATCTCAACACGTGCACAAAATTTACAGCCATCAGCCACCCTTAAAGTCACCGGCCGTGCCAAAGAACTGAAGCGACAGGGCAAATCCATTGTTTCCCTAAGTGCGGGGGAACCCGACTTTAAAACTCCAAAACATATTTGTGATGCCGCTATCAAAGCTATTGAAGATGGCTTTCACGGTTACACCATGAATCCGGGTACTCCTGAATTACGAGAAGCTATTTGTGCAAAGTTAAAAAGGGATAACAACCTGGACTACGATCCTTCACAAATTATCTGTTCCAATGGTGCCAAACAGTCCGTTGGCTTCAGCATTCTTGCATTGGTTAATCCCGGTGATGAAGTGATCATTCCTTCCCCTTACTGGGTTTCCTATCCCGAAATGACTCGCTTGGCCGAGGGTACCTCTGTAGTTGTCCGCACTTCTTTTGAGAACAATTTTAAACTAACCCCGGAGCAACTTGAAGATGCCATTACCGACAAAACCAAAGCACTGATTTTGTGCTCTCCATCCAACCCTACCGGGGCTCAATACACCAAAGAAGAACTTGAAGGATTAGCCGGCGTGTTAAGAAAGTATCCTCAGGTGTATGTGATTTCCGATGAAATCTATGAGTATATCGTATTTGAAGGCGAGCACGTAAGCATTTTAAATGTAGCACCTGATTTAAAAGACCGTGTAATTTTAATCAACGGATTCTCCAAAGGATTTGCCATGACCGGATGGAGGCTGGGATACCTTGCAGCTCATCATGATATTGTAAACGCAGTTTCCAAAATTCAAAGTCAGGAGACTTCGGCTCCCTCCTCCATTTCTCAAAAAGCCGGTGAAGCTGCTTACACCGGGAATTTGGACGAAGTCAAAGCCATGCGGGATCAGTTCAAAAAACGCCGCGATTATCTGGTTAAAGCCTTGAATGCAATAGACGGCATAAACTGCTTTACCCCGGGAGGTGCCTTCTATGTATTTCCTGACATCTCTCACTATATCGGCACCAAAAAACCCGATGGCTCTGCCATTGAATCCTCTACCGATCTCTGCCTATACTTGCTCGATGAATTCGGGCTGGCCCTTGTTCCGGGTGATGCCTTCGGTGAACCCAACGGCATCCGCCTGAGTTATGCTGCATCTATGGACGATCTTAAAGAAGCAATGGATAGATTGGGGAAAGGACTGGCAGATTTGACTTAAAGAATGCAAAATGGCATAAAATTTGATAGACCCTATTCGTAAATCATCAATTTAAAATCATCAATCAAAATGCCCACTTACGAATATAAAAGAGAAGACGGAACCACTTTTGAGATTGTCCAGAAAATGAGTGAAGATGCCCTGACAACTTGTCCAACTACCGGGCAAAAAGTAAAGCGGATCATTTCCGGCGGTGGCGGAGTGGTTTATAAAGGCGAAGGCTGGTACGTGACTGATTACAAAGATGGCGGACGGAAATCAGCTTCAACTCCACCCGCTGATTCTACTGAAAATGGTGCTTCAGAGTCTAAAGCCGTGACGCCAAAAAATGATTCGGCAAAAGAAACTAAGTCAACCCAGTAACCTTTTGAATATTCAATAACCAACCCGGAATAATCAATATCCAAGTGTCTTCTGTATTGATTATTGGATATTGATTATTGGATATTGGATATTCTATAACCATGAAACACTCGCCAGCATATCAGGAAGCACTCGACCAATTTGTTCTACTTTGGGGTGAAATGGCATCCGCATGGGGCATCAACAAAACCATGTCTCAGATCCATGCTTTGCTCTACGCTGAATCTCACCCGCTGGACACTGATACCATTATGGAAACCCTGGGAATCAGCCGGGGAAATGCCAACATGAACCTCCGGCGCTTGCTGGACTGGGAACTCATTCATAAAGAACATTATAAGGGAGATCGAAAAGATTACTTCTCTGCCGAAACCGATGTTTGGAAGATTGTATCAACCATTATTCGGGAACGACAACAGCGAGAAATTGCGCCAATTCGTGAAAACCTTCAGAAGTGTTTGGAAACTCTTGAGGCGGGCGGGCTTAATGATGAAGAAAGTAAGGAATTCAAAGTACGTATTGAGAACTATATGGAGTTTCTCGAAATGTTTGAGCGCTTTACTGATGCACTGTTGCCATATATCAACAAAAAGAATTTGGGTTTCCTGAAACAACTTGTGAAACTCGTGGAAGTAAAAGAATCATTGACCGGAAAGAAGAAAGAGAATGACTAAAAAGTCACACCGAGAAATTGGCAATGAAGCCGAAGAATTAGCCTGTGTTTACCTGGAGTCTAAAGGCTGGAGAATCCTTGAACGAAATTACTTTTTCGAACATGCTGAAGTAGATATAGTAGCTTATGATGATACAGCCATTGTTTTTGTAGAAGTAAAAATGAGGTCTTCCACTAAATTTGGCCAACCGATGGAATATGTTACCGAAGAAAAAGTTAAAAATGTATTCAAAGCCTCTGAAGCCTGGATGTATGAACGAAAGATGGAAGGATCTCCCATGCGGTTTGATATCATCGGCATTGTGCAAAAAAAGAATGAAGCCCCGGAATTTAATCATATAGAAGATGCATTTAGATAGGTAAAAAGATTAGGTTTTAGGTGCGAGGTGTTAGGTTTTAGAAAAAGCACTAACACCTAAAACCTCGCATCTTATTTCAATATTTTAAATACCCAATTCAAAATTTCCATGCCCTATACCAACGACCAAATAGCCGACCTGCTCCGGGAAGTTTCCCAGCTGATGCAGCTTGCCGGGGAAAACCGCTTCAAAGTAATTGCCTTCGATAAAGCAGCCCAGACCATTGAGGGGCTTGGAGAAGACATCAATGACTACATCGAAGAGAAAAACTTAACGGATATTAAAGGAGTTGGGAAATCTATTGCGGAAGACATTTATGCGTTGGTTGAAACCGGGAAAATGCCCGTACTGGAAGCCTTCAAAGAAAAAGTACCTGAAGGTTTGATTCCCTGGCTGAATATTTCCGGACTGGGACCTAAAAATGCTTATAAAATTCACAAAGAATTGGGTATCAGCACGCTGGATGAGCTTAAGGAAAAACTTGCAGATGGCTCAGTGGCTTCACTGTCGGGACTGGGACAAAAATCAGCCGAGAAAATCCAGAAATCCATTGAATGGATGGAGAAGTTTGACGAACGCTGCCGTCTCGACCAAGCTGAGGAAATAGCAGAGGCCATCATGAAAAGCCTAAAAGATCTGGAGGGCGTTCAGCAAATTGAAGTGGCCGGTTCCTACCGGCGCGGACTCGAAACCATTGGGGATATAGATATTCTTATTGCTGCTGAAAAAGATCACATTGAATCACTTTTTGACGTGTTCATCAATCATGAAAGAGTGACTGATATATTAGGTAAAGGTGATACCAAAAGCTCCGTTCGCACTAAAGAGGGCCGTCAGGTTGACCTGAGGATTGTATCTCCCAAAGAATTCCCGGCCGCATTAATGTACTTCACCGGCAGCAAGGAGCATAATGTGGTTATGCGCCAGCGTGCCCGTGAGCGTGGAATGGGCCTGAATGAATATGGGCTTTTTAAACTGAATTCAGAGGGTGAAACGGATTTTGACCAACCTGTGGAGTTTTCAAGTGAAGCCGATATATACGAGAAATTGGGACTTCATTTTGTTCCGCCGGAGTTGCGGGAAAATCGAGGCGAGTTTGAGATTTATGAACAACAGGAAGCATTCGATTTGGTTACAGATAATGATATTCGCGGAGTCATCCATGCCCACAGTACCTGGAGTGATGGAAAATATTCTATCAAGGAAATGGCCGAAGCTTGTATGGAACGGGGATATGAATATTTGGGGATTACTGATCATTCCAAAACTGCTGCGTATGCCGGCGGACTTTCGGTGGACGAAATCAAACAGCAGTGGGACGAAATTGATGTCCTTAACGAAGAATTCAAAAGTACCGGAAAGAATTTCGTAATTTTTAAAGGTATTGAATCTGATATCCTTACCGATGGTTCTTTGGATTATGAGGATGATATACTCGAAGGCTTTGATTTTGTGATTGCCAGCGTACACCAATCGCTGAATATGCCTCGTGAAGAAATGATGGAGCGAATGCGAAATGCCATCAAAAATCCATTTACCCGAATTTTGGGCCATCCAACCGGACGTTTACTGCTTAAACGAAACGGCAGCGACCTAGACCTGAATGAGCTGATTGCCCTTGCCGCAGAATACAACACAGCCATCGAAATAAACGCCAACCCACTCCGGCTGGATCTCGACTGGCGATTTGGCAACAAGGCCCGGGAAGTGGGTTTAATGACCTCCATCAACCCTGATGCTCATACCATTGATGGGATAGACGATATCCCTTATGGCGTCCGCATTGCCCGAAAAGGAAAATATGAGAAAGATCGCGTGCTGAATGCTAAGGGACCGGAGGAGGTCAGAGCTTTTTTTGAGGCCAGATAGTCAATTTTTGTTATTTCAGTAATTGACTACCTTTGTCCTCTGACTTTTCAATCCTAAATGTACTTCCGTGATTATAGAAAAATCTGAATTTTCTAAACGACAAATAGCTAAGCTGGTAAAGGGAACCGTTGTTCCCCGTCCTATTGCCTGGATTTCATCAGTTGGGAAAACCGGAATTCCCAACCTGGCACCTTTCAGTTATTTTCAAGTGATTTCACATGATCCCGTCATGTTTATTATTTCTATCGGTCAGGGTTATAAAGTGGGTAAAGACGGAGATAAAGACACGCTGGCTAACATCAAAGAAACCGGTGATTTTGTGATTAATATGGTGTCAGCTTCATTAGCTTCCCATATGCAAAAAAGCAGTGAAATTTTCCCCAAAAACGTTAGTGAGTTTGAAAAGACAGGGCTGACACCGGTTAAAAGTCAGGTCGTTACTGCGCCTAGAGTTGAAGAAGCGGTTATTAGTATGGAGTGCACCTTAAACAGAGTCATGGAGTTAGGTGATTTTAATCAGGTGATCGGAGAATTGGCCTGTTACCACATTAAGGATGAGGTATACATGGAAGGCGATAAAATAAATTACGAAACTTACGATCCCATTGGCAGGTTGGCAGCAAATTATACGTACGTTCGGGATTTGTTTTTCCCTGACGAAACTTAGCTTTTGCCAAGTACCAGCTTTTTTTTGTTTCTCGGTTTTATTTTTTTGGTGTAACAAATAGTACTACTGTGACATCTTGAATGGTCACCTCGTCTCCTTCTGTAAACCCATTAATATTTTTAAACACCGCTTTCACTGCCAGCGATTCATTTTCTGTTTCCACTGTCAGCATTTCAATAGACTGGTGTGCAGTATTTTTGTTTACTAAACCCGATTCTTTGATTTTATTTATTAAAGGCAGTACCTCTATCTTAATGCTGCTTCCGTCGGTTATGGACTCAACCCTTACAATCATTTCCGTTCTATTGTAACTGAGGGTCCACTCAGAATCCCTGGTTTCTTTAACCTGCTCAATGTTGTTAACATTGAAAATAAATTCCCCAAGATAAAATTGATAACCGGAAACCGGAATCGCGCTTCTCGGTTCAAGTAAATAGTACAGGTCATTTGGCCGCACCTCCGCTTGGTCTTCTCTTTGCCATACAGCAACATACTCCATTCCCATTAAGCGCATGATTTTACCTGCATCATTATATCTATTTGAACTATCCTCAGCCAATAGATATTCTTCCAGATCTTCTTCAAAATATGGTTGCAAAGGCTCAGAACCTTTTAATTCTAAAAGATAGTCCACCTTTGAGCTTATTTGTTTACGGTCCTCGAACGAGATGAGTTTATCACCCTTAATTATTTTGTTATCATCTGACAGCAATTCATTCTGTTCAAGCAATTGCTCAAAACGATCCAACTGACTTCGTTTTGAAACTTCAAATGCCCCCAGGGGACCGAAGGAGATTAATAATGCTATCACACACAATGAAATCGGTATTACTTTAATATTTTTGGATTTTCCCACCAGGAAGTAAATCACGATGCCTGCCAGCCAAACAGCGAGAGTAGCCACAAAGTAGCGGTTCACGGTTACTCCGTATTCCGAAATGCGCACCCAGATTGAAAGCATCAATAATAAAACGAGGGGTATGAGGGCGATATAGTATCCTTTTGAAAATAAGTTGATCCAGCGGTTATTTTCCTGATTTCGAATAGGATGTAAAAGAAGCAGCGCCAATATTCCGGCTATAGAAAAACTAAGCACTAAATTGGCAACCCAACCAATCGGCCATTCCCATTCTAATATGATTTTACCGGTGTATGCATATAAAATCAAAATGTAAACGGTAATCAGGGGGATTAGAATGTATTGCACAAATATCTTTAAGCCACCGGGATACTTTCGTTCACTTTCGGACATTTGATTTGGATGCGGGACCCCCGCCAGAAAAAACCAGGTATTGAATAATCCCGCTAAAAATATCCACAACTGACTGTACCGCTTACCTGAAATATCAATCTCAAGCAAGTTCTCCAGCGAAAGCATTGCAATAGAAAGTCCGGCAAAAAGGACCATTGTGTACAGAGCAGCAGTCAATATTCTCAAAAAAAGCGTCTTATTATAAGCCCAGAAATCTTTGACCTCTCCATCCTGTAAAAACGGAGCAAAAGAAACAAACAAATGGGCCGCGATAAAGAAAAGCAGGTAGCGAAAAAATGGCTCGCTTTCATCCGATGAAAAATTATCCGGCAACAAATAATAGTAAATGAGTAAAATAACCAAGGCACCCATTTTGGTAAGAAAACCCTGCCTAAAAGTCCATTTCCGGCTTTCTGCCAAGGTAGAAAGTGAGAGAAAAACCGAAATACTCAATGCCGAAACCCAACAAATTTTTACTATAAAAAAATAATCTGACTGTTGGCCCCATGAAAGTCCGGCCAGCCACATAGCACAGAGGGTTCCAATAAATGCAACTGTCAAAGCAAATGGAAACCGCTTAAAGGTACTAAAACCTTGTTCGGTTATTTCGGTGAGGGAAGGAAATCGAAGATTCATTATTTTGTACCTGAAATTTGATTCTTCTCTAAGATTGGCCTTTTGCTTTAAAAATCAAATACCCTAATTAACCTTTTAATTTTGCTCTTCCATTGGGTCAAAAAACTTCCCGTTTGATTTCATTTCCCAGGCTATCGTACTCAATCCACGTGCCATACTGTGTTCCATCCTTGTATTCACCAATAGCCTGTAATTGACCGTTCGGGTGCCATCGCTTTGCCAACCCATCTCTGGTCTTTCCTTCGCGGTACGGTAACTGCAACCGAGGACTTCCGTCTGCATAATAAAAAGTCATAGTAGAATCGGTAAAAATATTGTAGCGGGTCAATTCTCCCTGAATATTGAAAAAGCTATGAATGGTGTCTCTTCTGATCTCTTTTATTTTTCTTGTACCCGGATAATAATAATAAGTCTCGCCCGGGGTAATTGCGACCACCAAATTACCCGAAGGATCCCACAGCGAGGTGTTATTCTTGGTATAGTCGGCATCCATGCCAAGTGTGCGGTTAGGGTGCCAGTACCGCAGCCGAAACATTTTTCCGTCCTTATACTCTCCCTGTAAATTATATGTGTGCCTGTGAAAGGTCCGTATAAAACCGGTATAAGGATCACCCGATCTTTTATGAACCAACAGAAGACTTGTATCTCGAATCCCATAGCTCCGAAAACCATTCGTGCTGGTGGTACTGTAAATATATTGCGACACCGGAACTGGGTTTCCTAACGTATCCCTAAATTCAAGATGATCATAACCTTTCAAATAATAATGCTCCTTAGGGGCTGACTTATCGGATGAGCAAGCCCAAAAACTCATCAGGCCACATAAGAAAAAAAAGAATGCACTAAAAAAGTATTTCTGCTTATAACTTGTCATCGTATTTAAGACTGTTTCCAAGTAGGTACCCATATGGCTTCATTTCAGGAATTTGATCAAATACCACTTTTAAAATACCAATCAGCGGAACAAATAGAATCATCCCTGAAATACCCCAAAGTTCTCCGCCTATGATTAAAGCAACTATAGCTACAAAAGGGTTTATGGATACTTTAGAACCCACTACCCGTGGAGTAATAAAATTACCCTCCAGAAATTGAACGATCCCAAAAACAACCACCACAAGAATTGGGGTGAGCAAAGAATCTGTGAGTAAGAAAGCAAAAAGAAGCGGAGGCAGTGCCCCGATAATAATTCCTATATACGGGATAATGGCTAAAAGCGAGGCGAAAACACCGAAAAACAAAGCATGCTCCAATCCAATAATGAATAGGCCGGTAGTATTCAAGACAGCTAAAATTCCAATAACCGTTAACATCCCCACCAGGTAATTCTGGGTTACTCCCTGGACACGGTCAAGCAGCTGATCCACACGGGAACTTTTGCCTTTTACTTCAAATAACTTTCGAAAAAAGGTTCTGAACAGCTCCTGATAGTACAGCATGAAGAAAATAAAGATGGGCATTAGTGTCATCACCGTAAATGCATTGGTAGTTGCACTGACGATAGAACTCACATAATTCCCGCTTTGGTCAATAAGGTTGTTGACACCTTGCCTCAAATACTCACTTTGTTCTTCTTGTGAAATGCCAACGGATTCTTCCAGAAAAATGATGGCATTTGTTGATACCGCTTTTAGTTTTTCTGTGACTTCCGGTATCCGTTCTGAAAACTGTATGAATTGTGCCGAAATCAGCGATAATATTCCCGCAAAAACAATTAAAATAATAAGCAGCGTCAAAATAATGCTGAAAGCCCTTCCTAATTTCCAGTTCTCAAAAATCTTAACCAAAGGACTTAACAGCATCGCAAAGAATGCGGAGAAGGCTAATGGCATTAAAATGAACTTGCCGTAACTCATTACTACGAAAAGCAGGCTTAAGCCAATTAGGATGAGTGTAGATTTTAACCAAAAAGGATATTTATTTGAAGTTTTTATACGGTGGTGCGCCATAAACAATTTATATTTATACTGTTATATATACCCGGATATTCAGTTGAATAATAAATAATACAATCAATAGATGTACTTTTTAAATTCGGTCCAATTATTTTACTAAAAAATCCATTTAATTAACCATCAGAAAATCAACCTCATGCACATTGACCATATTGGCATTGCCGTCAGAAACGTAGAAAAAGCCACTTCAACTTATTCAAAAATTTTAAATGCTTCGCCAACCAAAACTGAAGTAGTTGAAAGCGAAAAAGTAGAAACAGTATTTTTTCAAACCGGAGAATCCAAAGTAGAATTACTCGGCCCAACCGCACCTGATTCGGTCATAGCTAAATATGTTGAAAGGAAGGGCGAGGGGCTGCATCATGTAGCTTTTGAAGTAAAGGATATTCATGCAGAACTGGATAGACTCCGAAAAGAAGGCTTCACCGTGCTCAATGAACAACCAAAAGACGGAGCCGATAACAAGTTGGTAGCATTTGTACACCCCAAGGATAATCATGGTGTTTTAGTGGAGTTGTGCCAAAGCAAAAAGTAGCTCCTTTCTTCCCAGTAAAGTAATTTATGGACTCTTTGAATAAATTTATTGGTCTGGCGTTTTTAGTTTTAATTTCACTATGCTCGCCAACACAACTAATTGCTCAGTACGGATTTTCAAACCCGGCTCATGGAACAACTTATGATTGGTCATTTGAAAACAGATTACAAATTCTGGATCGTTCTCATGCGTATGGCACCTATTTTTATGACCGTGGTTATGGAAGAGTAATTACTCCTTTGCTTAATGGAGAATATGAATTAGATATGATGACCCAGGAATTTTTACCCGGAGATCAATTTGCCTGGCATCAAAATCCCAATGGGGTAAGAACCAGAGCCGGAAGTTACAGGAAAACCAGGCTTGCGGTATATTCTGAAGTCCATACAAATTCCAAATTTTCTGAGGTATCACATGTAAATACGCATATGTATCTTCAGCAAAATGCGCGAGCCACTCGAGCACTATTTGAAATTGAGTATCTGCATAACCTTAGTGACGGTCACAGTATTGCAGCTCTTCATACCCTCACCGAATATAAACAAGATCTTGATGTGACGCTCAGCTATAGATACAATAACAAAAACTTGGGGCATTTTCGATTCGACCTCACATATCTGGACTATCTGAATAATTTTGTTCATACCGCGGGGAACGACACCAATCCTTTGAAAATTGAAGAGGAAAACTACCGGTTTCGTTATAAAAACAGCCCCATTTTCTTTTATACCCGAATAAATGCACCTTCAAATAATACTGTGTTTTGGGATATCTCGGCCGGATGGCAGCCGAAAGTAAGAAGGGTTTACAACTACCGCGTTGATCGCGATTTTCGGTTTGAAGAAAAAACCTATGTCTATTTTGTCAATGGTTCTCTAAGCTTTAATTTTGAGAATTCAACCATTGGCATTTATGGTTACTTAGACAAGAATCCTACAAATAGAAGCAGTGGAGGCAATCCATTCGATGGTCATTATAGATCAATACAGCGCCTAAACAAATTCGGTATCTTCTACTTTGGTCATTACGATTGGTTTCAACCTTACCTGAGGGTTTCACACGAATACTACTACGACCAGCAAGAAGGGACAAATTTCGAGCTTTCACTTATTAAAGAACCCCTTGATTTACGCATAAAAAGATGGTTGGGTGACATTGGAATTGGCATTCGTCCGTTTAAATCTAATTTTCGCTTTCTGCCCCGATACCATTTTTCAGATCATTCTTTTGACCATCAGGAATATCAGATTATGAAATCTGACTGGACTGAACAAAATTTTACCGGGGTAAAATTTAATCACAGGATCACCCTCTCTCTTTTATTCAATCCTCATGAAAAAGTATATTTTGAAATTGGAGCAGCATACGATATTGACGGAGACGATTACGATAACAACCCGACAGTAAGACGTTTTGATAAAGGCTTCACAAAAATCTTATTCAAACTCTAACAAAACATTCAGGAATATCAAACTCCCAATAAGTGATTGAGTTTTGCCTGTAATGATGCGTATCTTAAGCGCTCATTGATCGGGGCGTGGCTCAGCACGGTAGAGCGCTCGGCTGGGGGTCGAGAGGTCGCAAGTTCAAATCTTGTCGCCCCGACATTGACAAGCTCTCAAATGACCTTTAAAGGTTGTCTGAGGGCTTTTTTTATTTTAAACCCTTTTGAATGATCAGCTCGGCTTTGGGATAAAGTGGGAATTTGTTATCCCATTGTTATACAATTTCATGTCATATAAGGGATCAAGCCAGACTCAGTTCGTCATAACTTCTCTACAATAATGATGGGAGGTGTACAGGCGGAGGCAAAAATCTCTTTGGGAAATCACGTGGTCAAGACTACTTTGATAAAGGGACATTCGACATAGCGTTCCTTTTTTATTATTTCTTATCTTTACTGAAACAAATCATCTACGCGGAACTTTTAAATCTACTGAAAGTACATATCAGTACATCCCCAGAATCATGTATATCCTAAACAACAAAAGACAGATCGAACGCATCAAAGACATGGTGCCGGTACGAAAAAATATGGACACCTTTGAGGTGTTTTATCATGATCCTACCACCGGTGAGTTGTGGAAGAGCTTTTTCCCAAAGGGACATAAAGATCATCGCGGGCCAAAATTACTGCGCCCCGAACCCCTGCCAGAAAGCCTGGAGCTGCAGCTCGAAATTTGCCTGAACAGCCCGGATGATACTGATGCCATCGGACTTGGTATTGAATGTTCGGTCAAACCGGAAATCTGGGAATCTATTATTGATATTCTGGATAAGAATCGAAAAAAATACTTACGATCCCACCTAAATACTTTTATAAAGCATCTTGGAGTTTTACGCCCTGAAGAGTCATTAAAAGAGGTTGAAATAAACTATGAAGATGCCGGCCTTGATAAAGACAAACTCATTCTTCTTAAAAAAAGAGCCAGGCGTATCAAAATTAAACGCTTTTTTAGAATTTAAGACCGGATTTATCCCCACTTCCAAAGCCTCAGTTTCGAGGCTTTTTTTATAGCTCCCTCATTTTTATTAGAAAGCTCTAAATTCTAATAAATGTAAAAAACCACGGTAATAACCTATAGACAATGTTTTCAGACTTTCATGGGATAATTTTGTGTAATTAGAAATATTAAGATTTTTTAATATTAAGAAATTTTAATAAATTAGTGCTGAGATAAAAAACCACCCCAATGAGAGCACTTATTTTTTCCATATTAATTTCTGCCGTTTCAAGCTTTACCTTTTTAGTAAATGCCCAGGTAACCGCTGTAATGCAGGCGAAAGTTGAGATTATCAGTGGCGCAGGTTTCCTCGCAATGGAAGCAGCCAATATTGACCTTAGCACTGTAAATTATTCAGAGGATATTGAAACCGGATCTTTCTCTCTTGTAGCCGCCCCCGGAGCTGACGTAAATGTTCACATCTCAAATCAGTCTTCAATAAAAAATAAGGAAGGCGGAATTATTGAGTTTGAACCATTGAAAATAAATCATATTACTTCTGAGTCTGGTGAGCATCATATTTCCGTCAATGGAAAAATAAAAGATCATCAGAAACTGAATGGCCATTATGAAGGCGATATCACTGCTGTAGTTGAATATCTATAGGTAACCAATTCTTTTCAGACGACCTTCCCTTCTTTTCTTTTCTCGATAACATAATTTAACATGAGTTAACTTTGTGGTGTAATACCTTAAGTTTTAAACACCAACTAACTCTTTTCCTTATGAAGAAACTCGGGATTCTATTTTTCTTTAGTCTTGGCATCTTAGCTCAATCTTTTGCTCAAAATTATACTCCACTGCATACCCTAAGCTGGCCGGAGTCAAATGGAGACTCTACGATGTTCACTGTTGGCGGAGAACGCCACGGGATTAGCTTCTTTAAACAACACCGTTTCCCTGAAGTGGAATATGAAGCCGGAGAAGAACTTACTTTTGATACCTATCACACTACCAATGTTATGTACGCTTGGTATGAAAGATGGGCAGAACAATATCCGGATATCGTAGATCTCTATGAAGTAGCCAAAAGCTTTGAAGGC
Organism: Gracilimonas sp.; assembly: GCF_014762685.1. Taxonomy (NCBI): domain Bacteria; kingdom Pseudomonadati; phylum Balneolota; class Balneolia; order Balneolales; family Balneolaceae; genus Gracilimonas; species Gracilimonas sp. The sequence continues at coordinate 203,657 of NZ_JABURM010000006.1, forward strand.
CGACCTATTTTGCAGATGACGATCACCAACAAGGAAACCGGGAAGGACACCGATAAGCCGGCTGCTTATTTTGAGGGAGGCCGCCACAGTGGTGAAATCACCAGCAGTGAATCTATTTTATGGCTTACCAAGCATTTGCTGGAAAACTATGGAAAAGATCCTGAAATCACCGAATTAATTGATACGAAAGCGATCTATCTACGCCCTCAGAACAACCCGGACGGTTCTAACTTATACCTTCATACGGCTCAATCAAATCGCAGCTCGGTACGCCCTCATGACAACGACCGCGATGGGCTACTGGATGAAGATTCACCGGAGGACCTGGATGGTGATGGCATTATTTACTCCATGCGAAAGAAAGCAAGTCCTGACGAAATGGAAGATGCTAATTACATTATTGATCCTCGTGACCCGGAAGGACGTTTAATGAAACGAGTGCTTAGCGGCAAAGGTAACTGGCTCGTTTACTCTGAAGGTGTCGATAATGACGGAGACGGCGATATTAATGAAGACGGTATTGGAGGTTTGGACCTTCACCGTAATTATGTTGAAAACTGGAGGCCCGACAGAGGTGAAGATTTGACCGGAAGAGGATATACGCAATATGGCGCCGGCGAATACCCGCTGAGTGAACCGGAATCAAAGTCCGTAGTCATGTGGATGCTGACGCACCCCAATATTTCAGTGGTCAATTCTATGGATACAAGAGTTCCGATGCACTTACGTCCTCCTTCGACTTCGAAAAGTGAGGAAAGGATGTATCCAAAAGATCTCGCGCTTTATGAAAAGTATGATAAACTGGGGCTGGAAATCACTGAATACCCCTGGGCCGGTGATGTGTATGAAACCTATATGACCCGTTATCCAACAAACCGAACCACCGGAGACCCTTCTCGCCCTGCTCCTTTATTTGGACACGGTCCCGACTTTGGCTATTTCTACTTTGGTTCTATCTGGTATGGTGATGAACTATGGAATAACGGAGCCATGAAAGATTATAACGAAGACGGAGTGTATGACAACTATGATGCCATCCGTTGGGACGACGAGGAAAACAATGGGCAAGGCTTCAAAGCATGGACTAAATTCAATCATCCTGATTTAGGGGAAGTTGAAATCGGCGGTTTTCATCCCAAGTTTTTCAGTCAAAACGGGCCACCATGGCAACTTGAACGATGGGCTAAAAAACAAGCTCTGTTCAACTTAATGATGGCCAAAGAGCTTCCTCAAATTACGCTAGATGATATTACTGTAGAAGAAAGATCTGACAATACCTACAAAATTACTGTATCGTGGACCAATACAGGTAACCTTCCCGTGGCCTTAAAGCAAGCACAACTGGTCAAAATTGTTCAGGAAGACCGGGTAATGCTTGACTTTGACTCTGAACTGACCAAAGGATATGAAAATGCTTCCCTCAAAATCATTACTCCCAAACTATATGACAAAACAATCCGGGCAGGATATACAGATGCCGGAGAATCGAAAGAAGCAGTATTTGAGGTTAAACTGAATGATATTGACGGAGCAAGAGGAACCGTTAAAATTCTTTCTACCAGGGGCGGTTATATCGAAAAGAACATTGAAATAGGCACTCCTCCAAGTAAAGACTAATCTATCTTTAACTAGTTTTTTAAAATAGCCCGGCATGAGATTTAAACTTGTGCCGGGTTTTTTACACTTGGCATACTAATCATTTTTCTGCCTCACATAAAAAGAAGTTCCAATACCTGAATTTCCACTCCTTCAGCGCCTGAACACTGAAGTCTTCAGATTCAAGCAGTTGTTTCACTTCTTCCGCAGAAACAGTTTGAATAAATTCCCCTGTAAAAGTCCGGATGCAAAAGTTAACAAGCTGAAACAATCCTTTCCTGTTCCAGTCCAAAACCAATAGTCGCCCACCCGGCTTTAGTACCCGGTATATCTCTGATAAGGCTTGCCCCTGGTCCACATAATTATGAAATGCATTTAGTGAAATTACCGTGTCAAAAGATAAGCTTTCAAACCCAAGGCTTTCAGCAAAATGGGCGGTGAATGAAACCCTGGAGTTTTCTGTAAAACGTTCCCTGGCAATATTCAGCATTCCGCCTGACACATCATTAAGGACCAGCTGTGAAAACGGCATCCCCTTTTCAATGAGATGATGAGCAAACAAACCGGTTCCGGCACTCACATCAAGAATTCGGTGATTCTGTTTACTCTCAAAAGCCTCCAACATTTTTTGATGAGTATGAGTAAGATACTTCTCCCACTTCTGCTCGTAAATGTGAGCTTTTCTGTTATAAATTTCTGGAGTTTCTGCCTGATTCAAACCTGTCAATTTTCTTTTACAGGAATCACTCTTGAAATAACACCGGCCTGTTCAAGTTCAATCTCAACCAATACAGAATCCCCCTTAGTCAGGTCTTCATTTAATTGCATTAACATAATATGCAAACCGCCTTGTTGAAATGTGATGCTTTCTTCCGGCTGTATGACAACATTCTTTTGCTCCCTCATACCCATCAAACCGTCTTCAGTTTCATAAGATTCATGAAGCTGAGCCATTCCCGCCTGAGGGCTACTCACAGAAACAATGGTGTCCGCAACCGACAATGTATTTATATAGGTAAAATAAGCCGCACTGGTGCCTCCGCTCGCCGCAGGGCGAACGCGCTCTTCTGTTTTTTTTGTGACACCCTCGGAATTCACCTCACCTTTCCTGTTTTCTGAATTGCAGGATGAAGTAACCATCAAAGCAGTTAAAACGAAAATAGAAATCAAATACTTCATCTTACTTTATTAAGGTCTTCTCTTACAAGAGACGGAATCATTTTTTGGCTTCCTCCGTACTCAAATATCACACGTGACTGTCTGTCAAGCACCATAATTTTATCAGAATGATTGATAAAATAAAGTTTGCGTCCGGCTTCTGTTGTTTGGGACATCGATATCTGACTTCTTACTCCTGCACTGTCCATTAATGCAAAAACTTGCGTTGAGTCTCCGGTTAAAAATGTAAAATTTTCATCCACCCCAAACGAATTTCCGTACTTTTTCAAGGCTGAAGGAGTGTCCCGGACTGGATCAAATGTAGCTGCTATAAATTGAACATCTTCCGGATAATTCATGTCTTTTTGAATCCGCATCAAGTTTTGAGTAATCAGTGAGCAAATATCCGGGCAGTTAGTATAAATAAATCCCATAACTATAAAATCACCCTGAAAATCATCCGGGAAAGTAACTTTGACGCTGTCCTGGTTTAGCAAATCAAAAGAAGCGTCCCCAAAATCGTCAATAACATCTGTACGGATACCACAGGCTAAAATTATAAAAGGCAGTAATAATAAAATTAATTTTTTCATGATTTGAATATAAAGGTATTCAGGAATAACTTAGGCCTTGTCAGAACAAGTTTTCAATTCCTTAATTCTTTTCCAATGAAAAATCACCTTAAAATTTTTGCTCTCCTAATTATAACCTCATTAATCTTTATCAGCATCGCCTGTCAATCCGAAAACAGACCGGGTGATCATATGGATAGCAATGAGCATTATGGAGAGACTGTGCCGCTAATCTATCATATGTCATTCATGCAGGGCTATAGTACTAAATTATATTTTTCCGGGATGGAAGAAAACTGGGGGCTTGCTGATATTTATGCACATGAGATTGAGGAATTGATGGAAACTATTATTTTCGAAAACCATATGGATGACGAAGTAGATGTAAGCGGTTTATTAGAGACTATGCTTCCACCTGAAATAGAAAAGATTGAATCTGCCATTGATGCCCGGGACAAAGACATGTTTGAAGAGAATTATCAAACTATGATTCATACCTGTAACCAATGCCATCAGGCCGCGAATTATGGGTTAGTGAAAATTACCGTTCCCGAAGTCAATCCATACAATCAGGACTTCTCCGTACCCGAGAATAACTGAATTGGCTAATGCCTATGAGCGAGTTTATGTTTTGGTGCTCCACAAGGCTCAAATTCAAATTCCAGGGTACTGTGATGGATATCAAATTTGTCATGCAGCAGCTTTTTGATTGATGATTTAATGGATTCCATTTCACCCAAATCTTCTTTTTCGATTACTACATGACTCTCAAGCATAGTACTGTGTTCATCCAACCTCCATACATGTACATGATGGACATCACACACTTTTTCTACACCTTTCATGAGGCTTGTTAGCTCCGAGATATTAATATTCTCAGGTTTCGATTCCATTAAAATATTAATTGTCTCCCTCAGCATATGGTAAGAGTGCCAGAGAATATACCCGCCGATAATTACTGTGAGAATGGCATCCACTATATACCACTGGTATTTTAGAATCAGCCATCCGCCAATAATAACCCCAACCGAGGAAAGGCCATCCGAGAGAATGTGGATAAAGGCGCTTCGCATGTTCAGGTTGTTCTTAGCATCTTTCCATAACAGGGCTGCCGTTGCAAAGTTACCTATCAGTCCAACTATGGCAACCCAAAACATGGTAATCCCATCAATAGCTTGCGGATCAAAAAACCGCTCTACCCCTTCCTTTATCAGGAAAAGTGCTATAATAACCAAAGTAATAAGGTTAATAAAAGCTCCAATGATTTCCGCCCTTTTATAGCCAAAGGTTTTGGAGGAATTGGTTCCTTTTTTAGAAATCTTTTTAGCAACAAGGGTGATACCGAGCGACATAGTGTCGTTCAGGTTATGTACAGCATCTGAAAGCAAAGCCAAACTGTTGGACAAAATACCGCCAACAAACTCAGCTAACGTGATCGCCAGGTTCAAAAATATGGAAACCCAAAGTTTCCAAATAGATGAATCATCAATCTTAGGGTGATGGTGATGACTGTGGTTATGACCCATACATATGCCGTATTAACACAAAGAAAATTCTATCAGAAATATACATTCATTTTATTACAGAACAGCCATTCATCCGCTATCTAACCCATGTACCATATACTAAAACTGCCTGCCAAGGATAATACAAAAAGAACATAAGCTTGCTTCACAGGCTTATCCGGGAGATAATTGTATAGCGGATTCTCTTTAAAAAAATCTTCCAGTTGTTCCCGACGGGTTTTTTCTTCCTCGTCGAGCTCTTCTTCTTTTTTTACCAAAACTTCGGCATCTCCCTGAATTTCTGATAAACTTTCATTCAAAAAACCGGCAATCGTATATTGGTCTACTTTGCCCAGATTACTGGCAATAAGGTATGCCGGTGTTCCAACCATAAATATAGCTATACTGACGATGGATTTATCCATTACCGTAAGCTGAACAAACTCTCCCAAAGTCATACTGATAAGTGCCGCAAGCCCCATTATGCATAAAAGAGCACTTAGCACCAAGCGCAGTTTCCAGTTTTGAATGCCTTCCAATAAAATGTCAGATCCTTTCATTGCATTATCATTAACTTATTTTTGACAAATATGTACATCCCTAAATTAGTTTTCAAGAGGCTTTTTGGCCCATTCCTTCAATAACAGCTCCATAAGTAGACGAGCCGCCGAGCGTGAAACTTTCTCCAGGTCTTCTTTTTCAATTTGGTCATTTACTTCATAAGTAAGTGCATCAATCCCAAATGTGTGATAAAACCAGTTCTTGGCTATCGGAGAAGAAGTATCGAATTCCTCAATATTGAATTCAACCTCCGGATTTTCCTTAATAATTTCTGCGACCCATTGTTGAGTAAAATTATCAGGATTAGTTTTTATGTCTTCATTGATAGGATAAAAAATATTTTCATTAGTAGAATGAAAATCTATCGCATAAAACATTTTCCGCTTTTCATTGTTTTTCATACTTGAAAGCGCATCACGTACGGCTTTGGTTTCAGGCTGATTAAAATTTTTCCAATCCCGGTTCAAATCAACGCCTCCGGCATTATGCCGCCAATGCCCAAGATCTACTCCGTCCGGATTTAGCATCGGAAATGCCTTAATGACAAATGTCTCCCTAAATTTATTTGCCAGTTTACTTTCGGAAGTAAGTTCTTCCAGAAAAATAAGCGAAGCAAGATACCCGGTAACTTCGGGCGGATGTTGTCTACCAATTAATGCCAGAACAGGTGCTCTCTGATCTTCCCCAGCCTCTGTAATTATAAGTTCCCAGATGGGTTTTCCTTTTTTTGACACCCCGGCTTCTCTGACCTCCACGAAATCCTTTCCAAGGATATTACGGCTCCGGAGGGTGTCTTTCAGATTAGAAAAAGTGTGTAATGGCTGCCCGCTGATTATAATCGGGTCTTCTGCAAGCAACACTTTAAAAACAGCCGTCCCATTTACAGAATCATATTCTGCATTTAACTCTGTTTGTAGCTTCCAGGTACTATCCATTGGAGCCCAACTTAGCAATTTCGGAATATATCTGTGTGTGGCATCCTCATAATTAAGCTGTATTATAGCCATTCTTACGGTATCGCTCCATATTTTAAATGCAAACCATGGACTATTATTAATTGGTCCATTCTCCGGAGCTATAAACGCTTCGAAAATTGAATCATTAAGGGCATAAAAATTATTGATACGGGCACCCTCAAACTCATTGCTAACCCATACTTTAGGTTTATCAACGCCTATAATCCGGCGGAATTGAGGGTCTATCTCTTTGTCAGAAGTGTTGGTTACATCAGGGGGATCGTACGAAAATCCGGTAAACTCTTCACTGCTTTTACAGGAAACCAACCCTAAAGAAATTATAACCAACAAAATAAACTTATACATACTCAGAAAATTTGTTTTTAAACAATAAACTTTAGCTTGCACCATAAGGTAAAAGCTTCCAAGATAGCAAACATTCAGTTATACTTATTACCCATAAAAATATATCACGCTTTTGATTCTTACTAATTTTAAACGGTTACTCCCTTTAATTCTGCTTGCAGGTTGGTGTTTCTGCCCTTTAAATTTGGCTTTAGCTCAAGAAGATCTCGAATCAACAAGGGTATGGAAAGTAAAAATTGAGGGTAACGAAACTTTTGAGGGGATTGTTCTTCGCAACGTTATTACAAACGAGGCTCCCTCTCTTTTCAAAAAGTTAATGTTTTGGCGAAAACCGGGTATGCGCCTAAATGAAAATGACGTTAGAAGGGATGTAATCAGAATTGAGCGCTTTTATCAGCGTCGCGGGTTTAATGATGTGCAGGTATCGTATCGTATCGAAGACTTATCAAAGGAATGGAGAAAAACAGTAATTTTTGAAATCATTGAAAATTCGCCTATACAAATAAAAAATGTTCGGTTTGAGATCGTCTCATCTCAGAAAGACAGTACACTAATTACCAACAGCGAAAATGTTAACTCCATCAAGCAGCGGCTCCCGTACCGAGAAGGGAGGCGGTATGAAACAGTAAATCAATCTGAGGTAGAAGGAAGTTTAGTTGGAGCGCTACGAAATCTCGGTTACCCCTATGCGAATAGTGAAGTATATGCTAATATCGACAGCACTTCAAAAACAGCAGAAGTTATTCTTAGAAGCACTCCGGGCCCCAGGGCACGATTTGATTCTGTACTTGTTGAAGGGCATGAAAACCTCCCCGCTAAGTATATAGCAAGAGAAACAGGAATTAAACAAAATAATTTTTTCAGTGAAAAACAGTTAAGAGAAGCCCAGAGAGAAGTTTTCAATCATCACATGCTTAGGTTTGCCCTTGTTTCCATTCCTGATCAGCCTAAGGATTCTCTTATAAATATAAAGGTAAGAGTTAAAGAATCCCCATTAAGGTCGTTACAGCTTCTTTTTGGAATAGGCAATCTAACCCGTATAGAAAATGGATGGGCTGACTTTTATAAACTTTTCAGAGGGCAGGCCTCCTGGACGCACAGAAATGTCCGTAACCGAGGTGAGCGTTTTACCATTTCGGGAAATGCTTCAGCCATAGAACAACGCTTGGGAATTGACTATTTGTTTCCATACTTACTTAATACTAAAACATCTTTGGTTTCATCCCCTTTTATAAGCCATCAGCTGGAACCGTCATATGAAATTCTTCGAGGGGGATTTACTAATAGCTTTGTATATCAATACAGTTCAAACTTTACCGGTACCGTTTCCTATGAGTATACCCTCAACAATGAAACTACCACTAGCTCACAAGAAAGCTTGCCCGACAGTATCCAATCCTATAATGTTTCCTCTTTCAACTTAAATGCTTTTTATTCCAAAGGATTAAGTCGCGGGCAAGAGGGCTGGTCTTTTCAACCTTTCTGGGAGCTTTCAGGCCTGTTTGGTGAATCCACATACAGCTTCCAGGAAGTAGGCTTAGATGCCCGAAAATTTACTCCACTGACTGATAAGATTGTATTTGCAAAGCGTATTAACTTCGCCGGAATCTATTATGCAAAACAAGATTCCCTGCCTTCTGATATCCGAATTTATAATGGGGGCACGAATTCAGTCAGGGGATGGAACCGGCAAGAATTGGGCCCCAAACGACCCATATTAGATGAGGAAGGAGACTTTTCACACTTTGTCCCAATTGGAGGGCGTGCTACAATTAGTTTTAACACCGAATTTCGCTTTCAACTCAATCAACTTATAAAAGGATTTGGGGTAGCCACTTTTCTGGACGGCGGACAAGTGTGGTCGAATTTTAATGATATTGGCACGACACCCATTCAGTGGGGTGTTGGTGGTGGACTTCGGTATCAATCCCCGATCGGGCCTATTCGTGTAGATATAGCTTATAAAATCAACCCGACGGATCAGGACCTTCAGATTTACCAGGGACAAAATTATGGAAGTGCCTGGGACAAATGGGGCATTCATTTCAGTATAGGCCAGGCTTTTTAATGGGTGATAAAAAAACACATATCGCTATTAGGATACTAAAGTACATCGGATGGAGTCTATTTTCATTGATTTTACTATTCACAACGCTCCGATATTCACTCAAAACATCATGGGGGCATTCATTCGCAAAAAACCAGGTTGTTTCATTAGCCAACAAAAACCTGACTGGATCTCTTTCGATCGACCAAATTAAAGGTGACCTATGGAATGATTTTAGCATTTATGGCTTACACATCACCCAAACTGACACTACTGTTTCATTAGATTCAACTCGAATCAAATACAATATCTGGGAACTCTTGAACAGCCGGTTTTCTGCCTCAGAGATTTCCCTGTCAGGACTTAGAGTTACCCTTTCTGAAACTGAAAACGGACAATTCAATGTGCAGGACCTCCTCAAAACTAAGACTGATGTGGAGCCTGAAGAATCAACTCCAGCCTTTGGAATCGACATTCAGGATCTGCTGGTAGATAACAGCTCAATACGGGTGAATTCACCTTCATATCTGCCCGACTCAACCCTCTCTATCCAGCAACTTTCAGCCAAAGCCGGATTTAGTTATGACCGACAATTATCCGTTTCACTTTCATCTCTGTCTTTTAAACTTAATGAAGGGCGACTTACCGAAGCTGTTTCATTCTCAAGTTCCGGCTCCTATAAAAATGAAATTATTTCCCTTAATGATCTTTTGATAGAATCCGGGCGATCTTTTATCCGGGCAAACGGATTTTCAAATCTCAGCGACTCTACTTTAGCCGTTGAAACTACAACTAAGCCTTTTTCCATTAGGGATGTTCAACCCTACATAAACTATGATCTTCCCTCTGATGACCTCAATCTTTCCCTTGATATCTCGGGAAACTTTAATGATTTACAATTAAAACTCAACGCAGAAGGAAGTGGATTTGATGACCTTCTTATTATTTCAAACTTCTCTTTTTCAGAGACACCGACGTTGACAAAATTTGGAATAAGCGGCAAGAATCTGGATATCAGTTATTTCACCAACGACTCCCAAGATGCTGAAATAGGTGATTTTCAATTTTCATTTGAAGGACAGTTTAACCGTGTGCCTGCGGCTGCCGATATTACTTGGGGATTTACACTCAACAACATCAGATTTGAGGAGTACCTGTTTGAGACACTCTTTGGCAGCGGGACTTTAAAAGACGAAAACCTGATGGCCAACATTCAACTCAGTGATGGTTCTGACCGGATCATTTTAAATCCTGATGTACGGGGAGTTTTTACTGAAAACCCGGCTTGGAGTGTAGATGCTGAAGTTTCAGAAATAGACCTTGGGTGGTGGACCCGAAATCCTGAACTAAGCGGTGAGATCTACTTCAGGGCAAAGGCCGAGGGGAAAGGATTTGAACTTTCAGATGAACCCTGGACTTTTTCTATCTTTCCGAGTACTGACGTGACAGGTGCTATTGCATCTCGAGACAGCAGCGGCACAAAATTAACACAATTCCACCCTGTAATTGCAAAAGACACCATTACCATCGTTGGTCAGCCCTTTTCAGATTTCAATCTTGAGGGTACAATCTCTGAGGGTTCAGTAAAAACAGAGGGGTTCCTCCAACTCATTGACAGCAAGATGGATTTTTCCGCATCTGCTGCTGACTTTCTTACTGAAGTGCCCACATTTACCTATCAAATGGATGCCCGGGAATTCAACCTGAAGGAAATCACAGCCATTGATGAGCTTCCAAGCTCCATAAACATAAAAATTCAGGGAAACGGCAGACACTTCGATCCCGAAAAAATTCAACTGAATACAAGCCTGTTCATTGATTCAAGCTTTGTGAATGGTGCTGCTTTTACATTGTTGGACATCAGTGCCAGACTTGACGGAAATATACTAACCATCCGCGATGGTGAATTGAACAGCGAAGTAATTGAAGGGAGTTTTTCCGGGCGTCGTAATCTTGCCAACCAAAATGATCCTGATAATAACTTGTCTCTTGATATGCAGGTCAAGAACCTGCAGCCTTTTGCCCCGCTTATAGGGGCCGATGTATTTAATGCTACTGGTCAGGTTTCCGGAAATATTACCGAAGCAATTGAAAACGAACTGTTGTTTGACGGGCATATTCACTTAAACGACATTTATTACGATACTCTCTATTCAGCGAAATCTATTGAAGGTTCCACAAAAATAGCGATAAGAGATGACTACGGTTACTCCCTTTCCCTGAATATTAACGAACCGACCTATTCAAATATCTCTCTTCGAGACCTGCAATTTGAAACTATTGGAATATCAAACTCTGATTCTCTTTCCGGTAATTTTAATCTGGATATTATCAGTGAAGATGCAGGTCAGCTTAATCAATCGGGAAATTATACCGTTAACCTTGAAACCCTTCGAACCGATTTAGATTGGAATTCTTTCAACTTTCAAACCCCTTCCCGGCTGCTTTCATTGCAATCGCCTTTTCATGTAACCTATCAAAATTCCACTATCCAAACCGACACGCTTAAACTTCGCTCCGATGAAGGTACATATCTAAATCTCTCTATTCCATTTGCTGATTCTTTAAATCAACACTTATGGGCTGATGGTCAAAACTTTGACTTTGGAGTTATTCAGGATATTATTTTTGATGAGCGTTTTGTGGATGGCATACTTTCCGGAAATATCAAAATTGATAAATCTCCGACCGAACTCTCAGGCAACGGAGCTTTGGAAATCACTAAGCTATCTTATCGAAATACAGAGATTGACAAAATATCTCTTGATTTCAATGTGCTCTCGCAGAGACTGAACGCCGACTTGGCCATTACTGCTCAAGGTGAAGAAAAATTATCCGGAATCATTGATGTTCCCTTTTCACTTAAAGCACCGGCTGATTTGGACGATTCTTTTTTCGAAGAACCTGTAAGCGGGAACCTGGTTATTAAGCCAATTCAGCTGAGTGATTTTGAAAGTATTTTAAATACATTTGAAATAACACAAACTACCGGAGTTTTGAGTTTCAACGGACAGCTTTCCGGAACCGCGGGTGAGCCCGACTTTGAAGGTGTCTTTAATTTGACTGAACCAACACTCTCAGGTATCAGAATTGATTCAGCTTTTGCCCGTTTCAATTATCATCATTTAGAAGAAAAGCTGACAGCATTAGCCGAAATAAATGCCCGCGGACAAAAGGCGGCTTCTATAGATGCTGAAATACCCATTTCAATGGATTTCCGAACCTTTGAAATAAATATGCCGGAAGGAACTGATATCCTGAGTTTTAACTTGCTTTCAGATAATTTTAATATTTCTGTATTTAATGACTTCCTTAATAAGCAGTACACCAATAGACTCAGGGGTACTTTAAATGCAGATATCAGTATTACAGGCCCCAAAGATAACCTTGTTTCAAAAGGATACTTAAGACTCAACGACGGGCGTTTGGCGGTGCCAATTGCCGGAATCAATCTTTCCAAAATCAATTCAGAGCTTCGCTTTTCTGATGCCGGTGGCTTAGAACTAAAAAGCTTAAACATGAAAAGCGGAAGTGGAAATTTCACCGCCACCGGGCACATTGACTTACAAGGAATTACTCCAACTAATCTTGACATAACTGCTAAAGCAAATAGATTCAGACTGGCCAATACCGATGACTATAACCTCACGATTGACCTTAACAGCAAAATAACCGGCTCTCCCACACAACCTGAAGCTTCCGGGGTACTTACGATCAAAAATGGTTTTATATACTTGCAGGATTTCGGAGAGAAATCGGTGGAAACGGTGGAATTAGAAGGAGAGGAAAGTACTTCATTTAGCCCTTACGATTCTTTGGCAATAGATATGCAATTTGTGATCGAACGTAATTTCATGGTTAGAAATCGCCGCTACCTGGATCTTGAAATTGAGCTCCGGGGTGAACTTGATGCTCAAAAACAAACAAACAGTGAGTTACAGTTATTCGGTACTTTGAATGCACAAAGGGGCTATGTGCGACCACTGGGGAAACAATTTAGCCTGGAAGAAGGGCGATTTACCTTTAGTGGCCCTGTCGATGAACCAGATCTTTATATAAATACAAGCTATATCCCCCAGTCTTCACAAAAACAAGGCGACCCAATTATACTTTATTACATTATAGAAGGAAATGCCGCAGACCCGGAATTCAGGTTTGAAAGTGAGCCGCAAATGGAACAACAAGATATTGTTTGTTACACTTTGTTTAATAAACCCTGCTATGCTTTAGAATCGTGGCAACAGGTGGTTAGCGGCAGTGGCGGTTCAACGCCAACTGATTTACTGGTGGGAGTATTAATGGATGAAGTTGAGACCCTGGCAACCCAGGAATTAGGAATAGATGTTGTCCAAATTGATAATACCCGTTCCGGGTCTGACAGTGGAACTTCTGTTAAAACCGGGTGGTATTTAAACCGTAGAACTTTTTTTGCAATTATAAATGAAATAAGCGGAACCACCCCTAAAACCATGTTTATCCTTGAATACCTGCTCAAAGATAATCTGGACTTAATTATTACCCAGGGAGATGATAACCGGCAAGGGATAGACATTCGCTGGCACTACGATTATTAATACTGCTCATCCGCAGGTCTCACCCCGACAGCATTCTTCAGCATTAATTCCACAAGCGGCACATTGTCCGTGGCCATGCACCCAAACCAGCTCCGCAATTTGACCACAAAACTGGCATCGGCGCTGTTGTTTATGGGATGAAACGGATACAGTTTCCGCCATTGATCCTTTTTCAGCTGTCTTCGGTAAGTTCTGCATAAGCTACTTCAATATTAGCACTTAATGGGAGTCTCCATCCCGGAGCTTTAAATTCCTCAAACCCGGGCAAAGTTTCGATTTCAGAGAGTTCTTCAACGGTCTTTTCTTCATCAATTCCCTTTTGAGTATAATCGAGTAAGGCTGTTAAAAAATCAACTTTAACTGACAGATCATCCTTATCTCCTTTAATTCCATAATCCGAATTCCCATGTCCGAAAATGTAGATAGCATCAGACGGCAATTCGTCCATTGTGGTATTTAACGTCGTAATCCAGTTTGAAATGGAAGCCCCGGAGCCACGATCAATAAAAGGATGCGCCCTGTTAAACATAAGGTCTCCCATATGAGCTACATTGGCTTTTTCAAAATAGATCACAGTGTCACCGCCGGTATGTGCAGGGCCATAATGTTTTAGGTGAACCGTTTCATCACCAACCTCTTTACTCCACGATTCCTCATAGGTAGTATCAGGATATACTTGGGAATCAACGGCTTCCTGTCCGCTTCTTTCGGCAGCAGCTTTTTGTAAATCAGGTACATTTTTATGAGCTATAATTTGCTTTACCTTCTCTTTAAATACCGGATTTCCTGCGGTGTGGTCTCCATGATGATGAGTATTAATCAACATATCAAAAGCCACGTTTTCCATCTCTTCCAAACCGGCAATACAATTTTGTGCTGAATCGGGGAATTGGGCATCAACCACTACGATGCCGTCAGAATTTACCAGCCATCCTATGGTTCCGCCTCTTCCGGTAAACGTACCCACATTTCGGCGAAGTGTTTTAAACGGACTTTCCTGCGCGATAGCAAAAAGTTTTTGAGCAGGAAAAGCGGCAGCAGCTCCCATAAGCATCGATTTCAGTAAAAATTCACGGCGTTTCATTGTCTTTGGATTGAATTACGGATTTTCATGCCTGAATTAACGAAAAATTTCGCAGCATTCATTCCCATTTAACTCTACTCTGTCATAAAAACTCTAAAGCACAAAAGGGGCAAACAGATGCTTAATAAAGGTAAGTATAGAATTGGAATTTGAGACTTGGTACTTGGAATTTATCCTTCTCCTTAGCTCATTCCTCTGTATCGTCCCGGTTTATGATTGATAGCAAGGATCACATTTAAAGCAACTGCTGCAAGTACTGAAAAAGCCAGGGCTCTCCAATCAACAACGAAAAAAGCAGCTAAGATGATCAGAGTATCAGCTACCATCTGGAATTTTCCAGCACTGATCTGAAAGTATTCCTGCACATAGATGGAGAGAATGTTTAATCCCCCCAAACTCGCTTTATGCCTGAATAGCATGAGAAGACCGCTGCCAATCAGAAAACCGCCGAAAATAGCTGCAAACCAGGGATTGATTTCCCCGAACTCAAAGATCTTTGGAATATATTCTGTCAGAAAGGAAACACCGGAGACGGCAATAAAGGTCTTAATGGTAAAATCCCAACCCAATTTTTTAATAGCCAAAATGTAAAAAGGCAGATTTATTACAAAGAAAACCTGGCCAAAGGTAAGAACAGTGGTGTACTGTGTTAAAAAAGCCACACCCGCCGTCCCGCCAATCAGAAAATTCATGTGGGAGAAAATTGCAATACCGAAAGCTGCCATTAATGATCCAATGATAATTCCCTGAATGTCATCTACAACAGAGTGTTTCTGCGTCTTATCATCTTTTTTCTCTTGAATATTCTTGTCTTCTTTCTCGTACTCTTTTTCTTTTTTCATTTAAGTAGTTTGTTCATCCCTGATGAGCAATAAAATAGCTGCATGTGGGACGATCAGATATTTCTCGTTTTCAAATTCTATTTCATAAGCCTGCTTTTTCAGGAAAATAGCCAGGTCGCCCTCAACCGCTTGCATGCCAATATATTTAGTATCCGTACTTCCCTTCCACGTTTCTTCGATATCGGTATTGGGAATGGGGTAGCCGGGCCCGGTCTTGACAATATAGCCGCTTTGGATTTCTTCTTTTTCTTTGACTGAAGCCGGAAGAACCAAGCCGCTTCGCGTGTGGGTTTCCATCTCTCGCGGCTTTATTAGCACACGATCACCTACTACAACAAATTTCTCAATGGAGTTCAGATATTCTTGGATCATTACTTACTTTCTCGCTTTTCCGTAAAGATACGGAATTTGATGATCCGGCAAACTTTTTGTACAAATTTGCACCCTTTAAAAAAACAACATCAGCGAGCCCCCTCCCCAATAATGCCCCCAACAAAAAGAGAAAGCTCCCGATAGACAAGCAGAAATGTTCGGCAGCTCAGTTTCCAAGAAAAAAAGCGCAGACAAAATAATTTATCCACGCTATATCATTAAATGTCTATTTAAGATTAAACCTGGTAATTACAATTCCGGTTATCATAACTACGGCCGAAATAATGATAGGGGTATAATCTCCGGTACTAATTGCAACATCGGCACCAAAAGCTTCAAAAGACTCAGACTCTTCATAATAATGATAGCCGTAGTACATCACCCCTAATAATCCCCCAACTGTTAAAACCTTACCAATCATATCTTTCATAATTCTTTAGTTTGTTTGCATTTAACCCATGAAACTCCATTTACAATAATTTGTTTCCTGATTATCTGCAACAAACAGAAGATTAGAATTATCAAATAATCAACAGTAGACACAAAAAAGACCCATACCACAAAGGAATGAGCCTTTTTACTTTAAAATGCTGTTATATCAAATTAATAGGAAGAATAAACGCTGGTTGATCCATCTTTATTTACTAAAAGCACATCGTAGCTATCCGGTGTACGCCCCGGAGTCTCCATTCCGGGTGAGCCTGTCGGCATTCCGGGGACGGCAAGACCAATGGCATCCGGTTTTTCTCTAAGCAGTCTTTCTACATCTGCTCTGGGCACATGTCCTTCTACCACATAACCGTCTATTATAGCAGTATGGCAGGACGCTAATTCCCTTGTAATCCCATTATCTTGTTTTACCTGCATAAGAACCGGTGTGGGCACTTCTTCCACTATAAAATCTCCCTCATGCATGTGATCGCCCCATTTAGTGCAGCACTGGCAACCGGCATTTTTATACATCACAACTTCAGTTTTGTTTGACAATAAGTTATTTGCTGAATTGCCCGGCCAAAATAAAAACACTGCAACACCTGCTGTAAATAAAAGTCCGTATATCAGAATTTTTTTGTTATTCATATCATTTGGTTGTTTTTAAAAAATAATCTGGATTAAGATAACCTTCTTGATGCAAATTTGTTTTGTGAGTTTATTCCTTATTACAAGTCGTTAATCTATCTCTGGAAAATTTAATTGCCCCTAATCCAGGGTCGTCTTTCCCAGTCTTTTCGAGTTGAAAACTACATTAATGGAACTAAATGCCATGGCAGCTTCCGCCAACAGTGGATGAAGCAATCCCACCACTGCCAAAGGAATCATAATTAGATTATAGAAAAAAGCCCAAAACAGATTCTGCTTAATTTTAGTGAAAGTAGCCTTACTTAGATTGATGACACGAAGCACCCCAGTCAGGTCTCCCTTCACCAGTACAATATCACCGGATTCAATAGCCACATCAGTTCCCGTACCGATGGCAATACCTACATCTGCGAGTGTTAAGGCAGGTGCATCGTTAATACCGTCACCAACCATTGCCACAACCTTTCCAGATTGCTGAAGTTTTTTAATCTCATCCGATTTCTGATCAGGCATTACTTCTGCTATTACCTCATCAATACCAACCTTATCGGCTATCGCACGGCCGGTCTTCTCATTATCGCCTGTCAACATGATGGTTTTGAGCCCAAGTTTTCGGAATTCAGTTATTGCATTCTGGCTGTCCGGCTTCACCTCATCGGCAATGCCCAGAATACCAAGCAGGTACCCAGCCTGACTGACATAGACCGCTGTTTTTGCTACTTCTTCCAGTTTTTGTTTCTGCTGAGATCGCTCTTCAGTAATCTCAGCACCAAGTTCCTCCATCAGAGAAGCTGTTCCAACTCCAACTGCGCTGTCACCAACAATGGCCTTTACCCCTTTACCGGTGATGCTCTCAAATCCAGTTGAGCGCTTAAATTCAAGGTCTCTTTCAGAGGCAGCATTGACCACTGATCGCGCAAGCGGATGTTCCGAATTATTCTCTACAGATGCTGCCAAGATCAGTAATTCGCTCTCTGTTACATTTCCAAATGTAATCACATCGGTTACTTCGGGTTTTCCTTTGGTAATGGTGCCCGTTTTATCCAGCACAATGGTATCCACATCTTTCATGCGCTGAATGGCTTCTCCTTTTCGGATGAGGATACCATTTTCAGCTCCCAATCCTGAGCCAACCATAAGTGCCGTTGGCGTGGCCAATCCAAGTGCACAGGGGCAGGCTATTACCAGCACCGCAATCATAGCGTAGAAAGCCAGCGCCGTTGAGCTCAACTCCGGATTTACCCACGGCACAAATGCCGAAGCCCATTCCACTAACCCTCCAAAAAAGTCCGGAAATACCAGCCAAGCCGTAAGTGTCGATAAAGCCAGTACCAAAACCACCGGTACAAAGATACTGGTCACACGGTCAGCAAAATCCTGAATAGGGATCTTACTTCCCTGCGCTTCTTCCACCAATTTTATAACCTGATTCAGGAAGGTATCATTTCCAATCTTCGTGGCTTTTACCTTCAGTACGCCGTTGGTATTCAAGGTCGCTCCGATCACTTCATCCCCGACTGATTTTTCTACCGGCATCGATTCTCCCGTTGCGATCGATTCATCTACACTGCTCTCTCCTTCTATCACTTCTCCATCGGTAGGAACTTTTTCTCCGGGCCGAACCAGCATCACATCTCCTACCTTCAATTCCTGAACCGGAATTTTGAACTCTTCTCCATCCCGAAGTACTGAAGCTTCTTTGGCCCCAAGAGTCAATAATTTTCGAATGGCCTGGGAGGCGCTGCCTTTGGCCTTAGTCTCAATAAAACGGCCGGTGAGGTGAAAAGCCATGATCATGCCTCCGATCATCGCGAAACTATGAAACTCCGGACCGTAGCCAAGATGGTGCAACAAAACTACAAATCCTGTTGACAGCGAAGCAAGCGCACCCATGGCAATCAGCACATCCATATTAGGACTCATATTTCGGGTAGATTTCCACGCGCTTTTAATGGTCTCCCAACCTGGGATAAAAATGGCAAAACCGGAAAATAAGATCATCCCCAGCTCCATTCCAATATGGCCCAGAAGCATATAGTCTGCGATCCACAGTGGTAACATCCATAGCAACATGAGCACCGTAGGAATCCATGAATAAAGCATATTTCGGCGAGCGGTCTCATATTTACGATGCTCCCGTTCCTCCGCTTGTTCAGCTTTGGAGGAGGTCGCTGCATCATCCCGAACCAGCGTATATCCGCCCTTTGCTATTACCTCAGCAAAATCATCCATGCCGATCTCCCCTTCATATTCCACTATGGCAGATTCCGTGGCTAGATTAACCTGTGCTGACGTCACTCCTTCCAGTGACTCCAGTTGTTTGTCGACCGCATTAACACAACCGGCACAATGCATACCATCAATTTGGAGCGTTACCTTCTTCATGTTCTTACCCTTGAATACCCGTCATGGTATAACCGGCCTCTTTAATCGCTTGTTTGAATTCTGTTTCCGATACTTCCTGCTCATCGAAATCAACCATCGCTGTTCCTTTTTGCAGATTTACTGTTACTGATTTTACCCCGGGTAAAGCTGATAATGTATTCTCAACCGTATCTACACATCCGGAGCAACCCATTCCTTCAATATTTAAAACTGATGTATTCATAGTTAATTGATTGATTTGGCGTTTAAATTTCAAAACTAAGTTATGGATATCGCATCCCTCGTAAATGCCGAATAACAAAGAATGTTTATACAATTTTGTTTATTCCTGAAAACTAATTTTTGCAATATTTCTCATCCAAAGTTTTTATCCTCACTCACATATTTTAATTGAAGATCTATTTATACTCATACACCTATGAAAAAGCTTTTTTCTATTCTATTAATGTTTCTGTTTATCGGGGTAGAGGTAAATGCCCAGCAATTTCCCGATAAATTAACGATGAAGGATATTTTTCATGAACCTTTTATACCGGGAACCCGGCCGGCCTTCTCTCATTTTTCACCTGATGGTAAAACTATCTTCTTTAGCTGGAGTGATTCCGCAACCTCTGACACGGATCTTTTTCAGGTCGGTTTAAGTGGAAAGAATCAGAAAAAAGCCTCTGATGAAGTTGTCCGTAATTATGAGCTTTCTCCCAATGGGCAACACATTCTTTATACTGATAAAGGCGATCTTATTTTAGCTGATGCCAATTTTGAGAATAAACGAACCATTGTAGCCTCCAAAGGCTATGACTACAACCCTGTTTGGAATAATAATGGAGCAAAGTTTGCTTTTATTCAAAACGGAGATGTTTGGATCTCGGGTGTAAATGAAGCTTACATCAAGCAAATCACCAATAAGAAAAGTGACGAGCCAAACTACAGCATTGTAGGTTGGGGCGATAATCAGTTAGTGCTCAGTCAGTGGGATAACTCCAATTATCGCGAATATTACTTTCCGGAATATGCCGGTAAATACGTAGAAACCGGGGCTACCCGCAGGGGCATTCCAACGCGCATTATTTCTGTTGCTCATGTTAACACAGGAGATGTTGAAACCATCCTGGAACATGAAGGGTATTTAAGTACTGACGTAAGTGCCTCTGGAAATTTTCTGGCCATTGATGCTACCGACCCGCCGATGAAAAACAGAAAAATTGAAGTTTATAACTTGAAAAATCTTTCATCCAAGGTCTTATTTGAAGACTCTACAGACGGCTGGCTTTATAATACCGAAATGGAATTTGCCCCGGCTACCGACAGGCTAATGTTTCAAAGCGAACGAGATGGATGGAATCACATTTATACCGTTAACCCTGACGGTTCCGGTTTTGAGCAGCATACTTTTGGTGAATATGACATTCCATGGGCTTCGTGGATTGATGAAAAAACAATCGCAATGGCTACCAATGAGATGGACCCCGGAGAGGTTCAGCTTTACAAATTGAATATCATGACCAATATCCCTACAAAATTAACATCGGCAGAAGGATATCGTCGTGATTTCAGAATGAGCCATGACCGGAGATACATTGTATATAATAAAACCTTTTTCAACGAGCCTTTTGATTTATACGTCGTAGATACTGTGATCCCTCAACGGGAAGTTCAGCTCACTAACTCGGTTCCGGATTCGTTTTACGAATATGACTGGAAAAAAGAAGATTATGTGAGATTTACAGGAAGAGACGGGAAAACCCGGTTGTCAATGTCTGTATTAAAACCGGAACGAAGAAATCCGAACGGTAATCCGGTGGTTGTATTTGTTCATGGTGCGGGCTCGCTTCAAAATGTGTATAAAGGTTGGTCTAATAATTACTGGCGTGAATATATGTTTCACCAGTATTTAACCCATCAGGGATATTATGTAATTGAAGTAGATTACAGACACAGTACCGGCTACGGACGTAAATTCAGAGAAGATGTGACCAACTGGATGGGCAAATATGAAACGGAAGATATCGAAGACGGCCTGGCCTTTCTTGCTGATAACTTTGACAAAGCAGATACTTCCCGTGTTGGAATTTACGGGGGAAGCTATGGGGGATTCATGGCACTATACGCTGTAGGAGTTTCTCCTGATAAATTTGACGCCGCTGCAGGATTGCGCTCTGTTACCAACTGGGAGAATTACTATTACGCCAATCCCGGATACACTCTGCCCCGATTAGGAACTCCGGAAGAAGATTCAGTAAATTACGCCCGAAGTTCACCGGTTACCTATGCCGATTCACTTCAAAAACCGGTTATTCTTTTACACGGCTTAACTGATAATAATGTGGGTTTTCAGGATGCTGTTCATTACATCGAACGGCTTATTCAAAGCGGAAATGAAAATTTTGAAATGATGATGTATCCTACCGAACGGCACAGTTTCCGGGATGAGGATGCCTGGTATGATGAATATCGGCGAATTTTTGAATTCTTCGAAAAGCATTTGAAATAATCCAAAAATGTAGCGTCATTTCACAGAATGGCGGTACATTTATTTTATATACATCGATATTGTTGTCGCATAAAAATAGGTTCTCTCCCCTAATCAATTTATACGCACCATGAATATATTTGTAAAAATTATACTTTGGGTCATTGCTCTGTTAGTCATGGCTTCAGTCACAATCGTATCTATTGGCTGGATGGCGTCCAAGCCCGGCTATGAGGGCCCGGTATCCGATCACTTTAATGGAACTACATTTGAGAATCCGGGTAATGTTCCTTCCAAGGATTTCGTTGATGTAATGAAATGGTACCTTCAACGCGATCAGGGCGAATGGACAAGGATTCCGGAAGAAGAGGTTACTTTTGCTGAAAAACCGGCTCGTAAAGTTACCAAAGGCATGGTCATTACTTTTATCAACCACTCCACCTTTTTAATTCAAACCGGCGGAGTCAATATTTTGACCGATCCGGTTTGGAGTGATCGTGTAAGCCCGGTCAGCTTTGCAGGCCCAAAACGATATCGACCGGCAGGCGTAAAATTTGAAGATCTTCCGGAGATCGACGTGGTTTTGATCAGTCACAATCATTATGATCATTTGGATTTAGAAACACTGAAAAAGCTGGAAGAAAAATTTCAGCCTCAGTTTATCACTCCCCTTGGGGTTTCACAACTTTTAAAAGGAACACTTTTTAGATACACCTTGGAATTAGACTGGTGGGAAGAAAAAGCCATCCACACGAACATAAGCATTCATTCCGTTCCGGCACAGCATTTTTCGGCACGCGGATTGTTTGACCGGAATAAGACTTTGTGGTCAGGTTATGTGATCAAATCACCCGCCGGTAATGTGTACTTTGCCGGTGATACAGGCTATGGTGATTTTTTTAAAGTTATCCAGCAAAAATTTCCCGTCATCAAAGTTGGCCTCATTCCTATTGGCGCCTACAAACCACAGTGGTTCATGGGGCCTATGCACCTCAATCCCGAAGAAGCGCTCCAGGTCCATAAAGATTTGAGAGCCCAAATCAGTTTTGGAATGCACTTTGGCACTTTCCCACTTGCTGACGACGGAATGAAAGATCCGGAAAATGATTTTATGAAAGCCATCCAGAAGCCTGAAAACCGAGGCGTCAACTTTAAGTTGCTCACGGAAGGGGATTCATTTAGGATTCGATAGAATTTAGTTAGCACCCCATTTTGGATACCTGAGATCATCATCAATATCAGTCAGAACCGTGATATTTCCAGAGCCATCTGCAACAACCTTCATGATCTCAATATCATTACCATCGTAAGCCCCAACCACGATCTGTGACCCATCAGGTGACCAGGCTGGATCTCTTCTTCCATTTTGAGAGTTTGTTATCTGAAGTACATCTGACCCATCTGGATTCATCGTGTAAATGTCGAAGCTTCCGTTGCGCGTACTTGCAAATGCAATTCTCGAACCATCAGGTGACCAAACAGGGTCCTGATCACGTACACTTGAACCTGACGGATCATTAGTTAGAAGTGTCAGATTTGATCCGTTAGCATCTATGACGGCTATTTCGTAGTTATCTACCGGGAATGCATCAAATACAATCTTTGTGCCATCCGGTGACCAATCGGGTTCTCTTCCGCTGTAATTATTATCTGTCAGTGGAGTTAAATTTGTTCCATCTGAATTGATTACAAAAATTTGTGGATCACGATTGGCGTCGTAGCGTGAAAATACAACCTGAGTTCCATCAGGTGACCAAGCGGGGTCATTATTTCCACTGCTGTTTGAAGTTAAGTTTGTATAACCCTAGGTTTCGATATCATATACAATTATATCTGAATTCGTAACAGGTCCCTGAGAAAAAACAATCTTTGAACCATCCGGTGATATGTCAAAAGGGCCAAAACCATTCCTTTCAAAAAATAACCTGACGTCACTTCCATCTGGGTTCATCGAAAAGACCTGCTTAGGGTATTTTGAATCGTTCACATACACAACTCTATTTTTTACAAGGGAAACTTCGGTGCAGGTAATCTCATAATTTGTTCGGGTAGTATCCCCGGCTATAATTTCTATTGATCGTGGGTTTTGACCGCTTAAAGAACAATTATCATTTATCCCTGTCAATTCTGCTGTGTAACTACCTTCAGTAACCTCCCCTCTGGTGGCTTTAGAAGTCGTTGCGGATATTGGTGTATCTATGCCATTAAAATTCAATGTCATACTCTGATCCTGATCAGGTCCGCTTCTGCTGAATAAAAATTCAACCGCTCCTTCTTGTATCACATCAAAGTCAGGGCCCGTGGCTGATTTTCCATCCACTGTCACCTCAATAGGACCATCTGTTGCACCTTGTGGAACCTTTGTCATCAACTCATTCTCAGAGGCATTCAATATTTGAGCCTGGGTACCATTAAAGCTGATCATATTTTCTGAGATAGTCTCGCTAAAATTCATTCCGGATATAGTGACTTCATCCCCAACCATTCCACTTTCTGGGTCAATTGAACTGATGCCGGGAGTCAGCGATTCTACCGTAAAGCTTGGGCCATTTACTGTTACATTTCCAACTTTTACACTAATTGCACCGGTTGTTGCTCCGTTAGGCACAGTTGCCTTGAGTTCAGAGTCGCTGGCACTTGTTATGTTCGCTTCTAAACCATTAAAATAAACTTCATTATTTGAGGCTTCAGGTGAGAACCCAGTCCCTTCAATGGTAACCAAAGTGCCGGATGGACCACTATTTGGTTGTACACTTAAGATTTCAGGATCGGGGGTGCTGTTGCCTCCACCACAAGAAATTAACAGTAAAGTCAATACCGTTACAATTGGCGCCGAATACTTCATATTTGAATATTTTTTATACAATTCACTTTTCCACTTATACGATACCTTTTTGCCAAACCGCTCAAATTGATTTCAGAAATTGTTTCTATAATTAGTATGCAAAATTAGTGTTGTCACCCCCAAGCCATTATTACTAATGAAGCTGAAAAATACTCCCTCTCCCTAAAACTGAAGTACAAATTGCAGATTTGTCCGGGCTTGGGGCGGAATGGTTTTTTGATCTTCTCAAAAACAGCTTTCGAGATGGAGGCAATTTAAAATGAACTGTATCCCAACAAAATCACCTCATTTAATCAACCAATTCACCCCAATTTTTTCCGATTCATTTTGTACATTGCTTTGATTGAAAAACTCGTTTATCAATGTCAGAAACATACCGCGCACTTACCCGAAAATACCGACCGCATACATTTGATGATATCGTCTCACAGGAACATGTGAGCAGCACCATCAAAAATGCCATTAAACAAAACAGGCTGTCTCATGCCTACATGTTTTGCGGCCCGCGCGGCGTAGGTAAAACAACCATGGCCCGGGTGCTTGCACGAACGATCAACGAGATTGATGCAAGTGTGGATGGCGAGTCACTCAACCAAACACTGAATATTGTTGAGATGGATGCCGCTTCCAATAACAAAGTAGATGATGTGCATCACCTTCGGGAAAGCGTTCGTATTCCCCCACAAAATGGCCGGTATAAAATTTTTATTGTGGATGAGGTCCATATGCTCAGTAAAGCGGCCTTCAATGCCCTGCTGAAAACACTGGAAGAACCTCCTGAGCATGCTATTTTCATTTTTGCTACTACAGAACCTCACAAAGTTCTCCCCACCATTTTGTCTCGCGTACAACGTTTCGATTTTAAACGAATATCGGTGGAAGAAATCGTACAACGATTACGAAAAATTTCGTTGGATGAGAACATCAGTATTGATGAAGAATCCCTTCACGTAATCGCCAAAAAAGCGGATGGGGCACTTCGTGATGCTCTTGGATTAATGGATCAGGCCATTGCTTTTTGCGGAGATACCATAACCCATGAAGAACTTCTGCAAGCTCTGAACGTGGTTGGAACCGACCGGCTGTTCCAATTTATGGAATGTGTAAAAGAACATGATGCAGATAAAGGACTCGAACTCATCAATACACTGCTGCAAGAAGGTTATGACATCCAGGAGTATTTGATTGGGCTGACTGAGCACCTGCGAAATTTATACATTGCCCACCACAGTGATAAATTGTATTTGGTTGAGGCTTCAGAAGAAACTAAGAAACGGTTCCTGAAAACGGCAAAGGATTTTTCGCGAGATGATTTAATGCGGATGCTGAATATAATCAGTGAAGCTCAGATTAAACTGAAAGATGCCAGTCAACCCCGTATTCAGTTTGAAATTACCTTACTGAAACTGATTCACATGGAGAGGTCGGAACAATTATCTGAACTTTTAGCCGGACTTCAGGAATTAAAAAAAAACTCCGGTAACTTCGTAAACGCTGAGAAAAACAGTTCGGCTCCAGAAAAACAAACTATCCCGGAGGAAGAATCAGAATCCACTCAAAACGGACAGTCAATAAAAGCTGATCGGGTTACGGAGCCTCATTCTGAAGAAGAAAGTCCTGAGTCGGGTCAGGAGAGGGAAGAAAATGAATTAAAAGATGAGACCCTTGAAGATGTGGAGGAGGATGATTTTGATTTTGGAACTCCTGCATTAGTGACCAACCTCTCTAAAAAAGCAAAGGGTAACAAAATGTCCTCTGCTCAAAACGGAAAAACCCAGCCTTCGTCAGCTTCTTCCATGAATAATGAAAATGCTGAGGTAAAAAAAATTACCACAGAATATATTCAGGAAAGCTGGAGTACATATATAGAATCGCTGAAGGGAGATTTCCCGATGTTGTTGCATTCGCAAATGGAAAGAGTCAAGGTAGTAAAAGTAAAAGGTGGTGAATTACATTTGGAGTGCGAAAACCAGTTTGCACATAAAATGCTGGATGAGCAAAGAACCGATCTTCAGAAAAAACTAAAGGAATGTGTGGGCACTATGTTGCGTTTTAATGTATCTGTGGCAGAGCAACCTGAAGAAAACAAACCCATGAGTGTTTATGAACGTTTTAAACAAATACAACAAAAAGACCCCATTATACGTGATATAGTTGAGATTTTTGGGGCAGAACTTGAATACTAAAACTAAATAGAATTATGAGTGATTTTAATATGGCCGATATGTTCGGCAAGATCCAGGAAATGCAATCGAAAATGCAGGAAGCCCAACAAGGTCTAAACGACGTAATTGTTGAAGCCGAAGCCGGTGGCGGAATGGTAAAGGTAAAAGCCAACGGAAATAAACAAATTGTCTCAATTACTATGGATGACGATGTAGTGGATCCTGCTGACAAGGAAATGCTGGAAGACCTGATTGTAGCGGGTGTAAATAAAGCCCTTGAGAAGGCAGAAGAAGCTTCCAAAGAAAAAATGCAGGAAATGTATAAGGGCATGATTCCCGGCGGTGGAATTCCCGGCATGGACCTCTCTAAACTTGGACTATAATTAATTTTAAATGCGACAATTTTGAATGTTAAATGAGCATTCATTTAATATTAACGCATTTAACACTTAAAATTATTAATGCAGATAACCTCAGAATATTTGGAGCGGGCTATTGAACAACTGGCCAAGCTTCCCGGAACCGGACGTAAATCGGCACAGCGCATTGCCATTCATCTTCTTAAGCAAAATGATGATTATGCTTTTAAGCTTGCACAGGCTATTGTGGACCTCAAAGAAAAAGTTACACGCTGTTCAGTCTGTGGTAATGTAAGCGACTCCGACCCTTGTAAAATTTGTGATAACCCCAAAAGAGATGCTACTGAAATTTGCGTGGTAGAAGAATTTAACGATGTATATATCATTGAAAAATCGAATGAGTTCCGGGGGCGATATCATGTGTTGGGTGGGGTCATCTCTCCTATGGATAACATCGGCCCTGATAAACTTCGCATACAGGAATTATTAAAGCGAGTGGGTGGTGATGATCAAATCAAGGAAGTGATTTTAGCTCTTAATCCCGATGCGGAAGGTGAAGCGACAGCCTATTACATCAATAAACTGCTGAAACCCTATGATGTAACCGTAACCAGAATTGCCTATGGAATCCCTATGGGCACCGAACTTGAATTCATTGATGAGGCAACTTTGAGCCGTGCCTTCGCCAGCAGAAATAGTTTTTAACAGAATTAATAATGAAAAATTCAAAAATTTAAAATTAACCTGACTCAGAATTCATTTTGAATTAACCATAAGAACAAAGCATGAAAAACTTACTTACGCTACTACTTGCAACGCTTTTTACCCTGCCTGTACTTCAGGCCCAAAACCGGGATTACTGGCAGCAACATGTTGATTATACAATGGAAATTGACGTGGATGCAGAAAGCCATCAATATTCCGGAAAGCAAACACTGGTATACACCAACAATTCTCCCAAGCAATTGAATCGCGTGTATTACCACCTTTACTTCAATGCCTTTCAACCGGGGAGTATGATGGATGTACGTTCTCGCACCATCGATGACCCCGACAGTCGCGTTCGGGATCGAATCTACCAACTGGAGGAAGATCAAATCGGCTACCAAAAAGTACGATCTCTTACCCAAGATGGAGAAGCTGTCGAATATAAAGTAGACGGAACCGTTTTAGTTGTAGAACTTAATGAACCCATTCAGCCGGGAGCTTCCACTACTTTTAAAATGGAATGGGATGCACAGGTTCCTTTACAAATTCGCCGATCAGGCTGGAATAACTCAGAAGGTGTAGAATTTTCGATGAGTCAGTGGTATCCAAAGCTGGCAGAATATGACCACCAGGGATGGCACCCAAATGAATACATAGGCCGCGAATTCCATGGAGTATTCGGTAATTTTGATGTAAAAATTTCTATTGATCGAGACTACGTATTAGGGGGCACCGGAGTGCTGCAAAATACTAATGAAATTGGATACGGATATGAAGAAGAAGGGGTAAAGGTAAATCGCACAAAAGGAGATAAACTTACCTGGCACTTTAAAGCTGAAAATGTTATTGACTTTTTCTGGGGAGCCGACCCCGACTTCAAGCATGTAACTGCACAAGTTCCCGACGGCCCAAAACTACACTTTTTATACCAACAACCGGCCGTTGTTGAAAGGGCATCTAACAGTGAAAATGCGCAATACACCAAAAATTGGGAAGAACTGGTCGATTACACCATTGGTGCATTTGAATATGCCAACAAACATTTTGGTGAATATCCGTATCCGCAATACACTAATCTGCAAGGCGGTGACGGCGGAATGGAGTATCCAATGGGAACACTTATAACAGGTGGAAGAAGCCTTGGTAGTTTAGTTGGAGTGATGGTTCACGAGATGTACCACAGCTGGTATCAAAACGTACTGGCCACGAACGAAAGTCTATATGAATGGATGGATGAAGGGTTCACCAGTTTTGCTTCTGCAGAGACCATGGACCATCTATTCAATAGAGATTCCGAATTTCCATATGCCGGCTCTTATCGGGGTTATTATGCCCTCGTGAATTCCGGGATAGAAGAACCCATGACCACTCACGCCGATCATTATAACACGAATTTTGCCTACGGCCGTGCAGCCTACTCCAAAGGGGCCGTATTTTTAGGTCAGCTCAGTTACATAATGGGAGATGAAACCTTCCGAAAAGGAATGCTGCGTTATCATGATGAATGGAAATTAAAACATCCTACCGATCTGGATTTTATAAGGGTGATGGAAAAAGAATCCGGAATGATCCTGGATTGGTATTACGAGTATTTCGTTCAAACTACCAAATCCATTGACTATGGAATTAAATCTGTAATTGGCGTAGGTGATAAGACTTCGATCAAGCTGGAGCGCGTTGAATTAATGCCCATGCCGCTTGATGTAGTTGTGGAATATACGGACGGAAGCAGTGAACTTTTCTACATCCCCTTAAGAATGATGCGCGGAGAAAAACCTGCTGAAAGTAATATAACTCGTACCACTCTGAAAGACTGGTCATGGGTTGAACCGGAATACAACCTAACCATCAATAAACCGGCTTCACAAATTAAAACCGTTACCATTGATCCAAGTCAGCGTCTCGCCGATATAAATCGACAAAATAATTCTTTTGATATGGCATCAATGTTAAACGATTAATTTCTTATTTTTCGGATTAATTCATTTCAAGGCGTTACATATTGTAACGCCTTTTTTATTGAAAATAGCTTATTTATACAAGAATCAATCAGATGATTACTCAGTGCCTGATGCTAAAGCTGAACAATTTTACCAGATAGGTCAGGAAAATAACATCTCAAGCCAATTACTCACGATATGTCACAAAAAGATTACGCTAAACTAGCTATCGAAGCCCACAAAAATTATAAAGGTAAAATTTCCATTGAGCCAAAAATGCCCCTGGAAACTAAAGATGACTTAAGTATAGCTTATACCCCGGGAGTTGCACGCCCTTGTGAAGAAATTGCCATCGATAAAGAAAAAGCTTACGACTATACCATAAAAGGTAATTTAGTGGCCGTCGTTAGTGATGGCTCAGCTGTACTCGGTTTAGGAAATATCGGCCCGGAAGCCTCTCTGCCTGTGATGGAGGGGAAATCTGTTCTTTTTAAAAAATTTGCGGGTGTAGATGCCATGCCTATTGTACTGGATACGCAAGATACTGATGAGATTATCGAAACCGTCAAAAATATTGCCCCCGGATTTGGCGGTATTAACCTGGAAGATATTTCGGCACCCCGATGTTTTGAGATCGAACGACGTTTGAAAGAAGAGCTGTCTATTCCCGTTTTCCATGATGATCAACATGGGACAGCCATAGTAACATTAGCCGGAATGTATAATGCATTGAAGATTACCGGTAAAGAAATGAAGGATTTACAGGTTGTCATTAATGGAGCAGGAGCAGCGGGAGTTGCCATTGTTAAACTATTGTTTGCTGCCGGTGTCAAAGATGTAATTATGTGTGACAGTCGCGGCATCATCCACAAAGGGCGAGACGGCATGAATGATACCAAACACGAAATGGCTGAAATCACAAACAAGCAGATGCGAAAGGGCAGCCTTGAAGATGCCGTTAAAGACATGGATGTTTTTATCGGGGTTTCGGTTCCCAATGTACTTTCCAAAGACATGGTCAAATCCATGAATAACAATCCCATGATCTTTGCTATGTCCAATCCCATTCCTGAAATTATGCCGGAAGATGCAATCGAAGCCGGTGCCTCTGTAGTGGCTACCGGACGTTCAGACTTTCCCAACCAAATAAATAATGTTCTTGCTTTCCCGGGACTGTTTCGCGGTGCACTGGATGCCCGGCTCACCAAACTAACTACCAAAATGTTCATAACCGCTGCCAAAGCTATTGCCGATTGTGTGGAAGTGGTTTCAGCCGATAAAATAATTCCCAGTCCTTTTGATGAACGGGTGCCGGGACGGGTTGCTGAGGCCATCAAGGAAAGTGCATGATGCCTTTATACATTTTAACAATCCTGCTTTAGGTTAAATATGTAATTTTGCAGTCTCAATTAAATTAGAAACCTTCATAAGCATAAAATGAGTTCTGCTATAAAAACGATCTCCTGTGTTTTATTTTTGACCACCATAAGTAATATAGTCCTTGCACAACAGCAGGAATTAGCAGACCCTCCCACGGCTTTTGAAGCAACCGCTGTATTTGCTGAAACTGCCCCTTTCATTGATGGTAACCTTGATGATGAAGTTTGGCAAGATATTACACCCATCACCGAATTCACACAGGTTTGGCCCAATGATGGCGCGCCGGCTACGGAAGACACTGAAGTTCGAATTGCCTACGACCGCGACCATCTCTACTTCGCCTTTCGGTTTTATGACAGTGAACCTGACCTGATCCGCGCTAAAAACCTGGAGCGCGGCGGACGCAACAACCGGGATGATCATGCCTATATCGGTATAGATACTTACCAGGATGGGCGGAACGCCTATTTGTTTGAGATGAATGCACTTGGAACTCAGGATGATGCCCTCATAACTGATGAGACGATCGGCTATGAAAGTTTTTCATGGGATGCAGTCTTTATCAGTGAAACAAAGATCGATGATAAGGGATGGACACTCGAGGTTTCCATTCCATTTCGGCAGCTTCGCTTTCCGGAGGGAGATGAACTTGAATTCGGGCTGATGGTTTCCCGGATGATAAACCGTAAGAATGAACGTGTGTTATGGCCCGCAATTGGAATGGAATATGGTGGCAGCTTTAGGGCGTTGGCAGCTGTCTCTCAATATGGAACCCTAAAAGGGATCAAGAATATCCGCAGAGGAAATAACATCGAGCTTAAGCCTTATATGATATCCGGTGTACAGGAAATTCGATCTGATCTTCAAAATGAACAAACTGAAACCGATTATACCTACGATATTGGCGGCGATATGAAATGGGGTATCACCTCAAACCTGACGCTTGATATGACTGTTAACACAGATTTCGCACAAGTAGAGTCGGATAATGTCCAGCTGAACCTTTCCAGATTCAGCCTCTTTTTTCCCGAAAAACGAGAGTTCTTTCTTGAACGGGCCGGGTTGTTTGAACACGGAAACAGCCGCTCTACACAGACCTTTTTCTCAAGAAAGATAGGCCTGTCGAATCAGATTCTAACCGGGGCCCGCATGACCGGACAAGCCGGAAAATTCTCGATCGGTGCCATGAATATTGAAACTGGAGATAAGCTTAAGCAGGCGTTTGGAAGTCAGTCGGTGAATAACTCTGTAGCCCGGATCCGGACTAATATATTCCCGAGAGCTACAGTGGGAAGCATCATAACGAATGTAGAACAGGTAGATGGATATAACCGGGCACTTGGTTTTGACACCAAATACCGCTTCTGGTCCTCCAGTGAATTCAATTCCTGGTATACCAGGGTCTGGGATAACACCGATCTTTTGAATGATCAGGCAGGCCACGCAAGTCTTCAGCTTCAAAACGATCTCTACCAAGCGGGGGCTTCTTACACCAGCGTGGGGACCAATTATTCACCCGCTCTTGGTTTTGTGAGAAGAAAGGATATGCGTCAATATTCCGGAAATCTTGGTTACAACCCCTCTGTTGCAATAGCAGCTATTCCGGGCATTCGCCGGTTTAACTTCGGAACATCCTATGATTATATCGAAGGGCAGGATGGAATCAAGCAGTCTGCGTACTGGTCCGGCAGGATCAGTGCGGAATTCAGCAGGAGCCAAAGAGTAACACTGACAGCAAACCGTGAATTTGAGCGATTATTCAGCCCGTTTTCTATTCGTCCTAATGCTATTATTCCAGCCGGTGACTATACCTTTGATCAGATCAGATTAAATGTATCCACCGATGAAAGCCGGCCTGTATTTGGTTCTGTATCAGCTACTTATGGTCAATTTTTTCATGGGATCCGAAATGATTTCAGTGTAAGCATTGGGTTCCGTCAGTCCAAACACCTCCATCTGGAAGCTGATATTGACCACTCTATTGTCGACCTTCCGATCGCAAACGGTGAGTTTGACGCAACGACCATATCAACCTCCATCCTGGGAGCAGTAAGCCGTAAACTGTTTGCAAAAGCCTTGATCCAATACGATAACTTTTCAAGAGATCTTCAGGCTAATATCAGGGTTAATTGGATCCATACTCCCGGCAGTGACCTGTTCTTTGTATTCAACACCTCCTACCACCTGACCGGTGATAATGAAATGCTGTTTGACCCCCGCAAAGATCTCATCATGAACAACCGGGCTGCAGTGGCCAAGATCACCTACCTAATCATGCTGTAATCTAACTTAAGTTATTTTGCGATCAGGCTGAATTAAAGTGATTTATTAAAAGTTTGGCAGATGGTATCCCAATGTTAATTTCACTTAGCTAAATACAAGCTATCTGCCTTATTGCATCTCCCAATCCTTCTGTATTAAATGTATATATGAATTTTTGCTGGGTATAATTCCCTGTAAACAATTCATAAGTAAGCTGATCGATCGTACTTTTACTCTTACAATTAAGTTCATGAGTGCTTTTAAAAGTAAGTTTCTCTTTGGAATATTTAAATGACGTCGATCTATATTTTGATGAAATCAAATCAAAGGATAATGGTATATAAAACCTATGTTCTGTATTGAATATGTCAAGATCCTTGTATTCTTCCAATGTTATTGAACTATCGGTCAAAGTAAATTGGACTCTTGGTTCAGGAAATCGCTGTTTACGGACAGGTGGGAGATATACAAAATTAATAGTTAATATGCTTTCTTCATGAGCCCGCCAAACAATCATGGTATCTCCCTTTACTTCCCAGACCCCGATTAACTCAGAAGAACTATTCTTAGTTGTTTTCTGGGCAAAACAGTTTTGACCATTCATAACTAATATTAAAATTATGAGACCATATATTTTTAATATGGTTTTATGGATATGCTGATTTAGCCAGTTCATGTTATACATGTCATATTCAATATTGCATATCAATTTTTGAAACAATAAATGTAGGTGCTCCTTCTTCATTCTGGTAATTCCAAATAACTCGGTTTCCAACAATTTCCTGAAGTTCAGCACCTTTCTTTGGAATCTCTATTTTGTACAACGCTTCCCCGTTTTTTGTAAACCCAAACCAGGCATGTCCTAAGCCTGATGTAAATAGTTCGACCCAAATCCTTTGATTATCATCTATAAGTAAATCATTAACTACTGGCTTTACATTTGGCATCTTTCGCCGAAGGTCAGATCGATAAAGGCCGTATTTAGATGAAATACTGTCTTTTTCTACACCTGTTATGTATACAGGCTGGATGACATGAGAAAAGGCATGCTTGTGAAGTCCATCAATGGAATAGGATTCAATACTTAAGGAGTTGGTCCATAAAGTATATATGTAGTTTATGCCATTGAAAGCCAATAAAGACTCATTGCCAAAAAGTTTATTGCCAATCAATTTATTCTCTCCAGCCTGAAGAGTCATTTGTTCAGCAATTGGCACCGAGACAATAGAGTCCCGAAGGATTTCTCCATTTTCGTCAATAGAAGTAACTAGATGTACAGTGGGATTTTCCTTACTTCCAGCAGTAAGTGTAAAACTCTTAAGAATAAGAAACCCTCTATCTATCTTACCCAGTATTTTCCCTGCCAATTCATCACTTCCCAAAGGAATAGTTTTAATATGAATATATGTGTCATCCGAGTATTCAAATTTTTCTATTTTTAAAGAGCTACTGTCTATAACCCACAAATTTTCCCGATCCACCAAAAAACTTGAGATCTGTTCGAACTCGCCGGGACCCCTGCCCTCTCTACCAATTTTTTCCAGAAAATTCCCTTCTTTGTCAAACATATACAGATAGGGCTGCCAAAAATCCAGGACAAGAATATTGCCATGGTTGTCAGTTTTGATCGAGCTTATCGTTCTGAAAGCAACTTCTTCAGATTCAGTAAACTCAAAAACCGTTTCCATAGACAGTGAAGTAAATGAATTTGGGCTTAAATTAGCTTTTTGATCTTCTTGACCTTCACATCCTACACATAAAAACACAACAAGACATGCATAAAATATAGAATACAATTTATCCTTTATGTTTTTATGAGACCTCATTTAATTCTCCCAATCAGACTTTTGGTTCAGCAAACACCCGCCCCCTACTATGTTTTATAACTAATTCTCTCCACGATCCGGCCGTTTCCACCGAACAGGATCTTCCGGAGTTGGAATGATCGGATCTTCGTAATTCTGAAGTAACCGCAAGGCTTCTTTTATCGCAGCCTCCAATTGAGGATCGTGGCCCTCAATTACTTCTTTCGGTGTTTGCATCACCTCAATGTCCGGAGTAACACCTTCACCTTCCACATCCCACTCACCATCAAGGTTATAGAACCCGCCGCGTGGAGCTACGAATCGGCCGCCATCTACGAAAGGCGGAGTATCCCAGGTCCCGACTAATCCACCCCAGGTTTTAGCACCTACCAGTGGACCTATCTCCATTTTTCGGAATAAGAACGGAAGCAGATCTCCGCCCGAACCGGCACGCTCGTTGATCACCATTACTTTAGGCCCCCAAATACCTGCCCCTGGAGTTGTAAATGGTTTGCGATCTCCGGCTTTACTGTTGAAAAATCCGTGAAGTTCTCGTGCCATGATATCAACCATGTAATCTGCTGCAGAACCGCCCCCATTGTTTCGTTCATCAATCACAGCACCCAGCTTATCTTGTTGTGCAAAATAGTACCGGTTGAAATATTCATATCCACCGCTGCCGGTATTCGGCACCCAAACGTAAGCCAGTTGTCCATCAGACATTTCATCCACCATCCGGCGATTTCCTTCCACCCAATCGCGCGTTCTAAGTCCATATTCGCTTGATATTGGAACAACAGTCACTAACCGAGCTCCGTCAGAATCAGGGCGGTCGTTTACCAACAATTGAACCTGCCGGTTTACAGTTCCTTCAAAAGGCTTAAAGAAATTCTCATCAGCATTGATCTCTTTTCCATTCACCGCAAGGATATAGTCGCCCTCACTCACATCAATTCCGGGTCCGGAAAGAGGAGCTCTAAGGTCAGGATTCCAGCTTTCACCCGTATAGATCTTATCGATCCTGTAGGCGCCATTCTCCAAAGAAATATCCGCACCCAGCAAGCCGGCTTGTACATCCTCAAGATCCGGGAAATCTCCTCCGGCCACATACGAGTGTCCCACGGCAACTTCTCCGCTCATAATATCAAGCACGTAATTCAGGTCGGACCGATGTTTGGCATGATCTACCCAAGGCGCATACCAGTCATAAACTTCATTCCAGGGAGCTCCATGCATGTTGTCTACGTACAAGAAATCTCGCATAAATCTCCAGCCGTCTCTGAATATCTGATGGAATTCTTCCCGGGGATCCACTTTGACCTGAATATCGGAAATGTTCAGGCTTCCGTCTGCCGGTTTTTTCTCGCCGGTATCCGTCCCTACAATGCCCCAGGTCCCTCCGCTTCGGTACAACATATTTTTCCGATCCTGTGAAACCACTCCATCATTGATGCTCTCCATAAACAAACTGCCTTTGCGTTCTTTAAGATCATATTTATGAAGACGGGTTCCTTCGTTAGGAACGGATTCCATATAAAAAACATCTCCTCCGGGACCGGGCATCAATCCTGTATAATTCCTTTCCGGGATATCAACAGCAAGAGTCCTTTCTGAAATTCCATCCAGATCGATCGTAACCGAAACCTCTTCTTTTTCATCAGATGATTCTTCCTCTTCTGAGCTTTCTTCATCGTCACTTTTTGGTAAAAGCGGTGAAGGCTCATCATCAGAAAGAACGATCATATACAAGGCACGGGTTACGGGCATATTGTATGAACTCATATCCAGCCAACCGGTGTTAAGGCCGTAATTGGTACTCGCTAAAAAGTACAGGTATTTACCATCTTCACTCCAAACGGGTGTAATGGCATCCGACATCCCATCCGTTAGCTGATGGGTTTCTCCGGACTCCACATTGTGTACTTTCACCGCTTTAAACTTATTTTCCAGTAATTTAACGTAAGCGATCCACTTACTGTCGGGCGACCAAACGGGATTCATTGTCCTGTTGGGATGTGCATATCCGTCGGTGTCTACTTTTTTGGCTTCACCATTGCTCACATTCACATACCACAAGTTATAGTCGGTATCTGTATAGGCGATGAATTTTCCATCGGGCGACCAATCGGGGCGAAAATAAAAAGTGGGATTGGGCAACTCGATCATTCTCGGGTCTTCCAGCCCAAATTGATCACCGATCATAAGCGTGTACTCTCCGCTGCGATCAGAAAACCAAGCTACCTGATCTCCATCGGGCGACCATACCGGATACCGCTCAGCACTGGCAGAAGAATTACTCAGGTTTCGCCAGGTTCCATTCTCTTTTGGAACCGTGATGATCTCACCTCGGAACTGGAAAACTGCTCTTTTCCCGGTTGGTGAAATAGCGGCATTATCGAGGCTGAACGCATTTGGTTCTTCCCATCTCGGGCGTGCCCAGTTCATATCGCCGGCAACATTGATCTCAAGCTGTTCGGTTTGCCCGTTCTCAGGATCCAGTAAATGGAGGTATCCGCCCTGTTCATATACGATCATGCCAAACCCGGCATCTACTGTTTTTGCATCAAAATCGGAATGAAAGGTCCACTGCTTTTCTTCACCTGTTTCAGGATTGAAGGACCAGATGTTATTCGCAAAATCACGTTCTGATAAATAAAAGACAGAACCGTCGTGCCAGACCGGGTCGGTATGACGCTCATTATCGGTTCGCGGTGTTTGAACCAGTTCATAATTTTCCAGATCCACAATCCAGATGGGCTGCGCTTGCCCGCCCCGGTAATTTCTCCACTCCGGATCCCAAAAAGTAATGGGATTATATGCCAGGTATTTGCCATCAGCCGACATTTCTCCTGAAGCCGCTCTTGGAATGGGCAACACTTCCGGCATTCCTCCAACCGTACTTACTTTCCAAATCCGGTTTAATTGGGTGGGGTGTCCATCGCGGGAAGATCGAAATAAGATCTCTCCTTCGGGTGTCCATCCCGTTACTACATCCGCACCGGGGTGCCAGGTAAGCCGTTCAGGAGAGCCACCTTCCGCAGGAATCACAAACACATCTGAATTTCCATCATACTGTCCGGTAAAAGCGATCATGCTGCCATCAGGTGAAAAGTGGGGACTGGATTCTCCTCCAATGTTGCTGGTTAGCCGAACTGCATCTCCGCCGGTTTTATCTACCTTCCAGAGATCATTGGCATGTACAAAAACAATGCTGGTTTCCGAGATGGTGGGTTCCCGAAGAAGTTGTGTGCCCTGTGCATAAATTTCAGCGTTAAGAGAGAAAAGGATAAGCGCAGTAAAAAAGTATCCAAATACGTGATTCATAATGTCCCGATTTAATTGATGTGCTTCGGGAATATAATGAATCAGGAAATATGAACAAGTGATATTGAGGAATCTTTACAAGTATTGAAAGTAGCTGAAAATATATCTTTAACGCTATTTAAGGCTTTTATAAAGAATAAATTTCTCATTTTGAGCAATCACCTCAACCGTCTTAAAGATCTTGTCCAGATGCGTTTTATAATTCAAATGCTGATTGGCAACACAAATAAACCGTCCGCCCGGTTTTAATACTTCCGCAACTTCCTGAAACAATTTAATGGAAACCTCAATATTTGTCTCATGCCCAAAATGAAACGGGGGGTTTGATGCAACCAAG
The DNA here is from genome assembly GCF_014762685.1 of Gracilimonas sp. Lineage (NCBI taxonomy): Bacteria > Pseudomonadati > Balneolota > Balneolia > Balneolales > Balneolaceae > Gracilimonas > Gracilimonas sp. Next base: position 242,350 of record NZ_JABURM010000006.1, read on the forward strand.
TCAAAGGAATCTTTGGCTAAATTCTCAAGCGTATCATCCCAGTGATGGTAAGTGTTTTCAGAATCAAGGTTCAGCTTTGAAGATTCAATTGCCAGTACAGAATCATCCATCAAATGAATTTCCGCATCAGGGATTTTAAGCTGAAGAGCACGTGCTATCACTCCATTACCTGAAGCCATGTCCAACACCTTTTTATCCTCGAATTTCGGGTCAAGGTGTTCAATTAAAAACTGAGTAGCATAATCAATATTTCCCCCGGAAAACACTCCATAATATTGCTTCAGCTCTTCCCTATTCTCTTCATCAAAGGAATACAAAATAGAATTAAGCAGGACTTCGGGCGGTTTTTTTTTCTTCCTTTTAAGCACCAATACACGAGATTTTTTTCGGGCCCGACTTTGCTCAACATCTTCAAAAAAATCTCCGGCAATGGATAATATTTGGGGAGAAAAGTATTTCGTCATGAATGAACAAATTACAATTCCATCTTCAGTCAGTGATTCCGAAAGCTGATTTAGGTAAAACCTAAATAGATCGAGCGTTTTGGGAATATTTATAATTCCAATATCTACCTTCTCAGGTAGTGAGGAGAGAGGGGAAAATTGCCGGTCAGAATTCCAATGCAGATTATTAAGAACCATATTTTGTTCAATAGACTTCTGTTGACTTTTCCTCTCGATTGCAGTCAACGGCTCATACTTATTCAATACACAGCTCAGGAAGCCAAACCTGTCGTTATAAACAGCAATAGTTTTAGAGTTGAGACGCTCTTCTTCCAGCTTCAGCAGAACGTGTTCTTCTGCTGCACTCCAGGCCCTTAAGGATTTGTTGGTGGTTTTGGGATATCTGCTGAACTTATATTCAATATCCTTGTACTCAAATGACTTCAAGATCTACTCATCTAAAATAAGCTGGTCTGCTCTTTATCTTCTTTTTGAGCCTGCTCAATTTTTGGCTCGTCGGTTGGTGTAAAGGTTTTAAGCATTTCGGGCATAAAGCGTTTTTCGTAAATGCGCCGGGCAATTCCATGCAGGGCTTTCTCCCCTCGGGGCGGGATACGCAAAAAACCGCTGTCATCTTCATCCAAAAAACCGAAAGACCGAAGATCATTTACAATCAAGTAAGCAAGTTTCTCCGTAACGCCTGAATTCTTTTCTACATATTCACGGTGAGGCGGTTCTTCGTCACTTACATAAACCAAGCCAAGCACGTTCAATTCAATATCGGTAAGGGGGAAACCTTCACTTCCTTTGGTAAGTAAATCATCCCAGGTTTTTTGAGAATAGTATAAGCCAAACCACCACTTGGCCTCACGCAGCAAATGTCCGCTATGGGCACATGCAAGCTGTTGCCCCGGCCCGGCTTTGCGCGGTTCACCCCGACTGCGATACATATTCACCATCGTAGCCAAATCCAGTTCGTGAATATTAGGCGGATACTTGAAGTAAAAGTCGCTTCGTTTTTCCATGGGATTTTAAAGCTGTCTTTATGTTATTGACAGTAATGAATATAAATCTACAAAAAAAAATTAAAACCCACTGTCATTCTGAGGACACTTTCGAAGAATCTTCACGAGATCACTTCTGCATGTTGCTTTAAAAGCATGTGAAGATCTTTCGGTAGCACACTCCAGACGACCACTTCGTTATTACGTGATCTACTTCCCTTTTTCCTTAATCAAATCAACGGCTTTATCCATGGTAAAGTCTTCCGGAGTTTCGCCCTTCGGCAAGCTGATATTCTTTTTCCCATGCTTGATATAAGGGCCGTATCGACCGGTCATAACTTTAATTGGTTTATCAGTTTCCGGATGTTTCCCCAAGTCTTTAATCTCGTTACTACCCCTGTTGGATTTTGATTTTTGAGCAAGTAACTCCACCGCCCGATCTAATTCAATATCAAGAACGCTTTCAGCTTTGGGAATAGATTTAAACTTCCCGTCATGAACTACAAACGGACCATATCTGCCTACACCGGCCTTCACCACTTTACCTGTTTCAGGATGATCACCCAACGGCCTTGGAAGTTCCAGCAGTTTTAATGCCAATTCCAGATCAACATCTTCCGGCTTCATATCCTTGAGTAAAGAAACCCGCTTCGGCTTCTTATTTTCTTCCGTCACTTCCCCACGCTGTACATAAGGGCCATATCGGCCGGAAAGTAAAAAGATGGGTTCACCGGTTTCAGGATCTTTGCCAATAGGCTTATCTTCTTCCTCTGACATTTTAATAAGGCTTTCCAATTTCTCCAGGGTAATATCACTTGGATCCATATCATTCGGCAAGGAAGTGGTTACATCCTCTCCGTTTTTTTCCATGCGGGCATAGGGGCCAAATCGTCCTACTGCTACTTTAATCCCCTCTAAACCATCCAACGGTAAGTCCAAAAGCTTTGCTTCCTGAGGATCAATTTTATCCTCTTGAGTATCCACTTTAGCTTTCAAACCATTCTCCCCTTTATAATAATCCTCAAGATACTGTACCGGATCTTGTGTTCCGGCAGCTACGGCATCCAGTTTATCTTCCAATAAAGAAGTGAAGTCACTGTCCACCAGGTCGGGAAAATGTTTTTCAAGAAGTGAGGAAACTGCAAAAGCGGTAAAGGTAGGAATCAATGTTTTTCCATCGCCTTTTGCGTATCCGCGATCTTGAATTGTACTGATGATAGAGGCATAGGTACTCGGGCGTCCTACTCCTCTTTTTTCTAATTCCTTTACTAAAGTCGCTTCCGTAAAACGTGCCGGTGGTTTGGTTTCGTGGCTTACAAAATTAAGGTCGTCCAAAGCAGTTGAATCACCTTCGCTCATTGAGGGAAGAAAATTTTCCTGATTTTCCAGCGCAGCTTCCGGATCATCACTTCCTTCAACATAAGCACGAAAAAAGCCCGGGAATAAGATCTTTTTACCACCAGCCCTAAAGTCTGCATCTGTTCCATTATTTGTAGCGCGGATGGTCACATTGGTGAACTCCAGTTCTGCTTCAGCCATCTGAGTAGCAATGGTTCGCTTCCAGATCAGATCGTATAATTTGAATTCGCGATCACGCAATCCGGCTTTATCAGGCTTCACAAATCTTGACCCCGACGGGCGAATTGCTTCGTGAGCTTCCTGTGCCGACTTCCCTTTTTTGCTGTAATTTCTAACGCGTTCAAACAGATATTCTTCGCCGTATTCTTCCGTCACTGCATCGCGGGCAGCACCAATGGCCTGACCGGATAGCTGTGTGGAATCGGTACGCATGTAGGTGATAAAGCCTTTTTCATATAATTTTTGAGCCACACTCATGGTATCCCTGGCTGAAAATCCAAACTTACGGTTGGCCTCCTGCTGCAGGGTAGAAGTAATAAATGGAGGGGCCGGATTTCGCTTTTGTGTCTTCACATCCACATTAATGACTGACCATTTGGCTTCTTTCAGGTCATCAACCAGTCCTTTGGCTTTATCTTCATCCAGCAGAACAACGGAATCCGGCTTTTTAAGCTTTCCGGTGTTTTCATCAAAATCTTTACCACTGGCCAAACGCTTCTCGTTGAGATGAGTAAGGTCAGCATCAAACTTATCCTTGTCACCTTCTTTGTGAAGCTGCGCCTTCAAATCATAATAGGTCGCACTTTTGAATTTCATGCGTTCGCGTTCTCGTTCCACCAAAAACTCAACCGCTACCGATTGTACTCTTCCGGCAGATAATCCCGGGGATATCTTTTTCCACAGCAGCGGTGATACGGTATATCCGGCCAGGCGATCCAAAATACGTCGCGTTTCCTGTGCGTGAACTAAATTCATGTCGATATCTCGTGTATTTTCCAGAGCATTCAAAACCGCTTCTTTGGTAATCTCACGAAACACCATCCGTTTTACCGGAACCTTAGGTTTTAGGATTTCCATCAAATGCCATGAAATTGCTTCTCCTTCCCGGTCTTCATCCGTAGCCAAAATCAATTCATCGGCATCTTTAAGTAATTTTTTGAGCCGGGTTACCACTTTCTTTTTCGAAGAAGGAACCACATAGAGCGGATCAAAACGATCGTCTACATTAATGCCCAAATTAGACCAACTCTCTTTTTTATACTTGGCAGGTATTTCTTTAGCAGAAGACGGGAGATCCCGAATATGACCCATGGAAGAGTCCACTACATACCCATCAGGTAAGTATTTCTTAATGGTTTTAGTTTTTGTAGGTGACTCTACAATTACGAGACTTTTCATGCAATAGGGGTAATTATTTCAAATGTTCGACCAGCTCTTTTAACTCTCCGGCGTGGTCTTTGGTATTTACTTTTTCGACAATTCCCAAAATAGTACCATCTGTATCAATAACAAAGGCCGAACGTGAAGGTGCTTCATATTCATTGCCAAACATTTTTTTCTGAACAATGGAATCCGTGGCTTCACCAAATTTATATTCCGGATCTGAAACAAGCGTGAAGTCGATTCCCTGCTTCTTTGCATATCTCTTATGAGACCCGCAGGTGTCTTTACTTATGGCCACTAAATTATACCCTTTGTCGGCAAACCATTCTGCCTCATCAGCCAGATCTTTCGTTTGTCGATCACAACCGCTGGTATTGTTCTTCATATATACGGATACAATAGTCGGTTTATCTAGCAAATCTTTAAAATTAATCTTTTTTTCCTCTCCGTTTTGAACAGCTTTTATTGTAAAGTCAAAATCGGCTTTGGCTCCGGTCTCAATCATATGATAAGTTATTTAAATTTCGTTTGGGTTAAGGATTGTGATAACTAAAAGTAAGGAGGGAATCGTTCGGTTTCAGCTTATTCCATATCTGATTTATTGATCAGTGGGATTTATTTGATTGATGAAAGTCTCGAATTTTTCGATACCCTTAAATCATAAAAAAGATGAAACCTTATCGGCTCCACAAGTCGATTTACCTTCTCCACAGCAAAAACTTAGCCACGGCGGCCACTACCAATGAATGATGAACCGTACCCTCTTTCACCATTTCTAAAAAATCATCCAGCGGCATTGTGTGTACATTAATACGCTCGTTACCATCCAAATTCTGCTCCTGAACCTTATGGCAGTTTTTAACTACGTATAAATGCGTATAATTTGCAAGGAAAGCCGGGTTTGAACTCACTTTCCCCAAATATTCCCAATCACTTCCTTCGTACCCTGTTTCTTCTAATAATTCGCGTTTTGCAGTTTCTTCCGGCATTTCTCCCGGATCTACCATCCCGCCCGGAAGTTCCAGGGTTGGCTGCTCAATGCCATAACGATATTGCTCCACCAAAACGATCTCGTTATTGGGTGTGAGCGGAATCACATTCATCCAATCCGGTGCATCAATAATAGAAAACACAGCCGAAAGATCTTCCGACTCTAATTTCATGCCCCGGCTTAAAAGTTTGAAAATTTTCGTCGTATATTTGAGCTCTTCATTCGTGGTGACCCACGGTTCAATTGTAAAAGTAAAATCACGGCTACTCATTATGTCAGATACGCTCAAGTTAGTTAAAGATCAATTTTCTTCGGAAGAAGAACTTAAAAAAGCTATTGATAAAGCGTGCGATTTGATGGAAGAAATTTATGCCTCCGGGAAATATCCCAAAATGATTGTGGAACGTACGTGGAGTAAACATAATCCTGTGATTGATGGAGAACTGGCCCAACCCAGAGCCTACCGGTGGTACCTGAAACGTGAGATAGAACGACTTGTAGCTAACGGTGCTACCGTTTTTATCAAACCTTCTCGTGAAGTGTTGCCATTAAATAACCCTGAACTTTTTGACAATCTGGATGAAAACGAATGGGATATCACCCAAAAGAAATTATTTCTTTTCCGGGCTGAACGAATTGATATATCACTTGACCGACTCCAACATTACACCGGAACCAAGCCTGAGGATTTCCAGCGATATATTCTTTTCACAAACTATGATATGCACGTGGATGTATTCCTCGAGAAATTTCCGGACTGCAAAAAACCTTCAAGAGCAGATGTTCAAATGCCGGCTTACCACCATGTATTAGAGAATAACTCCGGCCTTACCTTAGTCAATATTGGAGTGGGCCCTTCAAACGCTAAAACTATTACCGATCATGTGGGCGTACTCCGTTCCGATGCCATGGTAATGGTTGGGCATTGCGGGGGATTGAGAAATCACCAGGATATTGGAGATTTTGTTTTGGCTAACGGGTACTATCGAGCCGATAAAGTACTGGATGATTTATTTCCGATCGGAATCCCCATCTCTCCAAATTATATCCTGAACCGCTACCTAAAAGAAGTGCTCGACCAGCATGAGATGGAACACCGTATCGGAACGGTTTACACCACGGCTAACAGAAACTGGGAGTTCTCAAAGGCAAAGTCGGTGGAAGAAATTCACCAGAGCCGAAGCGTAGCTATTGATATGGAGTCATCTACTGTGGCCACTAATGGATTTCGTTATCGCATCCCGCACGCTACTCTCCTTTGTGTGAGTGACAAGCCGCTCCACGGAAAACCCAAACTTTCCGAACATGCCCAATCTTTTTACCAAAACTCCAAAGAAATGCATCTGGAAATGGTTATCGAAGCCTTCCAAATGGTCAAGGATAATTATCCGGAAGGACTGCCTAATTCCAGCATCCGCGCCTTTAACGAACCGCTGATGGGTGGGACGGAGTAGAACATCGCACTTCCAGCAAAGAACTTCCAACGTTGAACTGTTTTGTGGTCATCCGCGCAACTCCGCGTTTCATCTGCGAGCCTCTGCGTGAAACATTTGGTCGAATCTTACTCTTTTTTTCTCGCGGAGTTTGACGCAGAGGTTAGCAGAGACCCATAATCCTAAAGAATAAATAATCACTCATCTGAAAAATAATGTGTAAGGAATCCGTTTTTCATCGCTCTAACTAAGAAAGAATAAAACAAACTTAGAGCCATGAACTTTGAAGAATCCTTCTCCGTAGAAAACTTCCATAAGCGCACTGTCAAAGATATGCTCCCCGATGAGCAGCCCCGGGAAAAACTTATGAATTATGGAGCCGACTCCCTTTCTGACTCCGAACTCCTTGCTATCCTAATCCGCACGGGCACCAAAAAACTGAATGTGATTGACACCGCCAAAGCCCTGCTTGATCAATTTGGAGGGTTGCATAACCTAGTGCGCAAAGACTGGCAAGCCTTAAAGGTGATTCCCGGCATCGCCAAAGTAAAAGCCATCACGCTGGAGGCGGCCTTTGAACTTGCCCGACGCCTGCAGGTAGCGTCACTGGGAGAAGAAATCCAGATCACTTCTCCCGAAGATGTGAATGCCTACTTTGCGCCAAAACTTCGTCATCTCACCAAAGAAACTTTCATCGTCGGCTTTCTGAATAACAGCAAAAAGCTGATGGGTTTTTCAAAGATCAGCAACGGCGGAAAAACAGCCACCATCGTGGATACAGCCGAGGTTATGCGGCAGGCCGTTCTTAACGAAGCCAACTCCATCGTATTAGTCCACAACCATCCCTCCGGGCATAACAAAGCTTCCACTGCCGACATCCAGCTCACCAAGCGCATCGCCGAATGTGGAAAAATATTTGGGATTCCTGTTGATGACCATGTGATTATCGCCGGGTATGATTTTGTGAGTTTAAGAAGTGAAGGACTGTTTTAATTAATAATTTTAAATTTTGAATGTTAAATGAGCAGTTTATTTAACATTCAAAATTTAGCATTCAACATTGCCTATTGGATATTGAATCCCTTTTCTCCCTACCTTTGTAAAAATACACTCTCACCAATCCTGTATCCATGATCTACGAATTTTTAAAGAGCAGTCCTCAATTTGATGAAACTGTTTTTGTTGCTCCGAGTGCTGATATCATCGGTGATGTTACTATTGGAAAAGAAAGCAGCATCTGGTTTAATGTTACAATCCGTGGCGACGTCAATTACATCCAAATTGGAGATAAAAGTAATGTGCAGGATAACGTGTGCATCCACGTGATGAACCAAACCGGTCCGACTATTATCGGGAATGAAGTTACGATAGGGCACGGAGCCATTGTGCACGGGTGTACGGTTCACGACCGCGTACTGGTTGGAATGAATGTGACCATTTTGGATGAAGCGGTGGTAGAATCCGATGTGATAATAGCCGCAGGCTCACTTGTTCCTCCCGGAAAAACACTGGAAAGCGGGTACATGTATATGGGCTCACCCGCCAAACAAACCCGCAAGCTGACGGAAGAAGAGCTGGCTTCCATTCCGAAATATGCCACTAATTACATAAAATATTCCCGCGCTTACCAGCAAAAAGATCAATACGACGAAAATCCTTTTTATAATAAGTAATTGGAAATGTTGAATTATGGATTTTTGAATTAGAACAATTCAAAATCCATAATTTTTAATTCAAAATTCCCCTATGAGCGGTCTTTACATCCATATTCCTTTTTGCAAACAAGCCTGCTCGTACTGCGATTTTTATTTCGTAACCCGTCAGCAACATAAACAGGATTTTGTGGATGAGCTCCTTAGAGAAATTCATCACAAAAAAGACACCCGTTTCACCAAAGACCCGGTTCGCACCATATATTTTGGCGGCGGCACTCCATCTCTCCTCTCCCCCAAACAAGTGGAATCCATCCTTGACGCCATTAGAACTGTCTTTGATTTGGAGCTTGAAGAGATTACGCTGGAAATGAATCCGGATGATGTAACTAAAGACTATTTATCAGGATTGAAATCCTCCGGAATTAACCGCGCCAGCATGGGGGTTCAAACCTTTGATCCGGATTTGCTGGATTTCATGCACCGGGCACACACTTCTGAAGAAGCATTGGCCTGCCTCGAAATCCTGGAAGCCTCCGCGTTTAAGGTTTTTACAACTGATTTGATTTACGGGAATCCCGGACAAACCCTCTCTTCACTCGAAAAAGACATTGACACCCTGCTGCAATTCAATCCGCCTCATATCTCAGCATATTCATTAACTGTTGAGCCACAAACACGCCTGGGCAAGCAAGTAAAATTGGGGCGAATTCTACCACCGGAAGATGACACCGTCTCCGATCATTTCGATTTAGTAGTGGATAAGCTTGAAACAGCCGGTATTCAGCAATATGAAGTAAGCAATTATGCAAAACCCGGCAGCGAAGCGGTTCATAATTCGAATTACTGGAATCATGTGAATTATTTGGGTTTGGGGCCCGGCGCTCATTCATTTTGGTGGGATGAAAATAAACTGTCGGCCAAGCGCTGGAGTAATGAAGCAAACCTCAAATCCTATTTGAGCCAAGGCTGGGAGAGGCCTTTTGAACCTGAGCATCTGAATTTATCTGCTTTGGCCGAAGAGCGCCTAATGCTGGGTTTAAGGACTAAGAAAGGAGTCTCTAAAAAAGAACTAAAATCCCGTTATGACTTTGAGTTTAATTCCGGGCAGCACCTCTGTCTCCAAAAATTAGAGGAAGAAGGAAAAGCTAAAACCGGGGAACAAATTCAATTAACAAAAGAAGGGCTGAAAATTGCTGATACCATTCTGCTGGATTTAGTGACTATGTAACGCCAACTTTGCCCACCTTTCCAAAACAGATCGACCAGCCTACATTCCTGCTCGTTCCCATCTTCGTGCAAAACGAGCATATTCTTCTGCCTTATCGGTTCTGCCATGCTTCTGATATGCCTCCGAAACCATTTTGGCGGCTGATGCAAGCTTACGGTAGTCGCCTTTTGTTGGTGCTTCTGCCGTGCCTTCTAATACAGGAACTCCTAATTCTACATTCTTTTCAAGTGAATCCGGATGAGTATCTGTAGTGAAATTATGTTCAAAAATAAGAGGCCAAAAATACGGCTTCCCATATGCGTTTCTGGCAATGACCCAATACCATTCATCTTCTTTTACCGTATACGCATTTACATTCTCAGACTGTTTCGGGGCAACTGATTCCGATGAGGGCAGAGACGCCTCTGTTACTTCTTCAGGTTCCGATTCTTCTTCCTCAGGCACGATTTCTTCTGCCTCACCACCTTCGTCTACCACTTCTTCAACTTCAGCAGCAGCGTCCGGATCCTGAGATTGTTCTACCGCAGATTGTTCTGAAGCCAATTCCTCCTCGTCCGAACTCAGCAAAAACCAAATAGACCCAATAGCCACTATTGACAAAGTCAATATCGCTACCATAATCAGACCGGTATTTTTCCCTTTGGTTCGTTCCCTGGGCTTGGCTTTAGGTGCAAATACTTCCGGTTTCGGTTTTGCCTCCCTCTCCACATTCAGCTCTGGTCCCTCTTTTGACTCGGTTTCAAATACCGATTCAAATTCCTGCTCAGGCTTCTTTTCTGACTTCTCACCTGATTCCGGCTTTGGTTCCGGCTCCGATTCCGTTTTCGGAAGTTCAGGTGATGCCTGAACCGGTTTTTCCTTTTCTTCAATTAATTCCGATTCAAGGTATGCATACGCAGCATTTACCTCTTCACGGAGTGCTTTATAGGGTGTGAAAGAAACACGTTTATGCGCCGGAATAATAATGGGTTCACCGGTTTGGGGATTTTGTCCCTGTCGCTCAGCTACCTCTTTTACTTTAAAGCTTCCAAAATTCGTAATCGAAGCTTTTCCATTTTCCTGAAGCTCCCCTTTAATCCGGGCAATCAATGCCTTTGAAAAAGCCTCACTTTTCTGTTTGCTGAAGCCGGTAGCACCGGAAAGAGCTTCAATAATTTCAGCATATGTGACTTTATTACTCATCAGCAGCCTCATTTATTTTATCCTTAAGCGTACTGCTTTGGTTAAAATGGACCACTTTTTTGGGTGGGATAAGCATCATTTGCTCATAATGAGGGTTATATGACTTATGTTCGGGGCGCACCTCCGCATGAAAACTGCCTAACCCGGGTAAAGTAAATCCTTTATCATTAGAAAGAAGCTTGGTTAACCCTTCCACAAAAGAATCATATAGTTTTTCCGTATCTGCTTGCGTCAAATCAAGCTCAGTAGCCAATTTTTTTAGTACCTCCGATTTCGTCATAACCTGCCGTAACTGTTTTTTCGTAATATTAGATGAAATAAATGCTAAAACAAGCAAATAAGCAATTTTCCTGCTAATTCGATAACCCCGCCATATTTTAAGATTTCACCAAACAGTCAGGTTTGTTATAATCCACCAACCCTAAAAAGTGCCAATCACTTGCCAAGATGCTCAAAGCTTTTATCGACGTACCGACAGACTCTCATTTTCCCCTCCAGAATTTACCTTATGGAGCGTATCAAACCACGGATGGAGAAATCCATTTATGTTCAGCCATTGGCGAGTTTATTGTTGATTTGTTTGTGCTGGATGAAGAAGGTCTTTTTGATGGGCCTGAATTGAATAATCAATTTGTATTTCAAGACTCTACCTTGAATTATTTTATGAGTCTTGGTAAACCGGCATGGATCGAAGCCAGAACAACACTTCAGAAATTGCTTTCGGAGAATAATCCCCGCCTGAGAGATGATGCATCACTTCGGGAGCGTGTCTTTAAAAAGCGGGAGGAAGCAGAAATGGTGCTTCCTGTCCAAATAGGGGATTACACTGATTTTTACTCTTCGGAACAGCATGCCCGAAATGTAGGTAGCATGTTTCGCGATCCTGAAAATGCCCTGCTGCCAAACTGGAAACATTTGCCGGTTGGGTACCACGGACGAGCCAGTTCAGTTGTGATCAGTGGAACCAGCTTACATCGTCCAAAAGGCCAAATTATTCCACAGGATGCTGAAGAGCCTGTATTTGGGCCTTCCAGCTTATTAGATTTTGAATTAGAAGTGGGGTTCTTCACCGGTCCCGGCAATAATCTGGGAGAGCCTGTTCCCGTGGATAAAGCAAAGGATCATATCTTTGGGTTGGTTTTGGTTAATGACTGGAGTGCCCGTGACATTCAAAAATGGGAATATCAGCCATTGGGGCCATTTCTTGCAAAAAACTGGGCGACTTCAATTTCACCGTGGATCGTCACTATGGAAGCACTCGAGCCGTTCCGCGCAGAACTCCCTGCCCAGGATCCCAAGCCGTTGGACTATCTCTTTCAGGAAAAACCAACGACTTTTAATATTAACCTGGAGGTATTCCTGAAAACCGAACAAACGGATATTCCTCAAATGATCTGTTCCTCCAATTTCCGGAATTTGTATTGGAGCATGACTCAACAGTTGGCACACCATACCATCACCGGTTGCAATATTCAGCCCGGTGATCTTTATGGTTCCGGGACTATCAGCGGCCCCGAAGCACATTCATTTGGGAGTTTGCTTGAACTTGCCTGGAAAGGAACCAAACCCATAAAACTTACTTCCGGCGAAGAACGCACCTTCCTTGAAGATGGCGATGAAGTGATCATGACCGGATTTGCCCAAGGCAAAGGTTATAAGGTTGGTTTTGGAGAGGTCAGGGGGAAAATTTTACCGGCTAGATGATAATTATAGTGCGATAGTGTTACAATGTTACGGCATCTGATATTCCGTAACATTGTAACACCTAGACACTTCAGCACTATAACACTATTTAACCAATGTCATCTTTTTTGTAAACACCATATCATCAATGCTCAAACGATAAATGTAAACGCCGGAACTCAAATCATCTGCATTAAAGGGAATAGAATGCGAACCTAAATCAAGATTCCCATTTACAAGGGTTTGAACTTTCCTTCCGGTGATATCATAGACCTCCAGCTTAACCCTCGCCGATCTTGGAAGCTCAAAAGTTATATTTGTACTCGGATTAAAAGGGTTCGGATAATTTTGGTAAACCTTAATGGCATCTGGAATATCTTTGTACTTAGGATCTTTGATATTTACCGGGTTTCCGGACTTCCCAAATTGCAGCGTTAAATTTCGCGTTGTGGTACTGTTGTCATAATTCGTAACCACTACCCCTAATTTATTAATCTCACTCCAGTTAATTTCTGATGGAACATATACTTGAGCTTTATTTTCACCGGTATCTAACAATTCAAGCATCTCCCCGTTTTTCATATAGAAAAGCAGCCCCAAACCAACCTGCGAACTGTCAAAATCCACTGCCACTTCAATCAGTCCTAAATCGTTAGAAGATGGTATAACTTCAATATAGCGGGCTGCCAATTTGCTGATACTACTTAATTGGACACCTTGCTCAGGAACCAAAGTAAATGAAGCATCTACATTTGAGTAGGGATAAAATTCTTTTTCCTCAAACCCGTAATCATCATTTCCGGCTCTTGGACCTGATGCAAAGTGCCATAAATGATTTTGAACAAAGGTGGTTTTAAAATTAGTTGCATAATCCGGAAGGGAGTTAAGTAAGGCCTCGTCTATACTCAGATGATTGTTTACATCATATCCTTCTTCAATCAATTGCCAAACATTTCTCCATAAATCGTTACCAAAAGCTTCCCAATAAAAAATCATCCAGCTTACATGATAATAAGCTCCCGGAGTGCTTAGATTAGGTGCAAAGAAAATAGAATTTGAATTTGGGTTATCGGAATACACCCCATTTTTAATATAATTATAGTAGTCGTTCACGTCATCATAAACTACCTCTTCCATAAGGGTAGCATCCATTTCAGACCAATCAAAACCTCCGGAAGGTGACTGCCAACGATTCTGTTCGTATTGAATCGCATGCTTAAACTCGTGGGCCATGGTGGCATAAATAGCACCTGTTTGATCTCCATCAGGATGAGTATTCTCCGGAAACCCATCAAAATCAGCTTCGATAACAATATATGTGCCCCCCGGGGAACTTGATGAAGTTGAAGTGTACCCATAAGCGCCTTGAGGCAAATCATTTTCTACATAAACTTTGTAACTAGTCCCGCTTGGGATTGGATCAGAAAAGCCAATTGTCTGCACCATATGCCGATAGGATGAATCTGCCGATTCAGCCACCCGGTCAATATAGTCGGGTACGCCATTTCCATCATCATCGGTTTGTGATACAGCGCTGTCTCCGGAGGTATAATAAAAAATCTCAAATTTCCCGGACGGTGAAATGTAGCTCTCATCAACCATTTTGCTTCTTGACTTGAGCCTTGCTGTTTGATACTCCTCAATTTTATTTAATGTTTGTTGGGTGAGCTCATCCTTATGCTGATGCAAAAACATAAATGCCGGAGCTGCACATTTCTCAATCACTTTTTCTTCCCCAACTATATTTGACGGCTCATATAAAAGCCGGATTTGTTCCCGCGCTGCCGCTTCTAAATCAATCTCCCCCCGTTGATAGGCGTGTTGGATCTCAAGCAGTCTTGATTGGTCGGGAATAACCTGCCCAACTGCCAATGCCGGGAGAAACATCAAAGCCATAAACAGGATGGAACTAAACCTTTTTATTTGACGACAGCACTTATGCATTGTTTGGATTTTGCTTAACTTTAAGGCTCGAAAATAACGAACGCTACAATTTAAGTGAAAAATGTTTCAAGTAATTCTTTACTATAACTTTCAGCCGATAGAAGATCCGGATCGGTTCTGTAAAACCCACAAAAAATTCTGTCAGGAAATTGGGCTAAAGGGGCGAATATATATATCTGAAGAGGGCATAAATGGCACTGCAGCCGGAACCGAACAGCAGATTGAAGAATACAAAAATTATTTATGGTCGTTACCGGGGTTTGACGATACTGAATTTAAGCAAGAAGAATGTGACTATATTCCTTTTCCAAAATTAACCTGTAAAGTACGAGAGGAAATTGTAGCACTTCATGTAGAAGATGTGGATCCCAAAAACGGCGGAAATTACCTGGCGCCGGATGAATGGCGAAATGTAATGGAATCGGGTGAAGACTATGTGATGATCGATGTTCGTAATAATTACGAATCTAAAATCGGACACTTTAAGGGGGCCTTACAACCTGATGTTGAAAATTTCTACGATTTTCCGCAATGGCTGGATGAAGCTGACATCCCCAAAGACAAAAAAGTACTGATGTATTGCACCGGCGGTATTCGTTGCGAAAAATTCTCTGTACTGATGAAAGAGAAAGGCTGGGATGATGTAAATCAACTACACGGCGGTATCCTTAAATATGCGCATGAAGAAGGTGGAGAGCACTTTCAAGGAAAATGTTTTGTTTTTGATGACCGGCTTGTGGTTCCGGTTAACCCTGATGATTTAGAGCCTATAGCCCGGTGCGAAATTACCGGCAAGCCGGCAGATACCTACATCAACTGTGCGAATATGGAATGCAATAAACTGTTTGTCTGCTCGGAAGAAGGGGCCCATAAAATGGAAGGATGTTGCAGCGAAGAGTGCAGAAAAAGTGAATACAAACGGCCTTTTGACCCCGAAAATGCGTTTAAACCATTCCGAAAATGGTATAATTACTTCGGAGAGGATTTCAAGGAACGTACTGTTGGAAGCTCGTAAAGTTCGTATTGTAGAACCCTACTCCCTTACCTACCGGTTTAAGGTGAAGTCAGCATTTGAAGGGAATACGCTGCTCAACCTGATGCATACCCGATTCCCTTTTCACGGCCCAAAAGTCTGGGAGTCCAAGATTCAAGCCGGTCATGTGGGCGTAAACGGGAAGGAAGTACCCCCGGGTTATGAGCTTAAACTTCAGGATGAAATATACCATCATAACCCCAAAGTAATTGAACCGGCTGTTCCCGATGAAGTTCAAGTTCTTAAACAAACCAATGATTACCTGATCGTCTATAAACCCGCTCCGCTGCCTATGCACCCGGGTGGAAGGTTTAATAAAAACTCTCTCACTAAAATACTCGAGGAAAAGGGATTTGTTGATTTGCGCATTGTTCACCGGCTCGACTCTGTGACTTCCGGACTGGTACTCTTTGCCCGAAACAAATCCTTCGCTCAAAAAGCGATGATCTGTTTTAGCGAAGGCAAAGTTGAAAAAACCTATTATGCCTTAGTTTCAGGAATTCCTTCTGAAGATTCTGTTACAATCGATTCCCCCATTCGCCGTAAAAATGGTTTTGTATTTGAAAGTAAATTAGGGTTGAACCACGCCAAAGAAGCCATTACGCATTTTGAAGTTGTATCCCGGAGAGAAAACTCAGCCCTCATAAAATGCCTTCCTAAAACCGGACGCACCCACCAAATCCGGCTTCATTTAGAGCAATGGGGATACCCGATTATTGACGACCCTATTTATGGTCACCGGGGAGACAAAAGCAGCAAAAAGGCTCAGAAAGTTGGTATAAGCTTGCTGAATGCAGGATTGGAAATTGAGGAGCTTGGGGTGAAGTGGGAGTTAGAGTTTTCACCGACTCACGTCTCAGGATTCAGAATCCCATATTCTGGGTTCTGAGTCCTGAGTTCTGTATTCACCCTTTAAAAAAAGCTTCTGCAATCCTCGCAAACTGCTTGGGTTTATCCAGAAACGCATAATGGCCGGCATCTTTTATAATCACCAATGCCGCATTTTCAATTCCTTTTTCCATACGTTCGGCTTGATAGATCGGGGTGGCTTCATCATTTTGCCCCCACAGCAAAAGCACTTCGTGGGGAATATTCGGGAGGGTTGATTCCAGGTATTCCGTCACTGATTTCACAAAGGTTTCCCTCATCACTCCGCTGAGTTTACTGTAATCGCTTGAACCAAGGCTCTTCCAGAGCTTGGTACTTCTCAGCCACGCCAATGCTTTTTCGCGAAGTGACCCGGGTAAGATTAAAAACGGGGCTTTCAAAACTTTGGCCGTGTATTTTTTAAGATAGAATTTTATGGAGCGTTTCGGCTTCATTCCGGCCCCCCCGGTGATCAGCACTTTATCAATATGAGCTTTTCCAAAGTCACGGGCACATAATTTCAACATGATTCGCCCTCCAAAAGAATGCACCAATACATCCACCCTTTCTTCTTCCAGCGACTGTATAAAAGCCTGTATGGCATCGGTATAGTCGTCAATACACCAGGCATGTTTAGGTTCCGGGGAATCACCAAATCCTGGTAGATCGAGCACATATGAAGTTCGGAGATGAGCCAAGTTTTGGGCAACCGGCATCATCACCCGCTTATTGCTGCCCCAGCCATGGAGAATAACCAACGGCTTTCCCTCGCCTATCTTCCGGTAGGTAATTTCCTGATTTTGATATGTAAATATGTGGCTTGCAGTCATAAATGAAATTTTGTCAAACTTCCCACTTCCATCAATGGGAAACAAGAGGTTAATTAATTTTGAGTTTTTAAACCTTCTGAGCCATATTTGGGATTATGAATTTCAATAATCTAAAACGCAGGACTTTTTTCTGGATTGAAAAACTCCAGATCTCCAAAAATGAACGGATCGCATTTACCGTATTGCTGGTAGTTTTAGCTGTTATATTCTCTTTGAGTTTGTTTGTTCAAAAAACCTACAATTTCAGTCAAGAGCGTTATAATGAAATAACAGCAGAGTTTGAAAAGCGCAGTGCCCTCATCAAACAACAAGAAAAAGAACAGGAACAAAAATATAATCCAACTTTAACAGTTACTGACTCCCAAACTACCGATAATGAAGAACCGGTTGTACAATTGGAACAAGAAGAAGTAAAAGCATCAACCGGAAAAATTAATATCAATACCGCTACAAGTGCTGATCTTCAATCCTTAAAGGGAATTGGCGAAGTATATGCCCGGCGAATTATTGAATATCGCGTGCAAAACGGAGGTTTTGATTCTATCGATGAGCTGGTTAACGTAAAAGGAATTGGTGAAAAGCGGCTGGAAAATATCCGACCATACATTACCCTTGAGGATTCCACTAAAACACCACACTGATTATTTACTTAATTTAAGGGCAAGCTCTCAGCATCCCGTGGTCTTGGGAGCACTGCTATTATTTTGCATCGGCTCCGAACGCTTCAAAGTCTTACAGACGCGTGGAGAGTCTCAGAAAAGTTCATTTTAAGGCAAATTTAACCAAGAAAGAAAATTACATGCCAAAAATACTTTGGGCAGATGATGAAATCGATCATCTGCAATCACATATTATTTTTTTAGAGAAAAAAGGATTTGAAATCACCCCGGTTACAAATGGTGATGATGCCGTGAGCCTGATTGCATCCGAACCATTTGATATCGTATATCTGGATGAGCAAATGCCGGGTATGGGGGGCATTGAAACTCTCGAAAAAATAAAAGCCTTACAGCCTTCCCTTCCTGTGGTAATGATCACCAAAAGTGAAGAAGAGTCAATCATGGAAGATGCTATCGGAGGTAAAATTTCAGATTATCTTATCAAGCCTGTCAACCCCAACCAAATTTTATTGACTACCAAACGATTATTAGAGCGCGGTCGTATTCAGTCTGAAAAATCAGCTCAAACATACTTGCGTCAATTCAATGAACTTTCTTCTCGTATCCACCCCGGCACCCACTGGAAAGAGTGGATAGATATTTATAAAGAACTCACCAATTGGCAAATAGATTTGGGCTCCGGAGATGAGGGGCTGGTTCAGGTTTTTGACGATCAGTTTAATCAGGCAAATAAGGAATTTGGAAAATTTCTTGACCATGATTACAGGGAATGGGTTAGTAAGGAAGAGAATCGCCCAACCTTATCTCCCGATATTTTTCAGAAATATGTTAATCCCCGTCTGGGGAAAGATGAACATGTCATGTTTTTCATTATTGATTGTATGCGTTATGACCAATGGCTGATTTTTGAGCCCTTTCTCTCTAATTATTTTTCCATCGATACCGACTTCTATTATTCCATTCTGCCAACAGCTACTCCTTATTCGCGGAACGCTATTTTTGCCGGATTGTACCCATCTGAGATCGAGCGCATGTATCCTGAACTATGGAATCAAGGGCAGGATGAATCGTCTTTGAATCGGCATGAAGAAGAATTACTGAAAAAACAATTGGAGCGACATGGCATCGATATCAACTTCAAATATGAAAAAATACTGAACGCCGAGGCCGGACGTAAAGTAGCCGATAAAATCCAGAGTTATGCACAATCCAGGCTGGCTACCTTTGTGTTTAATTTTGTGGATACGCTTGTTCACTCCCGCTCCGACTCAGACGTCATCAAGGAACTGGCACCGGATGTATCCGCATTTAGATCCGTAACCGAAGCGTGGTTTCAACACTCTTCTTTACTTCAAATGTTTAAAGGACTTGCCAAAGAAAATGTCACCCTGGTAATTACGACCGATCACGGTTCCGTACGTGCCCTGCGAGATACCAAAGTTTATGGAGATAAAGACACCGCAACTAACCTCCGCTATAAGTACGGCCGCAATCTGAAGGCTGATGAATCTGAAGCCGTAATTTTCATGGATGACCCTGAGCAATATAGGCTGCCTAAAATCGGAGCGATTAATAATTATATGATTGCCCGGGAAGATTATTACTTCGTATACCCCACAAACTACCACCGGTACCAAAATCGTTATCGCGATACTTTCCAGCATGGAGGCGCCTCGATGGAAGAAGTGATTTTACCGGTAGCCACTTTAAAACCGAAATAACGTGGAACAGTTTAAAAGCTCATCGGTAGAAGAAACTATCCAAATTGGTTTTGAGTTCGGCAGGGAATTAAAACCCGGAGATGTGGTATGTCTGAACGGAGATTTGGGTTCCGGAAAAACCCATTTTGTAAAAGGCGTGGCTTCTTATTTTGGAATAGAACCTGAAGCTGTAAGTTCACCAACCTACACCTTGATTCATGAATATCCGGGATCTGTTCCTATCTATCATTTTGACTGCTACCGGTTAAAAAATGAACAGGAAGCCCTTGAAATTGGCGCTGAAGAATACTTTTATGCAGAGGGCATTTGCCTGGTTGAATGGCCCGAGAAAATAAATTCTTTAATTCCGGAGGAAGCGATTTGGATAAAAATTTCACATCTTTCGGATTCTGAACGAACAATCAGCATTCATCAAAAGCAGCAAGAGTGATGGCACTCTCAAAAAAACGCAGACTTTCATATCGGCTTGACCTCCTCCCGGTGATCCTACCCTATCATCGGCGGGCAAAAAACACCCTGCGCACCGGCGACTTGGTTTATTACGGCCCCAGCCCGGAGTATTACGGGATTGGTGAAGTGGTCCAAACCGCCGAAAAAGTATGCATGGTCGATTTTCGCGGGACCGGGGAATTGGGTATCCACAAAGATGAGATGCTTTCCTCCTATCTCATCCCCATCCACAAACTGAACCTATCCGGTGTATTAAAGAGCCGGTGAGTAAATCATGCTGAACCGACAGCCGGTGGTGAAGTATCTTCCGGGGTTTTCCTGTTCACACTTTTGTAGATCCTTCGGGGCCCCTCAGGATGACCTGTTATTTACTCTCCCCTTCGTTCAGGAGCTGATTTCAGGAGTTGCTTGTTTTAAAATTTTAGCCGTTTATTAACCATAATCTCTGTGTCCGTTTACACCGAGTTGTTAGAAACGATAAGCAAGGGTTATTCTAGGAATGATATCCGTATCAGGGGAGATTCCATTGGCATCTTCTCCGTAAATCACCATTTCTACATTGGGTTGAAGATGGATTCCTTCTGCCAGAGTATAGTCTACTCCTGACGTAAGAAAGGTAGAAGATGTAGTCGATGAAATGGGTAAGTAGTCATTGTCATCCGTGCCGGGTATGCCATCAAAAGCGTGATCTAAGCGCAAAAAGCCCCGGGTTTTACCGGCAATATCAAAGTGGCTGAAAACCGAGGCCAGCTGAACGTCCAGGTCTCCGGCAGGTATTGCATTTTGCCGGGTTTGTCGGGAATATAAAGCGCCCAGGCTAAATGTGTCTGTTTCATAAGCCCCAAATAGTTGCAGCGTATACCGGTCACTGCTCCCAATGCGGTCGTCATAGTCTCCATAAATTTCTACTAATAAATCTTCTGAGAGTTCATAGCCTAAGGAAAGCATCCACTTTTTTCCTTGGTTGATTTCATTAGCGCGGTTACTGTTTCCATTACCTACCATAAAATGATAATTCAGTGAGCCTTTGGGCAACAAGCTTCCCTTAAAAGACAATCCCAAATCCCTGGAACTGCCCATCCCGAATAAGTCAAGGGGACTCTTTTCTACTGACCGGTAGCTCCAGACATCTTCTATCACGCCCCAAGTGGGTGTTCCGGAAATCCCCGCTACAATTTCATGTTCCTCCTTTTTCCACTTTAGATAAGCGTCTTTTACGACCGGTGTCATCTTCATGGCTTGATCGGAAAAACTACCGTCACTATCCATCTCCAACCGCAATCGTGTTGAAAAACCAGAAGCAATGTCGCGGTTATAGGTGAAATATATGCGGCGAAACCAAACCCCGTTTTCATTTACTATACTTTCATCATGATTTTGGGCTACCCAGTAGTAATCGGAGTAAACTGTGCCACTAAAAGAACCCGGGGTGGAAGTTTGTTCCTGCGCCCGGACGGATGAGATAGATAAGGTCATGACTAGACAAATGCCTGCCATGACTACAAAACGTAGTGAATTCATAGGATTATGTGCTGATACTTTTGTGCTGATTTATTTTATCGTGTCCCGCAATATCCGGGATGGATCAATCCTGATCCAGGCTCAGTGTGCTACTTATCAGGCTGAGTTTTTTTGTGCTTTAAAACTTTTGCTTCAATATAGAAAACGATTTCTTCGGCGGTATTTTTTGAGAGATCCCCAACTCTTTCCAATTTACCGATCATCGAAAAAAGGTAAAGTAACATCTGCAAATTAGGTTTTTTTTCTTCGTTGAGGGCCTGAATGCGAGCTGAAGACTCCTGGTGGATTTTATTTAAAGTTTTATCCATTGAAAATATCTTTCTTGCTATACCTGTGTCTTCTTTGATAAATGCATTTGACACATTGTGCAACATTTCCGTGGCCGTATCAAACATGATATCGACCTGCATTTCCTCGATCAGGCTTTGGTCAATACTTTCATCTAATTCCAGTATATACTTCGCCATGCTGTTGGCATGATCACCCAGCCTTTCTAAATCGGAATTGATTTTTATAGCAGCGAGTACGAACCGCAAATCAATAGCAACCGGGTTAAACAAAGCAAGGATATTCTCGCAGTCGCGGTCTATCTTTAGCTCCATTGCATCTACCCTTTTCTCATTTAGGTTGATTTCCTCCGCTAATTCCAGATCAAACTCAAGCAGTGCGGTTTTGCATTTATCCAATTGGGTTTTCACCAGATGCATGAGCTCTAAAACATCTTCTTTCAATATTTTAAGTTCTGTATCTAAATGCGACATACTTTCCTTTTCTTCCTGGGTAATATTGATCGTTTCGGTTTCCTTCATCATCCAAACCTTCCGGTAATATAGTTTTGAGTTCGGTCTTTATCAGGATTTGTGAAAATTTTCTTGGTGTCCCCGTATTCAATGAGTTCACCCATATACATAAAAGCCGTTTTATCACTCACCCGCCCGGCTTGCTGCATGTTATGGGTTACAATAACTACCGTATATTTTTCTCGAAGACTATAGATCAGATCCTCAATTTTTCCCGTCGAAATAGGATCTAATGCGGAGGTTGGCTCATCCATCAACAACACAGATGGTTTTACAGCCAGCGCCCTTGCAATGCAAACTCGCTGCTGCTGCCCCCCTGAAAGTGCCAAAGCCTGTTTATTCAAATCATCTTTAACTTCCTCGTAAATAGTAGCCTGCTTCAGCGATTCTATGACACGTTCTTCTATGAAATCTTTATCCTTAATGCCCTGAATTTTCAACCCGTAGGCTACATTCTCAAAAATAGACTTGGGAAACGGATTAGGTTTTTGGAAAACCATGCCCACTGCTTTTCTGAGTTCCTCCACTTTCACAGACGGATCATAGATGCTTTTCCCATCAAACTTGATTTCACCTTCCAATTTAAAAGTATCAATGCCATCATTCATGCGGTTAAAAGCGCGCAACAAAGTGGATTTTCCGCAGCCTGAAGGACCAATAAAAGCCGTTACGGTATTAGCCAAAATTTTCAAATTGATGTTTTTCAGGGCTTTAAAATCGTCATAGTAAGCATCCAGATTCTTGGTTGCCAGCTTTATTCTGGAACCCTTTTCTGTGTGATTACTTTTGGGTCGGGCGGTTCGCATTTCTTTCACGTCTATATTCATTATTCTATTTTTTAGCGCTCTTTATTTTTCCACTTGAACCTTTTCCATTACCATTTCATTTTTTCCTGCCAGCGGTGCCGCAAGTAGACGGCTATGCCGTTCATCATTAAAGTAATACCAAGAAGCACAATGATAGCAGCAGCAGCATTTATTACAAACTCGTGTTGTGGTCGGGAAACCCAATTGAAGATCTGGATGGGCAGTACGGTAAATTCATCCAGTAGACCACGCGGGGCAAATGGAACATACGCGAGAGCGCCCACCACAATAAGAGGGGCCGTCTCTCCGACTGCACGTGAAATGGCCAGGATCACACCGGTTAAAATACCACCGAAAGAGGCCGGTAAAATTTGATACCAGATGGTTTGCCATTTAGTGGCCCCAAGCCCTTGCGAAGCTTCCCGAATAGTGCCCGGGACAGCACGAATCGCCTCCCTGGTTGAAACGATAATTATCGGGAGAATGAGCAGGGACAACGTTAATGCTCCGGCTAAAATACTATTTCCTAAATGAGCCAGCCGCACAAATAACCCCAAACCAAGCAAACCATAAATCACAGACGGAACTCCCGCTAAGTTGGCGATATTTACTTCCAACAGCGTATTTAACCTGCTGTTTTTCGCGTATTCTTCCAGATAAATACCAGCACCAACGCCAACCGGAAATGAGATTAAGGTAGTAAGCACCAAAATCCACAAACTCCCAATCCATGCGGTATATATCCCTGACTGTTCGGCAAAGCGAGATGGAAGAGAAGTAAGAAAATCCCAGCTCAATCTGCTCAGCCCCATGTATAGGATAAAGCCCATGAAAATGGACAGAATGATAATCCCTATCCAAGTAGCTGATATGCCGACCACTCGGAATAATTTATCCTTTATTCTGTTTTTCTTAGCGTTATTCATATTTCTGACGGTACCTGCTTCTTATCCAATAACTTACGGTGTTCAATATAAAAGTGAATACAAACAAGGTGATACCCGCGGCAAAAATCGTTTTATACTCAAGAGTCCCGTGAGGTACATCCCCCTTACTTACTTGTATAATATAGGCCGTGATGGTCTCGATAGGAACGGTAGGATCTAAAGTCATTCGCGGTTGATGTCCCGCGGCAATTGCCACGATCATTGTTTCTCCGATAGCACGTGCTATGGCCAATATCACCGAAACAATGATACCCGAAGAAGCTGCCGGAACCATGACCCGAAAAGCGGTTTGCAGCCTGGTAGATCCCATTCCAAATGAAGCCTGACGTAAAGAATTCGGAACTGCACTTAACGCATCTTCACTCAGTGAGGAGACAAAAGGTATAATCATAATTCCCATTACAATACCCGGCGAAAGTGCGTTAAAACCTGACAAATCAGGATATATGGATTGCAGGAACGGGGTAACAATCATAAGTGCAAAAAAACCATACACCACAGTTGGCACCACCGCCAGCACCTCAAGCATGGGTTTCATAATACGTCGAAACTTACGGGTAGCATATTCGCTCAGGTAAATGGCGATGGTTAGTCCGATAGGCAGCGCAACTGATACAGCAATTATAGTTGTGAGGAAAGTTCCAGACAATAAGGGCAGTATTCCATATTCTTTTTGAGTAAACAGCGGCGTCCACTGGGTTCCGGTTAAGAAATCCCACATGGAAACTTCTTTGAAAAAGCCCACCGCCTCCACCAACAAAGTCAGGATAATACCGATGGTAGTCAGTATGGTTAGTAGTGCACAGGCTGCCAACATCTTTTCTATGAACTTCTCATGCCACTGCTTCATAAACTTATGTCCTCAATACGTACTGCCAGGTATGCATGCAATAGTGAAAATCTAAATGCGATAAAAGAAAAAAGTTTTATTGCGATTGTTCTGATATAAAAGACTCAAACTTCTCCAGCTGAATCTGGTATTCTTCATCCTGCATTGGTATATAGCCTACCGATGGGGCAAACTCTCCAGCATTTTTCAGATAATAGATAATGAAGTCTTGAACATGGTCTTTTTCAGCAGCTGTTTCAGAAACATAGATGAACAATGGGCGGGATAATGGAGCATAACTTCCATCTTTCACAGTTTCTAAAGAGGGTTTAACAGGATGACCATCCCCATTATCAACAGCTATAAGTTTTAGCTTACCCGCATTTTCTTCAAAATAGGCCAAGCCAAAAAAACCGATCGCATAGGTATCTGTCGAAACTCCCTGTACCAACACATTGTCATCTTCGCTGGCAGTGAAGTCTCCGCGGCTTGCCCCACTTTCACCTACTATGGCTTCGGTAAAGTAATCATAAGTCCCGGATGCAATACCAGGACCAAACAAGTGAATTTCTTCATCAGGCCACTCGGGACGTACCTGGCTCCATCTCATAATTTCTCCCTGGGCAGCCGGCTCCCAGATCATTTTTAATTCTTCTACCGTAAGCTCATTGGCCCAGTCATTTTCCGGATTCACCACTACGGCAATGCCATCAAAAGCCACTGACAACTCCAGATAGTCGATCTCGTTCTGTTCGGCTAATTCAATTTCGCTGGGTTTAATACTGCGTGACGCATTATTGATATCTGTTTCACTTCTTAAGAACTGCTTGAATCCACCACCGGTACCGGATACTCCAACCGTAACTCTCGTGTCTGGGGCTTCGGTCCTGTATTCTTCAGCAACTGCTTCTGTGATGGGGTAAACGGTACTGGATCCGTTAATTTTTATATCTTTCTTAGGACCCTGTCCGCAGGAGGCCATTAAGGAGGCTAAAACGATAGCTAATACTGTGTGCTTGATCATTGAAATTTATTTAATTTAAATACTATTTAGAATCAGAATTTATCATCCTCTCTTTACCCTTCTGTTATTTTAATGTTAAATTTGTTTTACCTCTATGTTAGAGAGATGTTAAGTAAGTTTTCTGAGACAGGAATTCTGCATACATAATTTCGGTAGGAGGGTTGATTATTTAACATTTTTAGTTGTTTATTAATCTGTCTTGATTTTTATTGATAGCACTTACACCTTAATTTTAGATTCATGGCCGAACATCCTAAAAGAAATGCCCCCTGCCACTGTGGTAGCAACAAAAAATATAAAAATTGTTGCATAGATAAAGATCGTTCAACTATTATTTCAAAAGCGGGAATTACAGGTCTTATACTCTTATTTCTTGTTGGAGCCTGGTTTTTGGTAACTGCTATATCTGGTGAAGATAGCACCCAAAGTTGTCCGACAGGTACCACTTGGTCGGCATCCCACCAACATTGCCATTAAGGCTTTAAATCCCCGGAATGACCTTAAATTAACTTACCAGTTCACCCTTTCCCTTCTTATCTTCACGCCTGAATTTCAGCTTTACCCAATATATTTTTTATGGAATACGTCATCGACGGTATTATTAATGGGGTCCTTAACACCACTCTGCTTGAGTGGGTTGCCGTGGGCACAGGATTGCTGAGCGTCTGGTTTTCCATGAAGGAAAATATTTGGGTTTATCCCACCGGCATCGTCAGCGTATTGATTTATGTGTACATCGCCTTTGTCTATAAGCTCTATGCTGACATGGGGGTTAATTTCTATTACTTTATAATGAGTGTATATGGCTGGTATTACTGGCTGCATCCAAAAAATGATTCCCGCGAACAGGTTCCGGTTACCATGAACAATCGAAATGAAAACCTGATCTCAGCGGTACTTACTCTCGGTTCTTTCGGAATCCTTTACTACGTATTATCTAATTTCACGGACAGTGATGTTGCTTTTTGGGACTCTCTGACCACTTGTTTTGCTATTTTGGGAATGTTTCTGATGGCCCGCAAAAAACTGGAGAGCTGGATTGCCTGGATCATCACGGATTTAATTTCCATTCCTCTCTATTTTTATAAAGAATTGGTTCTCACCAGTTTTCAGTTTCTGGTATTTACAGCCATTGCTATCGCAGGGTATCTTGCCTGGAAAAAATCGATGGAGGAGGAAAAAAAGAAAAGAGACACCCAAACATCAGCTGCAATTTCTGCATAGGCTGACACAGGTATGCTCTCCGTTTGAACCTTGCGGGAAGTTTTTAAATAGATATAATATTGATTAAATAAAAAAAGCCGGAGAGTAAATCCCCGACTTCTGAAATCACATTTTTTATTAAGGATCAGCGAGCAGTTTGTCCAAGTACCAGGTATGTAGTCAGGTCCGTAGTACTGATCGCTTGTGTGGGATCATGGACTACGAAAAAGCCATCGTACTCGTTAATGAGTTGTAAGTATTCAGTTTCATTTGTTTCCACTGTTATACTTGCTGAACCACCTGTTCCTGATACAGCATTGGCTAATATATCGCTGTTTGGTGTCTCATTATATGGAGTTCCATTCGTTGTGGTATCCGGATCGGCAGCATCATGAGAATGAACAGGGTAGTCAAAACCATCAAGGGTATTTTCAAGAGTTACCGTAATTCTGGCTTTGCCATTCAACATTTCTTCTACCATCATGGTTGCAGAAAGGTCTCTTCTATGATCACCTTCATATGCTGTATTTGGGTCGTCAAGGAGTTGTCCTTCGTTGAAAGAGTATTCAAATGACTCCGTGCGTGTTTCCGGTGTTCCTGCACCCAATGATTGTCCAAAGCTTCCCAAAACCAAATAAGTTGTGAGATCTGTGGTAGTGATGTCTTGAGTAGGATCGTGAACTACAAAGAATCCCTGGTATTGATTAACCAGTTCGTCATAAGTAAGCGTACTTTCGTTGGATGCACTCACTTGACCACCATTACCCATTAGTGCCTGAGCAAAAATATTGCCATTTGGCGTTTCATTGTATGGAGTACCATTTGGTGTCGAATTTGGATCTGCAGCGTCGTGCGCATGAACCGGATAGCTTTCACCATCAATGGTATTAAATAGGTTGACAGTGACAGATGCATTTCCACTTTCCATCTCTTCAATCATGATCTCTGCACGCAGGTTCCGTTCGTGTTCCCCTCTGTAAGCTGCAGAAACTTCTCCGAGCAGCTGACCTTCGTTAAACTCATAGGTAAAGGACTCACTTTGTAATTCCTGAGAACCGGTGACTGAAGATCCGCTGTTACACGCTGTGAACAGCGTAACGGAAAGAATAGCAAACAGCGCGGTCCATTTAAAGGTTGGTATCTTTTCGTAATTCATGGTATTAAATTTTGAATGATTATTATTTTTTTACGCCCAGTAACAGTCTCAACCGTTATTCAGGCTTTTCACCATGTAATACGAAGCAGCTTTCGAAGCGGATTGGATTTTTTTGAAATTTATTTTAACCCATTGGATAAGAGTGATTAAAACCACTAAAAAAGTGATTCATCGGGTCATTTATTATTGCTGACCAACCAGATACATGTCGCCGGTAGGTTGGGGAACCCCACCTTTTGGCTCTAAAGTCACCGCAAATGTATTTTCCAGGGGAGAGGGTGCTTCATCAAGGTGTTCAACCTTAAAGAACAGATCTGATCCAGGCTCATCAAAATTAAAAACTCCTGCACTGATCGGATTGCCTCCATCTTTAATAAGCCATAATTGATAATCTTTATCTCCGGGAGGAGGGGGTAAATTGGCAAGCTGTAAAACAGCGCGATTCTCATTGGAATCCCACAAAATCTTACCATACCCATCCGGGCTAGGTTCCAACCCTCCCATAATGATTAAATTAACCTCTCTAGCAGCTAGTACATCTAAAAATTGCTCTTGACGTTCGAGGTCATCTTTTAGTTGGGTGATAGTAGCCTGTTGTTCGTCTACCTTTTGGCTGAGGTTAAAGCTATAAAAGCCAAGCCCAAGGAATACCATCAATAAAACTGCCGCCGCTACACGATAAAAATTAAGAGGTATGATGCGGGCTGATTTTGCAGGGCCGGCAGTTTCTTCTGCTTCATCAATGGCATCCATGATCCTGCGTTTAATATCAGGGGCCGGAGTCTTGGGCTCGACCGATAAAGTCAACTCATCACCGGCTTGTTTCATTTCCCTATATAATGCCTTTTGCTCCGGAGATGCTTTTTCAAGCAATTCCTCAAAATGAAGACGGTCTTCTTCACTCAAAGCACCGAGAATATATCCCGCGCACAGAGACTCAAAATCGTTATGTAGTTCTTCTTCACTCATTAATTCCAGACGCCAATAGGTCTTTCAACTTCATCATTCCCTGTCGCATTCGATATTTAACCGTACCCAGAGGTATATCAAATTTACTTGATATTTCAGACTGTGTCATACCGTTAAAATATGCCACATACAATACTTCACGCTCTTTAGCACTCAAATTTTTCAAAGCTTTCCTAACCATTCCGGCTCGTTCAGTTAACTCAAGTTCTTCATATGGATTATTGTATTTACTCACTGGAGTCAACGTAAAGTCGTTAATTATATGGTCTTCTTTTTTACTGTCTTTATAATCTCTTGAACGGGTTCGGTCTATGGCTTTATTTCGTGCCATGGTCAATAAAAAACTGTATAAGTTACCTTTGGAGGGATCAAATTGATCCGCTTTTTCCCAAAGCTGAACAAATACTTCTTGCAGACAATCTTCCGTTTCTTCTTTTCCTTTTAATATGGTATAAATTAAACCATAGACTAGATTTTTATACTGATCGTAAATGCTGCCAAGGGCAGATTTGTCGCCCTTCTGCAACCGACGCATCCACTCTCTCTCCTTTTCAGGTGATTGAGTAGCAAATCCGATTATTAAAAAAAAGTATAAGATCACTTCTGCCTTTCTATACGAATAAATATTCAAGATGGATGGTCAACAACACTATAAACTTCCATATTGTTCTATGAGCAGAGAGAATAATCAATAATAATTGAAATTAATAGTTCACCGTTTTTTCCCATCCAGTTACTGACTTGTTTCGTACTAACCCACACAACGTAAAATTTTTTAATCAGTAAAAATATAAATCAATACTCTTTCACATGAATGATAACAGTCATAATAAATCGGTTTCGAGAAAAGACTTTTTAAGAACCGCAGGCTCTACAGCCCTCTTTGCAACCCTTGGTATCGGGTTCTTTGGATGCAGCAGTAAAGTAACAGGAAATGAACCGGATGAAGCAAAAGAACCCGGAGAAGCCATACAGGTTGAAGGAAATTCTATTACTATAAACCTCGAACAACCTGAAGTTGCAGGTTTGAGAAGTGCCGGGGGTTGGCTGCTTATAAATCAGGCTAACACGCTTGTCGTTAATGTGGACGGGGATGTCATCCGTGCCTTTACCAGTGTTTGTACACATGCCCAATGTAGCGACAGTTGGGACTTCAACAACAATGAGTTCATATGTAATTGCCATTTGTCAAAATTTGATACCTCTGGCAGGGTCACAAAAGGGCCTGCAACACAAGATCTTGAAGAGTACAGTGTGACACGAGATGTCAATATTGTAACTATAGTCAAATAACCATTATGCAAAAACTTCTTACTCTATTTTTAATCGCATTATTTATAAGCGGACTTTCTAATGCCACAAATGCACAAAGTTATATTGGTAAAGAGGGGCAGGCAGAATTCATATCCAATGCTCCATTGCTGGAATTCAAAGGTGTTAGCGGACACTTAACCGGACTTATTGATATGGAAAAGAATCTGGTTGATTTCTATCTGGATCTCAATACCTTAGACACGGGTATCAAGCTGCGAAACAGCCATATGCGTGAAAGTTATCTTGAAACAGAAGATTGTCCATTTGCAGAATTCACCGGACAGCTTGATTCTCCTTTCGATCCTGACCTGAAAGAGGAACAGGATATTACCGTATCCGGCGATTTTACGGTTCATTGTGTCACAAAAGAACTGACAGCCACCGGAACTGTTTATCCAACAGCGGAAGGATTGATGGTAAATGCTGAATGGGAAATTCTGCTGAAAGATTTCAACATAGACCGCCCCGGTGTTGCCTTTTACGAACTGGCTGAAGAACAACGAATCAACATCTCAATTTTATTGAAACCTGAAAATGATTAGAACTAAACTATGCCAAACCTGCACTGGTTTACTGACCCTCATGTTATTGTGTATTATCCCCTTTCATACACTGTATGCACAATTGGAACGTGAACGTGCTGTAAAAGAACCTGAGGTCGAACTCACTTTTATGGCTCCGCGAAATATCAATTTGTATACTGTTCATCAGGTTTCAAAAGGTGAGCTTCATTACTCCATCATGCATACATTCGGCGAAGTTAACACCGGCCCTAGAAATCTCTGGGGCATTGATCAGGGAGCAAATGTTAGGTTCAGCTTCGAGTATGGTATCGGAAAGAATATATCATTGGTTCTTGGCCGGTCAAGCATGGATAAGGTTATAGACCTGGGTACACGCATCTCTACTTTGAAACAAAAAAAGAATGGAGGGGCTCCGGTCTCCGTATCCCTGATTCCTGTGGTTGGTATAAACTCCTCTGATCTGAGTTTTCTTGACGAAGAATACCTGTTTACAGATCGACTGAATTATTCTCTTTCACTTCCAATAGCCAGGAAATTTACCCCGAATTTGAGCCTTCAGGTCAGCCCTATATTGGCCCATTTCAATAGAGTGGGTCCGGAATTAAGCCTCTCAAACCCTACAGAGAACACGTATTTTTCAACTGCTTTTTCCGGGCGTTATAAGATCAAACCAAGAACAGCACTTTCATTTCAGTATGTACCTGACCTGGGGATTGTTGAAGGTGTGGAATCAAACCTGGCAATAGGAATCGATATTGAAACGGGGGGGCATGTATTTCAAATGTTCTTTACAACATCAAGAGCATTACACGAACCCTATATAATTGCTGCTCAAAACGGCAACTTCTTCAAGCGGGAATTCCGCTTTGGGTTTAACATAAACCGTTTATTTCGTGTAAAATAATCCTATTATCGCTCAAAGAAGATTACCAGACTACCGTCTTCTATTTGGACTGAAAATTCATCTGTAATGGTCTCGTTAGACGTGCCGTCACGCTCTCCATTTTTGAGGTTTTCATTCTTCAGGGCATACATCAATCCTTCAGTGTGAATGCCTGTCACCTCACCCGATATCGGAAAAAGTGAAACGATGTTTCCAACGGATATTTTGGCTGAAAAAGTGTCTTCAATAAGTACGGTATCAAATAAATCATCCCGAAAGATGAGTTCATTGAATGAATGGTGAAACTTATTCAATACCGACATGTTTTTCAGGGAGTGATCCATCCGGCGACCAAAAGCTCCCAACACTGTGCAGGTTTTGACACCCTGTTCGATGGCATAGTTAAGAGCCTTTTCAAGGTCATTGGTTTCCTGATCCGGTTTGTAAACCACTTTAAACTTTGGACTTTCAGGAGCCTCAAAACTATCCAGATCACCAACCACTGCATCAGGCGCAAAACCATGTTTTAAAATAGTTATACAACCACCATCGGCTCCAATTAATAAATCAGCAGACGCAACCTCCGCTTTCAACAATTCTTTGGTAGGGGGAAACCCATTACTGACTATAACTGCATGCATAATGTTTACTTGGTGATATTTTATTTCTTAGATCGACATATTTTTTTCGGCTATCAACTTCCCTGTAAAATAAATGTATTTGTGCCAATCTTCGCCTATTTTTGACGCCATGGAAAATACTATGTTCAAAAGCTTTATTTCGAAGATACTTTCATATCAAAAAGTAGCTGTTATTTCGCATTTACGTCCCGACGGCGACTGCCTTGGAGCTCAAGTTGCCCTTTCTTTATGGCTTCAAAAAAATGGGGTAAACGTCTCTGCCTTTAATGAGGATTCCATTCCAAATAATATGACCTGGCTGCAAGACTTTTTTCCGGTCTCAAAACCCTCAAAAGACCAATTTGATGATTTTGACGCTTTTGTGGTGGTAGATGGAAATGCACTTCATCGCTTTGGAGAAAGTGTGGAGCTACTGTCCGGATCAAATAAACCCATTTTTATGATTGACCACCATCCCGATCCGGATGATGGGTTCGAAGAGTTTATATCGGTTGTTTCTGCTTCCTCAACTTGTGAATTGATCTATCAGCTTTATAAAGAGCATAACCCTGACCAAATTGATGATCAAGCCGCCAAAGCAATGTACCTGGGTTTGGTGACTGATACTGGTTCGTTTCAGTTCGACAGCGTTAAACCCGCAACTTTGCATGCGGCAGCAAACCTCCTTGAGCGTGGAAATTTCACCCCAAACATTATTGCAGAACGTATTTATGCTTCCCGCCCCTTACGTCAGCTAAAACTTTTAAGCCTTGCGTTAGAAACCATTCAGGTACACGGCAAAGGCCAGATTTCTACTATCTCCATCACCCGCGAAATGTTTGAAAAAACCGGGTGTAACAATGAGGATACAGAAGGTTTTGTGCAATATCCCTTAAGCATTGAAGGAGTAAAAGCTTGCGTATTGTTTCGTGAAGATGGAAACCGGATAAAACTCAGCCTGCGTTCTCAAAGCAATATTGATGTAAATAAATGGGCTCGAAAATTTAATGGGGGAGGTCATAAAAAAGCTGCCGGAGCATGGCACGAAGGACCATTGGAAAAAGCTGTTGAAGAAGTAATTGATGCAGGTATTGAACAATTATAGCTCCCCTTCTGAGTTTTTACTATTATATATGAACAGAAAGGTTAGTTAAATCAAGTGGCATGGAGAAAGACTACACATTATTGGTTATTGATGATGAGGCCCCGATGCACCTCATGCTTAATAATCTGTTAAGGGATGAGTATAATGTAGTCAATGCAAAAACAGCTCAGCAAGGCATTGATATCCTTTCTGAGAAACCTATTCATTTCATACTCTCGGATATTCACATGCCGGGGATGTCCGGCCTGGAGTTTCTGGAATCTCTTACAGCAGACGCCGAACACAGAAACATCCCCATACTTATAATGACCAGCCTGCCCACGGTTGATAAAGAACAAAAAGCCTTGGGGTTAGGTGCTGCAGATTTCATTGATAAAGCTCTTTTCAATACTGATAAAGATGAATTGCTCAATCGCATTCGAATGAAGATGGTTGCAAATGTGGACATCCCTGACCTTCCTGAAGAGCTCGTTTACGATAAGAAAGAAATTACAAAGAGCATACTTTTTGAAATCTCATCAGGCGATTTTGTAACCACTACGCAAAAACTCACCAAAATTTTGGGGCAAAAACTGAATACAGATCACCTTTCATTTTGGACTATTAACAATGAAAACGTTCAAATGCTTTTGGCCAATGGAATACAGTTGCCAAGGCGCTATGGTCCCAAAGAGCTTAAAGAAGAAGCCACTTTTAAGCTGCTTTTAGAACAAAAACGTCCTTATCTGGTCAATAATGTATTTACCTCCCAAAAAGGGATCTTGCCGGAAATGTCCCGGGATGAGGGGCTGCCGGCCGAGATTGGAATACCGTTATTTGCTTTGACAGAAAAAGAGCTTATCGAAAATAAAATGAAAATTCCGCCCAAAACCCCGCTTTTTGGATATGTAGTTTTAAAACGTAAAAAAGTTTTTACCAGTAAAGAATATAAACTTACCTCGATGTTATTGATGCAAATGGGGACCATTCTCTGGCGTTTGTATCACGACCTTTAGTTTTTTAACCCATTGGGCAATGGATAGTTTAAAACTGCGTTGAAATATTCCTTGCAAATGATTTTACTCGCTTTCTTTTATAAAAAATCAGATTCATTATACTACATGGTTAAATACGCTACTATAATTCTCCTGGTGTTTTCCATTACGGGATGCTTGCCCAATCAAGAACCAAATGAAAGTGGGAACACCCCCATTGCTTCCATTGGTCCTTTAACCAAGCCAAAAGCTGATGTTGAGCCTGACTTAGCAACCGCTCAGGCTCAGAGCCAACCCCTCATAACCATTGATGACACCCGTCGTAACGCGATCACAAATGCGGTTGAAACAGCCGGACCCGCTGTTGTAAGCATCACTGTTACTGAACTCCAACGGGGCTATACCCGGGAATTTGACTCTTTCTTTTTTCGATATTTTGATGTCCCCATTCAACGCGAAGTACAAAGTGTGGGCTCAGGATTTATTATCAGTGAAGATGGCTTAATAGTTACAAATGAACATGTAGCCAGTAAAAACTCCAAAACCATTATGGTGGCTCTTTCTGATGGAAATAACTATGAGGCCGAACTGATCGGGTCGGATGAACTGGCTGATTTATCGCTCCTTAAAATTAAAAGTGAAGATCGTTCTAAGCCTTTTCCCTATGTTAAATTTACTGATTCAGATGAAATAATGGTCGGTGAATGGACTATTGCCATGGGCAACCCTTTCGGATTGTTCGCCGATGGCCAACCTTCCGTAACGGTTGGGGTGGTAAGCGCCAAAGAACGGGATTTCAGGCCTGATCCTCAGGACCCAAGAGTTTATGTTGAGATGATTCAAACCGATGCTGCCATTAACCGGGGTAATTCCGGCGGCCCCCTGGTAAACAGTAATGGAGAGGTAATGGGTGTGAATACCTTCATTTTTACCGGTGGAACCAGCAACGGGTTTGTAGGATTGGGTTTTGCAATCCCAAGTAATAGAGTTCAAAAAATTATTTCTCAACTCAAGGAATCCGGTTCTGTTTCTCTGGATTATGATCCCGGAATGAAATTTGTTCCTGTTACCCGGCAGCTCATTATGCAATACCCTAACATTCCCCGCGTACTGGGCTTATTCGTAACGGAAGTCAACAAAAGCGGCCCTGCATACGAGTGCGGTATTATGCCCGGTGATGTAATAGTACAAATTGGGGAAGAGCGTGTCACCAGTGAAATGCATGCCTGGGCTCTGATGCGGGAATATGAAGAAGGAGAAGAAATGGAACTCCATCTTATTCGCGATAATAAACAATACAAAACCAGCATGAACCTGAGAAAACGAGTTCAGGGGCGCTAATCAATTAGTAAATCCTATTTTACCGGCACTCAATCTGAGGTCCTCCTCCCGTTAATAATTTTGCAGAATATTTTGCTTCTGCAATTGAACGGTTTTGTTAAACCGAATTCGGTAAATCAACCAACTTGTTGTGCCCGCTCAACGAATTCAGGACATACCTTCAATTTATTTAACGACTATTGTTAAAGTATCTCTTATAGAAAGCTAAATCTTTTTTTACCTTTGAGCACTCACTCATTTATCATTAATCATTTTATGACAGAAGCCAAAAACGACCTTTCCTATCCCAAAGAGCAGATCAAAGTTTTATTGCTGGAAGGTATTCATCCAAAAGCTATAGAGAACTTTGAGAGACATGATTTTGTAAATACCGAAACTCACGATGTTGCCTGGAGTGAAGAAGAGCTCCTTGAAAAAATTGAAGATGTTCAGCTCATTGGGATCCGCTCAAAAACTCATATTACTAAAAAAGTGATCGAAAAAGCCAACAAGCTAAAAGCGATCGGTTGTTTTTGTATCGGGACCAATCAGGTTGACCTTGACGCCGCAATGATGGCAGGGATTACGGTATTTAACTCCCCCTATTCAAACACACGTTCCGTAGCTGAATTAGTGATCGCGGAATCCATCATGCTTATGCGCCGTATTCCTCTTCGTGATAAAAAAGCTCATGAAGGTATCTGGTTGAAGGATGCCAGGGACAGTTATGAAGTTCGCGGTAAAAAGATCGGTATTATTGGATATGGTCATATTGGATCTCAGGTTTCCGTTTTGGCTGAGAATATGGGGTTTGACGTTCTTTATTATGATATAGAACCAAAGCTGCCAATGGGCAATGCCACCCGAATGGAATCACTTAACGAACTCCTGGAGCGTTCTGATATTGTAACACTTCACGTACCCGCCACCCCCGACACTCAGAATTTGATGGATGCCGAAAACATCAGAAAAATGAAAAAAGGCAGTATCCTCCTCAATCTCTCCCGAGGTTCGGTAGTTGATATTTCTGCATTACGAGATGCGCTTATATCCGGACATATCTCGGGAGCCGGGATAGACGTGTATCCTGAGGAACCGGAGTCTAAAGGAGAGCCTTTCAAGACTGAACTTCAAAATATTCCAAATGTGATCCTGACTCCTCATATCGGTGGGTCCACTCTGGAAGCTCAATACAATATTGGAGTTGATGTTTCTACGAAACTCAT
The DNA here is from genome assembly GCF_014762685.1 of Gracilimonas sp. Taxonomy (NCBI): domain Bacteria; kingdom Pseudomonadati; phylum Balneolota; class Balneolia; order Balneolales; family Balneolaceae; genus Gracilimonas; species Gracilimonas sp. Next base: position 279,397 of record NZ_JABURM010000006.1, read on the forward strand.
TAACCTGATCGATGACGGAAGTACCGTTGGCTCACATACTGTGCCGCCGCTAAATCTTCCCAAACAAAAAGATGCCCACCGCATTTTGCATATCCATGAGAATAAACCCGGTGTACTTTCGGAAATCAATAACCTGCTTTCAGAAATGGACATTAATATCCTGGGACAGTATCTGAAAACCAATGAACATATCGGCTATGTAGTTCTTGATATGGATAAGGAATATGACGAGCGAATCCTCAAAGAAATGAACAAGGTGAAATACACTATCAGAACACGGATCTTATACTGATTTATAGCTTTCAGTTGTCAGCTAACTGCTGCTCTCACCAATCCCTTAAAAATATTACGCTGCCGGGCGATTTGAATGAGATATTCCGGATGCCACTGCACACCAATCATAAAAGGATACTCTTGGTGTTCAAGCGCTTGGCACACATTCGTGTTTAATTCTTTGGCTGCAATTTGGATTCCTTTTCCCGGCTTATCGATGGCCTGATTGTGCAAAGCATTTACATTACAAATATCTGTTTGAAGCAGCTCGCAAAGCTTGGTTCCATCTTTTACCATGATTCTCTTCTTCGGAAAAATAGAAGAAACCTGGGCTTTTTCCCCGTAAAAACCCCGGATATCCTGATGAAGTGTGCCCTTAAAATGAACATTCATAAGCTGCATTCCTCGGCAAATCCCCAATACCGGTAAGTTTTGTTCAATGGCTTGCTCTAAAAGATTTAGCTCCAGCTTATCCCTTTCTAAATCAACAGGTGATTTTTTGGTATGCTGAAAATAACGTGCCAGCCAATACACAGGAAAAAACAATATTGATAACAGCCATTCAAATATGGTTCGTTTGTCCCTTGCCAATACCGCTCTTTCTATACGTTGTTGTCCATATTTTAAAGGTTCCACATCGGCTCCCCCGCCAATTATCAACCCGTCAATTTGATCTATACTTCTTGGCATATTTGTATTAATACGAAGCGGCTTACCCCCGGCTAAAATCACCGAAAATGCAGTGAATATCCACGCGCCCGTACCACCTTCAGTTGGACCCGTCACCCCAATTACCGGCTCCCTATCCAACATTTTGCACCCAACGATCCATAAGTTTTATCCATTTTTTTTTCATACTAAATACCGACTTGTCGTCCATACTCAAAAAAGCCCTCGAATATTGATTTAGCACTTTTTCATCATCCGCCAACTGTTCCACCAATACCCATCGATTCCATTCTTCAGCCAGCGACCAGTTTTCATCTTCAATCGAACAATTTGGCAAACGATAATGAAAGGTTGGCCGGGCCGAAGTCAGCTCTTCTTTCAATAACTCCGTAGTCAATTCTTTATTGATATACATAAATACAGGGAGCAAGTCCAAAGGACGATTTCTGGAGTTTTTGAATTTGAAATAATCCCTGATCAATGATTCTAAATCCGGCTGATAATCTTCTCTCAAAATATACCGGATATAATCCATCTCGTATTCATTAATATACGGTGTCAGCTTCCGGCTGAGATCAATATTGGCATCCTTGCGAATCCATGCATCCAGCATTACATACGCTTTCAGATGCCGGGTTAAGCTATCTACTGATAGCCGTGGAACTTCCGGATTCAAGTGTAAACCAAATGCATAAAAAAAGGAACTTCCGGTTCCTTTGGCTTTCCAGCTTCTTAATTTAGAAACAATGGAATTTAGATGATCCAGTTTCGAAAATTTAATCGGTGGGGTTATAATTTCAAATGGCACAACAGTAGACGCCATTCCGCGTAATGTTTCCTCCAGTTTCGCTTTGTTTCTTAGCTTCTCGACATTAATTCCAACCGACTTGAGTACCCTCTCATACTTTTTATTAAGGAACAAACTCGCATCCAATTCCAATGAGAAAACTCCAAATCTGGAATTATGCACTTTATATTCGTAACCGCTGACTTGCTCAATCTCTCCACCATAAAGTTCCACCACCATATCAGCCGCGTCCTTCATCTCTACTCCCGTAAATTCAAACTCGAATCCCACAGAGCGTTCTTCGCCGTCCTGATTTTTTAAATGTGGTGGTGTTTTAAACTTCAATGTGATTTAATAAATAGTCTTAGATGTATACGTTAAACAGATTGCCGCAAGGTTTCAATCCAAAATTTTAAAACTATATATAGTACCCCGTATCAAAAAATTAATTTTATTACTTCATTTCTTAATCATTCTCATTTCCTCTTACAAAATCCGTATTTTAAATGTTCATCAAAAGAGATTTTAATAATACGTTCTACCCGGACTTTCATGACTTACCTTTCCACTGAAAATCTTTCCAAAAGTTTTGGAATTAAACCACTTTTTGAAGACCTCACGTTTGGAATTTCTAAAGGACACAAAACAGCCCTGATTGCTCCTAACGGAACAGGCAAGTCAACCCTGCTTAAGATATTGGCCGGAGAAATGGAGCCGGACAGCGGTAAAGTGATGATTCAAAATGGGGTTCAGGTTAGCTTTTTAGCTCAGGAACCGAAGATGGATGAAAATATGACCATCAGCGAATTTATCGCACACGGAAATTCTGAAAAAATCCGCATTGTGCAGCGGTATGAAAAAGCAGTGCATGATCAAGCTGAGGATTTCAATCCACAAACCCAGAAAGCCTATGAAAAAGCCGCTGCCGCCATGGATGCCGCCGAAGCCTGGGATGTGGAACAACAGATGGAACAAATTCTGAGCGTTCTGAATATTCATGATCTGGATCAGTCCATATCATCGCTTTCGGGTGGAGAAAGAAAAAGGGTGGCCCTGGCTTTTGTACTTTTGGATGAACCCGATCTTTTAATACTGGATGAGCCGACAAACCACCTCGATGTGGAGATGATTGAGTGGCTGGAAGCATACCTGGCCAAAAGTAATATGACACTGCTGATGGTGACTCACGACCGGTACTTCCTGGACAGAGTTTGTAATCATATTTTAGAGCTGGATTATGGCAAACTCTATCATCACAAAGGAAATTATGAGTATTACCTGGAAAAGAAAGCCGAGCGTGAAGAAATAGAGGCCACTGAAATAGCCAAAGCCGGAAAGTTGATGAAAAAAGAGCTGGAGTGGATGAGACGCGGTCCCAAAGCTCGAACCACAAAATCAAAGTCTCGCATCAAGGATTTCTATAAAACTAAAGAAAAAGCTACCAGTCAGAGAGAAGAATCAGAGCTGCAGCTGGATGTAAACATGAGCCGCATGGGGGGCAAAATCCTTGAACTCAAAAATATTTCAAAAGCTTATAATGACACCGTAATTCTGGATGATTTCAGTTATTCTTTTGTAAAAGGTGAACGAATTGGGATTCTTGGAAAGAATGGAGTCGGGAAAAGTACTTTTTTGAAAGTCCTCATGAAGGAGGAGCCTGCCGATTCCGGAGAAATTGAAACGGGAGAAACCATTGTATACGGTCACTATCAGCAACAGGGTATACAGCTGGACGAAAGTAAGCGGGTGATTGAAGTTATCAAGGAGGTAGCAGAAGTCATAGAATTAGCAAATGGCGACAAGATTACCGCTTCTCAATTTTTAGAACATTTTATGTTCCCCTCAAAAATGCAGTATACACCTATAGAAAAGTTAAGTGGAGGAGAAAAGCGCCGGCTGGGCTTGATGATGGTTCTAATTAAAAATCCAAATTTCCTGATTTTGGATGAGCCGACGAACGATTTGGATTTGCTCACACTCAATAAGCTGGAAGAATTTTTGCAAAACTTCAGCGGCTGCCTCATTATCGTTTCTCATGATCGTTTCTTCATGGACAAACTGGTAGATCATTATTTTGTTTTCAAAGGAAACGGGGTCATCACAGATTTCCATGGTACGTATGATGAGTACCGGGAAAAGGTTTTGGCAGAAGAAAGCTCTTCAAACAAAAATGAAAATAAACCCGTTAAAAAACCTGGAAGTAACCCTCAAGAGAACGTCTCTAAATCAGATCAAACCAAAAAACTAAGCTATAACGAGCGCCGTCAATACAACAAGCTTGAAAAAGAAATAGCTGAACTGGAAGAGCGAAAATCAGCCATCGAAACAAAACTTGGGAACGGAAATCTGGATTACCAAGAACTGGATGAACTTTCCAAAGAGTTTGAAGAAATTAAGAATGAAATCGATGATAAAACCCTGATTTGGTTTGAAATGGCTGAACGAGCGTGATTCTGATTTCTGAGTTCGACGTAAAGCTATTCTATTGTGATGTCAAACCAAATCAGGTTATCTTTGAAGAAAATTCAGTCAAAAAACGAATATTATGCCAACTGTAAAACTTCTGAAAATTGCACACGGCCGCAGCGGCGATAAAGGGAATGGAAGTAATGTGGGAATCATTGCCCGGCATCCTGACATCTATACTTTTTTAAAAGAGAACCTTACAGCTGAGCGTGTAAAAGAGCATATGAAATATGTGTGCAAAGGAGATGTTGAGCGGTATGAGCTTCCCAAAATCGGGGCATTAAATTTTATTTTGAATGAAAGCCTTGGCGGGGGTGGCACCGTTTCGCTAAAATTAGATGCCCAAGGCAAAACACACGCCTCCCAGGTTTTAAGAATGGATATTGACGTACCACAGGAACTGTTGGAGCTGGTTGAGAATTAGCTTTTGGCTCATCTTTTGACGGGTAAAGCAAACACCTTCCATGCTTTTACATAAGAGGATTATGGGTCAGGAATCTTTTTAAATATTAAAGTTTACGCCCCAAAAGTAATGGTGTTTTCTCTGTTTATTTAAATATTTCGATAGATAAATCATCTCATTTCTGTTATCATTGATCCTGATTCTTTAACTTAATCAAATATAAAAGGCGTTGTTCTACCGGCTGCTTTCTTTAAACTGGCGAATTTTTATATCCAACCTGAATCGCTTTCAGCTGTTGCTTACGGTAGGATATATTTTATTCCTGGGAATTATGCTGGTTAATTTAATCGGTACGGCAATTGTGGTTGTATTAATGGACAGTGATCCGTGGATGCAAGTTCAGCTCCCCTGGCTTACGCCTGATATCTACTCTTTTATTCTTCTGGTTTTTGGGAATGCATATTGGGTCATGCATTTTTCTTTTACCAACATGCGTTTGATGAATATAGAAGAAAACAGAAAACTGTTAGGCTTTGGGTTTCCACTTAAACGCCTTGCTAAATATCTTACACTGATCGGATTTTGTCACCCGGTAAATATTATCTACAATTTTACCTGGTTGATCTTTTTACTGATTCAGGTTAACTACGCCTTCCAGGTTCCTGTAGCCATCGCAGCAGTTGCATTAAATTATGTGCTTATTTATTCCGTTAAACACCGATTTATACGCGTGGTTGAAAAGCGATTCATTGCTGTTGTAGTCGGGTTTTTTGTTTTAGTATTCGGTTTGTTTCAGTTAATCTCTCTTTTTGCCTCTAACTCAAGTCGCATTTTTGCAGAATTTATGCCCCAGGTTGAAACTGTGAATGCTTTTCTTTCCTGGCTTCCGGGGGGTATGCTCATTCAAACGGTGACGGAGGATTACGGCTGGATCAATGCAACCATTATCTTCTCGTTTGCAGTGGTATTAGTTGGCCTTACGGTGATAGACCACTTCAACAAAACCAAAGAAGGACTCTTAAATCCAGGGCTTAAAAAAGCTGAGGAAGAAAGCAGTACACTTTGGAAAGTGTTACGCAAAGTGATGGGCCGAAATGCCGGAAAATATTATTTTTATGTAATGAAACACCCTTACAATCGGCTTCAGGTTTTAACTCTTACTATAATTCCGATTGTTTATGTACCCCTTCTGCTTAACGTTGATTTTGCGATCGCCCAAACCATTCTGATTCCAACCATTCTGGCAGGAATACCGGTAGCACTGTTGGCGATGGGCATGGCCAATATGTACGGATACGAAAACCGGGAATTTCTTCTGCACCTTCAATTTCCGATCAATTTAGAAAAACAGCTTAAGGAGCGATTTCTTGGAGTCATTGTCCTTCCTCTTTTGGTTTTCTATCTGATCACCGTCTTTGAATTACTGGTGATTCCCGAAATTGGCACCCCTCTCGAAATTTTTATTGCCAACACTTTTTTCTTCCTTATGTTCATGCTATTGTTTGTATGGAGTTCTTATTTCCAATATCAAAAAGCAACCTATTCGTCCTTTAGTTATAAACATCCTATTATTCCACAAAAAGTAACTTTTGCGATTTCCTTTCTCATCTTTTCGATGGGATATTTGGTGTTTGTTCCTCTAAATGGATTGGAATGGTACCGGCTCACTATCATGAGTACGGTAATTGTGATTATGGGAATTTACCTTTGGAAGCACATGGATGTTTTGGTCAACCTTTTTAAAAACCGCGTATTGATGAGATTATGGAGCGAGCTGTAGAAATAAGTGATTTAGTAAAGTGCTACGAGGATGAAGCCGTCCTGAAAAATCTGGAGCTGAAGATCCCAAAAGGAACTATTTTTGGACTTATTGGCCCTAATGGAGCCGGTAAAAGCACCTTGATTGGAGTACTCACCGGTTTATTAAGTTTTGAAGCCGGTGAAATTTTAATCCACGGGATGAAATTAAATCCCAAAAATGAACTGGAAATCAAACGGGTTACGGCTTCAGTGCTTCAGCCGCCTTTATTGTTTGAACAGTTTAGCAGCCTCGAGTTTATTGAATATGTATGTGAAATCTACGAAGTAGAAAAAGAGGGGCTAATTGAGAAAGCATATTCCTTGATGGACTATTTCGACATTAAAGATTTCGCAAAAATTAAGGTGAATAAGCTTTCTTCTGGGAGCCGAAAAAAACTGGCTTTTGTAACCGCAGTATTGGTGGAACCTCAATTACTGTTACTGGATGAGCCATTTGAAGCCGTGGATGTGATTTCCATTGAACGAATGAAAAATGTAATCCGAAAATTGAAGGTCAAAGGGGTCACTATTATCGTAACCAGTCATATTCTGGAAGTCGTAGAAAACCTGTGCGACGATATAGCTATCCTCCATAACGGGAAAATCAAAGCCTACCTGGATTCCGTGAGCCGTAAAGAGCTGCAAAAAGATTCAAGCCTCCACGAAATTTTCGAACAATATGTGGAAGTAGAAAAGAAAGATAAAATTGTTGACTGGCTGTAATCTAAATTTCTCTTTACAATAATAAGGTGAAGACGGAGTTTGAAGAGAGAGAAAAACTGTCGGTTTTTCCATTTCGATCAAATATTGTATAATCCTGAAGGTCGACAACAAATAATTAAAAGAAGGGTGTGTACTATGAAAGCAATAATAAGTGCGTTTTTATTTGTGCTTTTCTGTTGTTCATTTGTCTTTGCTCAAAACCGTCCGGATCCAAATGTCCCCCAGGGAGAAAACCTTGAAGTACCAGAAGGATGGGAAGTTCGCTTAGATCGAGACATGGAAGATGTTGTAATAGGCTCTGATCAGAATTCCGCTGACATTTATTTTGTAAATATGACGCCCGGATGGCATATCACAACAGGCCCGGCTGCAATATTTTATCACCCCGCAAATACTGCTTCCGGTAATTTTCGGATAAATTCTGAGGTTCATTTTTTTGATCCCGGAGATCGAAATCGAGAAGCTTATGGGATTTTTCTTGGAGGCAAAAACCTTGATGCAGATAATCAAACCTATGTGTATTTCCTGATTCGAAATACCGGAGAATTCCTGCTTAAGAAAAGAATTGGAGATGAAACTGAACTAATTCAGGATTGGACCCCAAGCAGTGTCATTGCAAAATATGAAGCCGGGGCCACGGAATCCGCCTCCGTAAAAAATATGTTTTCCATTGATGTTACTGACGATGCTGTGCACTTTTATCTTAACGGTGAAGAAGTCACCTCTGTGGATGCTTCAGAAATAGAAACGGATGGAATTTTTGGGTTACGGGTCAACCACAGCATCAACCTTCACATTTCTGACTTACGTCTTGAACCAAAGAATTAATCCAACAGTTTTTTAATTTTTACAGGACTTCCCAAAATAATCAGGCATGAACTGTTTTCAGTTTTTCTGAAAGCTTTTTGCCGGTTTTAAGCTCGTAGGCATGAAGTATGATATCTGTCATCTCTTCTAAATTATAGGTCTCAGAGTTTAATACCAGGTCATAATCACTTGAATTTGAAATATCCCTGTTAAAATTATACTCCACAAAATTAGCTCGTTCATCATCTTTTTTATTGATAACCTCGAGTACTTTTTCTTTGGGCATATTTTGATCCTTTGCATACCGCTCAATTCTGGTTTTTAGCGGGCTTACCACTCGAATGTGGAAAGATTTGGGGTCTTGACAAATGTAATTTGCGCCACGCCCTACAATTATACTATTGCCATATTTTTCAAGTGTTCGAACAGCACGCACCAAGTAAATAAGATAATGCAAGTTGGTCTCTCGCTGACGCAAAAATCCAAAAATTGTGTCTTCCAGAAACCCGCGCCTTACTTCATCTAAAGACTTTATAAACTCTTCGTTGCTGCCAAGCTTTTCACTTATAATAATCAGTAGGTCACGATCCCATACTTTGTACCCAAGGCGTTCGCCTAATTTCGCAGCCAGAGCCGCACCTTTTGCGCCAAATTCACGGGAAACCGTAATAACCGGAGATTTTTTGGGTAATCGCTTACTAACTTTGCCCACATTGCTATTCCTCATCCAAAAAAGGACTTGTTCTTCAATCATTTGTGAAACTTTCTTACTCATAATAATCCCCTATTCTACTTTATTAAGGCTGATACATACACCCCTTTATTAACAAAAAATTATAAAGACATGATGAAAATCACGGTTCCTTAACAAATATAGAATGGCGAAAACCGGCAACTGATCAGATCAATTCCCTTAGAGAAAAGCTATGTCTAAAAGTTAAACTGATTGCTTAAAATTCTTCGGACAGCAATTCACAAATTTCTTCTAAAAGTTCTCTCTGCTCTTTGGTGATAGAGTTTTTTGTGTTGGAATCTATATCCAACTGCCCTACAAATTCATCCTCTTTCATGATTGGCACTACAATTTCTGATTTAACGTCTACACTGCAGGCAAGATAATTATCCTCACTATGAACATCCTGAGCAACAAATGTTTCATGACTGAGTGCTACCTGACCGCATATGCCACGGCCGTAAGGAATACGGGTATGATTGGTTGAGGGGCCTACAAACGGACCAAGTACAAGCTCTTCTTTTCCGGCCGGATCCGGCAAATAAAATCCTACCCAGCTAAACGTATTTATCTCATCCGCCAAAAGTTCACAAATAGCAAAAAGCTTTTCATCACGGGTTACTTTTCGTTCTAAGATGTCTTCCGTGTCGGAAATCAATTGATCGTAAGAAATAAGTTGGGCAGTGCTCATAAGAAAAATATTTTTGTGGAGTAGAAAATAATATAATATTGATGATATAAAAGTTAAGCTTTAATTAAAGTAAAAAACACAACCAAAATTTGATAAAAAGGTGCGTATCTTTGGCCAATTATGGAAGAATTTTTTAGAGACATCCTCCCCTTTTCAACAGTATTTATGAGCATAGCTGCGCTATTTTTTGCAAGCTTTTCCTCATTATTTTCTGTGGTCAACCCCTTTGCCGCCATGCCTATTTACATTTCTTTAATGGAAGGGCATACGGATGCTGAGAAAATAAGAACAGCCCGCAAGGCTACAACCTACATGTTTTTTGTGCTCATCTCTTTTTTATTGGTAGGTACTTTCATTCTAAGTTTTTTTGGTATAAGTCTGCCGGGGATTCAAATAGCAGGTGGATTAATTATTGTTCGTTCCGGTTTTTCGATGTTGAATCCTGACAATGGCGGACAAAAACTTACCAAAAAAGACCAGGAAGCCGCTATGGAAAAAGAAGATGTATCATTCAGTCCGCTTGCGCTTCCATTATTATCAGGGCCGGGAAGTATAGCTGTAGTGATTGGGTTTGGTTCAGATACTCAAGGTGCTACAGATTACCTCGTGCATGGGATAGCCGTTTTTATGACGGCTTTGCTTGCATATGGGATTTTAAGAGTAGCCCCTGCCTTGGTAAAATATATAGGGAAAACAGGCATGACAGTCATCACCCGGATGATGGGATTCATTGTTTTAGCGATTGGGGTTCAATTTGTTATAAATGGCATATCTAAGTTTTTTGGAATAGGATAATGGATATCACAACACTTATCGACTATGACGAATGGGCTAACCGTAAAGTCTTTAATGCCATTAAAGGTTTAGAAGCCGAAAGTTATGAAGCCGAACTATACAAGCAGTTTGCCCATCTGCTGGCAACGCAAATAGTTTGGATGAGCCGAATTACCGGGAACTCCAGTAAGCTGGCTATTTGGCCGGATTTATCAATCCATGAAACTGAAACACTCATGAACGAAAATCCCAAAAAGCTTAAAAACCTAATATCACGCAAAGATACTCTTATTACCTATAAAAACTCACGGGGAGAAAAATTCCAAAATTCAGTTGAAGAAATATTAATGCACTTAACGATTCATGGGCAACATCACCGGGCGCAAATAGCAAAGCTTTTAAGAAAGGCCGGTACAAGCCCTCCCGGAACTGATTTCATATTTTTTCTGCGTACACTGCACAATTAATCTTTCTATTCATTAGTTTCTTCGCTTAAAGTTTAATTAACGGACAATACCCTGGTACTCGTCGAAGAATTTCTTGCAGCATTTTCATCTTTTATGTGGGGATACCCGCTCGTTTTTTTATTAGTCGGTGGAGGACTCTTCTTCCTTATCTCTTCCGGCTTCACCCCCTTCCGGTTTTTCTTCCACGCCATCGATTTGGTTCGTGGAAAATATGATAATCCCGATGATCCAGGCGACATCAATCACTTCGAAGCACTCTCTACGGCTCTGGCCTCGACGGTTGGAATGGGGAATATCAGCGGTGTTGCAGTTGCAATTTTTATGGGAGGGCCCGGTGCTTTATTCTGGATGTGGATGAGTGCAATTGTGGGAATGGCTACCAAATTTTTTACCTGTACCCTGTCTATCATGTATCGCGGAAAAGATACTGAAGGTAAAATTCAGGGCGGCCCGATGTATGTAATTCGCGAGGGTTTAAATAAAAAATGGATGCCATTGGCCTATTTATTTGCTTTTGCCGGATTATTTGGACCGCTTCCCATTTTTCAAACCAACCAATTAGTTCAAATTTTAAGGGATTTGATTTACATCCCAAATGGGTTAGTTGAAGCAGACAGTGCTTTTACAGGAAACCTCCTTACCGGTATAGCATTGGTTGGACTAGTATCACTGGTCATTTTTGGCGGGATTACTAAAATTGGAAAAGTAGCTGCAAAGTTGGTTCCCTCCATGGTTTTAATCTATGTCGGGTCTGTTCTCTTTATTTTAGCAGTACATATAGGAGACATCCCTTATTACCTTGGGTTAATTGTAACGGATGCCTTCACCGGTAAAGCGGTAATGGGCGGTGCTGTCGGTCAACTTATAATAATTGGAGTTCAAAGAGCCGCTTTTTCTAATGAAGCCGGTATTGGAACCGAATCGCTGGCACACGGAGCTTCCAAAACCAAAGAACCGGTTCGCGAGGGCCTGGTGGCTATGATGGAACCTGCCATCGATACTATTATAGTTTGTACGATGACGGCCCTTGCAATCCTGGTAACAGGTGTATGGCAAACTACGGAAGCCAATGGTGTTACTTTAACCTTGAATGCCTTTAACGAAGCCCTGCCAGCGTTTGGAACTTACTTGCTGTTGATTTCGGTCTTCACATTTAGTGTGAGCTCCATGCTTTCTTATTCTTATTATGGAACCAAATGTCTTGGATTCATGATTGGGGCAGAACGGCAGTATTTATACAATTACTTTTATGTTTTCTCCATTATTTTTGGAGCTGTCGCTTCTCTGGATGCTGTAATCAATCTCATTGACGGCATGTTTGCTTTGATGGCTGTTCCCACTATGATTTCAGCACTCATGCTATCATCTAAAGTCCGTGAGGCTTCCAAAAGCTATTTCAAACGGGTTCGAAGCGGAGAGTTTACAGAGTATTTGAAAAAATAAATTTCACCACCATACAAAAGGTGCAAGGATCGCCGCCAAGACCTTAAATCGACCTTTCACCTTCGCACCCTTTTATTAATTGGATACTGTAATCCCAATTTTCTAATTCACCCTTCGTGCCCGAACGCCGAAATCTACATTATCCTCAACCCACTCAATAAAGCGATCCTGCTCTTTTAGTGGCTTATTGGGGATGAAAAGAGTAGAATCATTCCAAGCAGTCATTACATTTGCATCCTGAGTCCAAACCTTAACTCTTCGCCGAGGCACTTCTGTTTGCCAGCTTCTGCCCGTGGTAGCATCCGTATAAAGTAGACGTATAGTTATATTTCGGGATAGCTTTTCGAGAGGGGAAAAGTCAATGCTGCTATAATCTGTTGTCCCATCCCTCATTACATCGGGGGCATCAGGGATGCCATCACTCAGCATTACCACCGAAACAGGTCGCAAAAGAAGGTTTTTGTTCCGGATAGTTAGTGCTATTTGTTCAAAGAAAGCATTGAAATCAGTGAAACGGTTCTGCTCTTCTTTTGGGAATATTTCATGAAGTTTTTCTTCAATTTCCTCCACACTCCTGTTTTCAAAAGTTTGAATCGGATAGAAGGTTTTCGGTTCATTGTTCTCAGATCCCCCGATTGAACTAACGAACAGCACATTCGGCTTTTCCAATTCTCCTATCCCGTTAAGGTGGGCATATATATAGTGAGAAAGGAATTCTAATGAGTTATCGAAATGCCCGCTGTCTATATATGAACCACTTACATCTACACCTACAAATAAAGAGAGGCGAGGATTAGGTTCGTCAGAGGTCGTACAACTTAGCAGGGTCAGTGCCCCAAAAAGCAAAATAAATCGCATTAATTTAATCATAGTATAGTCTCTTATTCTTAATTTGCGTTTGCTGCTTTGTCGGAGGATAATTCCGCTTTCTTCTCATTACCGGTGTTGACACCCCCGGTCTTCTTGAGGCTTTCCATATCGGTCAAGGGTAAATCAAACATATGTTTACCGGCCACCAGAAGAGTACAGAAATTTATGGCGGAGGCCACTAATTGTAAGGGAGGCAACATAAAAGCCTCTATCAATTCATCTCCTTTTTGTTGCACCCAGTCAATATTCTCTTTGATGCCGTTCATGTACTCATCCGTATCAAATATTTGGGCAGAAAGTTTCTTTGAAGCTTCTGACGGTTCTTTACTTTTCGCACCTTCAATACCTTTACCCTGTATGATTGCCATAATTGTAGGCGTTCCATACGAGGCAAATAGAAACCACGATAAACTTCGAATCCCAAACCAAACAAATGTTGAAATGGCAAGAATACCTAAAATACCTATCTGAAAGTCTTCCGCATACATTGCGAACCAAGGTATAAGGGCATCCACAAACTCTCTGTAAAGAAACAATACCTCAACCAGCAACACAATCACTTCAATGGCAGCAATACCAATGATATGTGATATGTTTTTTTCTTTTACTGAATCTACAAAAGTTGAAAGTACCGCATAACTTCCCAAAACAATAAAAAACAGGAAAGTAAAAAGAGCTATTCGCATCAGCGTTATATCAATAGTTTCCCCGGTAATATTAGATAGGGTATCAAGAACAAGAGGGGTAGTTACATAGGTGAAAATGGTCGCTTCAATCAACACCCAAAAAAGCGTTAGAAATACTGCTATTAACGGAATGGATGACCCGGTAACTTTTTTCCCCGCAGAACCGAGCAATCGAAACGGCATCAATAAAATAGTTTGCAGTACGGCCATCACTCCGAGAACCAACATTTTTATCATCCCTAATAAATATACCACCAAGTAAAAAAAGAAATTGGCCAATCCCGCCCAAAAATAAGCGATGGATTTTCCTAAATCCCACCATGTGGTAAACAAAGAGAGTGTATACTCCTTTCGATTATGCCTGAAAATAATAGACAAAACCGTTGGTATAGTAACCCAAGCACCTAAAATAAATGTCAAAACAGGTAACAATAAAAATACCCGCTTTAATGACATCGCCCATAAAGGATCGCTTGCTGCCCATGCAAAAGCCAAAAACTCTTCCTGAAAAAAAGTAGGGAAAAGTAGTATTGAAAAAACAATTTTAGCTATAGTACCTGTATCATTGTTCATATTATTCGGTTTTTGTTACAAATAATCAGTTAGTTAGTACTCAAGATTTCTGATATTGTTCGCCACTTTTGTCTTAGTGACTATACAGTAAAAGCTTTTCAAAGGTTTTTTGTTACATAATTTAATTTTTGTAAAAACCATATCGTGATAATACCCTGAAGTTAAGTCACTTAAACAATCTCAAACTTTAACATTTTTCTTATCCCCTTTACTTTCACATATTGGCTCTAACTGTTATCTACCATAATATAATCCAACTTTCCTAATCTCCAACTTTTATGAAACGAACGATACTTTTTTCTTTATTGACGTTTTTGGCGGTACACGCCACAGCACAAATCCCGACTATTTCTGAAAAAACTGAAGGGATTGATAAAACCGAAGGCTTTTTTGATTATTACTATGATGAAGCTAAAGACCAACTTTGGCTCGAGATTGATAAACTGGATACCGAATTTATCTATGTGAATTCACTTACAGCGGGAATTGGCTCCAATGATATCGGACTTGATCGCGGGCAATTGGGTGACACCCGTATTGTCTATTTTGAGCGCCGGGGTCCCAAAGTAATGATGGTTCAGCCTAATTACGGTTACCGTGCAGAAACAGATAATCCGCTCGAACAAAAATCTGTAAATGAAGCATTTGCCTCTTCAATTTTAGCCGGTTTTGAAATAGCCGCCGAGGAAGACGGAAAACTATTGATAGACCTCACCCCATTTTTATTGCAGGACGCACACGGAGTAACCCAAACCTTGCAAAGAAGTAATCAAGGTTCTTATAGTTTGGACAAAAATCGCTCTGCACTTTATAAAGAAGCGATTTTAAACTTCCCAAAAAATACAGAATTTGAAGCTACGCTTACCTTTCAGGGGAATAATCCCGGTGGGTATGTACGTTCCGTAGTTCCTACTCCTGAAGCCATCACGGTTCGGCAGCATCACTCCTTTGTTGAATTGCCGGATGACGGATATGAAAAAAGAGAATACGACCCTCGGGCCGGATACTTTGGTATATCTTATCAAGACTATGGAACTCCCATTGATGAATCTCTGACAAAACGTTTTATCTCCCGGCACCGGTTGGAAAAGAAAAATCCTGGTGCAGAAGTCAGTGAGCCGGTAGAGCCGATTGTATATTATCTGGATAACGGAACCCCGGAGCCTGTCCGCAGCGCTTTATTAGAAGGCGGACGTTGGTGGAATCAAGCTTTTGAAGCCGCCGGGTACAAAGATGCGTTCATTGTAAAAGTATTGCCCGAAGATGCTCACCCTCTCGATGTTCGATATAATGTAATTCAGTGGATCCACCGCTCAACACGTGGATGGTCGTATGGATCGTCAGTTCGTGATCCACGCACGGGTGAGATTATCAAAGGACATGTATCCCTCGGTTCACTCCGTGTTCGCCAGGATTTTCTGATCGCAGAAGGACTTCTTGCTCCTTATGCGGATGAATCCGAAGAAAACACCATGATGCAGGAAATGGCGCTGGCCCGAATTCGTCAGCTTTCAGCCCATGAAATTGGCCATACTATCGGGATTGCGCACAATTTTGCTGCCAGCGTAACCGATGATGCTTCCGTAATGGATTACCCGCACCCCCAGCCTAAAATTGTAAATGGAGAAATTGATCTTTCCAATCCATATGACGTTGGAATTGGTGAGTGGGATAAATTGGCCGTGGCCTATGGCTATCAAGATTTCCCTGAAGGAACCGATGAGAAAGCTGCGTTGAATGAAGTCCTGGAAGAAGGCTATGGTTCAGGCTTGAAATATATTTCTGATCAGGATGCTCGCCCGCAGAGCGGTGCTCATCCAGATGCACACTTATGGGAATTTGGAGATGACCCGGTAGCACAACTTCCTAAAATCATGGAAATCCGCAGAACAGCTCTTGAGAATTTTGGGGAAGCTAATCTGAAAGCCGGCCGGCCACTTGCTGAACTACACGATGTACTCGTTCCAATCTACCTGTTCCACCGCTACCAGGTGGAAGCTACCGTAAAACTTATTGGCGGACTCGATTACACCTACAAGGTGAAAGGTGACAATCAGGCCTATCCTGAAATAGTAGATCGAGCCACTCAGGAAAAAGCACTGAATGAAATGCTTGCAACCATTTCTCCTGAAGCATTGGCACTGCCGGAAGATCTCTTGGAGATTATCCCTCCCCGACCTGCAGGACTTGGTTACTCCCGTGAATTATTCAATGGAAATACCGGCCCTGCTATGGATGCTCTGGGCATTGCCGAAACGGCTGCTGACCTTTCCGTTAGTTTAATCCTGAATGCGGATCGTGCCAACAGACTGGTTGAATATTCTGCCCGTCAAGGAAACCTGAGTCTGGAAAATGTAATCGACCGGTTGGTGAGTCATACCTGGGACCGCAAACTACAGCCCGGTTATCTCGGATCAGTTCAACGTGTCACTAAGCATGTAGCTTTGAAGAATATGATCGAGTTAGCAGCATCAAGTCGGGCCAACCCTGTAACCAAAGCAATTATGCATCAAAAGCTCAAGGATCTACAGTCTAAGCTGTCCAGAAATAAGGATGCCGACAGTCAGTATGGCGCTCATCTAATCGCTCAGTTCTTCACCAATCCCGAAGAGTTTGAAGTTGAAGATGCCCCCGCCCCGCCTCCCGGTTCTCCGATTGGAAGTGGTGGGATGTTTTATTGTGAGTTTTAATTAAAACACAGGGCACTTTGCACACAGCACAGCATTTGCGCGATGTGCTGTGTGCAAGGTGCTGTTATTATTATGCGCATCCTCCCACCTGAGAAACTGCTCGAAGCCTATGCCCGGGGAATCTTCCCCATGGCGGAAAGCAAAGATTCCGATGATGTGGATTGGTACACGGCTCGAAAACGAGGCATTATTCCAATCGGGGAATTTCACACTTCAAAAAACTTAAGCCGGATCATTCGCCAGGAGCGCTTTGAAATAAGGGTAAACCGCAATTTTCGGGAAGTGGTAACCCAATGCGCCAACCGGGATTCCACATGGATCAATGATTTGATAATTAATTCTTACGATGTTCTGAATCAGCATGGAAATGCCTGCAGCGTGGAAAGTTACCGGGAAGGAAAATTAGTCGGAGGTTTATATGGCGTGAAATTAAAAGCCGCCTTTTTCGGAGAGAGCATGTTCAGGAAAGCAAAATATGCAGATAAGGTAGCGTTATATTACTGCCACGAAATCCTCAAAAATAATGGTTTTCTACTTTGGGACACTCAGTTCTACACCGACCACCTTGCCCAATTCGGCTGTGTTGAAATTAACGCTTCAGATTACGAGCAAATGCTGAATGAAGCGCTGAGGAAAGATTGTGAGTTTAAATTATAGAGTCACACCTTCATACTGGAAATAAAAAAGCCGCCCCGGAGTATAAATCTTTGATTTTCACCCGAAGCAGCTTTTTGGATAGGATACCTGTTACACTTTAATCCTTGCAGAAAGTTACAAGCTTGAATAAAAAAGGCGGGAAATTACTCATTTCCCGCCAGGCCTCTCTCTTTGCCTAAGAAGTTATTGCGTGCGCTGCGTAACAACTCCATTTTCGTTTGATATAATAACTTCTACCCGTCGGTTTTGCTGTCGTCCGGCCTCATTCTCATTCGTCGCCACAGGGTACTCTTCCCCATATCCGACCGTTTGAATTCTCTGGGAAGATATCCCGGCGCGAATCAAGGCAGATCTTAAAGCATCCGCCCTTCTTTGGGATAAGTTCTTGTTGTATTCAGCTGACCCGACACTATCCGTAAAACCTTCAATTTGCACCTTTCTTTCCGGATACTCCTTTAGAAAATTTGATAATTCATTCACAACTCTGGAAGCTCCCGGTTTCAGGGTAGCGCTGTCAAAATCAAATAATACATCACTTAAGGTTAGCACCATTCCCCGTTCACTTTGGCGGGCTTCCATTTCAGAAAGCCTTCCGGCCAGCTCCTCGGCTTCACGACGAGCTCTTAATGCTTCTTCCCGCTCTTCCTGAACCTGCTCAAGGGCTTTTTCCGCACGACGCTCTGCCGCTATGGCTTCCGCTTTTCTTGCTTCAATTAACACGCGCTGACGTTCAGCCTCAGCTCGTTCCACTTCATCCTGGGCAGCATTTAACCGGGCTGTTTCTGTGGCTATCTTCGTTTTTTGTTGCGCGATATACGCATGATGCTCAATTAGTTTCTTGTCTCCTTTATCTTGCCAGATTTGCCGGCTTTGCCCCAGCGCCTCTTCTGCTTCCTTAAGTGCAACGGGGGCCTTTAAAACTATTAAGGAATCATTTTCTGCTTGTTGATATTCCTGCTCAGCCTGTGTCAACAACGGATTATTCTGAGGAGGCCCGCCACAACCGGCTAATACAAATGAAATCAGTACCGATCCAAGTATTAATGCATGGGTAACCGTTCGCATACTTAACCTCTCTCTTTATTTAGATTATTTTGAATTTCTTCCTGAAGGGCTTTTATGCTCTCCCGAAGCTGTTGTACGGCTCGTTGAGATTTAGCTGACAGCGTTTTAATCTGCGCAAGCTCAGCATCCACCATAGCTTTCTCGGCTGTTAATTCAGCATCCTCATACTGTTCCTGGCTTACTTGTGCCTTTGCTTTTTCCAGTTTCTTTCGAGCCTCCCGGATCTCCAAAGGAGCATAATCATCCGCTCCCACTTGTTCCGCTTGCTGGATATACGACTCAACCTGGGTAATCTCTTGTGTTGGGGGCTTTGTGCTTGCACATGCTCCTGTAAATACAACGAGCAATACCAGTAGCGTAAATTCTCTCATCATGACCGTTAATTTTTATTACAAGGTTTGTAATGTTTACTATTACTTTTGAAAGAATGTTCCCAATTGAGTGCACAAAGGCTAAGTGATATGCTCAGGGGTAAATTCATTGTACAACCCCTTCAAGATTTGCAGACTGTAAGTAGCTTTTTCCTCCTGTTTTCGTTAGCTCAAAACAGAGTTATTCATTTTTTTCAAAATTTGGGCGGAAACTCTATCACTCTATTCAAGTCTAAAAAGCCGAATCAACCATCCTCAACTCTCATCTTATCAACTGTCAACTCTCGCAAAAATAATTATCCACAAAGCTGTTGATAAGCCTGAAAAGATGCCGTATTTTTACAGGCTCTGTAATTGGCGGAGAAAAACTGATTTAACAAAATGTTTGAAGATTTATCCTCAAAATTAGATAAAGCGTTTCAATCCCTTAAGGGGGAAGCTCGCATCACGGATGTGAATATCGCGGAGACTGTCCGTGAAATTCGCCGTGCATTGCTGGATGCTGACGTTAATTATGAGGTAGCCCGCCAGTTTACGGATGATATTAAAGAGCAGGTGCTCGGCTCCGACGTACTTACCAGTGTTAATCCCGGCCAACAGTTCACAAAAATTGTGCACGACAAGCTGGTTGAAACATTCGGTGGTGAACGGGTCGATATCGCACAGGCCGACATCCCTCCTACAGTAATTCTTATAGCCGGACTTCAGGGTTCGGGTAAAACTACCTTCGTTGGTAAGTTAGCCCGATACTTAAAGCAGGAGCATAAAAGGAATCCTCTTCTTGCTGCCGCCGATGTTTATCGCCCTGCCGCTGTTGACCAGCTTAAGATACTCGCATCTCAAATTGATGTTCCGGTGTATTCCATCGAACAGAAAGATGCCGTTCGCGTTGCCAAAGAAGCCGTTTCCATGGCTAAAAGTTTAGCGCTCGACACGGTTATTATTGATACTGCGGGTCGTTTGCATGTAGATGAGGAGATGATGAATGAGGTTGCGGAAATTAAGAAAGCCGTAAATCCTCATGAGATTCTGTTTGTGGTCGATTCCATGACCGGACAGGATGCTGTAAACACAGCCAAAGAATTTAACGAACGTATTAATTACGACGGTGTAGTTTTAACTAAGCTGGATGGTGACACCCGCGGTGGTGCTGCCCTTTCCATCAAGACCGTTGTAAATAAACCCATCAAATTTGTGAGTACCGGCGAGAAGCTGGATGCTCTTTCTCCTTTTTATCCCGACCGAATGGCCCAGCGTATTTTGGGCATGGGAGATGTGGTTTCGTTTGTTGAAAAAGCTCAAAAAGAATTTGACGAGAATGAAGCTGAAAAACTTCAAAAGAAAATTAAGTCGGATAAATTCGACCTGAATGATTTTCTCGAGCAAATTCAAAAGATCAAGAAGATGGGAGACTTCGGTGATCTTGTTTCTATGATACCCGGCGCCAGCAAAGCATTGGATAATGCAGAAATCGACGATGATGCGTTCAAACCGATTGAAGCTATAATCTTATCAATGACGCCGGAGGAGCGTCAGAATCCCGAGCTATTAAATGGAAGTCGAAGACGACGTATAGCAAAAGGTTCTGGCACCAAAGTTCATGAGATCAATCAACTCATGAAGCAGTTCGATCAAATGAAAAAAATGATGAAGACCATGTCGAAAATGGGTAAAGCCGGACGTGCTCTTCAAGGACTGAAAAATCTGCCTATCGGCCGATAAGAACTTATAATTAAAACACACATATTGGAGAACATCATTGTTAAGAATCAGATTACAACGCAAAGGACGTAAGAAACGCCCAATTTGGCATATTGTAGTTGCGGAAAAAAGCTATGCCCGTGATGGCCGAATTGTAGAGCAAGTGGGTCGTTATGACAACGTAACCGAGAAAAAAGAAGTGGTACTCAACGAAGACCGCATTCTTTATTGGTTAGATACCGGAGCTCAACCAACCGACACTGTACGTAAAATTCTTCGTCGCGAAGGTATTTTATACAAGCGCCATCTCATAAACTGGGGCAAAAGTGAAGAAGAAGTTGAAGCTGCATTAGCGGAATGGAAAGAATACAGAGATTCCAAAAAAGAAGACGCCGCCAGCCGAAAAGAAGATTACAAAGCCGTACTTGCTGCTGAAGAGAAAGAATACAAAGAACAGCTTCAGAAAAAAGCCAAGCAAGCTGCTGCAGAAGTAGAAGCTGAAAAAGCAGCCGAGGAAGCTGAAGAGAAAGAAGCTCCAAAAACGGAAGCTGAAGAAATTGAAGCCGCTTTAGAAGGTGCTGAAGCCGACAAATCAGAAGAGACTGAGGCTAAAGAAGAAAAAGCCGAAGCTGCTGAAGAGGCCGAGGAAACGGAAGCTACTGAAACTGAAGAGGAAACTACCGAGGCAGAAGCCGAAGAAGAATCTTCAGATAAAGCAGAAGAGGTTGAAGCTAAAGAAGAAACTCAGGAAGAAGACAAAAAAGAAGAAGAACCTGAGGAAGAAACAACTGAAGCTGCCGAAGAAGAGTCTGATGACGCAGAAGAAGAAACCAAAGATGAAGAACCGGCTGAAGAAAAAGCCGAAGAAACATCCGGACAGGTTTCTACTGATATGACTGCAAAAGAGGCTATCGACCATATCAAGGATACAGATTTGGAAGACCTAAAAGGATTTGTACCAGACGATGAAGACCGTGTAACGGTTCAGCGTGCCTGGGAAAGTAAACAAGAAGGATAATTTAATATCCGGCGCCTATGAATCGGGACGCCAATACACCGGGCTTTATTCAGGTGGGACATGTATTACGTTCCCACGGACTTGAGGGCGAACTCAAAGTTTTCTTTGATGTGAGTGATCCTCAGGAAATTGAAAACCTGAAGCTGGTTTATTTGCGAAATGACAGAGGTGACTTCTACCCTGCACGTATTACAGATATGCGTGTTGAGGGAAAAAGAAATGATATTTCGTTCTTTGTACAATTTGACCATATCGCTGATCGCACCGGTGCTGAAGCTTTAAAAAACCGCGGTATTTTCCTTGAAGTTGAAAATGCCGAGCCTTTTTTAAAAGTAAACAGTGAAACCGAAGATTCATTAGTTGATCATGAAGTTTTTGATGATGATGAATCAATCGGCTTAGTGATTGATGTGATGAATAATCCGGCACACCCTATTTTGGTAGTTGCAACTACTTCGGGAAGCAGGCTTATTCCATACGTCGATCATTTTGTAAAAACCACTAGTGACGGTAACATCTATTGCCAAAACCTGGATGAACTGGAGGGAATTTAAATGAGGATTGACATCATTTCCGCTGTTCCCGCTTTATTAGAAAGCCCGCTGAATCACAGTATTGTAAAGCGCGCTATTGATAAAAAGTTGGTTGAAATTCATGTCCACGATCTTCGGGACTATACCGAAGACAAGCATAATAAAATAGATAATTATCCATACGGCGGTGAGCCCGGCATGGTATTGACTCCGCAACCCATTTTCAGTTGCATCGAGCAATTACAATCCGAGCGCGATTACGACGAACTGATTTTTACGGCACCCGATGGTGAAGTTTTTAAACAATCGCATGCAAACCAGCTGTCACTGAAAAAAAACATTGTCATTTTATGTGGCCATTATAAAGGCGTCGATCAGCGAGTTAGAGATGAACTCATCACCAAAGAATTTTCCATTGGTGATTATGTGCTTTCGGGCGGAGAAATTCCGGCACTTGCAATTACTGATGCCGTTGTCCGCCTTGTTCCCGGTGTGTTGGGAGATGCAGAAAGCGCATTAAATGATTCATTTCAAGACAACCTGCTGGAAGCCCCTGTTTACACGCGTCCAGCAGAATTCAAAGGGTTAAAGGTTCCGGATGTATTGCTTTCAGGAAACCACCAAAAAGTGGCGGATTGGAAACATGAACAATCCGTAAAGAGAACCAAAGAACGAAGAAAAGATTTGTACAAAAAATTTAAGAAAGAACATTAACAACAATTCCGGCCGCTGTCGGGATTAAATTTAGAAATCATGGATAAGCTAAAACTTGTAGAGCAAAGCCTAATAAATGAGGAAATTCCTCTGTTTACTGCCGGCGATACGGTAAATGTACACTATCGTGTACGTGAGGGTGAAAAAGAACGTATTCAGCAGTATGAAGGCATCGTACTTTCTGAGCGTGGAAGTGGCCCAAATAAAACTTTTACTGTTCGTAAGATCAGCAGCAACGTTGGTGTTGAGCGTGTTTTCCCTTTGAACTCTCCTTTTATTGCAAAAATTGAAGTGAAGAAAAAAGGAAAAGTAAGACGTTCAAAACTTTTCTACCTGAGAGATCTTCGTGGAAAAGCAGCTCGTATTCAGGAAAAAGGAGAAAAAAAGTAATCTATCCGATTACTTTAACCCGTTCAACGTATTTTCGGGTGTCAACAACGGGCAATCTCTAAATAACTTAGCATTCAATGCTCTTTTATGGGGATTGCTTCTTCATCTTCCTTTAGAATACTATTAAGGTTTTTGTCATTGACTATTTCAATGGCGGGTAATTGAATACAACTCAGTTTTAACCAAACTATTTCGTAATGAATATTATTCTGTTCGGGCCTCCGGGTGCAGGCAAAGGAACTCAAGCAAAAAAATTACAAAACGAATACAACATACCTCACCTTTCTACCGGAGATATTTTTCGGGCAGCTATAAAAAATGAAACACCGCTTGGTGTAAAAGTTAAATCCATTTTGGATTCGGGCGAATTGGTGCCTGATCAAACCGTAGTAGATTTAGTAGCTGATGAACTTCATAAAGAAAAATATCAATATGGATATATCCTGGATGGATTCCCGCGTACGGTAGTACAGGCAAAGGCATTTGATGCTTTTCTTGATAAAAATGATGACAACCTGGATGCCTTTATCTCGCTTTCCGTTCCTGAAAATGAGCTTATAAAACGAATTTTATCTCGCGGAGAAGGACGTACTGACGATACTGAGGAAAAAATAAGAACACGACTCAATGTATATCGCAAGGAAACCGAACCGGTAATAAAGCATTACAAGAAACAGGACAAGGTGCAGGAAATTGATGGTTCTGGCACCATTGATGAGATATTCGAACGCATTAAAGCTGCATTATCCTAACCGTCTCAATTTCCACGGAACGATAATGTCAATTTCTGATGTATATTTAAACGAACCTTTAATTAAACAGGGCGTATATGTCATCATCGGGAAAATTGAATTTTGCTTTAGTTAAATGGGGAACCGTTCTCTCCGTAATTGGCGCTTTAATGGTGATTTTATCCGGTTACGCATATCAATGGGGTTGGTGGCATTTCAGTTTTGGGTTTAGCCTGATACCATGGGGAACTGGCGGAGCAATTGTCGGGGGGCTCATAGCGGCCATTGGATTATTCCGAATGTCAGAGAAAACCAAGAATTATGTTATCGCCGGCACTTTAGGAATCGTATTAGCCTTAGCCGCATTGGGAAATATCGCCTATTGGTACAATGAGGTTCAACAGGGGTATCCTCCTATTCATGACATTTCGACTGACTTGGAGGACCCGCCGGAGTTTAATGCTATCGCTCCTCTCCGTGCAGACGCACCCAACCCTGTAGAATATGCCGGGGAAGAAACAGCAGAAATCCAGCGTAGCTTCTATCCCGATTTAGAGTCTGTAACTGTTGGCTTTGAATACGATGAAGCTTATAACCGGGCTTTGGAAGCGGCCCGGGATATGCCATGGGAAATTGTAGATGAAAACAGGGAACAAGGGCGTATTGAAGCTTTTGAAAAATTAGCCTGGTTTGGCTTCATCGATGATGTTGTAATTCGGGTTGATACCACAAGCGATGGTGCAGGTACCAAAATAGATATACGCTCAAAATCCCGAATTGGCCGTGGAGACTTGGGCGTAAACGCTAAAAGAATTCGAGCTTATCTTAAAGAACTGGAAAACTAATCCCGGCTTAGTCTAATCTTTTTATCACTTCTTTTGCCAGAAGCGATGCTGCTTTCGGGTTATGACGAAACCAAAGTTCGGGTTCAATAAGCTCAAGTTCAGAAACAGCCAGCTCTCCGTCATTATCCAGCAAGAGATCGATCCTGGCATAGGCAGGTTCTTCCGGACATGCCCCAACTACTTTTAATGCAAAAGCTATCTCTTCATCAGAAGCATGGTGTTCATGGACCGTTCCTCCATAATCATCCTGAACCCTGAAATCTCCTTCCTTTGCTTTTTTCAAAACAGCATGACTAAACTGATTACCAAAAACCATCAGAGACAGCTCGCCTCTTTCCGGAATTGAATATTGAAAAGGTTGAAGCATAAAATCTTCTTTCTGCATCACCCCTGAGAGCTTGTTTGAAATGGTGTGAAGGTTTTCCGGAGTGATGCTATAGGTATGGCGTGCTGCTCCGCCAATAGTAGGCTTAATTACCGTAGCCTCCCATCCCGTCAAATCATGCAACTCTTCCAACGTTAAAAGTGAGCCGCGCGGAATATATCGAGTTGGTACAATTCGAATATTTTCACTGCTGAGATTAGCTAAATAATGTTTATCAACATTCCAGGTTATTAAATCTATGGTATTAATGAATTTAGTTTTTAACGAAGTACTATTCACCCATCTTTTAAACTCTGAAAAACGATCAAAATAATCCCAGTTGGTTCTGAATAGAACCGCTTTAGTACTCCCCCAGTCAAAATCCGGGTCGGCCCAATCTTTGCGTTCCACACGCAACCCTTCACCCTCTAATGCATCCTTTACTATTTGGTCCTCAGTCAAAATATTCTGTACGTACTCACCCGGTGAAACCGGATTAACGTATCTGGAATCTGTCAGCAAAACAACATCAAAGTGAGCCATATTACATATCCTTATTGAAGTGTCAAAAAATTATAGCAGACAAGGACGACAAATATCCCTGAAAAACCAATACCAAAGGCGATTTTTCCTGTTAAAGTGTAAAAATACGAAATGAATGAACTCTTACTTAAAACAACCCTAATTGAGTGTCTTCCTTATTCACCGGCCATTCCGGAAGTTCCGGTAACTCCATTAATTCAGAAAGGGACCGATGAAAATGCCGGCAAAGCTTGGGCTGCTCTATCTTATCTGGTGCATGTATAAAAACATACGGGTGTAAGCCTTCTCCAATCCATTCTGCTACAATAATTGCCCACTCTTTTAAATACGGCTCATTATTTATGATATCATTAGTTCCTACAAAGCGGAGCACCGGCCGTGATGAAGTGGTATCAAAACGAACAGGCACTTTTGGTTTCTTCTTTTGTGCCTCCAAAATAGTCGGGTCCTGAGATTTTACAGAGTACAGCTTCCGGGTATCAAAGATAACACGGTCCACATCATAGCTTTTCAGCAAAGAGATGAGATTCCGTTCGTGTTTCCCATGATCAAAAAAATCCTTATGCCGCATTTCTACAGAGTAGCTAAATATTTTGGGGAGAATGGAAAAAACCTCCTCTAACCGATAAAGCTCTGAGGGTGAAAATGACTCTGGAAACTGAATCATAAAAGGCCCAATTTTTTCCCGAATAGGTTCGAATAGTTTAACAAAATCAAGCACCTCCCCCTTCACATTATACATTCGCTTTTCATGAGTGATATAGCGCGGAAACTTAAAACAAAATTTAAATCCTTTTGGGGTTTTGTCGCCCCATTGTTTAATCACATCAGGAGTGGGGGTACTGTAAAATGTGGTATTACCCTCTACTGAATTAAAGACAGAAGCATATTGCGATAAAAAGTTTTCCTGCTTGGCATCATCGGTAAAAAACGTACCCTTCCATTCCGGAAGACTCCAGACTGTACAACCAAGATGATATGGCATCGCAGTTTTGCTCACGAACACATTCATTAAGAATATTAAAGCATGGGGGAATTTAAGCTTTTAAGTTGAATTTAAAATTACCGTTCAAATATTATATATACATGAGGCTTAACTCTCGGTTTTAAAAGTATAATCACCTAATTATGCAATTTTGTATTAAAAATGTTACTGTATTGCACACAATCTTGAATAAACGGGACGTATAAATGAAAAAACAACTAACTGTTCTTGGGGTCTTTACACTAATTTTATTACTCTCAAGTCCATTGAAGGCACAAAAAAAGGATTTAAAACCTGCTGACTACGCTCAGTGGCAAAGCATTTATTCCACTACTTTCTCAGATGATGGCAACTGGTTTTCTTATCAAATTTCTTTAGTCGAAGGTGACGGATGGCTTATGCTCACCAACGTGGAAAACAACAATGAATACAAATTTATGCACGGGGTGGAGCCTTTCTTTTCTAAAGACAATAAATGGTTCGCTTTCAGAATTGGTGTTTCTGAAGATGAAGCAAACAAACTGGAAGAACAAGATAAAAAAGTGCGCTTTGATCTCGGGCTAATGAACCTGGCTACGGCTGAAACAGATACTTTTAAAACTATTGAAGGATTTGAATTCTCTGAATCCGGAAGTCACCTGTTAATGAAAAAATACAAGGCCGATGAAGTAAAAACAGCGGGGACTGATATAATTCTCAGAAATCTGGATTCCGAGACAAACCAGGTAATAGGGAATGTCTCCGATTACGCCTTTAACGATGCCGGAACTCACCTTGCGTTCACCATAGATGCTTCCGAAAAATTGGGGAACGGAGTACAGCTTATTAACTTGGCCAATAACAGCATTTCTGTTTTGGACAGCGATACGGAAACTTATAAAGGATTAACCTGGCATAATGAAAAAAATGCCTTGGCCTTCATGAAAACCCAAAGTGATACCGTTCATAAAGACGAAACTCATTTAGTCTATGCTTATCCCGATGTTACTAATCCATCCGGCCTAAAAGTATTTGACCAATCGGAAAACAACTCTTTACCAGAGAATTATCGTGTAGTTGATTTTGTTGGTTTAAGATGGGCAGAAGATGTAGAAACGGTCTTTTTCGGAATCAAAGAATGGGAACTCAAAGAAAAGGACGAACCCAAAGATACTTCTGCCATTGCTAAGCTCAACAAAGATCTTGACCCAACTAATGTTGAAGTATGGCACTGGAGAGATGCTGAAATTCAACCTCAACAGCAAGTTCGACTGAACCAAAAAAAAGAAGCTAATTTCCTGTCGGCCTGGCATCTTAATAATAATTCCTTTGTACAACTGGAAGATGATCAGATTGAAAACGTAAATCTAACCGGAAAAGAAGAATATGCTATTGGTTATGATCCCCATCCCTACGAGCCTGCCTTTAGGGAAAGTTGGAACGATATCTACGTGATTGATGCAAATTCAGGCAAACGCACAAGAATTCTTGAACGGCACGAAAATGCAAGCGGCAGTCCCGGAGGTAAATACATTCTTTATTTTAAAGATACTGATTGGTGGACCTACAGCATTAAAAACAACAAACACAACAACATAACCGGAGCTATTGATACGCGATTCGAAAACTTTAAAAGAATCAGCGGTCGGGAAAATTTCCCTCCTTTCGGAACCGGACAATGGGTTGAAGGGGATGAATGGTTGCTTATTTATGATGAATACGATGCGTACCGAGTTTGGGCTGACGGCAGTAAATACGAAAACCTGACAAACGGAACAGAAGACGAAATCCAATACCGGCAAACAAGACTGGATTACGAAAATAACTTTATCTCCAAAGGCGATCCTATCTATTTTTCCAAGTATGGATATTATACCAAGGATCGCGGATATGCCCGGCTTGATAATAGAAACCGTCTGCAAGAGCTCGTTTACGATTCTAAAATGTTTGGTCGGCTTAACAAAGCAGATTCAGCAAATAAATTTGTGTTCCTGAGAGAAAGCGCAACGGAATCTCCAAATTTCTACCATGTAAACGCTAATTTCAGGAATCCGGATCAGATTACAAATACCAATCCGCAACAAGAAGAATTTTATTGGGCTGATGACGAGCTCATAACTTTCACCAATGCGCGCGGCGATAAATTACAAGGACGTCTTTTATACCCGGCTAACTATGAAGAAGGCAAAAAGTACCCGATGATTACCTATATCTATGAGATGCGCTCGCAAAGCATGCATAATTATACCATCCCCTCCCGAACCAGCCCATACAACATGAGGCGGTATTCTTCGGAAGGATACTTTGTTTTTGAGCCTGACATCAATTATGAACTCAGAGATCCGGGCATATCCGCTGTTGAAAGTGTGGTTCCTGCCGTCAAAAAAGTATTGGAAACCGGAATGATTGCCGAGGACAAAATCGGGTTAACAGGGCACTCTTGGGGAGCTTATCAAACAGCGTTCATCATCACCCAAACTGACATTTTTAACTCTGCTGTTGCCGGAGCCCCACTGACAAATATGGTAAGCATGTATAATTCCGTATACTGGAATTCCGGAACTCCGGATGCTCAAATTTTTGAAGTTAGCCAAGGGCGTTTCCCTGAACCATATTGGAACGACTGGGATAAATTTATTGAAAACTCCCCCATCTTTAATATGGAAAATAATACCACTCCGCTTCTTGTTGAGTTCGGCACAGATGATGGAGCCGTAGATTTTAATCAAGGTGTTGAGCTATACAATACCATGCGCAGAATGGAAAAACCATATGTGATGCTCGTATACGAGGGGGAAAATCACGGTCTTCGGCGCAAGGAAAATCAAATTGATTATGCCAACCGCGCCTTTGAGTGGCACGAACACTTCCTGAAAGATGCAGAAGCACCAGAATGGATCAAAAGTGGGTTACCCTATCTGAAACGTCCTGAAATTCAGGAGAAAGAAAAAAAGTAACCTCCACTGTACTTTTACTTTTAAGTCCGCTTCAGATTACTGAGGCGGACTTTTTTATTTCGTTTTTTAATCTCCGAACTAAAAAAACTAACGTTCAGGCCGTTTTAGACATTTTTGCACAAGATTTAAAACGTATGCTAAATGAAATTCCGTCCTCAACTGTTAATTCGTAGGTGGCATTCAGTTGTTTTATCAGGGATGAAATCAGCGTCATTCCAAGTGTTTTTGGATTTTCAAACTTAACACCATCCGGAAAACCCGGGCCATTATCAGATACTTTTATGAATACTTCATTCTTATTTTGGTACAACGAAACCTTAACCTTTCCTTTACCATCCTTGGAACCATATTTAAAGGCATTTATCAATAATTCATTTAAAAGTAATCCGGCGGGAATGGACTGCTTGATACTCAACGTCACCGGCCGACTATCTACCATTACCCTTAGCTCTTCAGAATTGGAACAATATTTCTTTCGTGCCGACTCTATAAGCTCATTCACATACTCGTCCATCCGGATACTGGAAAATGTTTCAGTATGATAGAGTCTCTCATGCACCAATGCCATAGAATGAATACGAGAGACCGTACTCTCAAAATAATTGTCCATATCATTTGAATCAGACATCTCCTGTTGCAACTGAATTAAACTCGATATCAGGGCCATATTGTTCTTTACCCGGTCATGAATCTCAGACAAAAGGTGAGTTTTCTCTTCCAATTGCTCTTTTATCTTTTGTTCCGCGTTCTTTCTGTACGTTATATCATGAGCTATTCCATAAACACCAATAATTTCCCCATCCACAAAAATAGGAAGGTTCGTAACCTCAACATAAAACAATTCACCATGCTCCAAAATCCCGATTGTCTCGTAAGTTTGCGGGTTTCCTTCCAGGGCATTTTGGAAATATTCCCGAACTGTTTCGAGCTCCGAGGGTTTAACAAATTTATCGAAAGTAACGCCTCTGAGTTCTTCTAACGAATAACCAATCATTTCTTCAAACACGCTATTAACATCCGTAAAATGGCCATTGCAAGACACAGAAAAAACGGCGTTGGGGTTTTGCTCATATAAAGATCGATACCTTTGTTCACTGACTTCAATCTCTTTTCTCCAATTTTTTATACTTTTCAAAAACCGAAAAGAGAGCATACCCCCCGTTGCCAGCAAAATAAAGCCAAGTGAGATGGCAACCCAAAGCATAATAGAACTTAAAAAATGAGTTCCTGATGCCAGGGCTGAGGCCAGTCCATGTTTGGTACTGGTTAGTTCCCTGTCTAGCCTCAGTATGCTCGCAACATATTGTTCTTGTTGGGATTCAGAAAGAGAATTATTGCGGATATACTCCCGAACTTCTGCAGCAAGAGCTTCCATTTCAGCAATTATCTCATCAGACTTTACCCATTCCTCAATAGCATTCTCAAAGTCGGGGAAAGAATGGAACCAGACAAAGGTATTAATCATGTTGTCAATATCCTGCGGATTGGAATGGGTCTGCAGAAACAATTGTCGTACTGAATCCATATCTGCCCCTTCCCCTAAAAGTTCACGACGGATCTCTTCGGCACTTTTGAGTAGATGAAGGGCGCTGTCAAACCGTGCCAGGTAACGGTCTTCGTTTGTTTTGACGTAATTAACCAGTTGGAAGCTTGCTTCCTTACGCGCTTCCGTCCAATTTGTTTGGAAGGTGGCGTATCCCCTAAGGCCGGACAAAGAATTAGTAGCAACAACCATGGAAATCGCCAAAAAAATGCCCAGTACAGTAAAAACTATCAAAATACTGATCATTTTACGGTCGACATGGAGCCGCTTAAACGTATTCTTTGCGAAGTTGTTTTTTTCGCTCATTTATTCCTTTTAACGCTGAAGTCCAACCTATTTTTAAAACCAGATCAGAATAACAGAACTGCGCCACTATTTCCATTTTATAAGAAAGACTTAATAATAAAATTCATTTTCTTCTTCAGAAAAAGCATTTAACTAAGTTTTTTTATTATACTCAGGCACCAAATTTTAATTCTTAATTCTTTACTTCCTATTTCTAACATGCCCTTTGAACTTCTCGATTACCTCGTTGTTGCCGGATATGTTTTATTGATGATTGGCGTAGCCTGGGCAGCCAAAGTCCGTGGTCAAGAAACGCTGGATGATTTTTTCGCCGGTGGTAAAAATCTGCCTTGGTGGCTGGTTGGGGTTTCCATGGTGGCCACCACTTTTGCAGCTGACACTCCGCTTGCCATTACCGGAATCGTAGCCCGACAGGGGATTGCCGGAAATTGGTTTTGGTGGAACTGGATGATTTCGGGGATCATAACAGTTTTTATTTACGCTAAACTTTGGAAGCGGGCAGGAGTATTAACGGACGTAGAGTTCATTGAGCTTCGTTATGGCGGCAAGCCGGCTAGTTTTCTCCGCGGATTTAGAGCCCTTTATTTTGCTTTTCCCTTTAATTGCATCATTATGGGTTGGGTTACGGTTGGAATGGCCAAAATCCTGACTGTAGTAACCGGAGCCGATCAGTGGGTTGTGATCCTGATTTTATATGCCCTGATTGCCATCTATATTGCTATTTCGGGATTATGGGGCGTGATGGTCACCGACTTTGTTCAGTTTATCTTAGCAATGACCGGAACCATTGCCCTTGCTTATTTTGCTGTTGATCATGTTGGCGGCTTGGCTGAGCTAAAAACCCAGTTAAGCAATGCCGTAGATTATGATGTACTAAGCTTTAATCCATTCACCAACCCTGAGATAGCATTAACAACAGCATTGATCTGGATAGGAATGAACTGGTGGGCAGCTTGGTATCCGGGGGCCGAACCGGGCGGTGGAGGGTATATTGCTCAGCGTATGTTCTCAGCCAAAGATGAGAAAAATGCCGTTGGCGGAACACTGCTCTTTAATATTCTGATGTACGCCGTTCGACCGTGGCCCTGGATTTTAGTAGCCTTGGTTGCCATGGTTGTTTTTCCCAACCTTGAAGACCCCGAAACCGGATACCCATTAATGATGCTGGAAGTATTGCCCGTGGGATGGATGGGCTTGCTGATGGTCGCCTTTTTATCTGCTTTCGTTTCTACCATATCAACCCAGTTGAATTGGGGGGCATCCTATGTGGTTAATGACTTTTACAAGCGCTTCATTAAAGTCCCGGATGAGTTTGAAACTAAAGAAAAAGCTCAAAACCACTACGTTCTCATCTCCAGAATTGCCACGCTTTTAATGGCCGCATTGGGTGTTGGCGTTTCTTATTTCTTTGATTCGGTGTCGGGGGGATGGGAATTTATTCTTTCTCTCAGCGCCGGTATTGGTGGCGTACTTCTGCTTCGCTGGTTTTGGTGGCGTATAAATGCCTGGAGTGAAATTACCGCCATGATTGCTGCTTTTATCGGAGCCACCTTTTCAAAATACATGGGCTATGATTTTGCCGGGGGAATGATTTTTACCACTTCTTTTTCAACCATCATCTGGCTGATTGCTACTTTTGTAACCAAACCTGAATCTGATCAAACTTTAAGAAAGTTCTATGCTAAAGTTACCCCAATGGGAAATTGGGCACGCTTTTCAGATGGCAAGGAATCAGAAGACCGATTGCGTCCCTCTTTGCTCAATATTGCCTTCTCCATCGGTGCTATTTTCTTTTTCCTATATGGACTGGGGCAAATCTTCTTCGGAAATATAGCTGCGGGAGTCGGCTTCCTGCTTGGCGGATTCGTACTCGTCTGGGCAGTGGTAAGGCGTATTTAGCCCCAAAAAAATTAAATGCACAATCAAGAAACCCGAGATCCGAATAGAACAGACTTCGGGTTTAAATTATCAGTAAATTAAATAAAAGTAACTTTGATAAAGGGTATTATTTTTTAAACTCTCTATTAAAGTGTGAGCTTAGCACAAAATTCCGGCTTTTTGATGAAGGAATCTTACTACTTTAAAATTTTTGAAAGCATAGCTTCGTTATGTCTTCTTTTTTTATTCATCAGCCATTCCGCTTTCGGGCAGGTTCATTCCGACTCCCTCTGGCCTTACTCCAAAATAAGAGCTGATGTTGATGATAACGATACGCTGGATTACCTCGGTAATGAAGTTTTTATCACCGGTACAGCCAACATTAACAGCGGACTTCTGCATGAGCATTATTTACAGGCATTCGTTCAAAATGACTCCGCAGGGATGTCTATTTTTGCTATGCAAATAGACACCCCTTTTCAGGTTGGTGACAGTTTAGTAGTTAGAGGGAAAATACAGCGGTATAACGGCTTAGCAGAGGTTAGTGCCGATTCTTATCAGGTTTTTAAAAATACCCGTTCCCGTCCAACTCCCAAACCACTTTCTGCTGCAATTACTAATCCCGCTCAATATCTCGGGATGTTGGTAGAAGGGGAAGGAAATGTAATTGAGAAAGGAAATACCTTTAATGGAAAGTTTGTGCGTATTTCTCAGGAAAATAGCCAGGGAAGTATGATGGTTTATGTATCTAACTTTCATCACCTGTATGAAGATTTTGACTTTGATATCTTACGCATAGGAGACAAGATATCAGTCAAAGGAATTATCACGGAGTATAATCCTGACTTTCCAAATGAACGAACGTACAAGTTATTCTTACGAACCCCCGATGACCTGCGGTATGCCTCTGTTCCACAATATTACCTGTACCTGCTCTTTGGTGGAGTTGTGGTTGGCAGCTTTGTTATCATTGGCTGGGTAATTATTCTCAGGCATCGGGTTGATTCCAAAACATCCGAGATTCAGCATTCACTGAAAGAGAAAGATGTGCTTCTTCGAGAGATTCACCACCGTGTTAAAAACAGCCTTTCGATCGTTTCGGGACTGCTTGAACTGCAACTGGAAAGCACAAACAATGAAGACGCACGTAGCATACTTCAAAATAGTCAAGCACGTATCCACTCTGTGGCTTTGATCCATGAAAAACTCTATCAAACAGAATCACTTTCTGAGATTGAGCTGGATAATTATATCAAGGAGCTTGTTGAGGCAATACACAGAACATTCAATGATTACAAAAAAGACGTAACACTTTCATTTGATCTGGAAAAAGTTGAACTCGATATAGACCGTGTTATTCCTTGTGGACTGCTCATTAATGAATTAGTTGTAAATGCCTTTAAACATGCCTTTAGCAAAGGCAAAAAAGGGACGCTTCATTTCACTCTGAAAACAAAAAATGAACATATTTTGTTAACGGTCTCCGACAACGGCCCCGGTCTTCCGAAAAAATTTGACCAAAAAAAGGATGAAAGCTTGGGAACTATGCTTATCCACACGTTTACCGCACAACTTGATGGTCAAATGGAAATCGAAACAAATAGCAGAGGTACGACCTTCATGTTCACTTTTCCCATAAACCAGAAACAGAGTAAGTGATTACTCATACATTTCCGCCAGGTTCAATAATTTTTTCAAATCTGTCACACGTTCAAGCTGTTCCTTCCGCTCGTAGCTGTGGATGAGATTCCTGATGCATCGCAGTACAATATCCAGGTTCGTGGCGATTTGGAAATGTTCCGGGCGGGGCTCAATGTTGTTTTTCTTCAGAAAGAAATAGCACTGATCATAAGTTACAATGGCCCCATTATCATACGGGTCAATTAATAATTCCTCTTTATCACCCACAAAATTCAACATAAAATGAATAGGCATATTAATGCCAAAAAAAGGCATTTCGAGGCGGCGTGAGATAAACATCACAATCAAACTCAAAGAAATAGGAAGTCCTTTTCGACGGTCTATCACCTGGTTTAAAAAGCAATTTTGAGGTGCATGATATTGCTCGGAATCACCGCGAAAATTGAGATCTTCAAAAATAAATTTAAGCAAATACTTCATTTTTCGCTTTTCATCAAGCCTGTACTTTATTTGCGGTTCAACCATTTTTGCAAAATGATCTAATTTTTTTTGATAGTCAGAAATCCGAAGGGTGGGACTGTCGAACCGGGCCAAAGTAAATATGGCTTCCTCCAGCGATTTTCGCGTTTTCAACCCGCTTTCAAGCACCTCAATGAAATCAGCTTCCAGCGTACCGAAAGTAAGCTTGTGGATGACGTTATTCACCCTGCATTTGGCTTCTTCACTGTTAACCTCGGCACGATACTCATCCAGCAGCGGCACGGCTTTTTCGCCCAGTTCCTCTAAGCGGTTTTCTACACTTTGTTGCACAAACGGATCGGGATCGTCCATTAAGTAAAGCAACGACTCAATTTCTGTTTTTGAAGTCATAATTTGATTTCATTTGCTTTGGCGGTTTAAGATATTGATTCAGTCAACCAATTACCGCTTATAAATCCGCCCGTTATCCTGTATATTTCACAGCTTTGTTAAACCAACTTTATGACTGTTTTATGAACATTAATGTTTCTTCTGAAATTGGACACCTGCAAGGGGTGATTGTACACACTCCCGGACATGAGGTTTCCCTGGTAAACCCTGAGCTTAAAGACGAGCTGCTGTTTGACGATATTATTTTTGAGGAGGACGCCCGGGTTGAACATCTTGATATGCTGGATGTATTTAAGGCAGCCATGCCCTCCGATGGCAAGGTAATTGAGATTGTTGACTTATTTATTGAAGTATTCCAGCAGGAAGATGCACGGGCTTATTTCATAGAGCAGCTGATCAAGGAGTTTCCTGAAGAGAACCTTCACGTTATCAAAAAGGAATTACACAAGCTCGATACCCACGACTTGCTGACCTTTATCATCCAGGGATACATAAAAAACTCCAAAGGTTTTACCCTGAACCCCTCTCCTAATTTATTATTTACCCGCGATCTTGCTGCTGTTGTTGGTAGCAGTATTCTTGTTTCCCGCGCAGCCAAGAAAGCCCGGCTTCGGGAGTCTTTACTGATGGAAACCCTGGTTCATTTCCACCCATTGTTCGAAAGTGTTCGTGAAAATGCTATTCGTATTTCCGGACATCAATCGATAGAAGGCGGGGATGTTTTGGTTGTTTCTGAGAAACTGGTTTTAATTGGGATGAGTGAGCGCACTTCCTTCAGCGGATTAATGAAAGGAACCGAAGGATTATTAAACCGGGGAGTTGAAACCGTACTGGCCGTAGATATTCCCAAGCAGCGTTCATCCATGCACCTGGATACCATTTTCACTTTCTCTGATAATTCAGAATGCATCGTTTTTCCTCCAGCTATCCTGGAGCAGCAAGACAATGTAGTAGCTCTGTTTAAAGATGGTGAATCCATTAAAACAGAAACCCGTGTTTCTTTAAAAGCTGCACTCGAAGAAAGTACCGGCCGGGAGTTTAACTTTATAAAATGTGGAGGAGAAGACCGCACTAATCAATTTCGTGAACAATGGACTGACGGGGCCAACGTTTTTGCCCTCGCGCCGGGAATAATCATAGGTTACGAACGTAACACTAACACTTTTAACACACTGGTAGATCACGGTTACAACCTCATGACCCAGTTTGAATTTGTAGAAGAATACAAGAATAAAGATTTTAATCCCGCTGACGGCCAAAAAATTGCCATTAGTTTTCAGGGGCATGAATTGTGTAGAGGGCGAGGTGGAGCCCGATGTATGACAATGCCAATATCAAGAAAGCCATTAACCACAAAAAATAGAGACGATTGAGCCAAAACACATTTCAAGAGGAAGTTACAACAGACTTTGAGGTGCTCTCATCCAACGAAGACCCAAAAAACAAACCGGGCTCCCGCACCATTCTAAAACACCTGGGCTTATTTCTGCTTACGTTGTTTTTTGTGACCATGACCGGTGCTAATTTTGTAGGTTTTGACCCCGTATTATTTCCTTTTGCCATTCCCAATACTGTGGATATGCTGCGTGGACTTCTATTTGCAGGATTATTGCTGGGTTTTTTAACCGTTCATGAGTTTGGTCATTACTTTGCTGCTGTATATCACAATATCAAAGTTTCTTTACCCTACTATATCCCCATTCCGATAGGCATCGGTACATTGGGGGCCGTGATCCGAATTAAAGAACGTATTACCCGCATGCACAAATTATTTGATGTGGGTGCCGCCGGTCCTGTTGCCGGATTTATAGTTGCACTGGCAGCCCTTTTGATTGGGTTTGCCACACTTCCCGAACCCGAATATGTTCACCAATTTGCAGGACACGAGGAATTAAAAGAGTATGTTACACAAAACAATGCTTATCCTGATTTTATTACCGACGAAACTGAACAGGGCGTGCTTACGGTAGGGAATACACTGCTCTATACCGTATTAGCCTCTATGTTTGATAACGTCCCTCCAATGTGGGAAATGTATCACTTTCCTTTTCTGTTTGCCGGATGGCTTGGGTTATTCTTCACTGCCCTTAATTTGATGCCTGTAGGCCAGTTGGACGGCGGACATATTCTTTATTCCCTGATCGGTTATCGGAAGCATAAAATTGTAGCCCGCGTTTTCTTTGCTTGTATTACAGCCCTGGCAGGAATTGAGATGATCCCTTTTTTGCGGGATTTCATTGCTGAGTATACGGCCCTTCCTTTCGCAGAATGGTTTGTTTGGGGCTTTATTTTATACCTCCTTATGACCAAGGCTTTTCGCACAGATCAACTTTGGATCAATGCTATGATAATTACTTCTCTCGCTCTTACTGCCGGCCACAATTTTGTTTTTGGAGCCGTTGATCCGGGGCAAGCATCCTTTATTTGGCTGATATGGAGCTTTTTTATTGCTTTTATAGTAAAAGTAGAACATCCTCCCGTAGATTTTGAAGAAGAATTATCTCCCGGTCGGCGCGTGATAGGGTGGCTGAGTATGCTTATCTTTCTTCTCTGTATCAGTCCCAACCCAATTTATATGAATTAATGAACACTATGAGAATATTACTTTTTAGTATTTTAGCATTCGGCTTGATTGCCGGCTGCTCCGAATCAACACAATCACTCGATCAGCAAGTGGAAAACCTGATTGCTGAGGATAAATTTGATGAGGCTTTGGCGTTAGTTGAAGACCAGGCAAAATCGGAAGAAGTAACGGCTCTTAAAGAGAATGTACACCTGCAATACGGCATTCATTTAATTTACAGCGCCGAACCTACTGATATGCGTGAAAACGCCAACAGTGCCCTCCGCCAGTTTATTGCTGTACTCGAAATCAACCCGAATAATGAAAAAGCGATTGCTGAAACAGAACAGATTTTGAGTATCTATCGTACCTTTCCCGACCGCCAGCCGGCCGAAGATGTGTTAAAGAAATTAGAAGAAATGGGATTTGAGATTTAGAATTTTATCGTAGGGGCGTATCGCGATACGCCCCTACGAATTTAAATTTTAAAAAACAGCAATATCACAAATTCATGCTCAAATGAGCGAAAACAAAAACAATACCCCAACCATTAACAATCGAAAGGCGCGCCACGATTTTAACATCGAGGAGACCTTTGAAGCCGGACTGGTTCTGAAAGGAACCGAGGTAAAATCCCTGCGTCAAGGGAAAGCCAGTTTTACGGATTCTTTTGCGTACTTGCAAAATGGCGAAGTATGGTTGAGGGAGTTGTATATCAAGCCTTATGAGCATGGATCCTATTATAATCACGATCCAATCCGACCAAGAAAATTACTTCTTAATAAAAAAGAAATCCGTGCCCTTGATAAAGCAACTCAGCAACAGGGCTATACCATCGTTCCTTTAAAACTGTACTTTAAAAAAGGCAACGCGAAAGTTTTGATTGGTTTGGCTAAGGGGAAAAAGCAATACGACAAGAGAGATTCCATCAAAGAAAAAGATGTGAAGCGACAAATCGAGCGAAATGTGAAGGGAAATTACAAGATTAATATGTAGAATAAATCTTTGCTCAAAGTTCTTTTGCTTTCCTTATAATAAGCCATGGATCCGCAGTTAGAACTCATATGGAAATTAGGCACGTCCCTGGCAATCGGTTTACTCATTGGGATTGAGCGGGGCTGGCATGGCCGAACCGAAGATGAGGGAGACCGGGTTGCAGGAATTCGCACTTTTAGCCTTTCCGGCTTGTTGGGGGGTATTTGGGCCATACTGATTCCTTACACCGGCGAATGGATTTTAGGGTTGGTTTTTATCGCTTTTACAGGTTTGATTATCGCCTCCTATGTCTTTGAACAAAAAGTGCCCGAGGAACAGGATATTGGCATTACCACCGAAGTAGGTTTGTTGCTCACCTTTACGCTTGGATCTTGGGCTGCTTTAGGATACCAGATTGAAGCCCTGGCCACCGCCGTTGTCGTTACCACCCTTTTAAGTATTAAGCCGGTATTGCATAGTTGGCTCCAAAAAATTGATGTGGAGGTAATTTATGCAGGTATCAAGCTGCTGATTATTTCCGTTATTCTGCTCCCGTTATTGCCCAACCAGGGTTATGGCCCATGGAATTCACTGAATCCTTATTGGATTTGGTGGATGGTGGTACTCATCTCCGGGCTCTCCTTTCTGGGATTTATATTGGTGAAATATGCAGGCGAGGATAAGGGTACACTATTAACCTCGATTATTGGCGGACTGGCTTCATCCACAGCTGTTACTTTAAGCCTCGCGCAGTTTGCCAAACAACATCACAAAGGGAAGCCTCATATTTATGTGGCAGGGGTATTGATTGCATCTTCAATAATGCTTATTCGGGTTTTTATAGAAGTTTCTGTGGTAAATCCTGCGCTTTTGACCCCGCTTTGGATTCCCCTGGCCGTGATGCTGGTTCTGACTATTGGATGT
Source organism: Gracilimonas sp. (assembly GCF_014762685.1). Lineage (NCBI taxonomy): Bacteria > Pseudomonadati > Balneolota > Balneolia > Balneolales > Balneolaceae > Gracilimonas > Gracilimonas sp. The sequence continues at coordinate 319,805 of NZ_JABURM010000006.1, forward strand.
GTACTTTGGCTATGGATTAAATCTGAGGATGAGTCCTCCAAAACAAATCCCACGCTGGATTTAGGTAATCCTCTGCAACTGCCTACGGCTCTTAAATTCGGGGCGTTGCTGGCGATAATCCTGGTTCTGGCAACTGCACTTCAGGAATGGTTTGGAGACCAGGGCGTTTACCTGCTCTCACTGCTTTCCGGCTTGATGGATGTGGATGCTATCACCCTTTCTCTTTCCAGGATGGCTCAGACGGAAATAACAGCCGCGGTAGCTACCCTTGGCATTGTGATAGCTGTTATATCCAACACCTTAGTTAAAGCCGGCCTCTTTATTTTCTGGGTGGGATGGAAGAGAAGCCTTGAACTCCTCTGGATGATTTTGATTATCTCGACCGGCGGGGTGTTGAGTGTTTGGTTGTTTGTTTAAGGGAATGTCATTCCAATTTTCAACTAACTAATTGATCCGCATTGCTTTTATGCCTTAAGATACTTTAAATCAGACGTTGGGGTCGATGAAACTTGTTTGTATGGTATTAATTTCGCTACTTCTGCCAAATCATAATCCCCGGGCCGTAATATAGAGCTTGACAATATTTCAATAATAGAAATTGTCTTATTTGCCCTGTGGTAAAGTCGTAATTCCCCCATGCGATTGGTTTATCCAGCTGATATAATTAAAACGTCCAATTTCTTTGAAGCAATGATAATCTAAATTGAATGAAATAGTATGGGAAAACTAATTGCCGCAATCAATACCACACTTGACGGAATTTGCGACCATACCGCAGGAATTCCAGATGAAGAAATACATCAGCATTATACAAAATTATTAAGGCAGGGAGATGCAATCCTATATGGCAGGACCACATATGAACTTATGGAATTTTGGCGAACCCTGTTGGAAAACCCTTCCGAAGAAAAATCAATGAATGAATTTGCCAAGGCTATAGACCAAATTCCGAAAATAGTTTTCTCCCGTACGCTTAAAAATGTGGCTTGGGAAAGTGCAACCATAGCAAAGCGTGAATTAAAAGCAACGGTTTTAGAACTTAAGCAATCCCGCCGTGACGGGGATAAAGACATTTTTGTCGGCAGTCCGAGCTTAATTATACAGCTGATGAAACTTAATTTGATTGATGAATACCAATTTTGTGTTCATCCTGTTGTTGCAGGAAGCGGTTTGCCATTATTTGAAGATATAAACGACAGGACAATTCTTAAACTCATAAAGACTAAAACCTTTAGCGGGGGTGCAGTAACACTTTACTATGAACCGGCAAACGAAAAAACCGCGAACTCCTGACATGGTATAATACATTCTCAGGCAAGGCCGTATTACAGCTTTATATAAGAATACAGACTCAATGAACTCCACAACTCCCTATTCATTACGCCCCATCGGCAGGGTTCACTCGCAACTGGCCGACAGAAAGGACGCTCCCGATCAAGGATCTGAAGGGGCCCCGGAAGCGTGGATAGAGATCAGGGAAGAATTTAAACCGGCCATTGACGGAATCATGGCCGGCAGCGAAATCATCCTGCTTACATGGCTTCACCGAAGCGACCGCAACACCTTACAGGTTCATCCCCGATACAATCCCGGCAATCCCCTGAAGGGAGTCTTCGCTACCCGGGCGCCCGACCGGCCCAATCCCATTGGTTTGCACCGCGTGCAGGTGCTGGAGATTGCAGAACCGGTGCGTCTGAAAGTAAGTCCCCTGGAAGCACTCGACGGTACCCCTGTGATCGATATAAAACCTGTTCTTTCAGGGGAACATTGATGGCGGTTTTTTCAACAACAGGGTTAATGAATGAGGTAAATCCTATTTTTTCAATGGATCTTCAGTATTTTAAGAATAACAGTAATAGCGTTTCGGACAGACCAATATCCGCCGTCATTTATCGCAACTAAACCCTATGGTAGAAATTCAAAAAATAGAAACGATTTCGGACTTTGAACCAAAGCGAATAAAAAAATACTTATTTCTTTGGTGTAATAAGGGTTCTGTTGCCATTGAAGTAGACAATAAACCATTAGTCATTGCAAAAAATCAGGTTCTGACTATTACTTCCGGGCAATACCATTGTTTTAAAAACACTCAAAAGGGAAAAGGCTACTTACTTGATTTCACGCTCGACTATATATGCAAAACAGAAAAGGACATTGAACTTATTTTTCAGAATAGTCTTTTCTGCCATTTCGATTACAACGAAATCATTACCATCAACAACCCCGGTGTAATTGAGCGACAACTGCAAAAGATTGAGCAGGAGCTGAACCAAAAACCATTTCAATACCTGGAATCCATTCATTCACGTATTGAACTGTTGCTGTTTGAGGTAAACCGTTCAAAAATTACAAATGGCGGAGAAGTTTGGAAACCGGAAGCTCTGTTTTTGCAGTTTTTGGAATTCGTCCGCAACAATTTTGAAAACAACTTTTCTCTGAAAGAAATAGCCCTTCGATTGCAAACTACTGAATTGAAGTTAAATGAACTTGCCAAACAACACGCCGGTAAAACCGCTCAAAATATTATTTATGGATTAGTGATATCCGAAGCAAAACGTAAATTGCATTACGAGGATAAAATCATCAAAGAAATAGCATTTGAATTGGGTTTTAAAGACCCTTATTACTTTTCGAAGTTTTTTAAAAACCACACCGATCTATCCCCTTCCGAGTATCAAAAAGAGGTAATTTAGTAAATATTACATCATAAACACGGGATTTTCCATTTTTTAGCTTGCCCCCATTTCCCACCTTTGGTTCATCAAATTTCTTAAAGATGAAATCAATAATAACGGGATGGTTTGGCAAGTTCAGCTTGTCAAAAGCTCCTGTCTAAAATTCAAAGTAAAATGGAAAATCAAGATATAAAACAACCTGCAACGATTGGGGTACTCGTGTTTGAAGGCTTTTTGGCCAACGAAATAGTCGCCCCTTTGGATGTATTCACCAAGGCCAATGATAATGGAAAACCTTTATTCAAGGTGCTTCTGATTGCGGAAACCACCAATCCTTATGTGAGTGAAGAAGGTTTAAAAGTTGTCCCAGACCTTACTATTGCAAATTGTCCGGATTTGGATGTTTTGGTAGTACCGGGTGCAATGAACCCGGACAACCAAACACAAAACCGAACGCTCATGGACTTTATCAGGCAACAAAGTCAAAAAACCGAATATACTGCAAGTCATTGTGCAGGAGCCTTCCTGCTGGGAGAATCCGGTGTAGCCGATGGGAAACAGGTGGTAACTTATTGCGGCGGCGGGGAAACGCTTCAAAAAGAATATCCATCCCTGCTGATTCAAGATGATAGTGTAAATGCGGTGGTATCCGACGGCAACATTATTTCATCCAATGGTAACCTCGTAAGCTATTTGGCATCATTGGAACTGTTGGGAAAAATGGCCGGGGTCACCCAGAGAAAACAAGTAGAGGACGAATTACTAATCCACAAACTAAATTAAAATGAACATTAAAGATTATATCACAAAAAGTAATAGCATGAATTGGGAACCCCTGGTTGAAGCCGGGATACATTATGAAGGCATCTCCGTGAAATCCCTGCATTTTGACAAAGCCACAAACCGCTCAAAAGCCATTTTATTGAAGTTTGAAAAAGGGGCCTCATATCCTTATCACACTCATCCTGCCGGTGAAGAAATTTTGGTATTGGAAGGAAGCTGTGAAATCTACCACGAAACATTGTTCCAGGGAGATTATCTGTATACACCCCCGACAGGAAAACACAGTGTCACCACCAAAACCGGATGTGTGTTGTTTTTATCTGTACCGGAAGAAGTAATCTTAATTCAGGAAAATGAATAAGGTACGAATTTGTGCAACCTGCGGTACAAAGTATCCGGCAGATTTCAACGAAGAACAGTGCCTGATTTGCGAAGATGACAGGCAGTATGTGCCGTTTGGTGGACAAAAATGGACCTCAGACTCTGACCTGGCTCAAAAGCACAGAGTAAAAATCAAGCAGCTAAAAACTAATGTCTTTGAATTGATTGTTGACCCGGTTTTTGCCATTGGTCAACGTGCTATATTGGTTTTGTCAAAATCAGGTAATATTCTGTGGGATTGTATTCCTCTGCTTGATGAAAATGTAATTGAGTTTATCCGGGGAAAAGGAGGTATACAAGCCATTGCCATCTCCCATCCACATTATTATAGCAATATGAAAGATTGGGCAGAAACATTTGACTGCCCCATCCTTTTGCCCAAATCAGAAAAGGATTTTATAGTTAACTCAACGGATAAGATCCAATTTTGGACAGCCGATAAAGTAGATTTTTGGGAAGATATTCAATTGATAAGAATTGGGGGGCATTTCCCCGGAAGCAGTATTTTGTGGCTTCCGAAATTAAACGGAAAAGGAATAATGTTATGTGGGGATACCTTTAATCTTTCATTGAGTATGAAACATTTTTCGGTCATGTACAGCTACCCAAATAGGATTCCATTACCCATAAAAGACATTGAGGGAATCAAAAAGAAAATACGAAAAATTGAATTTGACGAAATATATGGCTTTTGGCCTTATCAAAATCTAGTGACCGAAGCCAAGAAAATATTGATCCAATCCTTGAAAAGATATAAATGAAAACGCTTGCCAGGAAAGCTGGCCGGAAATCCTTTGTCCTCGTTTCCAACCACCCTGTCCGTCGGAATGCATAAAAAACAAAGCCCCACTCTCAGTTAAGAGCAGGGCCTTGATATAATTTCAAACAGGAAAGCCTGTAAGCCGGATTTTGTCGAGGGTAATCATTTGTCTGTCGCGTTCCACCCGATGGCGTGGCGACAAGCGGCGCATACCATCTGCATGAACTTGCACCCCGCGAGGTTTGCCGTGCCTCCTCAGTCGCCCTTGGAGCGGTGAGCTCTTACCTCACCTTTTCACCATCACCGCCAACGCGGAGCGCTGGAGGCTGTTTGTTTTCTGTTGCACTGTCTGTCATGGCAAGATTCCTCTTACCAAGCCTCCCCTTCGCCGGCTGAACCGAATCGGGGAGCGCGGTACTTGTTGGTGTCCGGACTTTCCTCCCCATACAATGAATGTACGAAGCGATTACCCGGCTTTCCTGTGCTTTAAAGATAAGGGTTTTGACGATATGATATATACAGATGTCTAAACACCCCTTAAACTAAAAAAGGGAACCCTTCCCGGACTCCCTTTTCATAAACAATGTACTGATCAAAAAATCAGATGGATAATTCTTCCTTGGCCTTATCGAAGAAAGACTGGTCTACAACTATGCGGCCGCTGTTTTCATCCACTATAATTTTATTCTTGCGGCGTACTTCAACTTGTACCTGGGGCGGAAGAGCCATTCCAAGAGCGGCGCCACGGTCCATGGCAACAACGGCCATGCCATTGTTCAAGCCCTCTCGCAGACGTTTATAACTTCTCATATATCGGTCATCAATCTCCTCTTCAACTTCTTTGCGTTTTTTCAGCAATTCATCTTCTTCATCTTGAGTAGATTTGACCACCTTATCGAGGTTCTTGCTCTTTTCATCGTACATTTTCTGAGCAGCTTCCAATTCTTCTTTAGCTTCTTCGAGCTCAGGACCTATTTCTTCTTTTCGCTTCTCAATTTCTTTTAAGCGGGATTCAGCATTTTCGATAACTTGCTTCTGCGCCTCAATTTCTTTAGTAAGGGCATCATATTCGCGATTATTACGAACACTCAGCTGCTGATCTTCGTATTTCTCTATCTTTTCTTTAGAACTTTGAAGATCAAGCTTCAGTTTATCGTATTCTACTGTAAGATTTGTTTCTTCTTCTTCAAGATTATTAAGGCGTGCTTCTTTTCGGGCAATGTCTGTTTCAAGATCAAGCACCTCTTCGGGAAGGTCACCTCTCAGTTGTTTCAGCTCGTCGATGCGGCTGTCAATATATTGCAGATTCGCTAATTTTTGTAATACTTCATTCATGGAGTGAGGTTCAGCTTGGTTGAATAGTTTTTGGTTCGGGATCCGATACATAAACATGCATCGGGTTGGTTACAGTTCGGGTTACAGATATATCAATTCCTTCAAACGCTTCAGAAAGCTCGTTTTTTAAAGCTTCAGCTACAGGAAATTCACTTTCATAATGGCCTACATCCACCAAAAGAAAATTATCTTTTTCAGTGAAGTAATCATGATATTTAATATCGGCCGTTACGAAAGCATGGGCTCCGGCGCTCATGGCTTTATCTTTTAAAAATACTCCGGCACCACCGCATACGGCTACTTTTTGGATACGATCCACATCTCCTGAATACCGAATCGCTTTCACATTTAACGCTTTGGAAACCAGGTGTAAAAATTCATTTTTTCCAATTCCATCATCCGGATATTCTCCAATTACACCCATTCCAAAATTTTGCGAGGTAGAAGCAAGGTCTATTACCTGAAAGCTTCCTTCTTTTAACATCCCTTCGGTTTTCAGGGCTTTCTCCAATACGGAAACATTATGTTGATCGATGATGGCTTCAAAGCATTTAAGTCCGTCTTCACGGCTATGTACATCAAAATAATGAGCTTCCTCGGCCGAGTGATAGTTCAAAAGCTTGAGGACCGCCTCACTGTCATCGTGAGAAGTAATCAACCGGATTTTTCGACTGATAGAATAATTTTTGTCTAAGAATCTCAAGTTGTCCAATCCAAGAATATTGGCAAGCACAAAAGAAACCCCATCCAGAGCAGCGTCTAAATTAGTATGGGCCACCAACAATCCGATATCATTTTTAATTAGTTTATAAATGATTCTTCCTTGTTCGTTGGTCGGGTTAATGCTTCCAATCTTGCTAAAAATAAGCGGGTGGTGAGCAACGATCAGTTCACAGCCTTTTTCAATAGCTTCGGCTACAACAGCATCGGTTACATCCAGACAAGTGAGAACGGAGGTGACACCTGCTTCCGGGTCTCCTACAAGTAATCCGACATTATCGTAATCCATTTTTACTTTGGGTGGCGCCCACTGATTGAGGAAAGTAGATATTTGCCGGATTCGGGTTGACATGCTATCTATCCCCTCGTTTTTTTGAATCCGACTTTATCGTCGAAAGCAGAATTATGAATTTGAGTATTATCAATCTCAATAAATAACCATTAATTACGATGTCTTTAGAGCTTCCAAAAATAAGGCTTATTGATGAATGATAAAAGCTTATCTTATGGTTTATTGTATAGAATTAGTAAAAAAGCACAATTTTTACCATGAGTGACCAAGATATTGCCGGAAACCTCAATTCCATTCAACAAAAAATTGAACAAATCAGTGAGAATGCCGGGCGTGATTCCAAAGAAATCACCCTGGTTGCTGTAAGTAAAACCAAACCTGATAAAGATATTCTGGAAGCTATGACTGCCGGGCAGCTTCATTTTGGTGAAAACCGAATGAAAGAGCTGGAAGACAAGATGTCGTCTATAGAAAACCCGGATGTTATCTGGCATTTCATTGGTAATCTTCAAACCAACAAAATTAAATATATAGCTCATCGTGTTAACTGGATTCACTCAGTAGAAAAAGCAAAATATCTTAAAGAAATTAATAAAAGAGCCAAGCAGGACAACAGGGTGATAAATGCATTGGTTCAGGTGAACATCAGTAATGAAAAACAAAAGGGCGGGTGCAAACCTGATGACCTTGCCGGAATTTTAGAGTCTGCTCAAGACTACAAGTTTGTTAAAGTAAAAGGACTCATGGGAATGGCTACTTTTGCAGATAACCCCGAAGATGTTCGGCCGGAATTCAAATTACTGAAAGAACTGTTCGATTCTCATCAAAAATACAACAAAGGAAGTGTGATGCTGGAGCACCTTTCCATGGGGATGACTAATGATATGGAAATTGCCATACAAGAAGGGGCTACCATGGTTCGAATTGGAAGTGCCATTTTCGGAGAGCGAAACTATGGATAAGATGTTGCGTAATATTCTTCACTTTAATACTATCAAATAATAATAACCTACAAATTTGAGGGCATTATGTTTTTCGGACTTCCTTGGTTTGCCATTGTAGCTATTGTAGCCATTGCCGGCGGGCTGATTTATGCATACAAAGAAGAAGAATTGAAAATGGAAGGGAAAAGACTGGCCAACTCCCGCGAGATGCACGAAATGCGTCAAGTGGTCCATAACCTGAAATCCCGGGTTGAAAACCTGGAAGCAATTGTCACAGAAGACTCCAGGGAATCTTCAAAGAAAGACGCTAATCCCTTGGGTGAGATCGAAATTGAAGATGAAGTTAAAGAGCAAAATTCCGATACTGTCTCACAGAAAAGTAAAAGTCGTAACTAAAGTCATGAATTATGGTTTTTGAAGAGTTCGTCATAGCTATTGTTGCAATTATTGGAGGGCTTGGCTTTGCCGGGTTCCTTTTTTGGAATGTATTCAGCCTGATCAGGCAATGGATAAACCGAAAAAGCGGAAGTTCAGATATTAATCCTCAGTTTTTTAAAGCACTTGGGGAATTTAAGAAAAACACTGAGCGGCGCATCACTAATCTTGAAGCCATTGTATCTGATTTAGAAGAAGAGCGGTATCGGCTCGATGAAAATCAAGAAACTATGGGAGATATTGAAATAGAAGAGGAAGAGGTTCGTTCATCATCAAAAAAAGGAAAAGACAATGATGGAAATCTGCGTAACATGTTAAATGAATAAATGTTATTTTAAATAAGCTTTAAGGACGACTAAAAACATCTATTTATGAAACTCACTCCGCTTGAAATAAAACAACAGACTTTTGAAAAAGGACTACGGGGATACGATACCGCCGACGTACACACCTTTCTTACCTTGGTATCAAATGAATTTGAACACCTGCTCAACAAAAACAAAGAGCTAGAGCAAGAAATTGATAAACTGAAAGATCGCGTAAAACATTACGAACGTGTGGAGGATGCGCTTCACGAAACGCTTCAAACCGCAAAAGAATCGGTTGAACAAAAAATGACCGGGGCAAAACAGGAGGCTAAAAGCACGATCGAAAAGGCTGAAATGGAAGCCGATGCCATAATTAAACAAGCGAATCACAACAGACAGCAAATTCGCCAAAGCATCTTGAGGCTGCTGGATCGGCGTGAAGAGATCATCAATGGGATTACGTCCTACCTTGAAAACGCTAAAAAATCTATCGACCAGTTCAGTAAAGATGAAATGGAAGTGTTTAACCTTCCCAAAGAAGAAAACCTGGAAGAAGCTATAAAAAAAACAAACACAGCTAAATTTGTGCTTGACGAAAATGCCGATGAAAGTGAGGAAGAAAATGTTAAGAAAAAGGCAAAAACCGAAGAAGAAGATCACGCATTTCCTCCCGGAAGTGATCGTCTCGACGACATTTTAGATGAAATAGATTAGTACATACCGTATTTTTGCACCTCAAAATACTCGCCACTTCTTTAGATTAAATTTATGAAATACGATACGGTTGAAGAATTTCGATCCAAAAGAGATGAAGCGGTTAACCTTATTAAGAGAGAAACAAGCTTTCAACCTGAATACTTACTCATTTTAGGAACCGGCTTGGGACAGTTGGCCGATGAAATTGAAACGGAGCATATTTTAAGCTACAGTGATATCCCTAACTTCCCGGTTTCTACAGTGGAAGGGCATGCAGGAAAACTTATCTTCGGAAAATTAGGTGGAAAAGAAGTAGTAGCAATGCAGGGACGTTTCCATTACTATGAAGGCTATACCATGCAACAAATTGCCTTTCCGGTTCGTGTTGCAAAAGCCATCGGCGCTCAATCTCTGTTTGTAAGCAATGCATGTGGAGGTCTGAACCCCAACTTCAGCCGGGGAGATATTATGCTTATCACCGACCATATCAACTTTCTTGGTGATAATCCTCTGATTGGACCCAATGATGATGAGCTCGGTCCACGCTTTCCTGACATGAGTGAACCTTATACCGAGCGGTTACTGGAACTGGCTGAAAATGTAGCCCTGGAAAATTCCATTAAAATGCATCAGGGAGTATATCTGGCGGTAACAGGTCCGATGCTGGAAACAAAAGCGGAATATCGATATATGCGTCAGCTTGGTGCTGATGTTGTGGGAATGAGCACCGTACCGGAAGTAATCTCTGCCGTACACATGGGAATGGATGTGTTGGGAATCTCAGTAATTACGGATGAATGTTTCCCGGATGCCTTACAAGCGGTAGACATTGAAGATGTATTGGCCGCGGCAGCCATGGCCGAGCCTAAAATGACCCAAGTAATTATTAAAGTTTTGGAACGCTTATAACAACTTTTTTTCCACAAAAAGCGTTACTTTTCCACAAAGTATTGCATTACTCCTGACAATTCCTTTTTTATAATAAACAGCAACCAATAGCCTGCCTAATATGCACATGCATTTTGATGGATTCGATAACGAACAGTGGGACGAATTCAAGTGGGAAGCTCACTTAAATGAAGTTGAAAAAAAGAGCGAACAACTTCGTAAATTTATCGCCTCCGACCCAAAAGGTAATACTCCGCGATGGATTACTTTATTACAGGAAAGCCAAAATGAAGACGATGCTTTCGAAGCCTACGTAGAGGAAGAACTGCTGATGGATGAAGCTTATTTCCCTGAAGATGAAGATGACTGGGATGAAGAAGAAGAGGATGATTGGGATGATGAGGACTTCCTGTTTGGTTTATCGGAAGACGGATACCCGGATCATTTAGACGAAGATGACTTTGACGATTTTGATGAAGGTGAAGAATGGAAAAGCCTCAGTGACGATTACGTATACTCCGATTATGCTGAATTGGATAACCTGGATATTTTTCTGGACGCTAAAGACTTGGCAGTTGATATTTTGAAATGGGCTGAAACCATACATCCTAAACTGCAATCCTCCGAGTTTCAGGATTTTGTGGACGAATCGCTTAAGATTGGAGCTAAAATTGCCGGCGGGCATTCTTTCGGCTTCGATCAGGATTATATAGGGGCTAATATTGCCTACTCCAAAAAAGCCCTAAAATGTGCAAATCATGGTTTAGAGCTACTCCAGGGCTTTAAAAAGAAAAACTTCTTTACCAAAAAGCAATATCAGGAACTGCACGCAAGTTTGTTCGAACTCCGCAATGATATTGGGATTTATATCCAGGAGCTGAGAGACCAATTCAAATTAGGGTTAGAGTAAACGTGTTATAGTGTGAGGGTGTTAAGGTGTTATGGTATTTCTCTCAATACCTTAACACTAAAGCACCCAAACACCGCTACTCCCAGATTGCCACCTCTTTATTGCCCTCGGAATCGGCAGCCGCACGAAACATTGAGCCCGTGTTTGTTTTCATAGAGAAATTACCATACTTATCAACGGCTATAAAGCCTGCATCACCGGGTTCCAATACATCATCCACTAAATAATTCATCGATTCCTGGAGCGTAACCCCTTTGTATTCCATGTAAGCAGCTAAGGTATGGGCCGACACATTTAACATGATTTTCTCACCCCAGCCCGTGGCTGAAACGGCAACCAGATCATTGGCATAAGTTCCGGATCCAATAATTGGCACATCACCTACACGACCATATCTTTTATTGGTCATGCCCCCGGTTGAAGTGGCAGCGGCTAGATTTCCATTTTTATCTTTAGCAACTGCGCCCACAGTTCCATATTTCCATGCTTTTTGATCATCGGTTTCAATCAAGCTGCTCGACTGCTCCTCCGCCTGCGCTCTTTTTAAAGACTCGTAGCGTCTTTCCGTATAAAAATAAGAGGGATCTACACGTTCAACATCCGTTTGATCGGCATATGTCTCCGCACCGTCTGCGGCAAAAAATACATGTTTGGAATCCGTCATCACTTTGCGGGCAAGTGAAATTGGATTTTTAACGGTAGTAACTCCTGTAATGGCCCCGGCATTTAATGTTGAGCCGTCCATAATGGCCGCATCCAGTTCGTTCTTGCCTTCTGCTGTAAAAACAGCTCCCTTTCCAGCATTAAACATTTCATTATCTTCCAGATAGTTGACGGTTTTCTCGATGGCATCTAAAGCAGTTCCGCCATTTTCCAGTATTTCAGATCCTATCGCCAATGCCTCTTCCAGTGATTGCATATAGGCTTCTTTTCGATCTTCAGGCATATCCTTTGACACATAACCGGCTCCGCCATGAAGGGCTATAGACCATTCTTTTTGAGGAGGCTCACCAACTTGGCTTTCTTGCAGCTGACAGCCTGATAAGATTAGAAAAAATGAAAGTATAAAAAATGTAGTTATTCGTCTCATAGTAATTTTATTTGGTTCGAGGGATTATACTACTGAATTTTCCCATAATAAAATTTTCACTCCATCATTTACGGTTTTTAGCGTTCCGTTTTATCTAATCTCGTCCCGTTCACCGATAAAAAACCTCCGTTCATCGAAAAATTTTCAGGTTAAATAAAAAGACTCGTTTCTTTGCATTGCAATCGAAATTAATCACACAATCATGAAGCGGAAAATTCAATTATTATCACTTATAGTAGTAAGTAGCATATTAAGCGGGTGTTTTTTGAAATCGGTTCACCCCTTAGTTAAACCTTCGGATTCCATTTCAATTCCGGGGCTAGAAGGCACCTGGGAAGAAGAAGATTCTCGCTGGACGTTCATTCGAAGTGCAGAAGGGAATGAACAAATAAAGGCTATCATGGAAGATATTGACTTATCGCATGATGGGCCCGGATATTTAACGCTTATAGAGTCCATTGAAGAAACAAGAATAGATTCCATGCTTTTCCGGTCAACTTTTGTGAAGCTGAATGGGGAAGTTTATATGGACTTATATCCGCTCTCGCTGGTTTCGTCACCTGCTCAGTATAAAAATCAGGGGTTGTTTGCTGCTACAACTTTCATTGATTTTCATCTGGTTCCGGTACACACTTTTTCTAAAATAAAGAAATCTGATAATGAATTGGATATATTGCTATTTAAAGATTCATGGATTAATGACTTGATAGAAAAGGACAGAGTACGGGTTAAGCATGAAAAAACGGAAGATGGGGTGCTTTTAACCGCATCAACGGATGAGCTTCAAAAATTCGTAAAGAAATACGGAAGCATGGAAGAAGCTTATGACAGTCCTGCATCTCTTGAAAAGATAGAATAAATGGATTCTTTTAAATCAATTTTTCGAAATCGCCTGGTTCAGTCTTTACTGTTCTGGACGATTTCATTTTTTGTGGTACTACGTGTATTCACACGCACGGAAGAGCTCCGCACTATTGATTTGATTTATACGGGGCTATTTCATCTTCCATTAATTATAGGAGTGCTGGCCAACCAGTTTTTTCTGAATCGATACCTGAATAAGCAAAAATATATTATTTTTACTTTCGGCTTCTTTTTTTCTCTTTTTCTCGTTGTGCAGTTTTATCCCATTACTTTTGACTTTTTGGCACCGATTATTTTTCCCGATTATTATTTTGTAACTGTTTACGAATGGTATGAAATGCTGGGGATTGGATTTATTTATATTTCATTTACCACTTTGTTGCACTTCGCAAAAGGGTGGTTTCAGCAACAGGAAGATATTACGAAGCTCGCAAAGTTAGAGAAGGAAAATAAGCGTTCGGAGCTTCAGGCACTTCGGGCCCAGGTTAATCCTCATTTCCTGTTTAATTCTCTGAATACAATTTATAACGAAGCTCTAAAAAAAACCGATAAGGCGCCCCGTTTGATTTTAAAGCTCTCTGATATGTTGCGCTATGTCGTAGATAAAATGGATCAGGAAAGAGTGGCACTGCAAGAAGAAATTGAATACCTAACTCATTTTGTCGAATTACATAAAGAGCGAATAAATGAGCCCAATAAAGTGGAATTTCAAACTCAAGGTAACTTTTCTGACATGGAAATAGCCCCGCTTTTGCTCATCATTTTTATTGAAAATTGTTTTAAGCACTCGGATCTAACAGATAAAGATGCCGTCATTTCTATCCTTCTGAAACAAGAAGGAAATGAGTTAACATTGCATTGCAAAAACACGGTATATGTGGAAGACAATAACCACGAAAAATCAACTGGAATGGGGATTCAAAATGCCCGACGGCGCTTGGAGCTGGCTTATGAAAACCGTCACGCCTTAGAAATTTCCCGCAAGGGAAACATATATGAAACCACTCTTAAAATGATGATAGAATGATACAGTGCTTGATTATAGACGACGAACCCGCCGCCCGGGATATTTTGAAAGCATATATTTCCGACACGCCCGAAATTGAAATAGCCGGAATTTTCAAGGATGCTCTTGAAGCCAAACAATTTTTGGCTGACAATGAAGCTGATCTCATTTTTTTGGATATCAATATGCCACGGCTATCCGGGATCAGCTTTTTAAAAACCTTGAACCACCCGCCAAAAATAATTTTAACCACTGCTTATTCAGAATACGCCCTTGAAGGTTATGAACTGAATGTAGTTGATTATCTCCTGAAGCCTTTTTCATTTGAAAGATTTATTAAAGCCGTTGACAAAGCCCGGGAACAATCCGAATACCCGGCCAAAGGACAAGGATTCATCACAATTAAGGCAGATGGAAAGCTATATCGTATAAATTTTGAGCAAATTCTATTTGCTGAGAGTCAAGGAGATTATATCACAGTTCATACAGAGGAAAATAAAATTACTTTCAATGAAACTCTGAAAGATTTTTGTAGTCAACTTCCGAAATCTCAATTTAGCCGGGTCCATAAATCCTATCTCGTGTCACTTCCAAAAATTGATTACCTGCAAGGAAATATGATTATGCTTGGGAAACATTCCATCCCGGTTGGAAAATCCTATAAAGAATCTTTTCTGCAGAAGTATACTTCTGGATTATAATACAATGAACGCTGGATCTGCTATATAAGCTTGCATAAAAAAGGCCACCCCTTCAGGCAGCCCTTAATGATTTAATAGAAATGGTTAAAAGAAATTATGCTTCTACCGGGGTACTTTCCACTACCTGAACGTTCATGTGCAGTTTCACATTATCGCCAACGACAACGTTCCCGGCTTCAGTTACTGCATTCCACTTCAAATCAAATTCTTTACGGTTAATAGTTCCGTTGATTTCAAAACCTGCTTTGGTTTGTCCGTATGGATCACCTACGGTTCCACCGTGAGTTACATCTAATGTCACTTCTTTGGTTATATCTCGGATGGTAAGATTACCGGTCAGTTTATAATCATCACCGGAAGTGTTTTTGAAAGAAGTGGACTTAAATGTCATTTTTGGGAATTTTTCCGTATTGAAAAAATCATCTGACTTTAAATGCGTATCGCGATCACCATTGTTGGTATCAACACTGTCTATGTCTGCTTCAAAAGTGACTTTTGCACCCTCAAAGGAATCGCCATCAGTTTCTATCGAACCGTTAAACGAACGAAAATATCCGGTAACTGTTGAAATTACCAAGTGCTTTACTTTGAACTGTATTTCAGAGTGTGTGGGGTCTATGTTCCAGGTTGCCATAATAATAAATATGATTGATTAATATTAAATAATTTAATGTTAAACTAAATATAACAACTTTACTCTTCCTCCCGCAATAGATAATTCCTATTGAAGCAATTACGTTATCCCCTCCAATAATTCGGACATTTTAAAACATGGTTTATACCAAATAATTTGTATTCTTCCATTAACCCTAAAACCTAATTATCGATTATGTTGAAAAAGTTACTCTCTACCGATATAAGTGCCCTCATTAATACTAATCTCAGCATATTTATTCTTCGTGTCGGTGCAGGTCTCTTGATCCTGACTCATGGCTGGCCAAAGCTGTTAAAGGTATTTGCCGGTGATTTTTCATTTGGTGACCCTATTGGCATTGGGGCTGCTGCTTCACTGATATTGGCTGCATTTGCTGAAGGTATCTGTGGTTTTTTAGTCACTATAGGTCTTGGAACCAGACTGGCTTCTATCGTTTTATCTATTAATATGTTTGTTGTGGTTTTCTTTGCCCACGCTGCTGATCCTTTCGGCACAAAGGAAAAGGGTCTTTTATTTTTACTGCTGTTTGTGGTTATCGCTTTAACCGGTGGCGGCAAATACTCTCTCGACAAAAAACTGGCTTAATCATTAAATCAGCTGGTCTGTGGGCCAGTTGATCATATATTCATACCTTAATCCTTCTCCCCTGGAAATTGCTACATGGTTTTGAACAATAAGGTAAAAGCAGTTCCTTCTTTAAGGTTTTCAAAGTAATATTCTGATTTCATTTGTTCTGAAAGCATATCAATAAGCCGTAGGCCCAATGAATTACTTTCTTCGGGATTGAAATTCTCAGGAAGCCCGCTTCCATTGTCAGAAATAGCTAACCTCATAAAATCACTTACATCGGTGCGTGAAAGCTCAATTTTAATTTTCCCTTTATCCTTACCCTTAAAAGCATGCTTAAAAATATTGGTAATTACTTCATTTACAACTAACGAACACGGAAGGGCCCGGCTCACCTCAAGTTCAACCGGCTCACATTGAAAATCTATTTCAACCTTGGTTTTTGATTGAAAACTTTTCTGAATATCCAGCACCAAAAGCTTAATACGTTCTCCCAATTCTATACTGGAAAAATTACTGGTTTGATAGAGCTGTTCATGAATACTTGCCATAGTATGAATCCGTGCAACACTATCAAATAAGCGCGCCAATACTTCTTCATTCTCCTCATCAGCTGCCTGTAACTGAAGCAGGCCCATGAGTACCGAAAGGTTATTTTTTACCCGGTGATGAACTTCTGCCAACAGGGTTTCTTTCTCTTTAAGAGAATCTATAATCTGTTCCTGCTTAATTTGGCGCTCGGTAACATCCCGGGAATTTGAAACATAGCCCTGAACTGCGGGATCGTTCATCATGTTTGTGATAGTTGCTTCCAGCCATCGCCACTGATCATCCCCATCTAAAAACCGGAATGGTGCTAACTGGGTGCTTTGCTGCGGAGCTAATTCAGAAAATTGTTTTTGTATTCTTTCTTTATCATCCCTGTGAATAAAATCAAAGGCATTTTTTTCCAGAAAATACTCCGGTGGAAAACCAAGAACCTTCATTGAAGTAGGGCTTGCAAATTTATAATTCGCCTCTTCATCTAAAATGGCTATCAGGTCCATTCCGTGCCTCACCATTGCACGAAACCTTCGGTCATTTAGCGCCACTTCCTCTTCTGCTTTTCTGCGCTCAGTTACATTTTGACTGATTCCATAAAACCGAATGCATTCTCCATTCTTATATTCCGGTTCTCCCGTAGCCCTGATCCATCGCTCATCTCCTTTTCCGCTTATTATCTTAAGCTCAAGATCAAAAGGGATTTCCTTTTCGATGGCATCTTCAGCAGCCTTGGCAAAAGTATCCCGATGGAACCCTTCTTTAAACAGCTCAATTGTGCTTTCTACATCTGGCTCATAATCTTTCCCGAACCCATGTACTTCCTTTGTAACCTCTGACCAATATAACTTATCATTGATCATATCATATTCCCAAGTTCCAATATGAGCAAGTTTGTAGGCTTTATCTAACAGATCTTGTTCTTCTTGTAATTTAATCCGGGCATAAATGCGCTCTGCTTTGGCGCTAAGGTTATGTGCTACTACTGTCAGAAGTTCCTTCTCTTCTTCAATAAAAGAGCGTTTTTCCTCGCTGTATATGCGTAAATAAAGAGACTCTCCATTACTCAATTCTGAAGAGGTTTCAATAAACCATTCAGATTCTGAAAAATCAGTATTTTTAAAAGATTGTCCTGCAATTCTGATAACTGCTGAAACCGCTCCCTGAAACTCCCATACATCAGCAATTAAATCTGCAGCTTTTTGTGCCAAACCCTCAATAGAGTGAGCGTTCTCGTTTAAATTTGAGATTTCATAAAAAAGGGATGATTGGGTCTTTAATAATTTTTTAACAGCAGCTTCGGAGGTAATGTTATCAACATTCATTAACAAAATCTTCTTAGTCATTTAGTTCAACATTGAATAAGGGAATGTAATTAATGAGCTGTAGAGTTTATGTTAGAACAAACTTATGATGTAAGCAGTGATGGTATAAAATAATCAAGTTAGACCATTACTTCCTAAATGTTCTTGTCAAACAACTGTTTCCCTATAACCTTTTCATTTAATCCATACCGAAAACGGCGTTGATCTTCAGAATCGGTTTTACGAAGAATGAGTTTGCCTTCCGCTGAAAACTCCATGCTAAACTTTTCATTAATAGATTTAATGGTTTCATTTCTCAGCTTCCTTCTATAATCATAATTTTCAATTTCAGACCACACCATCTCTTCCAACTCGGACGTTTCTAAAAATGTACCCTCATTCCAAAGTACTTCTATAAGCTTTCGTTCTGTTCCATTCAACCAGTCTTGCCTGAGCAGCTTATCTTTATCAACATGGTTATTTTCTTTTTTAAGTTGCTCCCAAGGCCGGCTTTTCAGAATCAAAATTGCAATAAAAAAAATACCTCCCACTGCAAAAAGGGATCCTATTACAAAGGTTATATTTTCTTCCGAATCGGTTATCAAATTGGTAAGCAACGAATCCTCAGCTAAGGTCACGATACGAACCGGTAAAGTTCTGGTATTTGTAAGATGATCAAGGCCAACGAGTACTACGCGATTGTTCTTGTCATCAAACAGGTAATTGGAGATGATAAATTCCCTACTGTCTCCTAATGGAATCTCGAGCGGTTTATATTCCGCTTGTTGTTTAATGTTATATGGCATAAGGAAATAAATACCGGAAGGGCTGTCTTCTAATTCCACCGGTAAATACCAGTTTCCCGTTTCATCACTATAAAAAGATCCGGAAATAGAATTAACCCTTCCAAATCTACCGGAGCTTGCCGCTCGATAGTATTTCCAGGATTTACCATCAAGGTCATCTACTTTTTCCCAAGTGGCCGTTCGAAAGCTAAACCTCCAGATATCATTTTTGGCAGTTCTGATAACATTTTTATCATCCGGGCGACCACCTTTGAATAACGATCCGCCAAAAAAATAAAATTCTTCTTTATCAGACAGATAAGTTCCGGTAAACGGTTGTCTTTCATATGGGAAATCCGAACTCTTTGATGCGGTAACAATATTCCATTCCTTTATGGAAGAATTAAAAAAAGTGATGATCTCCTTATTTTCCCAAAAGCCATAGCCGCCAAAGGCATGTAACTCTCCATCATGGAAAAAGGGGAAATGCCCAAATTGGTTCTTATGAGGGAAAGAGCGATCTATCCTTTCCAGATTATAGTCCTCCATATTGATTTCATACATTGTTCCCACTCCCCGCGACCATAGTAAAAGACGATTTTTAAAAGGGTCAAAACCAAACTCCAGATTAAACATTGACTCTGGGTATGAATCATAGTGAGCAAGCAAGGCCCACTGTTTCGATCCGAGCTCATAACACCACAATCCCTCCTTCAGCAACACATATACTCTTCGATTCGCAGTATCAATATCTGCATAAATTGGATCTCCTTTATGAAAGTAAGGCTGTTCCTGTTTATCTATGGTTTCCTTAGCGGCTGAGTATTGTCCTGGAAAGGCATATCCCCGCCACGTGCTGCAGACGAGCAAAAGCACAAATACTCCACTATATAACGTTAATGCTTTACAAGTAACGCTTTTGATCTTACCCATAACTTACTATTCACTTCAGTATATGTGTTAAGATGTGCAAAAATAAGTTTTAACAAAAATAAAATGTAATAATCACAGCTTTCCGAAAATGTTTGCAACCAGTAGAAAAGAAAAAGCCCTGTAAGCAAAACAACTTACTGGGCTTTTAACACTATCAAAGGCTGCGTAATATTGTATCAGACCGTTGGTCTAGTACGTGTAATAATCGGTGTTGTCGTTATTGGCATAGGTTACGTTACTTATGTTTATGATCGCATTTCTGCTTTCTCTGACAATTAACCCATAATTAGCACTGTTCTCGATGGTAGAATTTGAGATGGAAAGATAAGAATCGCTATGTACTCCTAAATTTCCTGCGGCCATATAGATGTCTAAATCTGTACCTCCTCCATATTCTATTTCAACGTAATCCATTACATTTTCAACAGAACCCGTCATAACAATAATTCCACCCCAAGCCCCTTTAACTTTAGACCGACCGGTAAATACGATGGGCTCGGTACTGCTTCCAAGTGCTTTAATTATGCCCGGTCCTGTGTTTGTCGCTACAATAATTTTCACGTCTGTCCCCATTTCAAAAAGAGCTCCTTGCTCAATTGTTACTTCTTTTTCAATGGTAACAGAACCGGCGAAATAGAAGGTCCCGTTATTCAAGTTACTCCAGGTTTCAGAACCGCTGGCTTCGGTATTGCTTCGGTACACTTCAACATCACCGCCATTAAAATTCGTTAGATTGTCAACGAAATCAATTTGAGTGGCATGAATAAGCATATGGGAGTCGGCATTATTATTAAACTCACTGTTTATTATGCTAAATTCCGAACCGTTTCTTCTGGTCTGTATTCCATAACCCGCACTTCCGGTAAAAGAAACATGATCTAATATTATTTTGGCCTGATCAATAACCATATTCGTTTTATCAAAGTACGTAGCCATGTTGATACTTCCACCATAACTTATCTCCACATGCTTAAAGATATTTTCTACAGAAGATGAGCCTACAAAAATACCTCTCCAGGCACCCGGGGTTTTACTCACGCCGGTAAATATAATTTTGTTACTGGCTGTGCCCTCAGCTTTAACTACGGCACTGCTTTGTATTTTGATCCCTGCATCTGGACCGAATTCAAAGTTAGCGCCTGCGTCTATCGTAATAACATTTGCAAACTCCACGTTATCCACGATTTGATATTTTGCCCCATTTAGCGCGGATATAACCATATCACCGGTCGTGCTCCCACCGAATGCCGTTACATATCCCCCATCAAAAGCACTTTGAGAATCAAAATATCCTATTTGGCTTATATGTACGTACGCATGCATGTCATCATTATTCTCAAACTGGATACTTTGCATAGGAAATTCCGAACCGCTTCTCCTGGTTTGTATTCCGTAATGCCCGCTGTTTGAAATAACTACATTTGACAACTGAACTTTGGCCTGATCAATCGTCAGGTTAGCCGGATCAAAATAAGTGCCGGCCGGTGCGCTGCCACCATAACGGATCTCAGCATGACTAATGCTATTTACAACAGAATTCGAATTGATATTGATTCCTCTCCAAAAACCATTAACCGTTTGGTTTTCGCCAGTAAATACAATCTTCCCATTCGCCTCGCCATCAGCCACTAAGATGCCATCACCATTAATAGTCAGACCCGTGTTTTCTTGAAAATGAATAACAACATTGGGATCTATTGTTAATTGTGCACTTACATCAACATCTCCAACCACCAGGTAATCCGGTTCTGAAGGATCAGAAAAAATATCCGTTAGCGTTGAATCCTGATTGATGGAACCACTTAATTCCTTTGGCCCCTGACTTGCTGCCGCTGTTACTGATATCGTTATTTGATCATTGTCGCTTACTGATTCCGAAGAATTACTGACCTCCAATGAAACCTCATAATCGCCTGCCACATCAGGAGTGAATGTTGTAGTCATCTGAGTTGAGGACAGGATGGCAGCAGTACTGTTTGAGGGTTTATTGGTAAATGACCAATCGACATCGTAGCCAATATTTTGGTTATCTACAGAGTTAGAGGCATCTAATGTAACCTGCTCTCCTGTTTCAGGGGATTGCGGTGAATGGGATATTACGGCATCCAAGGTAGGGGGTGTATTATTGTTATTGGCTCCCGTACCGCTATTGCTGCAGCCATTAAAGATTAATATGGTCATTAAAAATAAATACGCTGTAACGATTCTATACTTCATACTCTGGATTAGTTTTGATTTAATTTGACTTGAGAAGGCCTATAGGACTATTCAATAAAGCCCCGAAAATTCAGTGGTCTTGATGAAATATGTTTCCTTATAGTTATACTCTCAGTTTATACTACGTAGTATGAAGCGGAATGAGGTCAAAATATTTTGACACGGAAAGAGCAGAGAGTGTGTCAGTAGATGTAGAGACCAACAGAAAAAAAGCCACCAGTTAATAACCATTGGCTTAAAAGTACATACGGGGAAGGGAAATGAAAGATTTGTTTGCCGATAATTGGTTTACATTAGCAGATAGTTACTAAATCCAACATGTCCATTAATACCCAATTAGTTGTCCGTTATTTTCCTCTCAAAAATTACTCTTTCAAATCAGATACAATAAAAGCTTTGGTTTTAGCCGTTCAGCGCCTATTTTAAATATGTGATAAATTTACTTCGAAATTTCGCATTTAAACAAACAGCCAGGCTACTGATCGTGGCCAGCGTACTGTGCGTTTTATTTGGAAATGGTGTCCATGTTCATGGCCTATTTGATCACGTGTTTGACCATGGCGATGTCCATGCCTTTGTGCATTCCCATTCAGATGATCAGGATCAAAACCACAGTCACGCGGAAGCAGTTGACGATAAGGACGCACACCAACATCCAACGGCTACCATTGACCTGACAGGAACACTAACTCAGAAGACTACAAATAAAGCTTCCACAAAATCTGATCTATTTTCTTCTCCAGAGATTTTGAGCAACTATTCGATCTCTCAAACTCCGATCCTGCTTTATTTAGATCTGCCGCCGCCGGATCATCTATATCAGTCCAATCCTTTCTCTTCTTATTCTCTTCGCGGCCCACCCTTGGGATAAATCTATCCCTTTGCCAGATAGCATCTCTAATCCGCTATCTCAATAGCATTCTATAACCATTAATACATTCTATTTATGAATTCATCCAAGTGTTGGATCTTGTTTTTGGTAATCCTATGGGTACCATTTCAGATTCACGCCCAAACCCTTTCCTTAGAGGAGGTTGTTGAGCGGTTCAAGCAACACAGCCTCCAACAGGAGCTGGCAGAACTTGACAAGCTCCGAAAACAGGGAGCGGCTCAACAGTATAAATCGTACATGAATCCCGAGGTGAGCATCTTCAGCGAGCAGCTTAATGCCGGTACGCTCAATTATGACGAAACCACCTATCAGATCTCGCAGCCTATTGAACTGCTGGGACAACCCTTCCTCCGAAATAAGAGCGCTAATAAAAGCAGTGAAGCAGCGGAATTGAGCTATCAGTACGATCGCTCGGTGCTCATCCAACAGGTAAAAAGTTTGTATGCCGAATATTGGTTTTTACAGCATAAACTGGAGGTGTACGACCAAGCGCTTGAAGTTATTAACCAGGTGTTGGCATCTGCCAAAGCTCGCCAAACGGAAGGCACAGAGTCGGGACTTCAAGTGCAGCGTTTTACAGTGGAAAAGAGCCGCTACTTACGCGAGAGAAATGAAGTAGAACTAAAAATGATGCAGGTTGGCAAGCAACTGGCCTCCATGATCACTTCTTCCGAAGAAACCGGTTTTGAATTTAAGGTGGAAGCTGATTTGCCGGTAGAACCGATCATGGAAGATTCAGAAACGCTTCAAGAGTATGCCCTGAAGCACCGGGCTGATTTGCGGGCAATGGAACTGGAAACGGAGGCCCTCGGACTCAAATACAAAGTCGAAAAAAGAGATCGTATGCCAGACTTAAAGGTGAATTTTGGGTATAAAAATCAGTCGGACGGCTCGGAAGGTTTTGTAATTGGCGGGGGCATACAACTGCCCATTTTCAATCGAAACAGCGGAAGCATCACCATGGCTGAAGCCGAATATCGCAGTGTGGAAACATCATTGCAGCTCCAAAGGCGAACCATTCGCAATCAGGTGGGTGTAGGCTACCGTCGTGTTCAAAATTTGTATGCTCAGTGGCAAGAGATGCAACAAAATCCACTTTCTGCAGAAATGTTGGAAACATCACGATCTGCTTATCAGGAAGGACGTTATTCGCTGGTTGAACTGCTGGATGCCACCAAGGCTTACGTCGATGGTCGTAGTCTTCAGCATCGTATTACCGCTGATTACCAACAAGCACTTTTCACACTCGATACCATCACTTCAGGAAAAATATTCTCAACTCAAAACACTTCAAAACAATGAAAAATTTATTCACAGTACTCTTTGTAAGCCTTGCATTTATTATCGCCGGTTGCGGCTCAGATCAGGAAACGCATAGTCATGGCGAAGACGGAGATCACACCCATGAAGCACCGGCCCAAGCATCCACATCAGAGGACAGCGATGCTGTTCGTATTGGAGGCGGTGACCATTCAACAGAAGGCGATTCTACCCATGCCCATGATAATGAAGAGAGTCACAGCCATGATGATGATTCGACGCATTCTCATGGGGATGAAGAACACAGTCACTAATTCGTAGCCAATCAACAAACTTATCATGATCAAATTTTGAAGCAATGAAACAGCTAATACCATTACTAATTCTAAGTACATCCCTGTTGATGATGGGGTGCGGCGGTGGCGGTGATGAAAGCCACAGCCATGGCGAAGACGGTGACCATACCCACGAGCAACCTGCTCAGCAAGCACAGGAAGATGATAGCCATTCCCATGAGGGAGAAGACACCCATAGTCACGGAGAGGATTCCCAACTGGAAGGAGCCGGAGTGATCACGCAATGGACGGATAAAACCGAACTGTTCATGGAGTATCCGGAACTGATCGTAGGGCAGGAAGCCACCTTTGCGGTTCACCTGACCCGGCTTTCGGATTTCAAACCCATTTCTGAATCCGAAGTACAGTTTGTGTTCAGCTCTGAGCGGGGTAATGAAGGCTCCCTCACCGAAACGGAAGTTCAAATTCCGGGCATTTACGGACCGGATGTTATCTTTGAACGTGCAGGACGTTATGATCTCACGATTATCATTCAGGGGATGGTTGATGATACGCTCCAGGTTAACGGAATCCCGGTTTACAGTTCCACGGAAGACGTCCCAACAGCTCACGAGGAAGAAGATCCCAATTTGATTTCCTTTCTGAAAGAACAGCAGTGGAAGATCCCTTTTGCTACGCAGAAAGTCGGCCAACATACGCTATCAGAAACGGTAGATGCGCATGGTGAGCTCAAGCCGGTTCAAAGCAGAGAAGTTATTGTATCAGCACCCTTTTCCGGGATCATACTGAGCAGTGCTAATCAAAGCCTGCCGGTTGAAGGACAGGATATCAGTAAAGGTACTTCGCTGGTACAGCTGAATCCTTCCATTCAATCAGCGGATGGAGAAAACTATGCCCAGCAGTTTATCAATGCGCAGTCTCAGTTGTCTTTGGCTAAAAAGAATTTAGAACGATCGAAACGATTGTTTGAAAAAGAGGCGATTCCGGAAGTAGAACTGGAAAAAGCACGGATTGAATACCGTCAGGCGCTCACTCAATTTCAGACGATTAATGAAATCGCTCAAATTGACACCTCATCCGTAGATGTCTATGGAGACACAGAATCATCCTACCGTTTTGAAATGAAAGCCCCGATCTCCGGAACCGTGGTAGAATCTTATATACAGCCGGGTATGCAGGTGAAAGTCGGTGAGCCGCTGCTGCGTATTGCCAATATGAGAAAAATGTGGCTGAGCGTACACGTTCCCGCAGCTGAACGAATAGCTATTCAAAATCCCGGAGCGGCTGTTTTTTACGTGCAGGGAAATGAGAAAATGTATGGCATGGATGAGGTTAATGGCCGCTTACTGAGCGTCGGAAAACAAGTAGATCCTGAAACACGAACGATTTCTATGATTTATGAGATCGACAATAAGGAAGGCTTGCATAGCGGACTCTTTGTTGCCGCCGAGATCGATACCGATCAAAAAGAAAACGTGATCGCCATCCCGGAAACAGCCCTGATTGAAGAGGAAGGTAATTTTGTGGTGTATATACATGTGGCCGGGGAATCGTTCGAAAAAAGAGCAATAACCACGGGCATTAGAAACCGTGGCTGGGTGGAAGTGACATCCGGCCTGGAAGAAGGCGAGCATGTAGTTACAACCAATGCGTACCAGGTGAAATTGGCTTCATTGTCCTCTGAAGCGCCTGCACACGGACACTCTCATTAATCATCAGGAAAGGAATTAAATTATGTTAGATGCAATAATCAGAGGATCGTTAAGGTACCGGCTGGTCGTATTGGTGAGTTCGGTGGTCATACTGGCAGCTGGAATTTACATCGTGGACCGCATGCCAGTGGATGTGTTCCCCGATCTTACGGCTCCCACCGTAACGGTAATGACCGAAGCCCATGGAATGGCTCCGGAAGAAGTAGAGCGACTGGTAACCATTCCGGTCGAGACCTCGGTGAATGGAGCGACGGGCGTGCGACGGGTTCGCTCTTCCACCGCAAAAGGCATATCCATTGTATGGGTAGAATTTGACTGGGGAACCGATATTTTTAGGGCCCGGCAGATTGTGAATGAGAAACTACAACTGGTAGCTACCAGTCTGCCAGAAGAAGTCCCGCCACCGATCATGGCACCGATCTCCTCCATCATGGGAGAGATCATGCTGGTGAGTGTGAACAGCAATGAACATTCCGAACTCGAAGTACGAACGGCCGCCGACTGGGAAATTCGTCGTCGGTTACTGGCTATTCCAGGAGTGGCGCAGGTCATTCCTATTGGGGGTGGACAAAAGCAGTATCAGGTAAGAGTTAGCCCTGATAAACTGAAGCAATACAATATAACCTTGCACCAGGTATTACAGGCTACCGAGCAGGCCAATGAAAACTTCTCAGGAGGTTTCTTCAGAGAATACAGCCAGGAATACACCATTCGTGGGATAGGCCGGGCATATTCAGTGGAAGACCTGGAGCAGTCAGTCATTACCCAGCGCAATAACATTCCGATTAACATCGGCGATGTGGCAACGGTAGAAATTGCAGCAGCTCAAAAAATCGGGGATGCTTCAGTGAACGCAGAACCGACCGTGATCATCTCCATACAAAAACAACCTGGAGCCAATACGCTGGAATTGACCTCCCGTGTGGATGAAACACTGGCACAGATTGAGTCCAGCCTCCCGGCCGGATTTGAGATCAATACGCACCTATTTCGACAGGCCGAGTTTATTGAACTGGCTATCGACAATGTCATTGAAGCCCTGCGGGATGGAGCCTTTTTGGTGATCGTGATCTTATTCCTGTTTCTTGGGAATTTCCGAACGACACTAATTTCTCTAACCGCCATACCTCTGGCCCTGATCTTCTCGATCTTTGTGTTGGAATTCTTTGATATCACCATCAATACGATGACCTTGGGTGGGATGGCTATTGCCATCGGGGTGATCGTGGATGATGCCATCATTGACGTGGAAAACGTGTTCAGGCGACTCAGGGAAAACTCAGAGCTGCCGGAAACCAAGCAGAAACCGGCCATTGAGGTGGTATTTGAAGGGTCGAAGGAAATCCGTTCTTCCATCATCAATGCCACGCTGATCATCATGATCGTCTTTCTGCCGCTATTCTTCTTAAGTGGAATCGAAGGGCGGATGTTACAGCCGCTGGGACTTGCCTACATCATTTCCATTGGGGCGTCGCTGGTAATTGCCATGACCGTTACACCGGCCATGTGTTATTACCTGCTGCCCGGTCAGGCCTCCAAAGGGAAACTGGAAGAAAGCTGGTTCACCAAAAAGTTAAAATCAGGCTACGAGCACGCACTGAATGTCGTCCTTCGCATCAAGAAGACCGTGTTGGTTGGAACTTTGGTACTGTTTTTTGGAACATTAGTGGCGTTGCCTTTTCTGGGAAGATCATTTCTTCCCGAGTTTAATGAAGGCACGCTGGTGATCAGTGCAGTTACCATTCCGGGTACTTCACTAACCGAATCCAATGAAATCGGTAAACGCATAGAAACAATTCTACTGGAACATCCGGCTATCGCTTCTACCTCACGCCGAACCGGAAGAGCCGAGCTGGATGAACATGCCCAGGGAGTTAATGCCTCAGAAATTGATGCCAAGCTGGATATCCCAGAAGGAACCACCAAAGAAGAAGTGTTGGCAGAACTCCGGGAAGACCTAACTGTGGTCTCGGGGACCAATATTACCATTGGACAGCCTATCGGTCACCGTATTGATCATATGCTTTCGGGAACACGAGCCAACATCGCTGTGAAGATCTTTGGAACCGACCTGTTCCGACTCCGAGCATTGGCCGAGGAAGTGCGTGGGCAAATGGAAACCGTCGAAGGAGTGGTGGATCTATCGGTAGAACAGCAGCAAAATGTACCCCAAATACAGATCCGACCTGACCGCAGAGCTTTGGCGCGATACGGCATTACTATTCAGCAACTCGCTGAGATGGTAGATGTAGCGTTTGCAGGCGAGGTGGTGTCACAGGTGTTGGAAGGCGATAAGATGTTTGATCTGCTGGTTCGCTTCGATGAGGATCACCGTGGCAGCATTGAATCAGTGCGAAAAGCTACCTTTAATCTGGAGGATGGAACCATTGTGCCATTGGCAGAACTGGCTTCGGTGACATCCCGAAGTGGCCCCAGTACCATCAGTCGCGAAAATGTGCAGCGCAAGATCGTAGTCTCAGCTAATGTTGCGGGAAGAGATCTGCGTGGTACGGTGGATGAGATCCGGGCCAATGTGTCTCAAAACGTTAGTTTCCCGCAAAGCTACTTTGTGGAATACGGCGGGCAGTTTGAAAGCGAAGCCCAGGCCACCCGAACTATTTCGTTGCTCAGCACCATTGCCATTGCGGTCATTTACCTGTTGCTGTACCTGGAATTCGGTTCTCTCAAAACCGCCTTGCTTGTCATGGTAAACCTTCCGTTTGCCTTGATCGGTGGTATTTATACCGTGCTGTTTACCAGCGGGATCATTTCCATCGCCTCGCTGGTCGGCTTTATCACCTTATTTGGAATTGCGACTCGAAACGGTATTCTGATGGTCTCTCACTACCAACAGCTTCGAAAAGAAGGGAAGGAGTTTCTGCAAGCAATACGTCAGGGCGCGATGGAACGACTCAATCCTATCTTGATGACCGCCCTTACTGCAGGACTTGCTCTCATCCCGCTGGCTCTTGCCGCCGGTGAACCGGGAAATGAGATTCAGTCTCCTATGGCTCAGGTTATTCTTGGTGGGCTATTGAGTTCTACCTTGCTGAATATGGTCGTAATTCCGGCTTTATTGGCACAGTTTGAGACAGAGTAATCTAAACACACATTAAAATAGAGACAGAAGAGCAGTAGTTTTATCACAAGTAGGACCGCTGTTTTTATATTCTGTCAACAATAATATCTGGAAATTGGTGGGCTAAATTATGAATAAACACCCTGGAAGCAACAGAGAGCATTTAAGTGAAAACTATCTGACGGAACGCTTCGCTCCACTCTATTGCTGTCGCCCTCCAAAAATACAGCGGCAGATGCCGTTCAACGAGTTGCGGAGACATTTACCTCGATAATATAGTCACAGGAGTTATTTGAAAGCGCGGCTCCATATGGCAGCAACCGAGCATCAGGCCCCCACGGGTCTGCTCGAAGGTGAGACCATGGACGGTGACTCCGCCGCCGGTCAGCTCGAACATCCCGCACCTGGAGATCGCTTCACGCACAAACCCACCTTCGGCTTCGATGATCTCTTGTTCGGCAGCCTTGTACTCTTCGAGTTTACAGCCTTTAAGCACAGTGCCCTCCTGATGTCCGAGGAGGGTGAGACCGGGTGTCGCGATCTGGATGACCTCGCCAACCAAGTACGTACCCGTCGCGAACTGAACAGTGACGCCAGGCTCAGCCTGCTCCAATGCGGTCAAAATGCTTGCTCGGTCGGTTTCTAGCTCGCCTGTCGGCAGAGCGATGTATAGCGTATCAGAAACCTCATACGCAAAAAGTGTATTCTGAAAGGGAAAGAGGCAGAGCACCAGGTTTCCCGTCAGAATAAGGATCATCAGAAATGTATGTTTTGTCGACATTTTTATTCCATATAGATTAGTGAAACATGAATGTGGCTATTTAATACGTTCGGACCTGATTCTCCAAGGACCGGGATTCAGGGTGAGTCCTGTTACTTCTCCTTCCCGCAGATCAAATCGAATTACATCACTGGCTGCCGACTGAATTATGAACTGTTCAGTTCCTGCCGGTATCAGGCGATAGGTCCGTTCTTCGTCAAAATAGATGTTTTCCATACCGGTGTACCGCGCAGTAAGCTTCCCTGCATCGGCCGAAATAGCCAGGCTGCTTCCGCCGGGAAATTCATACGTTCCCGCATACTTTTGAAGGGCTTCGGTTTCCAATGAACCATTCGTTTCTTTTGGGCGATCAGGCAGGGTTGGCAGGCTATTTAAAACGGCATCCCACGCCAGTTCAGAAGCAATAAATGCCAGGTCGTGTGGTAAGAGATCGGGATTCTCGACCTCATCCGTGGTCACCGTATACAGTACATCTCCATCGAAGTCGGTTGCAAACGGCTGGATGGCACGACCCATGGAGGTATGCACCTGCATCGCCAATCGCTGCAACTGCACGTACGGAAGTTTTTGGTTGGTTACTACCAGAGTCAGGGTCGTGTTGCTGGTCGGTCCCCCTGTCTTTTTAATGCTCTCATTAAGGGAGCCGAGCTTCCCGGTAATCAATTCAGATATTTGCGGGCACCCTACCAAAGTATCGTTGCGGTGGCAGCGCACCACCCGCCCGTCACGATCAACGATCGTACCTAGTGAATTCACTACCGTGAATACGGCGATCTTGGTCGGCCCTACCTGTCTGAACGCAGCCCCTTGTCCGGAATGTGGCCAGCTGGCAAAGTGATCCGCGCCGCCGCCCCAGTAGTAGTAGATCCCCTGCATCGCGAACCGTCCCGCACCGCGTGCTCCCAGAGGGAAGCGATTCGGCACGGCATCGCGGAATGCCTTGGCGCCTAGCTCATGATCAGGTGTGACACGGCTGAAACGTCGATTACCCACATCGTATATGATCCCGCCCAATACCCCTGCAATGAAATTATGCTCGCCTTGGGAGAGCCTTTTCTCTTTAATGGCATCGGCCGCTCCGGTGGCAGCGGACAATCCGTGCCACGAGCCGCCGGAAAATACGACGGCGTTAATAAAATCCTCCTCGTAGCCCAGGCTCACGGCCGGTGCGTTTACCGTTCCGGGTGAGCCTCCCCGTATATCCGCAGCGGCAATAACTCCTTCCGGAAAATAAAAGACAGTGGTACCGGTGGGCCCTTCCTCATATTCGGCAATGCCGATATGCATTTGGGGAAAATCAAACTCCAAATAGTTGGCCGGTATTTCCTGAGAACGTGCTTCACTGATGAACAATGTCAGGAACAAAAGAGAGAAGGTGACGAGTAGCCAACACGTTCTGGCCGAGTAGTTCCAAGTAATCATTATAGGGTTTTATTTGGTTGTTAAAATTTCACAGGTGTAAGCTTTTTTCTTTCTATTTTTTGAACTCTACCTGCTTTGACGGCTGGTACTATTTTGCTCAATAGCCGCATGAATCAATCTTTCAAATGGTTCGCCTCCACCTCCAGCTGCCGAAGTATTCGATCGAGGTTGGGTCGATCCAAAAGGTGTCCCCGGAATACGACGGCCTCAATGCTTTGCGTGTTGCGGATGTCATCGAGAGGGTTTTTGTTCAACAGTACGAGGTCGGCGATCTTGCCAGGTGTGATGGATCCGAGGTCGTTTTCGCGCCCGAGATAGCGTGCGGGATTGATGGTTGCCGTTCGCAGGGCGTCGAGCGGCGTCATTCCACTCTCGACGAAGATTTCCAGCTCCTGGTGCAGTGTGAAACCTCCGGATACGTCTGAGCCTGCGAGAACCCCAACACCGGCATCATGCAGCTCATTGATCACACTCATTCGATAGTCGTGAAGCGGACGGAGACGGCGTTCGGGATCGAATTCGTCAGCCAATGCTTCCAGATCCATCGGCCATGTATACCGGAAGTTCGGATTGTTAGCCCACCGGGGATCATTGGCATGAGAGATCATTTTCTGAATGATGAGCGTGGGAACGACCCAGGTGCCGTGCGCTGCGAGATGCCCATACAGCTTACGGCACCGCTCCGGATCGAGACTTTCAAAAGGTTCCCATTCACTCCGGTTCCAGATGTCCAGCGCACCCTCAGAGGACGGATCAGTATTTAGGTCACGGAGCCGAGATACATAGTGAGCGCGCAGCTCCTCCTCCCGATTGGAACAGGCGAATTCGACACCCGTGAGATGTTCAACCGATCGCTGGCCAAGTTCCGCAGCTTCCCACAGGCTTACACTGATCGGAATTTCGCCGGCAACTTCCATTTCAAGTTCCCGGGCTCGCTCATGGAGGGCACGATAGGACTCGGCGGAAAGGAGGCTGTACGGTTTTAGAAAGTCGAATCCCTGCGAATGGAGTTTGGTCACCACATTCCTGGCACGCTCAGGTCCGTCGATTCTCATAACGGCTGCATCAGGAAAAATCGGAATAGGACCATCGAGAAGAGGACTACCGATTACCATGTGTGGCCCCAAAATCTCTCCGGCTTCGATTCGTTTCCGTAGCTCGATGGACTCAAGGCCTCCGCTGAGCTCGCGGGTGCCGGTAACGCCAAAGGCGAGATAGATCGGCATGTAAATTTCACGCTGTTCGGCACCTTCCGGATCCGGAGTGTGGAAATCCCAAGGTACAGGTTTATACACGTCGTTGACATTGTGGATATGCATGTCCCACAGGCCCGGAATGAGGTATTTGCCCCTTCCATCGATTGTTGTTGCCCCGTCAGAAACTTTGATCTCATTTAAAGTTCCGACTGCGGTAATACGTTCTCCAGTAACGATGACGGACATACCGGGCATAGCCACACCCTCTTCGACGTCGATGATGGTGACGTTGGTGAATACAATAGGCTGGGCCGTCACCAAACCGCTTGCCAAAAGCAGGAGAGAGGAGAGAATTAGGGCTGGTTTGATTGTTTTCATGGTCCTGTGTCTGATTTTTATGATCTTCTGTTATTCATCATTTGTCTTCGATTTTTTGGCCGCAGCTTCTGCTTCTTTCAAAAGCTCATCCAACACCTGCCGGTCGAAATAGCGGCCGTTTGCCACCACAGCATGAATTTTCTGCGTGTTCGTGATGTCCTCCAGCGGGTTGGCGTCCAACAGAACGAGATCAGCGAGTTTGCCATTTTCTACAGTGCCAAGCGAGTCGATCACATTCAGATACCTGGCAGGGTTCAGCGTAGCCGTGCGGAGGGCTTCCTGCGGTGTAAATCCGGCTTCTACGAACAATTCCATCTCATCGTGTACACTAAAACCCGGATATAGATACGGATTACCGATGTCGGTACCAGCCAAAAAATTTGCCCCCGAATTAAGCATGGGGTTGAGCAATGACGATACCTTGTGATAATACTGACTGGAAAGTTCGTATTGCCGCTCATTTTGTTTTATAAATTCTTCCGGAAATTCTTCCGACTCCATAGGGGCCTGCCAGATTGAGCGTTCTTCTTCCGGTATATATTTTAACCGCTCATCATTTATAAAACCGGGATCATTTGAATAGGAAGAGGCTCTCAGGTTTACAAGGGTTGGACAAAACCAGGCATCCGAACTGCCGACAGACTCCAGCAGTACCGGAATACGTGTTGGTTCATGATGCTCCAGTACATATTCAAACCATTTAAACAGATCGATTTGACCTGTTGAATTTACAATAATGGTATCATTATCCCTGATCAGTTGCTGAAGTTCATCCGGGTTTTTCACGAGATGCTCTAAGCCGATCATATGTTCAATACTTTTCTGACCGGAGGCCATTGCTTCAGCAGTCGTGACCGACCAGGGTACATGCCCGGCAAAGGTATAACCCAGCTTGCGGGATTCTTCAGCAATGGCAAAATACGTTTCCCTAGATAGGTTCGAGTAGACTTTCACGAAATCATAGCCCGCAGCATAAAGGTCGCGGACGACCTCTCTTCCTTCCTCGGGCGTGGCGGCGATAAGACTCCCGTCCCACAGTCCCGGAGGCCCGTCAACAATGGGACCGGAGTAATGGAAATTAAATCCGAGGTAGCTGCCATCTTTTCGTTTATCTATTACATCATGAATGCGCGCTCCGCCATGCATGGAACGCAGCCCCGTGATACCGTTTACCCGCAAAAGCGGAAGGACCCAATCGTCGGAGACTATATGCGCATGCATATCCCACAGTCCGGGAATGAGATATTTGCCCGTTCCGTCTATGATGGTTGCCTCATCTGGAACTTCAATCTCATCTGTGGTTCCGACGGCTGTGATGCGGTCTCCCGTAACGATGACGGACATATCGGGTTTGGCTACGCCCTCTTCAACATCAATGATGGTGACGTTGGTAAATGCAAGTTTGGTATTGCTATCATTCGAGCGTACCGGACCTGTATCCTGAGCAAACAACGGCAACGCTGTAAATAGCATCAGGATAATAGAGATTGAAGTTAGACGGCCTCTCTGTTTCATATAGTCCATCCCATAAGAATAAAGTGACATAACGGCCCGCAGCATAACCCCGATAGTTTTTTACTAGAAATGCATTCGCGGTAGTAAACAGTGAATAAACGGTGAAAAAACTGAAATAAGCAACTCTGTAATATAAATAAGCCCTAGCAGGCAACAGAGTGCATTTAAGTGAAAATGTTTGCCGTATGTTTGCCGCTCCTAAAAAAACAAAAGCCCTAAGATATTGTAAGTAAATATCTTAGGGCTTGGTATTAGTACGTCTATGTACGCCCGGAAGGATTCGAACCCTCAGCCTTCTGATCCGAAGTCAGACGCTCTATCCGGTTGAGCTACGGGCGCAGGTGAACATCGAACATTCAACAAGGAACACTGAATGTTGAACTTGTTTATAGTTCGAATTTCAAAGAGCAGTAAATATAAGAATCCATGCATTCAGAAACATCCCTAAAAAGAATGGTTTTTTCAGAGGATCAGCATGGCATCGCCGAAAGAATAAAACCGGTATTCTTCCTTGATGGCGTGTTCATATAATCTCTTCATTTCCTCAAAACCCATAAAAGCAGCTACGAGCATAAGCAGGGTGCTTTTTGGTAAATGAAAATTGGTAATCAGCGAATCTGTGGCTTTGAATTTATAGCCCGGCGTGATGAAAATATCGGTATCCCTGCTCTCTGGAGAGAATAAACCGTCACCATCAACAGCACTCTCCAACACTCGCACACTGGTGGTTCCGACAGCCGTTTTGTGTTCTGCTGAATTCAGTGCATCACAGGTTTTTGAATTCAGCTGATACCACTCGCTGTGCATGTTGTGCTCGTCCAGGTTTTCAGTTTTCACTGGAGCAAATGTTCCCAGTCCTACATGCAGGGTAACCTCTGTTTTTTGCACGCCCTTTTGTTCTAATTTTTGAAGGAGAGAATCAGTGAAATGCAATCCCGCCGTGGGAGCGGCTTTACTGCCAAGGTCTTTGGCATAAACCGTTTGATACTCGTCGGCCAGTGATTCATCCTGTTCGATGTAAGGTGGAAAAGGAGTGTACTTATAGGGTTCGAGTTTGGCGGAATCTAAATCACAGGAAAGAATTAAAGTACGCAAGCCGTCTTCTGTTATATTTGTGACTTCGGCGGTAACGCCTTCCGCCAATTCAATCTCTTTTCCCTTCTTAAACTTTTTACCCGGCCTCACTAAAGCCTCTATCGTATTATTATTTCGTACTGAGGTTACAAAAAGCTCTTTTTTACCCTCATCAAACAACAAGCGACACTTTTCTACTTTGCTGTTATTTACTACCAGTGTGGTATTTTTGGGAAGGTGATTCCCAAGATTATAAAACAGGTCGTCGGTA
Organism: Gracilimonas sp.; assembly: GCF_014762685.1. Taxonomy (NCBI): domain Bacteria; kingdom Pseudomonadati; phylum Balneolota; class Balneolia; order Balneolales; family Balneolaceae; genus Gracilimonas; species Gracilimonas sp. The sequence goes on from NZ_JABURM010000006.1 coordinate 355,470, forward strand.
ATTTTCCCCGAGCTTCGATCATAAACCAACAGGCGTGCATGGTCACGCGGGGAGGCCGGTGATTGAGCAATAAGTTTTTCGGGGAGCTCGTAATCAAAATCTGAGAGGGTAAACTTCATTCCCCAAAGGTCAACTTAATTGAGAATAATCTCAAAGTAATTTACTTGATTCGGTTCAACCTTCACTTTTTCCGTTTCAAGGACATTTTCACCATCCGTTATAATAATTTCAAGACTGTCCGTGACTTCAAAACCTCCGCTACCTGTGATAAACGATTGCCCTATAGATAAGTAGTGAATGTTTAAATTAAATTCGCCGTTGGCATTTGTTCTTGTAAAGGGAAGGCTTTCAGGCAGTGCGGTATCCGGCTTACTGATTACAAACAGATTTCCTGCTACTTGTACGGCTGTGTTCCTGACTTCATAGCCAAAGATTCCATTACTTAGTAATGAATCCGGGATACTAATTTCTTGTTGCCCTGTTTGTAATGAATCATTGAAAAAAGTTGCCAACACGGTATCACTTCCATTTCTATACAAGTTACCTGTATAAAGCCCTTCATCTTGTATGTTTACTGAAATGGTTAGATCCTCTTCTCCCTGTCCACTAACGATAAAGCCACCCGGGTTAAAATGATTGCGAATGTGAATGCTGGCATTATTTACGGGCTCACCGTTAGACGTGACCATCCCTTCCACATCTTCATAAACCGGGGGTTTGTCACTATTATTCAAACAACCGGTCACCAAAAAAAATGGTGCGACTAAAAAAAGTAACTGTTTAGTCTTCAAAATTATACCTTCAAGTGAGTTTTTTGTTTTACGCTGTGTATGATTCCGACAACACCAATTCCAATTTCCTCATGGAGTTCTTCCTGTGTGCCGTGTTCTATTATACGATCAGGAATGCCCATTATTTTAAGGGTCGGCCGATCCGGCTTTTCGGCAATATATTCAGCAACTGCACTGCCAAAACCACCCAACTGTGAGCCATCTTCCAAAGTTATGATATGCTCATATTTCCGGCACACTTCATCCACCAAATCAACATCAAGCGGTTTAGCAAAGCGCATATCATAATGCCCGATCTCAATACCCTCTCCTGATAATTTTTCGGCTGCTTCTATGGCATATTTCCCAATCGGCCCAAAGCTCAGAATGACAACATCTTCTCCCTCTCTCAATTGAACTCCTTTTCCAATTTCAATTGATTTAAACCCTTCTTGAACTTGCATGCCTGTAGCTCTGCCCCGGGGATAGCGAATGGCCCACGAGGCTTCATCATAATTAGAAGCAGTGAACATCATATCCCGTAAGTCCTGCTCATTCAAAGGAGACGAAATAACCATATTCGGAATCGCTCTCATAAAGGAAATATCATACGCCCCGTGATGTGTCGGCCCATCAGCGCCCACTAATCCGGCACGGTCAATGCAAAAAACCACCGGAAGGTTTTGGATCGCCACATCGTGAACTAACTGATCATATCCTCGTTGCAAAAAAGATGAGTAAATAGCACAAAATGGTTTTTTACCTTCGGCTGCCAATCCCGCAGCAAAAGTAACAGCATGTTGTTCGGCAATACCCACATCAAACGCACGCTCCGGGAAAGTATTCATCATTGGCAGCAGGCTGGAGCCGCTGGGCATGGCCGGGGTCATACTTACAATTCGTTCATCGTTGGAAGCAAGCTCAACCAATGCTTCACCAAATACATCCTGATATTTAGGAGCTGACTTTGAGGCTGTCGGCTTGGGGGCAACCAAGGATTTCCCAGTAATTTTATCAAACGGGCTGCTGGATGCGTGCCATTTGGTTTGCTCCCGTTCAGCCGGAGCAAATCCTTTTCCTTTTACGGTAACAATATGAAGTAATTTCGGGCCTTTTACATCTTTCAGGTCTTCTAAGATACCGCGGAGACCATCTACATCATGCCCGTCTGTGGGACCGTAATATTTAAAACCGAGCGCCCGGAATAAAGATCCGGGTGTTAGTGCAGCCGTCATAGCTTTTTCAAGTCTCGACGCCACCTTCCTCATTTTCTCCCCCGCCGATTTGAAATGCCCCAACATATCATAGATATCATCCCTCATTTTATTAAACGTCTTACTGGTGGTGATATCGGCTAAATATTCTTTAAGTGCACCAACATTGGGGTCAATCGACATATTATTGTCATTCAGAATAACCAAAATATCACTGTTCATAGCGCCGGCATTATTCATGGCTTCAAATGCAAGCCCGGCGGTCATAGCTCCATCGCCGATTACAGCGACCACTTTCTTGTCAGACTTATCGAGATCACGGGCAACAGCCATTCCCAAAGCCGCAGAAATAGAAGTACTTGAATGCCCTACACCAAAAGTATCATATTCACTTTCAGAACGTTTGGGAAAACCTGATAATCCCCCATAAACCCGATTTGTGTGAAACTGATCGCGCCGGCCTGTCAAAATCTTATGTCCATATGCCTGATGCCCTACATCCCATACTAACAGATCTTTTGGAGTATCGTACACATAATGAAGGGCCGTAGTTAATTCCACTACTCCCAAACTGGCGCCAAAATGGCCTCCATTTACAGAAACCATATCTATGATGTATTGACGAAGTTCGTCGCATACATCTTGAAGTTGTATGGGCTTCAGCTTTTTAAGATCAGATGGGGAATTGATATTTGCCAGCAGTTTCCCCGGTTTGGGTTGTTTATGATCCATAATTTTTTCTATTACTGCGTATTAGCTTCGTTTACCTGTTCTATACGAAGCTCGGCTTGCTCAAGAATTTCCGTGCAAAATTTAGACATTTTAACGCCTTCCTCGTACAGTTTAACGGAATCCTCCAGTGTAATGTCTTCGTCTTCAAGTTGTTCCACTATAGATTCCAATTTCTTTAAAGCCTCTTCGAAGCTAAGTCGTTCCTTTTCTGACATTAAGTTTTCTTCAACAATTTAATTATAACCTTCAATAACCCTGAAGGATACCGGTTTTTTAGCAAAAAGGCATGTTTTGAAACACCAGTAAGCCCTAAAATAAATTCTATCTCATAAAATAATTTATTCTTTCAGCCTATAAGGCAACCTGTTTAGAACAAGATGCCCATTACTCATAACCAGGATAACATCCTGAGTAGATTTTATATCTTCAATCGGGTTGCTGTTTAGGACAACCAGGTCTGCCTCAAATCCCGGGGCAATTTGGCCGGTTTTGTCATCAATTTGCAATAACCTGGCTGCATCTGTTGTTGCCGCCCGTAATGCCTCAAAAGGGGAAAAGCCCATTTCTACAAAAAAGGTCATTTCATGGCTAACGCGTGTAAGGCTGTTTGGTCCATAACCGGTATCTGCCCCGGTAACAATCGTTACTCCCAGTTCTCGTGCTTTTTTTACTGTTTCTTCCAATTCCGGCAACATGTGTCTTCCGCGGTTTCTGAGAATGGGATTATCATAATCGCCGCCGGGCTGTGTTAGATCATACACTGTACTGAAAGTTGGTACAAAAAATGTTCCCTTTTCGGCCATTAGCTTCAGTGTTTGCTCACTTAAATAAGTTCCATGTTCTATACTCCTTGCTCCCGCCCGAACCGCTGCGTATGAACCTTCATCTCCATGGGCATGAATCTGGATTGGGACATCATACTTGGCAGCCTCATCTACAACAACTTTCAGCTGTTCCTGAGAATACGTTTGCTTGCGGGGGTCCGTATTTGGCAAACCGGCTCTTTCCGTTCCCCTTGTCTTAATGAACATCGCTCCTCGTTCAACATTGACCCTGACAAGCTTCCGCAGAGCTTCTTCACTGGTCACACCATTAAAAAGTGAAGCAAGTTCAGGGTCCGCCAAAATACTTTCACCTAAATCAGGGGTTACGAATATGCCGGCTGGTATCATATCCGGCCCGGCCAAATAGTTATTATCAACTAAATTTTTAATCGCTACATCCTGGAAATAAGACACGCTTGAGCTTCTTACAGTCGTGACGCCGGAGTGCAAAGCTCGTTCAGCGGCAGACATAGAACTAAGGTGGGTGTGGGCATCCATGAAACCTGAAAGTATATACTTGCCATCTAAATCTATGGAATTATATCCTTCCGGGGCTTGATTTTCACCGCGGATAATTCTCTCAATTTTTCCTTCGGATACTAATATCATCGCATTTTTAACTATCTCTTCACTTTCTTGATCAACAAGGTGCCCATTTACAAATGCATAATTTTTATGTTCAAGTTGTTGAGCCCAAAGAGGGCTGCTAAATACAAATGCAAGGACTATAGTAAGAATGGATTTTTTCATGATATGATTAGAAAAGTTCTTTTTTGGATGAATAGGATTATAACAAAAGTTATTTACTAAAACTGCCAGCACACAGAACTCACTATCTCAACTTTTATACCATGTATCACCAACCAACCCTTTTAATGTTTTCCCCGTCCGATTCAAAAATAATAGCTCGTTCTCGGCTTGTGAATAACACCTGAGCTTCTGTTTGGCTTAATCGTTGCAGAGCTTCTTTATGAGGATGCCGAAACCGGTTATTCTCAGCAAGGGAAACCAATGCCTTTTCGGGGGTCACATAGTTCAGAAAAGCAACCCCTGAGCTGGTTCTGCTGCCGTGATGGCCCACTTTCAGTAAGTCTGTATCTAATAGGTCTCCATAATTACGTACCAGCCTTTCTTCTTGATTTTCGCCTGCATCGCCGGTGAACAAAAACTCTGATTCACCATAGATAACATTCAAAACCACAGAGTGTTCGTTGGGATCAGAATTATAAAATTTACCGTCGGGCCCTAAAATTAAAAACAGCATCGCCGGATCTATTCCCAAAGTATCCCCTGATTGAAGAGGTTTGACAGGGATTGATTTCTCCCGGGCCAAAGTCTTATACCTTTGATAAAGATTAGAATCATACTCATAGCCTGAATCATAGATCACATTAATGGGCACTTCTTCTATTAAATCCGGAATCCCTCCAATATGATCAGCATGCGGATGACTGAGAATCACGGCATCCAGTTTTTCAATTCCGGATGATTTCAGATGTGGAACAATAACGGATTTCCCACTGTTATAACCGGGAGACCAAATTCCAGCGTCAATCAAAATATGCTTTCCGGAAGGGGTGCTTAGCAGGGCAGCATCACCTTGACCCACATCAAAAAAAGTGACCTTAAGTTTGGCGGGTTGAGTTTTCTGAATTACGTGAAATGACAACATTAAACAAGCCGTCATTAAGATCCCGATGCTTAATTTCCATCTAAGAGCTGTAATTTGCCAGGAAGAAATGGTGAATATCACTAACAGCCAAAGCACAAAAATGAGATTACTTTTCAGGCTAGCGGTTGTCCACGCCCAATCCCATGTTGACGCTATATTTACAAAATCACTCATCCATCCTAAGAAAAGAAATGAAGGGTAGTTTAGGATAAAACCAAGGCCCGGAAGAACTGCTGCTATAAACAGTGCAACTAATGAAAGAGGGACTACTATCCCCAAAAACGGAACGAACAGGGCATTGGCTATGGGGCTTACTAATGAAATTTCCCCAAAATAATATACTTGCAGAGGATAAAGGCCAAATTGAACCACCAATGATACAATAACTACCATCAAGGGTTTCCCATACCAGCGAACTCTGACCCAATAAGGAAGGATGTTTTGTATTACAGGCAGGATTAACAAAATTATCAGTACCGCTGAAAAAGATAACTGGAACCCAATTTCAAACAGCTGAGCCGGATTGATGATTAAAAGAGCAATTGCTGCCGCTGCCGTCAGGTTTATCGAATCATTTATGCGATGAAACAATTTGCCGTAACTCAGAAACCCTGCCATTACGGATGCCCGCATAACTGAAGGGGAAAACCCCGTGATTCCCGCATAACAAAACAGCAATATAATCAGCAGAGCCAGCCCAACTTTACTACCGTGTTTCCTGGTCCAGAAATATGGAATTATAACCCAGAACGGGGCCACGATAAAGCCCACGTGTAAACCCGAAACAGCCATAATATGAGAAAGCCCCGCCCGGGCAAAAGCTGCTTTAGATTCGGAGTCCAAATCCTGCTTATAGCCAACCAACAAAGCCTTGGCAATGGGTGCCGTTGCTTCGTTAAAGTTTTTATCCACCAAGTCTAAAGCTTTCTCCCGCCACCAAACCCATTCTGTCAGCTCATCATTAGGTATAATTTTATGAAGATCGACCGCTTTTATCTGCACCGAAATTCCCTGTGATTGTAAGTAACCTTTATAGTCAAAATCCTGAGGGTTTCGTTTTTCGGAAATGGGAATAATCGTACCCGTGAATACCACTTCGTCTCCCAGCGTGGGCTTTACAGACAGCTCGTCTGCCAAAATCCGTGCTATATATTTTTGGGAAGAAGAAACCTGTCCAAAAATTGTTTCCTCAACCGAAACATCCCATCGTACTTTTTCGGCAGCCGTTTTAGAAATGGATTGAATCGTACCCGTTATCTGAACTTCTTCCCAGGAAAAGACCTGGAGCAACCGTATGGTTTCGGAGGTCTCCTTTTCTGAGTCAATGCTCATTCGAAAAACGCCAAAAGCAATGATTGTCAGAAGAAAGGCAAAGGAGCTTAGATTTGTGAGAAATGCGCTGATTACATAGGTATTTCGCCATTCTATGAGGCCATAGGTAATTGCTGAAAAAGCAAAAAAACTTGTAACCAGAGAATGAGAGGGGTTATAAAAATAAAAAAACAGAATGCCCGCGATCAGCATTAAGGCAATTCTGACCGCCGGATATCTGCTAAATGGAAATTGATATGATGATCGTCGCTCCATATTAGTTAGAGCGATAAAAACCCAATTCCTTACAAATTTTTTTATCGATGTTTGCTTTAAATCAGCAAAAGCTGATTAACACACATTGCAAACAACTTTACAGGCTTTGGAAGAATTTTCCAGGGAGTCCTATGATACCGGATTAATCTTCAGACGGCACTAAACGATAAACCCCGTCGCCTTCAGCGGTAAAGTAAATATAGCCATCCGGACCTTCTTCAATGGCACGAATTCTGCCTACACCTTCTACCAGTTTTGTCTCACCAAGAATTTCATTTCCTTCCACATCTAAATGCGCTATATAGGAAAATTTGAGCGATGCAACTAATAAATCGCCTTCCCATCCCGGGTATTTATCACTTGTGATAAAAGCCATTCCGGCAGGGGCGATAGATGGATCCCAATACAAAATCGGTTGTTCCATTCCTACCCTGGCAGTGTCTTCTGCAAATTCGGTTCCATTATAATTGATGCCATAGCTGATAACCGGCCATCCGTAATTATTACCAGGCTCAATTATATTCACTTCATCACCGCCGCGAGGCCCATGTTCGTTCGCCCACAATACTCCGCTTTCAGGATTTAAGGCCATTCCCTGGGGGTTTCGGTGCCCATAAGAGTATGTAGCTTCTTTAACCCCGTCTTCACCCACAAAAGGGTTGTCTGAGGGAATGCTTCCGTCATCATTCAACCGATAAATCTTACCGCCATCCCTGGATAGGTCTTGAGGGTTTACGTCGCGGTTACCACGGTCTCCAATCGAGAAAAACAAATATCCCTCGTTGTCAAAAACAATGCGACTGCCGTAATGTTGTCCTCGGGTTGAATTTGGCTCAGCCTTATAAAGCACTTCCGTATCTACTAATGCATCGTTTTCAAGTTTAGCGCGGATTATAGCCGTGTTACTTCCTTCCCCTTCGCCCGCACTTGATGAATGGGAGAAATATATCCAGCCATTTTCTTCATAATTGGGATGAAGCTCTATATCCAAAAACCCACCCTGTCCGTTTACATGAAGTGTTGATGGAATTCCCTCAGTAATTTCAGCAATAATTTCTCCATCTTGAATTCTGTATAAAGAGCCTGACTTTTCTGTTACCAGCATATCACCATCAGGCAGAAAAGCAATGCCCCATCCAATCTGGATTCCGGATGCTACCTTTTCAGCTTCCACTTGCAAATCTTCAGCCGGTGGTTTTTGGGCTTGGTCTCCGGCTTGTCCATTGCAGCCGGCTGCAATCAAAAAGATCGCTAATACCATGCCCATATTAGCAGTAATTTTTTTCATCCTCATAATAATCCCTGATTAATTAATGTTATTGATATAAAAATTGTCTGAATTCATCCACGCCCATATAACCGGTTTTTTTCTTAATAACGTTTCCTTCTACATCCAAAATCAGGGACGTCGGAAATACATAAGCCCCTTTGCTTTGCGCAAAATCTTTAGCGGCTATTTCCTTTCCGTTAAATTGAATCTTCTCCATAGAGTTTCCGTCTATTCGAACCGGAATGTAGTTGGCATCCATCACCTGCCTTACTGTAGAATCCGGAAACACCTCCCGATCCATAGCCCTGCAGTATTTGCAGCCAATTTCATAAACATCCACAAAAATAAGTTTGTCAGAGGAAGCTGCCATTTGCTGAGCTTCGTGAATTGGGATCCATTCCGGAGAGTTATCATTAACCGGGGCCTGTACATTACTCAATGAAACATACACAAAGACCCCTAAGAAAATGCTTACCACTATTATGAAAATATTCTTCTTTTTCATGACGTTTTTTAGATTGAACATTCTAAAATACTAAAAGTTAACGTGTGATTTAACTGAACGAATTTAAAACAGGTTAAAGTTCAAAAGCTAAAGACAGATTTTTTTACCTTCAGAAAAAATTTATTCTATGAAAGAAAGAGATTCCTATCGCCTGGGGAAAGTGCAGGTAACCATTACAGAAACCGATAAACCCAACAAACTTAATGTAGAATGCTTTGACGGGGAATATCACTCTGAATTTACAGTTAGTGAATATGAGTTTAAAAACTATCGCAGGTTGATGAATCAGCGTATCACTCAGGCATACAAAAATATTGATGAAGAGGAGTGATTTTGTGCGTTACTAAAAATTCATGCCTCGGAGCGAAAGGAAGGTAAATCTCAGACATAAAAAAAGCCGGCCTTTTTGGGACCCGCTGCCTTGTTTTTTGAATAACTGTACTCAATATACGGCGGAAGCCTAGCCTCAACCAAATCTAATTTCTTTTATATAAGTAATAGTAACTAATGTAAAATTATTTGTAGTTTAATGGTTGGTAACAATAATATTTATTCATTCAATTTAGAGACGTAATGCCTAAAAAAATTGGAAATCTTACCCTTTATTCCGTTGATGATCTGCATGAACAACTCGGAATTTCAAAAATGACCCTTCGCACCTACCTGCGCGAAGGCCGAATTCGCGGCCGTAAATTGGGGGTGAGTTGGTATGTGACCGAAGAGGCCATCCGGGAATATTTTGAAGAGCCTCAGCCGGACTCCGGCACTACCCAAAAAAAGAAGAACAAAAAAAAACAGTATCGATACATTGTTCAGGGCATCAATGATCTTGTGAGTGAAACTGAAGAATGTGAAACCATTGATGAAGTTATTCAGATATTGAACGAGCAAGCTATTATCAGTTTATTCCAGATTCGCATTGTGAACCGGGAGACAGATGAGATCACAGAAATCATTAAAGCCAGAGATTTTTTAGACAAACATGCTAAAGCTTAAAGACACCGGATTGGAGGAATTTTCTTTTGGAGAAGACTCTGATGATAAATTCTATGTATTGGTAAATAAGAAAATCAGTCCGGACGGAATTGATGTTGAGAAACTCAGCAAGGCCAACCCCATGAAATTTGATTCCATACTTAATGAAATGGGCTGTATCCTCATGCTTAATGGCCTGGAAGTTGCAGAACTGTGTATGCGGGGAGATCTCGATAACGAAAATCTCCATGAAAGCATGTTTGAGCTGGCGAAGGAAGAAGGGATTATTCGATAGTACATTGGGGCAGCCCAGACATATCGGCTCAGCGAGCCGATATACGTACCGCGGCTCGCTGAGCCGCCGATTTCTTGGCAGACTATTTAGTTAATTTAAACGGTCCTTCGCCCTGCCACCACTTCCATGCCCGTAACAAGCAAATCACCGTTTTCCCGTCATTGATCTCTCCGGAGTGAACCATCTTTACCGCTTCTTTAAAAGGAATTCGCTCTTTGGTTACAAATTCATCCTCATCTACTTTTTGAGCAGTCTGCGCTAAATTCCAAGCCACATAAATATGGATCACTTCATCCGAATAGCCAATGCAGGGATAGAAATGCCCGATATAAGCAAAGTCGCCGGTTTTCACGCCGGCCTCTTCCTGTAATTCTCTCAAAGCCGTTTGGTCTTCCGTTTCTCCGAAATCAATTTTACCGGCAGGAACTTCCCAAAATATCTGCGACATGGGATAGCGAAACTGTCGAATCATCATCAAATCCCCATTTTTAAAAACCGGTACTACTGCGCAGGCACCCGGATGTTTAATCCATTCGCGTGATGATACCCCTCCGTCCGGCAGTTTCGCTTCATCATAAAAAACATGAAGCAGTTTTCCCTTAAAAACTTCTTTTGATGTCAGCTTTTTTTCGACCAGTAATTTATGCTCGTTCATATTGGTTTATGTACTACAATGACTGTAAATTTGGATCGGCAATATCGCAAATAAAAACAAGGTTTGGCTAGTACAACTCAAAATATAGACGGCAAAAAAGTTCAGGTTACCGGACGAGTCCTCACTTGGTCTAATACCATTTCTTTTACCCGCATATTGGTTGCCTTTCCGGTTGTGTATTTGCACTATCAAAATAATTTCCAAGTAGATACTGCCATATTAATTTTGATTGCCTATGGTGTCATATCAGATTATCTGGATGGTTTCATTGCACGAAAGACCAATACTATTTCTGAACTTGGCAAGATGATTGACCCTATTGCCGATAAGCTCTGTGCCTTGGTACTTTTTATTTATACAGTATGGATTGGCTGGATCCCGCTCTGGTTTTTGATTGTTGCCGTGATCCGGGATGTCTTAATCATGTTGGGCTCATACTATATTAAAAAGAAATATGATAAAGTAGCCATGGCAATCATGTCCGGAAAAATTTCAGTAAATGTTTTAGCACTATACTGGATTTCGGTATTTTTCTTTCCTGAGGCTCAAAGCACACACATGTTTTTGATGGCGTGTTCGGTAACTTTAATGGTCATATCTTGGATCGATTACTTTAATCGCTACCGCCTGATTATGCGCGGGGCAAAATTCAATTAGTTTTATACATGGGATTTCTCGAAAAATTAGGACTTAAGAAAAAAGAGAAGCTGGATGAAGGCGTTGAAAAAAGTCGCGATGGCTTGCTCAACAAAATCGGTAAGGCATTTGTCGGAAAAGACAAAGTTGATGATGCCATCCTGGATGACCTCGAGGAAATTCTTATTACTTCCGATGTCGGTGTAAACACCACCATCGAGATTATTAAGAAAATTGAAGCCCGGGTAGCCAAAGATAAATACGTGACCCAAGATGAGCTTCAGACCATGCTCCGTGAAGAAATTGTAGACCTGCTCGAAAACAACGCCCCTGACAAGCCCGCTGAGTTTGAAGCTGAGTTTCCCGTAAAACCGCACATCATTTTAGTGGTTGGTGTAAATGGTGTGGGCAAGACTACCACTATTGGAAAACTGGCTCATCTCTATAAAAAAGCCGGTAAAAAAGTGATCATGGGAGCCGCTGACACCTTCCGCGCTGCTGCTGTTGATCAGCTTAAGATCTGGAGTGAACGAGCAGATGTCCCGATCATCCAACAGGGACAAAATGCTGACCCGGCTTCAGTGGCATACGATACCGTTGCAGCGGCTAAAGCCCGCGGCAGTGATGTAGCCTTAATCGATACCGCCGGACGTCTTCATAACAAAAAAGCGCTGATGGAAGAATTAGCCAAGATCAAACGGGTTATGGGCAAAGTGGTAGAAGGAGCCCCTCATGAAGTCATCCTGGTTCTGGACGCCTCCACCGGGCAAAATGCCCTTCAACAAGCACGGGCTTTTACCGAAACAGTTGATATCACGGGCTTGGCGCTTACAAAATTAGACGGGACAGCAAAGGGAGGGATTGTAATTGGCGTTTCGCACGAATTGAATGTACCGGTTAAGTATATCGGACTTGGTGAAAAAATTGAAGACTTGCAGGTATTTGACCGTGCTGATTTTGTGAATGCTTTGTTCGGGGAATAAAAAAAGCCGGGAATCCCGGCTTTTTTTAGCTTAAGTATTTTAAACCGGATTTGTGTCATCGGTTTCCCCGTTGCCAGAACCCCCTCCTTTTCCTCCATCATCCTCACCGCTATCATCAGGATCAGTATTTTTAAAATATATGTTGGGTAAATAGTTATTTTTCATTTTTAAATATTATTTCTTAATAGTTCTCTACCAAAAAACAATTTATTATCAGCACATTCAATTAGGAAGGAGTAATATTTCTTAAATGAAAAACGTACTTACCATAACTTTTTTGATCACTTTTGGATTTGGGCAAATTTTAAATGCCCAGGTATCTCAGGGTGACTCTCTCTTTGTCCTTGGAAATGAATCTTATTCCGACAGAGATTATGCCCGTGCCGCTGAGCATTACCAAAAAGCTATAGACCTTTTTCTGCAAAAAAGTGATTCTTTAAAATGGATGGAAGCTTCCTTTGAATATGCAAAAACGCTTTACGTAAGTGGATCTGTGAATGAGGCTCTTGAAATTTTTCGTACACTCGACAAAACACCTCTCCAGCAGATTCCCACATCTTTACAAATAAACATCAAAAATTACATTGGTCTTATACTAAGGCGTTCCGAGCAGTATGATGAATCACAGAAGTTTTATTTGGATGCCTTGAAAGTTGCTGAAGGAATAACTGATTCCAGCTTGATCGCACGGCTTAATAATAATATTTCCTATACCTACCAAAATACAGGTGACTATGAGACTGCCCTTTTTCATCAGCAAAAAGCCAAAGAAATTTATACCGATTTAAATAATGATGCACGTCTTTCGTATGTCTTAAATGGGATTTTTCTGACTATGATGGAGTTAGGACTCCATCAACAAGCAGAGCCCTATATCCGCAAAAGCCTTAAGATACGTGAAAAATTAGAAGACCCTCGCTTACTGGATATCGCTTATCACAATCTGGCCTGGAATTTTGAACGGCAGGGAAAAAGAGACAGTGCCATCATTTACTACCAAAAGTCGTTGGAGCTGTCCAGGATGCTTGAAAACCCCTACGATATCACCCAAACGCTGGAAAATATCGGGAGTTTATTCGACCGTTCAGGAGATTTTGAAACCGCCCTTAGCTACTATAACGAAGCCTTGGCCATTAATCGTGAAATTAACCGCCCGGTCTCCACGGCAGATGGCTTGGTTCGAATTGCACGTATTGCTATTAGAAACAACGACCTTGAAAATGCAACGGCTTTCTATAATGAGGCCTTGGAATGGATGCAGGAGGTCAATGATCCAAAAATTCTTTCTAATTTATACCTGGATATTGCCAACCTGGAGCTTTTAAAAGGAAATTATGGAGTGGCAAAAGAATTTGTTTCCAATGCACATGATATCGCCTTTGAAAAGCAGTTTCAATTGCGGCAAGTCAGATCACATAATCTGCTTGCGAAACTTTATAAAATTGAAGGGGATCTGCAAAACAGTCTGAAGGAGTATAAAAAAGCTTATAAACTTTCCTCCTCTTCGTCTATACCTTCTAGAATTTCGCCCTCAATGAATCTTGCTAAAGCTTATAATGAAGTCTCTTCAGACAGTGCCTTTATAATTGCAGAAGAAACCTTTTCTCTTATCGACTCTATTCGCACCAACGTAGCCGGACTCACTTTCAGGTCCGGTTTTTTCCGGAAACATGCTGGCTTTTATAATGAAGTGGCCTCTTGGTATATCAACCGGAAAAACAACCCCAAAAAAGCCTTTGAGCTGATCGAGTCTGCTAAGGCACGAGTATTGATGGATGAATTGGCTGAGGATCGGGAAAATGAGCTCGCATCTCTGGACGAACCCACCCTCATTAAGAAACAACAAAAAGCCAAACAATTGGACCGGTTGTATAATCAGCTTGAAGTGGCTAAATCAGTACATGAGAAAAACTCCCTGCGGGATGAACTCAAAGACCTGGAGTTTGAGTACCAAGCATTTCTGAATCAAATTCAGACAAGTAACGCACATCTTAAAGATTTTAAATATCCCCAGCCGGTTACCCTCAAACAGGCTCAAGTCATGCTGGACTCAGAGACAGCTATTCTGGAATATGCTTTTACTGAAAACAGCCTAATCCGGCTTTTTATTACCAGAACCGGAATCTCGGGAAGCGTCTTTACCCCAAATGATCCATTAACAGCAAACCAATACTTTACGGAACAAATAAGGGGTTACCGTGAAGCGATTACCAATAAAGATCCAATGAATAAGATAGCGAAGCTTGGGGCAGGTCTATATAATGAACTTATTCCCGGTTTGGAGCTTAACAATGATACTAAAATTACCAACCTACTTATTATTCCCGGTGGAGCACTCACCTTTTTACCATTTGAGTCGCTGAGCAATAACAAGCGTTTTTTAATCGAAGACTTACATATCAAATATCTTCCATCCGCTTCTATCTATTCATTTATAAACAATCCTCACCGAACTACAAGTTTTGAATTACTGGCCCTGGCCGGCTCCGGTTTTGAAGGAGGCAGCAATGCCAGCCCCTCCAGCTCCCAGGCTTCCTTTGCCTCCTTACCATCCACCTTATTGGAAGTGGATTCCATTTCAGTGAATTTTACCAATTTAAAAGTTCTTAAGAATGAAGATGTTACCGAAGCTGCTTTAAAGTCTCATGAATTGGGTGATTTCCGGTTTATTCATTTTGCAACTCATGCCGAAGTCAACGAAGAAAATCCGGCCCGAAGCGGATTACTCCTTTCAAAAAAAACGGAGATGGAGTCCTTGTTTGGAGAAGATGGCTATTTAAACAGCCGGGAGATTTCCGGCCTTAGATTAAATGCGGACCTGGTGACCTTAAGCGCTTGTAACACCGGAATGGGCAAAATTGTAACGGGTGAGGGATTACTAGGTTTACAGCGTTCATTTCTATCAGCCGGAGCATCTTCTGTGATGGTTAGCCTTTGGAGCGTTTTTGACCGGAGCACTTCTGTGTTCATGTCAACCTTTTACAAGCAAATGCTGGCTCACGAACAGGAAGATTATGGTCTGTGGAATCAAACCCTGGATTGGTTCGGGATGTATGAACATCCGCTGTTTGATTATAAGGCTAAAGCCCTTCGCGATGCCAAACTTTACATGATCGACCATCCATACTACAAACACCCGGTTTATTGGGCTCCTTTCATCTTAATTGGTAAATAATACCCCAATAAAGAGCTGCGAAAGTTCTTCTTGCTCAATATTCAGTGTCCGACATTCTATCTCGGCTGAACCTGCGTTTTTTCGATAAACTCCTGGTTATCAACTTCAGGCCGATCAGGCGAATTCGCCAACAAGGCCGTTAGGTTATACACCAGCTGTGTTCTTTTGGTGAGCGGCCCAAAAGTGATCTTCTCTATATGGTCAGATGGCCGGTGATAATCGGCATGTACACCGGTAAAAAAGAATACAAATGGAACTCCAAGTCGGCCAAAGTTCCAGTGATCACTTCTGCGGTAAAACTGATTCGGATCGTTAAGATCATTATACCTTTTGCTCAGCGTCAGATCTGGCCCCATGGTATTAGCCATTTGAGTGAGGCTATCCAAGCCGGAAGAAATAATTTCTCCGCCGATGATATAAACATAATTACTATCCGCTATATTCTCTTCATCCACCCGGCCAATCATATCAATATTAATATTGGCTACGGTATTTTCGATTGAAAAAATGGGGTGGTCTGAATAGTATCGGGACCCCAGCAACCCTTTTTCTTCACCTGATACATTCAAAAAGAGCACACTTCGTTTTGGCCCAACCCCGGCTTCTTTTGCAGCGGCCATGGCTTCTGCTGTTTGAAGAGTTGCAACGGTTCCACTTCCATCATCATCAGCACCATTATATATATTATCCCCGGTTGAATCCGGTTGGCCAATTCCAACATGATCATAGTGAGAACTTAATACTATCACTTCATCCTTAAGATCCGGATCGCTGCCTTCCAAAAAACCTACAACATTTTTTGTAACTACTGTGTTTTCATTAACTAAAGGATTGTGATCAAGAGTAAAATCTAACGCTTTCGCTTCAAAAGACACGGGCTCGGTAACAATTTTTTTCTGGATTTCCTCCAAAGCCTCTACTTCTTTAACCCCCAACAACGTAGCAGCCAATTCGGGATGAATTCGATTAAAAGCAGGTGCTAATCCTCCTCCGTTTTCCTGAAGATATTTAAGAGACAGTCCCCTGCCCATACCAAAACCGGCCTTGCGGTTCTCAGCTTCCATCTCGTAATCAGCTACATCTGTTCCCACTAATATTATTGCTCCCAAAGCATCTCCAGAAAGCATCGTTTGCAAATGGTTCATGTTAGTATGGTCTCGGTCATACAATATAAAAAGCCACTTTCCTGCCGTTTGTTCGGGATATTGGTTGATTCCCTCTTCCTCATCGAACATTCCGGCCCCTGCAAATACAACAGAACCTGATAATGAATCACTGCCTCCAAAAATTGTTACGAAATTTGCATCCTCCTGTTTATTGTGAGTTGAATTGTCAACAACAGAGTCTGCAGCAGTACTTTTCAGCTCATAATTAAATTGTTCTACGGTAGGCTGAATAAGTTCATAATGCTGAAAATAAGAACCGTCATCTCCCACCGGTTTCAATCCCATTTCCTCATATCGCTTAGACAGGTAACGGGCTGCTTTCTCTTCCCCAATGGTCCCCGTTTCACGACCTTGAAGCGAATCATGGGCTAATACAGCCAAATCATTATAAAGCCCACTCTCCGTAATCGTTGATGAAAATGAATAAATATTTGGCGGGGTTTGAGAACTTTTGTTAAAAACGCTGCAAGCTGAAACGGTAGCAATTGCTGTCAGTAAAATAATTTTTTTTATCATTACGGTAATCCGGTTTGGGTTAAACACCTATAATTTCATCTACAGGCTTTAAATCGATATAAAATTCGGTAGGGTCTTCT
Source organism: Gracilimonas sp. (assembly GCF_014762685.1). Lineage (NCBI taxonomy): Bacteria > Pseudomonadati > Balneolota > Balneolia > Balneolales > Balneolaceae > Gracilimonas > Gracilimonas sp. The sequence goes on from NZ_JABURM010000006.1 coordinate 372,525, forward strand.
TCGAGAAATAAATTGATTTGTTGCTCTTTAATCATCTCCAATACTGCCAAGAATGTCACTACAACATAAATTTTATTCTTAAGTGTAGAACAGACTTCCATAAATGTTTGCCGGCCTTTTTCATGAAGTCTGTTTAATACAAATTCAGCTTGTTCTTCAACAGTGGTACTTACTTTTTCAACATGATGGACAACATTTTTTCTTTCAATATCTTGCAGAACTTTTTTGAACGCTGCAATTAAATCAAACATCGTTACATCCTGCAGGGCTTCTCCGGTGGCTTGTTTTTCTACGACATCGGCCTCGGGATAACCACGCATATATTTTTTACGGGTTTCTTCATCCATGTCAGCCATTTTTTCTGACATTTCTTTATATCTCTTATACTCCAATAATCGCTGAACGAGCTCATAGCGTGGGTCCGTTTCATCTAATTCATCATCTTCAGAATCTTCTCTCGGCAGCATCATTTTCGCTTTGATCGACATCAACATACTGGCCATCAGGATAAATTCGCTTGCTACATCTAAGTCTAATTCTTCAAGCACATAAATATACTCCAAAAACTGTTTTGTGATATAAGAGATGGGAATATCGTAGATGTCTAATTCATCTCTTTTAATGAAAAACAGGAGGAGGTCGAGAGGACCTTCAAAGTTATTTAGCTGGACTCGATACATACACTAAAACTACACTGTTAAGAACTAAATTTCTTTATTTTCTTTTTCATTCTGAATGTTATTTTAACATTTGTTTTAATTTAGCATAATTATGAGCATGGATTATTCAAAATTTGTAGATGCTGTATTACAGAATGATCAATCTGTCATAAATAAACAGGTTAAGGTGATTACTGCTGTGCTTATAAAATTCTTAACGGTTCGGATGGATGCCTCCATTGAAGATGCTCAAGATTGCGCACAAAATACGCTCATGATTGCTATAGAAAAAATCCGAAATGACAAATTGTCTCACCCGGATGCCGTTATAAACTACCTGTTCACTACCGCAAAACATGAATATTTTAAGCAACTTTCAAAGGAACGGGAAGTGAATTATGAAGACCTTCCTGAGCATCATTTTGAGAAACCGGATCAACTTCACCGATTGGTGGATAATGAGAAAATGACCATCCTGGAGCGCTGTATTGAGGCTTTAAAAGCCGATTATAAAAAATATATTGAATACTGGTTTCAAAACCCCGGCTACGAAACTTCCGTTGTTGCCGAGCACTTTGGTATCTCCGTAAACAATGCCTGGACCAAAAAACATCGGGTCATAAATGTGCTTAAAGAATGCTTCGAAAAAAAAATTCAACTTTAACTGTAAGGAATTCCTTTTTCATCGCTCTTACTATATGAGTTCAGCGTTCAGAATGTATTTGTTAAATACATTCTGTTCTGATTATAATAAAAACTTTTACTGATGAATAACTCGAGAGAATTAGAAATAAGACAACGTATCGATGCCTATATAAAAGGGCGGCTTAACGAGGAAGAAATCCAGGATCTATGGAATGAAATAGCAAAGAATCCTGAATTGCTGGATGTACTTGAATTGGAAGTGAACATAAAGACATTAATAGAGCGCAAAGTCCAAAAAAACACTATCGGAGCTCGTATAAATAAACTGCCAACATGGACTTGGCGTGCCGCTGCAGCTGCCGTTATCATTATTATTGCTCTTATTCAGCTGTTTAAAGTTGATCCCTCCTCAGACTTAAATCAACTTGTAGTACAAAAAATTAATCTTGGCGAGATTGAAACCTCTGACGGTGTCCGGGCCAAGGATTTACGGATTACTACCGCTGACTCATTACTTAACCTTGGTTTTGAAGCTGCTATTTCCGGGAATGAGAAACGTGCACTCGAGCTTTTTAATGAAGTCTTAAATGATTTTGATGAAGAACCGTATAGCTCAAAAGCTTTTCTGAATAAGGGAATTATACTTTACAACGAACCCGATTATGAGGCTGCTATTTTGGCCTTTAGAGAAGCGGCTAGTCGTGCAGAAAGCAGCCGCATGATAACCGAAAAAGCATATTGGTATCTTGGGAATGCCCTAATTAATGTAGGCGATCTTGAAGCTGCCCGGGAGGCGGTGTTCGAGGCTTATCAACTGGATGGGGTTTTCCGTAACCCGGCTTTCAGGTTGCTGCAAAAGTTAAATGAAGAAATCGGCGATGAAACCTTTTATGTTGAATAATTCAGATTAACCAAAAGTGTCACTATGCCTTAGGGATGGGTTCGTCAGATTCTTTCATATGATTCATTAAAAAATCATGTGCACTTAATTTCGAGCTTCCCTTTATTTTTTTAGCTCGATCATAGCTTCCGTCAGCATTTAACAGCCATCGCTGTTTGTTGTCATTAAAATAAATATTAAGCACAAACTGCAGATACTTTTTTAGATTTTCATTCTCAATTGGGGTAATAGCTTCAACACGGGCATCCAGGTTTCTGTGCATCCAGTCTGCCGATCCTATAAAATATTTATGTTCGCCGCGATGGTTAAAGTAATAGACTCTTGAATGCTCTAAATAACGACCGATAATAGAGTGTACCGTAATGTTTTCACTTAGTCCTTCTTTTCCTGGGATTAATCGACACACACCCCGAACTATTAAATCAATTTTAACTCCGACATTAGATGCTTCATATAATTTTTGAATTATTACCGGATCCTCCAGGCTGTTCATTTTGGCGATAATGCGCGCCGGCCTGTCGTTTTTGGCTTCTTCAATTTCATATTCGATCAACGCATCCATTTGTTTGCGCATATGATGAGGGGCAATCAGTAATTTTTCAAACGACTGTTCCGGAGCATATCCGGTCAACAGGTTAAATACATCCGTAACATCAGAGCCAAGCTGTTCATCACAGGTAAACAAGGCTAAATCTTCATAAAGCTGTGCAGTATCCGGATGATAGTTTCCGGTTCCGATATGACAATAGGTCCGAAGTCCGTCACTTTCCTCACGAACCACCATCGTTAATTTGGTATGAATTTTAAGTCCTGGGATTCCATAGGCTACGTGTACTCCATAATTTTCCAGTTTTTGTGCCCAGGTTATATTACGCTCCTCATCAAACCGGGCCTTGATTTCAACAAGTACGGCTACTTGTTTTCCCTCTTCTGCGGCATTCATCAATGAGTGCATCAGTGGAGAATCTTTGGAAGTCCGGTACAAGGTCTGCTTTATTGCCAAAACATTAGGATCACGAGCGGCCTCCTCAATAAACCGTTGGGTAGAAAGCTCAAAGCTATGGTAGGGATGGTGGACCATAAAGTCTCCCTTCTTAATTACTTCAAAGATACTGGGTATTTCTTCCTCGGGATTATGTTTCAAAGCAGGGTGCAGAACAGGGGTCCAGTTGCGTTCTTTAAGGCGGTTAAATCCACTCAGCCGGGCTATTTCCATTACATCAGCCAACCCAATGGTGCCTTTCATTTCATATACGTCATTCCAATTAATATTCAGGTTTTTTACCAGATATTTTTTCAGGTGCTTGGGCATCTCTGCGTCAATTTCCAAACGAACGATTTCAGCAAATTTTCGCTCCCGCAATTCGTCTTCAATGGTCTCCAGCAGGTCTTCTGCCTCTTCTTCATTTCGGTCCACCGAAGCATTTCGTGTAACCCTGAACATGTGTGCAGAAAGCACCTTCATTCCCGGGAAAAACTGGTTCATTTTCTCGCGAATCAATCCCTCAATAGGAATTAAAATTACATTATTGCCCTTGCGCTGCACCTCTACAAATCGGTTTCGGTTTGCGGGAATTTTGAGCCGTGCAAAAGATTTTTCCTCTGTTCGCGGATTTAATAATTCTATGGCAAAAGAAAGACTTTTATTAGAAATGAAGGGAAAAGGGTGAGACTCATCTACAGCCAGCGGTGTCACAATGGGATATACCTGCTTTTGAAAATATCGGTCACTCACACTTTTTTGATATTCTGTAAGCTCACTATAAGATAAGATCCGGATTCCTTTGCTCGACAATTTTGGCAACAAGTCATCAAAAAAACAGCCGCGATAAGCTTCGATCATCTTATGAACTTCATGCCGCACGACTTTAAGCTGATCGGAAGGGGTCATTCCATCTACGGAAAGCTCCTTCACTTCTGCCATTAATTGCCTTTTGAGACCGCCAACACGCTTTTGAAAAAATTCATCCAGGTTAGAGCATACGATAGAAAGAAATTTTATTCGCTCGAGAATTTTATTTTTTTGGTTCTGAGCTTCAGCCAAAACACGTTCATTGAACTTAAGCCAGCTTAGTTCGTAATTGAAGAAATAGTCACTGCCAAAAATTTTTAACTTGCTGGAGCGCAGGTCTTTTTGCATACCCTTCCGCTTAAGAATCTCATTCTTTTTGGGATTTGCCAGTTTCTTGGCAATTTTGGTTTTTTGGTTCCCCGGTTGAGTCAAAGAAACTTCATCCGGTGATAACGAGGACTTTTTCATCAGAGCCACAAATTAATTAGCATGCGCATTTAGCCTTAAAACTAAGTATAATTCTGTAAACTTAGCGTTAACAAATAGACAACAATATAACGTGAATAACCCGCTTTTAAATCCCGAAGAAAAAGAAGAAGTTTTTGAACAGACGGTTCGTCCCGGCTCCCTTCAAGAATTTATTGGGCAGAAAAAAGCCATTTCCAATCTTTCTGTTTTTATAAAAGCCGCCAAACAGCGGGGGGATGCACTTGACCATGTGATTCTTTCCGGCCCTCCCGGCTTGGGCAAAACAACTCTCTCCTATATCATCGCCAATGAAATGGGGGTAAAAATTCGGCCGACCACAGGCCCGGTTTTGGAGAAACCCGGCGACCTTGCCGGTATGCTTACCAATTTGGAAGAAGGCGACGTGCTTTTTATTGATGAAATTCACCGACTCAACCCTGTGATCGAAGAATACCTGTATTCAGCGATGGAAGATTATAAGCTGGATATTGTCATCGACTCGGGCCCTAATGCCCGAAGTATTCAGATTGAATTGAACCACTTTACCCTGGTTGGAGCCACTACCCGTAAGGGATTGTTAACGGCTCCGCTCCGTGCTCGCTTCGGAATTGATATGCGGCTGGATTATTACGATGTGGAGCTGCTTCAGCGGATTGCCTTGCGAACGGCTGATATCATGGGTTTGGGCATCACGGATGCCGGTGCTCACGAAATTGCCCGGAGAAGCAGGGGGACTCCAAGAATTGTGAACAAGCTTCTTCGGCGAACCCGAGATTTCGCACAGGTTGATAATGTAGAAACCATAGACGAGAAAATTGCCGACAAGGCACTCAACGCCCTCGATGTGGATCAAAACGGCCTGGATGAAATGGATATACGTATTCTCAAAGCCATCATTGAAAACTATGACGGCGGGCCGGTTGGTTTGAGCACCTTGGGTGTGGCCGTTGGCGAAGACAAAGGTACCATCGAAGAAGTTTATGAGCCGTTCCTCATCAAAGAAGGCTTTATGCAGCGCACGCCCAAAGGACGAATTTGTACGAAGAAGGCCTATCAGTACCTCGGTATCGACCCCAGTAAAAAGGATGGGGATTTATTTAGTTCATAGCTTTTTTCTCCTCAAATCTTTTTAACTTTGCGCCCTTTATGATCACCGCCTGAATTTAACGGCCCATTATTTTCCTAACCGAAAGCACCTTATTATTCAGAATATATTATTAGCATGAAAAATCTCTTTACTTCAGAATCTGTATCCGAAGGACATCCGGATAAAATAGCCGATCAAATTTCCGATGCCATTTTAGATGCCCTCCTCACCGACGACCCCGAATCCCGTGTAGCCGTAGAAACTCTTGTAACCACCGGGCTTGCTGTAGTTTCCGGAGAAGTTACTACCGATGCTTATGTGGATGTGCAGGAGATTGTTCGCCAGGTAATCCGTGAGATCGGCTATACCAAACCCTCTTATCGTTTTGATTCTGAAAGTTGTGGGGTGTTGACCACCATTCATACCCAAAGCCCTGATATAGCTATGGGGGTTGACCGAAATGGCGCCGGAGATCAAGGAATGATGTTTGGGTATGCTACCCGGCAAACGCCCGAGTTCATGCCTATGCCACTGCAGTATTCACACAATTTACTGCGCGAGTTGGCCCGGATTCGCAAGGAAACGGACCTGATGCCTTATCTTGCCCCGGATAGCAAGAGTCAGGTTACGATAGAATATGGCGATGACAACCAACCTAAACGCATTCACACCATTGTACTTTCAACCCAGCATGATGCAGACGTAGAGCAGGAACAAATTAAATCGGACATCAAAAAGTACCTGACCTCCAAAGTACTGCCTGCCGAATTATTGGATGATGACACCATCTATCACGTAAACCCGACCGGCAAATTTGTGATCGGCGGACCGCATGGCGATACCGGCCTTACCGGACGTAAAATTATTGTAGATACCTACGGCGGATTTGGCGCACACGGCGGTGGTGCTTTCTCCGGAAAAGATCCATCCAAAGTGGACCGAAGTGCAGCGTATGCTTCCCGGCATATCGCAAAGAATATCCTGGCTGCCGGTCTCGCCGATGAATGCCTTGTTCAGCTTGCTTATGCCATCGGTGTTGCGGAACCCGTTTCCATCAACGTAAATACGTATGGAACCGGGAAAATGAGTGATGTGGAACTAGCCGACAAAGTGGCTAAAACCTTCGATTGTACTCCAAAAGGAATCATTGAGCGGTTCAACCTGAAATCTCCCATTTACAGAGAAACGGCCGCTTACGGTCACTTTGGAAGAGAGGAATTTCCGTGGGAGAAGTTGGATTATGTGGATAAACTGGGTTAGAGAATCTTGAACACCGAACAAGGAACATTCAACCTCGAAGTTTGAGATTGAATGTCCGATGTCCAGTTGAAAATGTATCGCGGTGCCTCCGGTTCCAAGCACAATATTCTTTCTCTTCGACAATCTCCTCAATTCTGTTATTTTCCGTGAATTCTTAATTCAATGGAGTTCATGGATAACGAGCGCTTTCAGTCTGATTCCGGTCAGCCATCAATAGAGATTTTTGATATCACCATCATGGAACCGATGGTAACCTTCACCGACCTTTGGATCACCGCCGTTTGTTTATTTGCCCTTCTCAAACTGATAAAACTTAATAAAAAGGGAAAAGTCCATCAGTACATGCGCTGGTATTTTGGGATCATGGCACTGGCTACTTTTTTGGGCGGAGTTTTGGGTCACGCTTTTCAATACGCAGTCGGACTGGAATGGAAGCTCCCCGGCTGGCTTATTAGTATGTTGGCAGTTATGGCCATAGAACGCGCATCTATCATGCACGCCCAACCTGTCATTAATAAAAAATTCGGCAAGTTCCTGGAAGTGGCTAATGTGGTTGAACTCCTTACCTTTGCGGTAATCACTTTCTCTACTTTGAATTTCTTCTTTATACAGGTCCACTCTGCTTATGGTCTTGGCTTGGTTGTTCTGCCTCTGCACTTTCTCGTTTATTGGCGAACACGAAATGAGGGCAGTCGTATTTTCTTTCTCACTGTAATTTTCGCTACCCTTGCTGCCTTCTTCTATACCAGTGAGATTGGCGTTCACACCTGGTTCAACCACCTGGATGTGGCGCATACCGTTATGGCCATCAGCATGTATTGTTTTTATCGTGGTGCCCGGAAACTGGAGGTGCTTAAGTCGAAAGATATTAAAGAAGAAAAAGGGACCTTTGGTGAGGCTGTAAGGGATGCCCTAAAAGGCTAAAGAAAGTTTTACAGTAAGAACAGATAACAGAACTAACTTAAATATTATATTAGTTTTTGTACTTCAACAAATCTCCGATTCCATGAAAAAATTAATCCTTCTCTCCATCAGCCTGATCTTAACTGCCTGTTCTTCTGATCCATCTCAGGATACTATAACGGTATTCACAAATGTAAATGTGATCCCTATGGATAGTGAACAAGTCCTGATGGATCAAACCGTAATCATTGATGGTGACCGGATCGTTGATTTGGTTCCTTCAGATGAAATAACCTTACCACCTGGAGCTGCCATCATTGATGGTTCCGGAAAGTACCTGATGCCCGGCCTGGCTGAAATGCATGGGCATGTCCCCCCTACGGATCCCGGACCTGACACCCCCGATTATTTTGATGATGAATACGTGGAAAGCACGTTATTCTTATATATCTCCGCCGGAATTACCACAGTCCGAGGAATGCTAGGATATGAAAATCAGCTGGAACTAAAAGATCGCGTTAATTCCGGAGAATTGGTCGGCCCAAATCTATACCTGGCAGGCCCGAGTTTTAACGGGAATACCATTTCATCCCCTGAACAAGCCGCTGAGCGGGTGCGCGAACACAAAGAGGAAGGCTGGGATCTGCTCAAAGTTCACCCCGGTTTATCCCTCGAAGAATATGACGCCATGGCTGAGACCGCACATGAAGTAGGTATAACTTTTGGCGGGCATGTTCCGGAAGAGGTCGGCGTAATCCATGCCATTGAATCCGGGCAGATCACCATTGATCACGTGGATGGATATGTGAATTACCTGCAGCAGTTCGGGAATGAAGAAATGGAGGAGAAATTGGCGGAAGTTATTCAGCTTACCAAAGAACATAACGTGTGGATCGTCCCGACGATGGCGCTGTGGGAAACCATCATCGGAGCTGCCGATTTCGAAACCATGAAACAGTATGATGAACTGAAGTATATCCCAAAGGCCGTTAAGCAAAATTATTTCAATTTCGCAGATAATCCCCAAAGTGGTTATACCTCCGAAAACCCTCAAGCACATGCCGAACTGCGCCGGCAGATCCTAGATGAAATGAATAAAGCCGGAGTTAAAATTCTGATGGGAACCGATGCCCCGCAATTATTCAGCGTTCCCGGTTTTTCTATTCACCGCGAACTGCCGCATATGAAAGCAGGCGGAATGAGTAATTATGAAATCATCAAAAGCGGCACCAAAAATGTAGGCGAGTATTTTGCACAGCAGGATGATTTTGGAACCATCGCTGAGGGTCAACGGGCCGACCTGATTTTACTTGCCGGAAACCCAATGGAAGATCTGTCTCATATACAAAATCACCTGGGCGTGATGGTTCAGGGGAAATGGTACTCCCGGGAAATGATTGATAACAAACTAAAGGAAATTGAGGCTTATTACGCCGAATGAACTCTAAATAATCACAGACTCTCTGTTATCAATTGTCTAGCAAATCCCTGACTTTATTTTCGAGTTGTTCGGTAACTCCGCTTTTCAGAGCTTCTTTCATAGCCTTTTGCAGTAATGGCCTCAAAACCTGACGTACACTTTGTTTCACGGTATTGTTTCCATCACGTCCAATATCGTTTAGGGTGAATTCAGCAAGAGTTACTTCGGTTGTTCGCTCTCTTTCTAAGCTGCTGCTCACTTTTACGCTTCCATCCTCAATTAATAAATGATTAATAATTAAGGAAGGAACTGAGGGGTCATCAGAAGCCAAATCCATGTTATCATTCAACGTTTTGAGGTTGACACCAACTCCTATTTGCTCAAAAAACAGCTCAGGATTTTTTACTATGATTTCATTCACCACAATCTGATCAGAGAAAAGTGACCGAATATCAACCTTCATTGATGCTTCCTGAATATAAAGGGCCGGCTCATCGCTGAAATTCTCAGGATTTTGAACAGTGAATCCATTAATAGTTCCGCTCCCTCCAAAGATCGAAACGCTTACATTTTCCACAGTAACCGGGGTTTGTAATAATTCTGAGCCGTTTTCTTCAATGCCGGATTTAATCATACCATCTAATGACAGGGTAATCACTATTAAAGCCGCTAAAATTATCACAACTAATCCGCCAATTATTTTTGCTGCTTTATTTTTCATGATTTTTTCCTCACTGGTTTATTGTACCACTTTAAATACAAGCTACAGAATATTGTTTCATTTTCCTCTTTTTACGAAGCAGTTCTTTTATGGCACTTCTTTTTTTATAAATTGTGCACAGCAAATATTAACTAACCATTTTCTTATGAAGAAACCGATACGAAGCTTATTGCTCGCATTGGTCTGTGTGCTTTTCTTTGGGGTTCAGGGATTTTCTCAATCCACTCCTCAAATATTTAAAGGTGCTCAGATCATACCTATTTCTGGCGAGCCTATCAATAATGGCGTTCTTGTTGTTGAACACGGCAAGATCACCGCAGTTGGTGGTCCCAATACCCGGATTCCCAGAGGAGCCGATGTTCACGATGTATCCGGACATGTAATCATGCCCGGCCTGGTTGACACTCACTCTCACATTGGCGATGGTGACGGCGGCGATCGTTCAGCCACTCTCCATCCTGATGTGCGAATCATGGATTCCATTGATCCGAGAAGTCCATCTTTTAAACGTGCATTGGCAGGTGGTATCACCTCTGTAAATGTAATGCCTGGATCAGGTCACTTGATGAGTGGACAAACCGTTTACCTAAAACTGCGTGATGCTAATGTCATAGAAGACATGCTGCTTTACACAGATGATGAAAAGACTATTTATGGCGGACTGAAAATGGCGAACGGGACCAACCCCCGAGGAAACCCTCCCTCACCCGGAACAAGGGCTAAAGCCGCTTCAATGGTTCGTGAGTTGTATATAAAAGCTCAGGAATATCAAGCAAAAATTGAAGCTGCCGATGGTGACGAAAGTAAAATGCCTCCGCGGGATATTGGAATGGAAACGCTGGTGGAAGTTTTGGAAGGCAAGCGCATTGTTCACAATCACACCCATAAACATCAGGATATTTTAACAGCTATGCGATTGGCCGAGGAATTCGACTACCGCCTTGTGTTGCAACACGTAAGTGAAGCCTGGAAAGTAGCCGATGAAATTGCAAACTCAGAGAATGTATTGGGAGCTTCTATCATCACCCTCGATTCATTCGGTGGAAAAGTTGAAGCAGCCGAGATTAAGAACTCAAATGGTAAATATCTGGAAGATGCCGGAGCTCTTGTTGGTTTCCACACCGATGATGGTATTACGGACTCCCGAATGTTTTTACGTCATGCAGCCTTGGGTATACAAGAAGGAATGAGTCGCAATGAAGCATTAAGAGCGGTTACTATTGCAAATGCCGTAATGATGGATATTGATGACCGTGTCGGAACCCTTGAGAAAGGCAAAGATGCCGACTTTGTTATTCTTGATGGGGATCCTTTTAGTGTGTACACACATGTTCAGCAAACCTGGATCGAAGGCCAGAAGGTCTGGGATCGCAATAATGAAGAGGACAAAAAATATGCTACCGGCGGATATCAGATCTATCCCGGTACCATCCATACACATCACGGTGAAGGAGGTTTGAAATGAAATTTTTGAAACAATTAATACTGCTGCCGGCGTTATTACTCGTAATTAATTTTACTGCAGAAGCACAGATCGCGGTTAAAGGGGAAACGGTTTATACCATGGCCGGTCAACCCATTTCAAATGGAGTAGTCCTTATTAAGGATGGAAAAATTGAACGTATTGGTTCAGGAATAAATATACCTTCCAATTATGAGGTGTATGAGGCCAAGGTTGTAACACCCGGTTTTATTGACGCGCACTCAGTGGTAGGTCTTGCCGGCCACCTGAATGTTGATGCCGATCAGGATCAGCTTGAAACATCTAATCCTATACAACCGGAGCTTAGAGCTATTGATGCCTACAATGCTCAGGAAGCACTTGTTGATTTTCTGCGTGATCAGGGAGTAACCACCGTTCATACCGGGCATGGACCGGGTGCACTTATCAGTGGCCAAACCATGATCATTAAAACCACCGGTGAAACGGTTAACGACAATTTGATCGAACCGTCTAAAATGCTTGCTTTCACTTTAGGCGATAATCTGAGCCGTGCTTTCAGCAAGCCGGGTACACGAGCAAAAGGTATTGCTATGCTGAGACAGGAGCTGATCAAAGCCCAATCCTATCTGGAAAAAAGAAATGGTGAGGAAGACTACAGCATGGACCTGGGAATGGAAGCCTTAGCTGATTTACTTGAAGGCAAGAAAACGGCCTTGGTCACCGTTCACAAAGCCAACGACATCATGTCTGCCATTCGACTTCAGGAAGAGTTTGGCTTCCCAATGGTTCTGGATGGAGTGGCTGAAGCATATATGATCATTGACGAGATCAAATCCCGCGGTTATTCTGTCATCATTCACCCATCTATGATTCGTCCGGGTGGCGATGCCAAAAATGCATCTCTGGAAACTGCAGCTAAGCTTTACGAGGCCGGTATTCCGATCGCTTTCCAAAGCGGTTATGAAGGCTACGTTCCTAAAACGCGTGTGGTACATTATGAAGCAGGAGTTGCTGCTGCCAATGGCTTAGGAAAAGATAACGCCCTCAAAGTATTGACCATTGATGCCGCCAAACTTCTGGGCATCGATAACCGTGTTGGCTCCCTCGAAAGGGGCAAAGATGCCGACTTGGTGATGTTCAACGGGGATCCGCTTGAATACATTACCAACGTAACCGGCGTTATCATCAACGGTGAAAAGGTGAAGTAACTTTATTACAACAACTACATTTAAAAAGCGAAAGAGCCGGAAGAAATTTCGGCTCTTTTTTTTGAAGCAACCTTCCGGCGTCCGAAGGTTCTGGAGATGCTGCGGGAGTGGCTCATAAATCCTGGGCCTATTATTAGATCATAAACGCATGTACCACGACTCGCTGAGCCGTGTTGTATGATTAAGAATGATTGTTTTATTTATTCTAATAAATATTACATACGTACAAATGTCATTCTATCGAAGAAACTTACCGCATTGGCAGCCTATAGGTGGTGATTACTTTATCACCTTACGTTTAGCAGGCACATTACCTAAAGAAATCATTGAGAAGCTCAATAAAGAAAAGGTCCGATTGCTTCAAGATGGGAATGGTGATAAAAAAGATCTTCGGACGAAAATAAACCGCCGAATATTTAAAAAGTATGAAACAATACTGGATAAAGCTGAAAGAGGACCAACATGGCTAAAATCAGTTGAAATAGCAGATATTATTAAAGAATCTCTCCATTTTAGAGATAACAAGGATTATGAATTGTATGCTTATTGTATAATGTCTAATCATGTTCACTTTGTTTTTAGACATTTGTCGAACAAGTTGAAACAAAAGAATGATGAATACCCCATAACAGATATTTTAGCCTCATTCAAAAAATACACCTCAAGATTATGTAATGAAAAATTAGATAGAACAGGCAATTCATTTTGGCAAGCTGAAAGTTTTGACCATGTTGTCAGGGATTCAGATGAATTGGAAAGAGTGATTCTTTATACACTTCATAACCCTGTTAAGGCCGGCTTGACAGATAATTGGAGAAAGTGGCCGCATAGTTATTGCAAAAAAGAACTTTCGATTCGGTTTTGAATATTGAATATTTTGTCTTTTAACACAAATCGGCTCAGCGAGCCGATATACGTACCACGGCTCGCTGAGCCGTGAGTAGCGAATCAAAAAGTCTATATGAAACCTATAACCTTCTCATCCCATATCGACCACCTCCCAAAATTAAAGCTGCACCATATCACCGTACCCGCTGAAATTGTAGACAAAGTTGGAGGAATCGGAACCCGGTTGATGTGTTCCGTCAATGGGAATAAAGCTTTCCATGCCGGAATGGTTGCCCTGGGTGGTGGTGCCGCTTACATCACCGTAAACAAAAAGCGAATGAAAAAGTATGGGATAAAAAAGGGAGATGAAGTTGAAGCCACCATAGAGCTGGATAACAGTAAGTACGGAATGGAGATGCCGGAAGAACTTGAGGCTTTATTGGAACAGGATGACGAAGGGGCACACAGATTTGAAATGCTTACTCCCGGTAAACAGCGATATATCATCCACTATGTTTCACAGGTTAAAAGCAGTCAAAAGAAAATAGACCGGGCTATTATGCTGATCAATAATTTAAAAGCTTTGCCTGAAGATGAGTTTGATTTCCGAAAATTGTTGGGGCTTCCACCACGGGATTCATAGACATAAAAAACCCCACAGAGATTTGCCAAAAAATTCCCTGCAGGGTCTGTTTTTTTAATTAAGTAATTAATTAGTTTGTGGTTCCGCCGCTGATCGTGTGGCCGAAAAATATGGCATTGGCAAACAGTTTATTGGTGCCATACCAGAAGGCACGGAAGTTTGGGTTATCCGTCATGGAGATCACATTTCCTCTTCCATAACCGCTTACCACTACGGCGCCGGAACCTTTGATCAACTCAAGGTTCTCATCGTTGCTATACCCACTTGCCAGCGGATCGTCGGTGTAATACAATGGAGTAGAATACGGGTTCTCACCTTTTTCAATAAACAGAGTGCTGTTGCGGAAAAGGGTGATATTCTCATCATTGAACCCATATCCCATGGGATGGGTAAGATCCAGTTTGGCGTTGAAGATACTTCCACCGATAAAACCGGCTCCGCGATCTTCTCCTGCCTTCACATAAGGACGAGTTTTAACTTCTTCTTTTTCCTCTTCATCGGCTTCTTCCTCTTCAACATACTCCACATTTGCGAGTCCGAGTGATTTAGCCCAGCGTATTGCATTCTTAAAGACGATCAACGTGCCGCCACCGCGAACCCATTCTTTCAGGTTCTCTGCCGCACCATCAGAAATACCATATCCGCTGGAGATGATCACATTGTATCTGCTGAGGTCGGTTCGGTCAACATCATCACTTTTGATGATCGACAATGGCATGTGGTAGCGCTGGTCGAATAAGTGCCATGCTTCCCCAACTTCGCTTGAATTACTTCCTGAGCCACCTATCATGGCAACTTTTGGTGCTTCAAGATTTTCGAAGTTTCCACTTCCCAGGTCCATTCCTGAAGGTGTAAGCCCGGTTGGCAAATTATAAACGGTGATACCGTCTTCTTCGGTGATAGTCTGAATGATCTCATGCACTTTATCAGGATCCTCCTGAACACCCATTGGGATCATAATGGTGCCATAATCAAAATCTTTGACTGCATTCTCGACGACAGCTTTGAATGTTTGAGAGGCCACTTTAGCTCTCACACCATTAGCAAGCAATCGGTACAGCGCACGGGGAGCATAATACTCATCCCACTCAAATGCATAGGCATATTGGGCTTCATCACCTACTAATTCACCGATCAACTCAAATCCATCCAATGAAAATTCCTCTCCAAGCATGCTGGAATTGTAGTCCCGGTTCAATTCTGCGAAAGGCAGATTGAATGCATATGGCATGGTCCAGGTAGAAACATCATAAAACAGGCTGTCCGTAAATTCAGTACGTCGCTCGAACATGGCCGTCAGTAACTTATACTGTTTCTGATTGGTTGGAACCACAAATGCCTTGCCGGCTTTGAAGTCCTGATAATCACGATCAAGCTTATACACGTCAATCTGATTTCGATCCAACATTTCAGCCAGGTGTTTGGTGCGCGCCTGATCGGCTTCTTCCCCAAATACATAGGCTTTGATCGGAGCATTACCGGCTTCCTGAGCCGCTTCTTTGTAGAACTCACGGGTGTTGGCCAATAACTCTTCTTTAAGTGCCTGCACCGCTTCAAGGGTAGAAAGTGAGGTCACAAATTGATTTTTAATTGTGAAAGGGAATTCCACTATACCGTGAATGCTTTCCTGAGCATGGCCACGGGAGCTCGCCTGCTCAAACAATATTCCGATCGAACCATTTACATCAGGATAGGTAGATCCTTTTCCATAATAAAAATCATCGAAGCTTTCTTTTGAATAGTACAGCGATTGTATGTCGTCGAGTGCTTCAGCATGATATTCTGCAATGGCACCGGTCAAAGCCTGATTACGCTGCGGGGTAAGCGGGTGTGTACGGGATGGAATGCCGGGTTGAAAGAAAAAGGTGGAATTGGTTCCCATCTCATGATGATCGGTCAGTACCTGTGGCACCCATTCATGGAATTTAGCCACTCGTCCCTGACTTTCAGGGTGGATCATCGGCATCCAGTCACGGTTCAGGTCAAACCAATAGTGATTGGTTCGACCGCCCGGCCAGGTTTCATCAAACTCACGGCTTTGAGGGTCCGTAACCAACACATTTTTGCTCTTGTTGGTATTCGCCCAATGTGCAAATCGGTCAAGCCCATCCGGATTTATACTTGGATCCACATTGATGATGGTATTATCCAGCATTGCGTCAATCTCTGCACCCTGTGCCGCCGCCAGGTGATACACAACCGCCAGCGAGGCATTTGACCCACTGGGTTCATTTCCATGCACACTGTAGCTCATGGTAACTACTGCCGGTATTTCAGAAAGATTTAAGTCGTCAGAAACAGAAGCATCGGTAAGCTTCAGGTGCTCCTCTTTAATGGCGTCAATATTTTGGTGGTTTTGAGGAGAAGTAATTGTCAGCATCAGCAGCGGCCGGTTTTCATAGGTACGTGCATATTCGGTTATAGTAACCCGATCAGAGGCTTCCGCCACTGCATACATGTAATTCACCAGTTGATCGTGGCGCACATGCCATTCCCCAACCTGGGCACCCAAGACTTCTTCCGGAGTTGGAATTTGTGAATTGTACGTTACACCATCAGGAAGAAAATAATCGAGAGAAACCGGTTCAGGCTGCAATACCTGAGCCTGAGCCATCACCCCAAAAATCAAAGAGAAAAGAATAGTAGAAAAAGCTTTCATAATGGAAGGAATTTATTAAGTGTTGGTGTCTAAAAATAACAGGCTGTATGGTACTGTTTCAAAATGAAAAAAGTTATAAAAATAACCGTTCACAAATGCTTCCTGAATTTCCACTTACATATGCTAAATATCATACCGTTTATTTTTTCTTTATAATCCCGCCAAAATTTGTGATAAAAGAATCGGACATGAAGTCGGAAAAAGTAGCCTCAACTTTTAAATATGCCTTCGGGCCGGGGTTGATACTTGCAGCAGCGGCCATCGGGGTTTCGCACCTGGTACAATCTACCCGCGCCGGAGCGGATTATGGCTTTACCCTCGTTTGGGCTGTAATTATCGCCAGCCTGATGAAATACCCCTTCCTGGAATACGGCCCTCGTTATGCCTCTGCAACCGGAGAAAGCCTGATCGCCGGGTATAAAAAGCTTGGGGGTTGGGCTTTATGGATTTATATCTTTTTTACGGTAGGAACCATGTTCGCCATTCAGGCGGCAGTTACCATTGTTACGGCAAGCCTGGCTGTGGAGCTCACCGGTATTGAGTTGCCCCTGCTGGTTTGGAGTATCATCATTTTAGCCATTTGTATCGGCATTCTTTTTCGCGGGCAGTATTCCGCGCTCGACTCTCTTATTAAAGTAGTGATGGTCGTGCTCACGCTTTCTACTATTGCCGCTTTTTTTGTGGCCTTATTTGACGGGCATTCCCCCTCCCTTAATGAAGCTCCTTCCGTTTGGGATGTGGCCGGCATTACCTTTCTCATAGCACTCATGGGCTGGATGCCCATCCCCATTGACGCGGCGGCCTGGCATTCTTTATGGACCCTGGAACGCGGCAAACAAACCAAACACAAAGCCAGTTTGAAGGAAAGTCTGCTGGATTTTAACATCGGCTACATCGGGTCGGCCATTTTAGCTCTTATATTTCTGGGATTGGGAGCTTTAGTCATGTTTGGTTCCGGCGTTAGTTTTTCTTCGGCCGGCGCTGCTTTTGCCCAACAACTTATCGATCTCTACACGCAAACCCTGGGGGATTGGGCGCACTGGATTATCATTATTTGCGCTTTTACCACCATGTTCAGCACCACACTCACGGTCACAGATTCTTATCCGAGGGTCAGCCGCGAGATTTTTAAGGTAATGAAGGGAGGACCTGTAACCGGTTTCTGGCTTTTTTCTTACAAGGGGTTGCTCATCATCATTTCCCTCATTTCCATGCTCGTGCTTTACCTCACCGGAAGTCAGTTTACCTATATTATTGACCTGGCCACTTCACTTTCATTTCTGACCGCGCCGGCACTGGCCTTCATTAATTACCGGCTCATCATGTCCTCGTACTTTCCTGATGAGCATAGGCCTCCGGTATGGCTCAGGGTGTTAAGCTGGTTTGGGATAATCTTTCTTACTGCCTTTGCCCTGCTGTTTTTCTACTGGCGGTTTTTTGTTTAGCAACAACCTGCCGGCCTCCGAAGGTCTTGGAAGTGTTGCAGAGGCGTTCATGAATTCCTCAACCTACTTAAACAACGAACGCTCCAAGGTCTTTCAGACGCTTGGAGGTTCTTTTTGTCGGTGGTTCATAATTTCCTGAGAAACTCTATATTTCAACTAGTTAACTGATAACCATTTTATCTCACTGCTTTGCAAACACTGTTTCCACCAAGAGAGCCTTTTAACGCCTATTCACACTATTTAGGAGCTTTAATCGCTGCAATTTGGTTGTTTTTTTTAATGAAAGCAGCTGCTGAAAGCCCAACCTCACATAAAATTTCTTATCTGGTTTATGGAATTTCTGTGATATTGATGTTCCTATCCAGCGGCATTTACCATACGCTGAATGTGCAAAACAAAACCGAAGAACTTTTCAGGCTATTTGATCACATTTTGATTTACGTTTTAATCGCGGGTTCATACACTCCGATGTGTGTCGTTGCTTTGGAGGGGGGGTGGCAATGGGGTATACTGCTTGGTATTTGGCTTTTTGCTCTGGCCGGTATCTTAAAGAAAACTTTTTGGATGAGTGCCCCGCGATGGTTTTCCACCGTCATTTATTTGTTGATGGGATGGGTTTCCCTGATTATTCTCCCCCAGGTTTGGAGGCTTCTTCCCCATGCCTTTGTATACTGGATTGCATTGGGCGGCTTGTTTTATACTGTTGGTGCCATTATTTACGGAATCAGAAAACCAGACCCTATTCCCGGAGCATTTGGATTCCATGAAATTTGGCATTTATTTGTTTTGGGCGGTGCTTTTTCTCATTATTGGGCAATTTATAAATATTTACCTGAATTTAATTTCCCGGCTTAATGAAGCTCTTAAAAATAATCATAGTTTTATCGCTTTTTCCTGCCTTGGCTTTTGCCCAGTCATATAATCCATTTACCTTCAACAGGCCGGCAGGATTAAATTGGCAGCAAATTAAAACGGAGCATTTTCGGATTATTTTTCCAGATGGTGAAGATTCCCTCGCTTACCGCTCTGCCGCAATTCTTGAAAGCCATTATGACCAAACTTCTGAATTGACGGGAGGGAAGCTCAAAAACTTTCCGGTTATTCTGAATAACTATAATGACTTGTCTAACGGATTTGTAAACTCTTTTAACTTTCGCTCTGAAATTGACCTGGCAGATTTTAAAGGAAAGGGAATGAACCCGCAGACAGGAGATTGGCTTGAAATTGTTTTGCCTCATGAGCTTGTCCACGCCACACATTTCAATGTTCAAATACCCTGGGACGATAAAAAAATCAGTATTCCCAATTTCATCAGTATTTTTTCACCCGATTTGGCCCGAACCTTTCATGGTTTTCCGCCGGTAGGTTTGCATGAAGGGTTGGCTGTTTACTATGAAACAGAATCCGTAGCCCCTATGGGCGGCCGTGGCAACTACACTTTTTCTACCAATCGGTTTAACTCAAATTTCGCCGGTTCAAATCGGTGGAATATGGGGCAAACTTTGATTCCCTCTGATTACACTCAACCCTACAACCGCCATTATATCGCCGGGTATTCTTTTGTTGACTGGCTTCATGATAACTATGGAGATGAAATTTCCCGAGAGGCTATTCGCTTTCATTACCACAATTTTTTCCTGGGTTACGGCTATGCACTCCGCAGAAAAACAGGCAAGTGGCCCGGTCAGCTTTATGAACTCTATGAGGAAGATTTAGAAGCAGAAGAACAAAAGCGATTGGCCCAAATCCCAGTAAATACGGCTGAAAAATCCACAATTATAGATACCCCATATCGTGGGGAAGAAACGCATGCTCCAAAGTGGATTACTGAGAACAGCCTGCTTTTTTACGGCTCTTATTATAATGGGCGTATTGGATTTTACAGATATGATACCGACACGGAAGACTTTGAGCTTATAAAAGAAACTTTCGGGGTTGGTGACTACAATTTTGAAATCGAGAATGGGAAAGACTTGTATTTCAGCAGTTACAAACGAGACCCGCTTTATTCCGGGGTTTACAAAACCGATATCCACAAATTAGACCTTAAAAGCGGGAAAAGTAAGCAGCTAAGTAAAAAAGAACGAGTCTACGCCCCGACTTCAAACGGAGAACGATTACTGGGAATACAAGGAGAAGGACCGGGTGGAAAAATTGTTGAAATATTTCCTGACGGAAGCATTAAGGAATTAATGCGGTTTCAGGACGCGTCGCCAGTTAGCCTCAAATTCAACCCAAACAAACCTGACCAACTTGCTGTAACTGTTAACAGGCGGGGTGTACAGGCTCTTTGGATAGCCGACCTGAACTCTCTTTCCTCAAACTTGAATGCGATACCTGAGCTGGCATTTACCGACGCTTCTATTCATGATGCAGAATGGCATCCCCATGAAAATAAAATCCTTTTTACACTGGATGCTCCTCCGGCCATGAATGTGTATGAATACAACCTGGATACCAAAGAAATTCTTCAGATCACAAGCTCTCTATTCAATGCCTTTGAAGCCTCTTACTCTCCGGACGGACAACAAATAGCCTATGTTATTCAGCAAAAAAGTGAGCGTAAAATTGCTTTGCTGCATCAAGACGATTTCTTGAATCAGCCCGTGTCAAACTCCCGCCTGTTGCGAGGAAAAGAATTACGGCGGGAATTTGACCGCCCCCTGCTGGGTAGCGCAATTTCCGACTCAGTTAAAAGCTATCCTAAAACTTCCTATCGTGGAAATTTAAGCTGGCTTAAACCACGAACTATTTTCCCCGCCTACGAAGAAAAGGCAAATACAACGCAGGCGGGTGTGGTTATATCAAGCATAGATCCTCTTTCCCGGCAGGCCTATTCCGCAGAAATAACAGGAATTCAAAATCGGCTTTGGTATGACTTCACTTATACCAATAAAATGTTTTACCCCGGATTAGAAATTTCTGCATACAGTGATCCCGAGTTTTTTGCCACCCGGGATCCCAATACCGATGAAGCCTTTTCACTCATGAGACAGGACCGGGGGTTTAATTTAAGCCTGCCCTTTGACTACACATTTCGCGGAGACACCCGATATAGCGCTCTTTTTGTTCGACCTGAAATCAAAGCTGAACAGTTCAAATATTATAACCTGCAAGCGGAGGAGCTTTCTGATTTCTCAACCCGATATCGCGCCGGCGTTTTTTCTCAGCTTAGCCTCGGAATTCTGAATTTACCGCGCGACGTTCAGCCCTCTTCTGGAATTTCGCTTTTTGGTTTATACGAGCAAACACTTAATGAACCAACCGCTCAAATTGAATTTCCAGGTGGGCCGGTAGCAAGAACCTTCACCAATCAGTGGTCAGCTCTTTATGGCATTTTTGGCTTTATTTCACCGTTGCGAAGATGGAATCAATCCATGAGGATAGACATGCAGTTTTTGCAGCAAAGTGACTCTCCCATTTACTCTAACAGTTCCATTATACCAATGGGCTTTTCAGATGACATTTTCCCAAATTATGACCTTAGTGATGATTCCGGCTTCCAAAATATTGGGCGGCTCAGTACACGATATACCATCCCCCTCTTTTATCCTGATAACGGCGGGCTCACCATCCCTTTTTATTTAAGCAGCATATATTTAACTACTTTTACCCACACGCTCACTGACCTGAATGCTGATAACCTGTTAGACTCCAGTCGAAGTATTTTTGGCGCAGGTTTTCATGTTCAGTTTAAAGTGTCGAACGTGTTATTCGATTTAGGGGTTGGCTTCGCATATGAACCTACCCGGGATAACTCTCAATTTATATTTGGGCAATTTTGATCAATCAACATACTATCCGTTTTAGTCACTTTATCGTAACCCTGCTCTTTTTAGGCGTTTTTTTCGGCTGTCAAAATCAAGGATCTGAAAACCCCCGACCCTCTCAGGAAAGCAGAAAAAGCCCTATTGCCATAGCTTCAGTCAAAGGAGATGGTTCCTATGTCAAAGTAGTTTACGGGCAGCCCTATCGTCGCGGGCGTACTATTTTTGGTGATTTGCAGCCCTGGGGTGAGGTTTGGAGAACCGGCGCCAATGAAGCTACGGAAATTACCATAACTGATCCTGTTTTAATGGGAGACCAAGCCATTAACAGTGGAACCTATACTTTATTTACCATTCCTGGACCGGATTCTTTCACTGTTATTTTAAACCACGAATTAGGCCAGTGGGGAGCTTTTGAATATAATCCTGAACGAGACTATAAACGAATGAAATTCCCCGTGCAAAAATTATCCACGCCGGTGGAGGCTTTCACTATTGAGTTTTCGGAACCGGAATACAGCATGTCAACCATGTCGCTAAAATGGGACCGGGTTCGGGTAGATATTCCTATTCGGTTTTACGGAGAGTAGGCTGCAGATCGTTTTTTCAATAAAAAAAGACGATGCTTTGCACACCGCCTTTTAAGTTCGTTAAAAACATTAAATATTTAAAAATGTATGCCCGCCGTTAATGCAAACGCTCCATTTTTTTGTCCGTCTTCCAGTGTGGGCTCAGATATAACATTGGTTAGACCCGCTGTATATCTAAATTCCAAGCTAAGGCGGCTAATTGATACCCCCGCACCTACAACAACTCCGAAATCCGTCCCTTCAAATAAGTCATCAGCATTCGCGGAACCACTCCCGTCATCGAATTCTGAATTGATATTAAACCCGGCATAAGGACCAAAGAAAACTTCGGGCTTTACCGGTACTGCCGGCGCTCCAAAACCAAATTTTGCCAGTACAGGAATCTGAATATAATCCAAAGAGTAGTTAGCATCAGTGTTTTCGAAATTACTTCCATATTGTGCATATAAAACTTCAGGCTGTATGGCCATGGGCGTAGCCGGGATGTTAATATTGGCATAAATCCCGCCTAAAAACCCTGTTTTGTATTCCGCATTGTCAGTATTATTAAAAGTGGCGAAATTGAGTCCTGCTTTTACACCAAATTTTGGTAACACCTGTGCATGGGCTGTGCTTCCTGCTACTATAAACGCACCGAATAGTACTCCACATAGTATTTTCTTTAAATTCATCTTAGCTCTTTTTTAGTTGTTGTTGAAACCGGCTAGTCTTATTTATCCGCCCGGCTTTTGTATAGTAATAATATTGGCTTCTCTTTACAATAAAAGCTTTAAACCAGCTTCTGAAACTTACCTGTAAATTTGTTCTAAGTTCCTTAACAACTTGCGGGGTTTTACTGCTACCCTTTCAGGTAGTCTTTCAAAAACTGACCTGTATGACTGTCTTCCATTTTCATAAGATCTTCCGGCGTACCTTCGCCAATCACCTGTCCACCACCAAAGCCTCCTTCAGGGCCTAAATCAATGACCCAGTCAGCACATTTTATGATATCGAGGTTATGCTCAATAATAATAACCGAATGGCCTTGCGCAACTAATTCATTAAATGAATCAAGGAGTTTGGCTACATCTTCGAAATGGAGACCGGTAGTAGGCTCATCAAAAAAGTAAAGCGTATGATCCGTGGATGTTTTTGCCAGGAAACGTGCGAGTTTGACCCTTTGAGCTTCTCCGCCTGAAAGTGTGGTAGCACTTTGTCCCAGTTTTAAATACCCCAAACCCACATCTTCCAGCGGCTGCAACTTATTGATAATGGTAGCTTCATCCACAAAAAACTCGATCGCTTCTGAAACAGGCATATCCAATACATCATGAATGTTTTTGCCCCGATACTTTACGTTGAGTACGTCTTTTCGAAAACGTGTGCCATTACATACTTCACAGGTTAATTCAATATCTGCCATGAACTGCATTTCAATACGCTGAACTCCTTCTCCCTGGCAATTCTCACACCTTCCCCCAGGTACGTTAAAGGAAAAATGCCCCGGAGTATAACCCATAATTTTGGCCTGCTTAGTGTTCGAGAACAAATCCCGAATTCCATCAAACGCTTTGGTATAAGTGGCGGGGTTTGACCGGGAGGATCTCCCAATCGGACTTTGATCCACCATTTCAACACCGTGTATTGCAGCCATCCCCGAGAGGTCAGAAAAACGGCCTACTTTATCATTGTAAGTACCAATGTGTTTTTGAATTCCGGCATACAATGTGTCATGTACCAAGGTTGATTTCCCTGAACCGGAAACACCCGTAACCACAGTCATCATACCCAGTGGGAATTCTACATTTATATTTTTCAGGTTATGTTCAGAAGCCCCCTCAAGGGACAAGGTTTTTCCGCTTCCCTTTCTTCTTTTTTGCGGCACCGGAATTTCTTTTCGCCGGCTTAAAAATTTACCTGTCAGCGTATCCGCTTTTAAAAGCTTATCTACCGTTCCGCTGAAAACCACTTCTCCGCCATGTGTTCCGGCAAAGGGGCCTATATCAATAACATTATCGGCCGCCTTAATCATTTCGGGATCATGTTCTACCACCAGAACAGTATTTCCGATATCGCGCAAAGACTCCAGAATTTTAATAAGACGATCATTATCGCGGGGATGAAGCCCTATTGTAGGCTCGTCCAATACATATAAACTTCCGATCAGGGAACTCCCCAGGGCATTTGCAAGGCTGATTCGCTGAGACTCTCCCCCGCTCAGCGTGTTCGCAAGCCGGTCTAAGGTTAAATAATCCAAACCGACTTCATCCAGGTATTTCAAACGCTTTCTGATCTCATACAAGATCTGCCCGGCCACCTCTTCTTCAAACTCGGTGAGCTCCAGCCCGTCAAAATATTCCCGGGCATGGCCAATGGTCAGCTCCGAAACTTCGCCTATATGCAAGTCGCCCACTTTTACGTATAACGCATCTTTTCGCACCCTATAACCCTCACATTCCGGGCAGCGACTGTAGCCGCGATAGCGGGAATACAAGACTCGCATATGTACTTTATACGATTGATTTTTTATCTCATCAAAAAACTTCCAGATACCTATATATTCATCTTTTCCCTTCCAAATGATGTCTTTCACTTCTTTGGGGAGCTCTGCATATGGTGTGTCGATTGAAAATTTTTCACGGGCACACACTTTAATCAAATCCCGCAAATGCATACTGAATTTTTGGGAAGTAAATGGGGCAATGGCTCCATTTCGTATGGTTTTTTGATGATCCGGGATCACCAAGTCCTCATCAATTCCGGCTACGCGGCCAAAGCCCTCACATTCATCACAAGCACCAAATGGATTGTTGAAAGAAAACATTTGAGGGGTGGGCTCGGTGAATTCAATGCCATCCATTTCAAACCTTTCACTGAATGAAAGTTCTTCACCTCCTCTCATTTTGATAGAGCAACGGCCGGCACCCTCCTGAAAAGCTGTTTCCAGAGAGTCCGCAATTCTAGTTCGGGTGGCTTCATCATCCTTCAAAACCAACCGGTCAATTAAAACCCGGTGCTTGTCTGCCTTGAATTTTTTGGGGTTCACCTCATCTGTTGTCAAGTCTATCAAACTCTCGTCATCCATATTCAGCAGACGCGTAAGCCCTTTTTCTTTGAGCACTTTCAGCTCTTCATCCAGTTTCTTTTTGTCGTGATGAGGAATGGGGTGCAATACATAAAACCGCTCTCCTTCCTCCTGAGTCTCAAATAATTTCTTAATGGCCGTTCGTGGGGAATCTTTCTTTACTACCTCTCCCGATTTAGGAGAAATCGTCTTTCCAATCCGTGCAAAAAGCAGCCGGACATAATCATAGATTTCGGTAGTCGTACCTACCGTAGAACGCGGATTGCTTGAGGTGGTTTTCTGTTGAATGGCCATGGCGGGAGAAATACCCTGCATAAAATCTACATCGGGTTTATCCATGCGTTCCAGGAACTGCCGGGCATAACTTGACAAGCTTTCCACATACCGGCGTTGCCCCTCTGCATAAATAGTATCAAAAGCGAGGCTTGATTTACCTGAGCCGGACACTCCGGTTACCACCGTAAGCTTGCCGCGGGGAATCTCTACATCAATATTTTTGAGATTGTGGGTCCGGGCACCCTTAATAATGATCGGGCGCTCTTCTTCTTGTTCTTTTGCTTTTTTGGAAGCCGTTTCTGTTGTGGACATATAGAAATTGAATTCTGAATTCGTCGAACCCTGAATATAAGGATTTAACGTCGGCAAACCGACACCATCTCACAACAAAAAAAGCGAGAGAACCTATCCCTCGCTTTTTACTTTAGCTACTAATTTCTTCCTTGGTGCAATTACAAATATTCTAAGCGAACAGAGCCACCACTTGTTTTGGCACTAATCTTTGTTCCGCCACCGTTAAATGATCCGCGAATTTCATCTTTTTCGGCTTTTCCGCTAAAATTCACCAAGTCGGCATAAACGCGATTTCCGTCCAGGTCCAGGTCATATCCATTTTCCTGTGGTACGGTAATGGTGATGCTTCCGCCACTTGTTCTTAAATCAATGACCTCAGAAGGAGCAAGGATTTCAGCCCGTATTGAGCCCCCACTGGTTTTAGCTTCTACATTTCCCTCTACTCCGCTTAGCCTGATGCTTCCCCCGCTTGTTCTGGCATCTAAATTACCAACCAACATCTCGGCCCGAATTGTCCCTCCGCTGGTATTGGCTTCTACATCACCCTGAGCATCCGTGATGGTAATACTGCCTCCGGACGTTTTCAGAATCATCCGGCCTTGTATGCCTTCTGTGGTAATGCTTCCTCCGCTTGTCCTCAATTCTTGTGAACCCTGCAGGTTTTTCGCACTTAGGCTGCCTCCGCTGGTTTTCAAGCGGGAGCGGGTTTCATTGGGGGCATGCACAAGAAAAGAGACCGAATAATTGTCATTCCAGTTCCACCCTCGGTTTGACTTCCGTTCTGCAATCGCCTTAACGGTATTTCCATCCTGGCTAATGCTGATTTCATAATCATCCAGGTCAGCTTGTCCGGGCTCAATGTAATTCCCTTGGTGGCGTACAAACATTTCAACTACAACTTCATCCTTGTTTGTGCCCACCACACTGATACTGCCTCCAGACGTCTGAACCTCAAGGCTCACCGCTCCGGATACGCCGAATGTTTCAGTTCTATAGGCATCCTCACTTGACTGAGCTAAGCCGGTTTGAACTGCCAGCAGCATAAGGGCAAGAAAAGCAGTCCATGAAATTGCCAGACTCCATATATATCTTTTATCTGTACTCATAATATTTTTCCATTAGTTTTAAAGATCTGTTCATTTACACGAATAAAATTCCGGATAGTTACACCTTCGAATAGTGTTTGAGTGTTAACTATTGTTTAACTTTGCGCGCTTAATAAATTGGAATCATATGAAATTACCTTTCTTTCTTGCAAAGCGTTTTGTGGCCGGCGAGTCATTTAAAGAGTCTATTCCCAAAGCAAAACAATTAAATAATAAAGACCTCAAGCTTACCCTCGATCTTTTGGGTGAAAACGTAAAAGATCGCCAAACCGCCACCGACACCGTAGATGCATATATTCGGTTACTCGAAGGAATCAAAGAACATGGGTTAATCAGTAGCATCTCTATCAAACTTACAATGATGGGGCTCGATATCGATCATGACTTTTGCCAGGAAAATTTATTCCGTTTGCTGGATGTGGCGAAAGAGCAAAACCAGTTTGTTCGAATTGACATGGAGGGTTCCGATTGCACGCAGATTACCCTTGATATTTTTAAGGAAGCTTTTCAGAAATACGGTAAACATGTGGGCACGGTAATTCAGTCGATGTTATTCCGAAGCAAAGACGATATCAACGAACTGGCCGAAATGGGCGCAGATATCCGGCTCGTGAAAGGTGCGTACAAAGAACCGGCAAAAATTGCCCTTCAGGATATGCCCGCCATTCGTGAAGCCTTTAAGGAACAGGCCAAAGTTTTGTTGGAAAAAACAGAGTTCCCCCGATTTGGAACTCACGACGATGAACTTATCGACTGGCTAAAGCGCTATACTGCTGATAAAAACATCCCCAAAGACCGGTTCGAATTTCAGATGCTATACGGACTTCGGGAAGAAACCATGGTTCAGCTTACGGATGAAGAGTATTGTACTCGTGTTTATGTTCCGTTTGGTACCGATTGGTTTCCCTATTTCACCCGCAGGCTCATGGAGCGAAAAGAAAATATTTGGTTCATTTTCAGCACTATGTTTAAGAAGTGAGTTAATAAAAAAGTGATGAGTAATAAAGTAGGCTTGTACTAAATTTACGTTCAAATGAATATTTTATGATGCTTATCATTTTCTCTAATCTCACTTTATCAACCATTTTTGATCCTGAATTCCATCGTTACCTGATCGGGTCGCTTTTTATCCTTGCGGGGATTCTGCATTTCATAAAACCGCAAGTTTATAGCAAGATTATGCCCGATTACATTCCTTACCACCGCGCTATGGTTTTTATAAGCGGGGTGTTTGAGATATTGGGAGGCATTGGCTTTTTGGTTCCTGCTCTTAGAATTTACGCGGCCTGGGGATTGATTCTCCTCCTTATTGTCGTTTTCCCTGCAAATATTGAGATGGCCCGGAAAGGATACAGAAAGCATGGCCTCACCCTTTATACCTGGCTGCTTATTGCCCGCCTTCCACTTCAATTTGTGTTAATCTGGTGGGTATATTGGGCAGGGATTTAGTGATAAAGCAGACTTTCGAAAAAACAGAGCTAATCTCACTTATTCGTTACCGTCAGTT
Source organism: Gracilimonas sp. (assembly GCF_014762685.1). NCBI lineage: Bacteria > Pseudomonadati > Balneolota > Balneolia > Balneolales > Balneolaceae > Gracilimonas > Gracilimonas sp. Next base: position 401,212 of record NZ_JABURM010000006.1, read on the forward strand.
TTTCTAACTTACTGCCTCACGGATCACTTTATTACTTCACTGACTTGAAGCTCTCTATAAAAAACTTTCTGCCCATTTTGATTGGTCTGCTATTATTAGGCATTCCTCTCCTTCGTGATTTCCATTTTGAATCCGCTATGTTAGCCGGAATAATTGGATGCTTTTGGGCCGGAATTCGCTCTTCACAACAAACGGCTAAACAAGATTTTTTCTCAGCACTCAAAATTCTCGGGTTATTGTTCCTCGCAGGCCTTCCTCTTTTTGTGTATTCCCTTATCACCGGGTGCCTTACGATTGATGGAATTGGATTTTGGCTATTCATTCCCCTACCCAGTGTTTTCTTCGGGACTGCTATCGGGCGTCTGACTCGTAAGTTTCGGTTTCCCTTTCCTAAAACGGGAACTATTCTGGTTCTTCTTTTTTGCGCAATCGGATTATGGCTGATTGAGTTTTTTACATTCCCTCAAGTCTATTTTTATAATCACGTTTGGGGAGTTTGGCCGGGGCCTATTTATGATGAAGCTGTTCATTTAACGGGTTCTTTTTTCTACTTTCGCTGGCTTACTTTTTTGTGGATTGTCATGCTTTGGGTTATTCCCGTGTGGAGCAGAAACCGGCAAACAAAGCTCATTACCGCGCTCACCCTTTTAAGCCTCATTTTCAGCTATACGAATCTGGATGAAGCCGGTATTATCAGCCCTCGTCAAATTATTCAGCAGCAACTGGGAGGAGAGTTTCAGACTAAACATTTTGAGCTTTTTTACGATGATACGTTTTATTCAACGGAAGAAATCTCGTATTGGGCTGCTCGACATGAATTTCACTTTCAACAAATCATTGAGCAGTTAAATATTACCTGGCCAGACAATCGAAAAATAGAAAGTTATCTGTATGCTCATGCCTGGCAAAAAAAGAAAATTACCGGGGCAAAGTTCACGAGTTATGTCCCTATTTGGCTGGAAAAAGATCAACTTCACATTGCCAAGCAACAGCTGGATGATGTCCTGAAACACGAATTGGTACATGTTGTTTCCAAACAATTTGGCAATAATCTTTTTAACGGGAGCTGGAATATTGGATTAATTGAGGGATTGGCAGAAGGCATTGCCAAAGACGCTTCTTCTCGCTCCACCTTACATCAAATTGTAGCTGCAGAGAAACCCTATCCAACAGCAGAGGAAATACAATCAGCCTTATCCATGTGGGGGTTTTATGGGAGTGCCGGTGCTATCAGCTATACAACCATGGGTTCTTTTACCGAATATTTACTGGCTGAATATCCCGCTGGGTATTTTAAAGAGGCTTATAAATCGGCAAATATAAAATCCGCTTACCCAAAACCTGTTGAAGAACTCGTTTCCGTTTGGCATCAAACGCTTGATAATACGCCCCTCGACTCTGTTGACCGGCAAGTCTCTGAATTTATATTTGCTCAACGCTCTCTGTTCGAAAAGCCCTGCCCGCATTCGGTAGACAAGGGATTACGGTTATGGGATACCTATCAGTTTCAACTGTCTGAAAATGATAGTTCTGCAGCCTACAATAACCTGGATGAGCTATATGTCTTTACTCCTGATAATGATTTGGTTTTAGAGGCCTGGGTTCGCTCTCAGTTAGTCCGGAAAAATTATGCGGCAGCAGTTAACGCCATCTCCTCAAACGATACCCTCTTAACCCTTCAAGTTCTGAAAACAGATGCCCTGTATTTAGCTAAGGGTTATCAAAAGGCCGATTCACTTCTCAAAAACTTAGCCCCTGATATACAGTCTTCAACAGCCCGAAACTTTCGATATACGCTGGAAATGAGGCAGGACAGTTTACAGTGGCTTTATCATACAAACAGGCGCTTTGCAACCATTTTACCTGATAGTTCAGAGTTCCATTCTCATAACCTTCCAAACCAAATGCTGAGTTTAAACAAAGCGGTGGAAGAAAACCGCCCTCAATTGATTTTCCTTTATGCGTCATTGCTTTTGAATTATCCTACTGATACTGACTGGTTTGATATATATGAGGCCACTATAAATAAGCTGGCCTATCATGGACATTTTGAGCTGTCAAAAAAATGGATAGAAAGAACCTCTTCTTTGAACCTGCGGCTTCGTTATTCTGAACGGCTGCAAGAACAACAAGAGTGGGTTAATTTTCTTTCTAACTATAATGCTGTTGCAGATTAGACGTTTTATAATCATGTTTAGGCCAATAATTAATAGGATATGCCGGGTTTGATGGGTAATAAAAGCATCTACTTTTTCTCTGGTTGGGTCTGTATGCTATGGCTGTCTCTTGCTGCTTTACCTCAAGCTGCCAGTGCCCAGGATTGGAGGCTTTCTGCCAACTATAACATTCAAAGCGTAAGCCTCAATTATGTCCCCAACCGAACTTATCGCGGCGATATCGGAGCTGTTTCTAAAGGAATACTTGAGTTTGAACTTGAGCGATATCTGTTTTACAGGGCTTATCTGGCCGGAAAAGCTGAGTTTTTAGTTCATAACCAACAAAGCCTTTTCATTGGCGGCCCCGTTAATTACGAGCAATTTAACCTGGGGGCTTTAGCCGGATTGCAATGGCCCAAAGTTGGAGTGTATGGTGGGGTTAAGTTAGGCGGTGTTTGGGATGTCCGCGTTCGGGCTACAAGCCCAACGAATAGAAACCAAACTTGGGTAGCGCCGGAAAAATTCACCGGTCAGTTTACTACTGGTTTTACGGTGGGTATCAAATATTATTTACTCAATTTTGTCCGGTTGCAAGCTGAGGTTAATCAAACCTATAACCTTCCCAAAAATATTGTTCCTCAGGGCAGTTTCACCGAAAACCCGGCTTTTAGATCCTTTGACTTCAATCCCGTTTCATTTTCTGTGGGTATTTCAATAGGCCTCCCTTGGAGCCGGCCCAAAAAGAGCGAAAAACGAACTAAAACCAAGCTTCCCCCTCTTATGCGTGTCTCCTCTGTGAATTTCTCTTCCCCGCTAAAGGACACTTTTGTTACCTCAGAATTTGGCCCCCGATGGAACAGTGAACATCAGGGAATAGATTTAAATGCCGGTTTACGAGATAATATTTTCGCTGTGGAACAGGGAATTGTAGTGAAGGCCGGAAATGGACGGGGCTATGGTAAGATGGTTCGTATAAAACATTCCGGCGGATTTGAATCGGTTTATGCACATATGAGCCGTATCAATGTAAAAGAGGGAGACCGTATCCGAAAGGGCGATGTCGTTGGCAAGGCGGGTAATACAGGAACCTCAAGCGGTGTACATCTTCATTTTGAAATTATTAAGGACGGAAAACATGTAAACCCACTCTCTTATATTCGTTTTTAGCGACTAACCATTTCCTTTAGTACCTCAGAATTAAATAAAACGATTGGAAAATAATCCCTGCTGATTTTCGCCCATTTTCAGTTTATAATACAACTGCTAACGAAGAAACCGATTAGCTATTGAAGTTCCCCCATGATGGCTTGCCAAAGGTTCCGGGGAATAATAATTTTAATTCAGAACTCTATATTATGCGAGAAGCCATTTTTGTCCCTCTAACTTCTTACAAAGAGATGCCGGTGAAAGAAATGAAGCGGCAGGCAGCGGAATTTTATAATAAGATGAAAAATCGCCGTACTGTGCGGGATTTTTCTGGCCGGCCTGTTCCTCGAGAAATCATTGAACATTGTTTGTTAGCAGCCGGAACCGCTCCAAATGGGGCTAATAAACAGCCCTGGCATTTTGTGGCTGTAAGCGACCCTGAAGTGAAAAAGAAAATTCGCCAAGAGGCAGAAAAGGAAGAGCGGGAATTTTACAATCGCCGTGCTCCCGAAGACTGGCTCGAAGATCTCCAACCCTTCGGAACGGATGAAAATAAGCCCTTCCTTGAAAAAGCTCCGTACTTAATCGGAATATTTGCCCAAAGCTATAAAATTGATGAATACGGAGAAAAAGAGAAGCATTATTACGTAAAAGAGTCTGTTGGTATAGCCACCGGGATTTTAATAACCGCACTCCATAATGCCGGGTTGGCAACACTTACGCACACCCCAAGCCCCATGGGGTTTTTAAATGAAATTTTGGGAAGGCCTTCCTATGAAAAACCATTTTTGTTACTCGTTGTTGGTTATCCGGAGGAGGGGGTTAAAGTGCCGGACATCACTAAAAAATCGCTGGAAGAAATTTCTACTTTTATCTGAGAATACCTTCCTATTTCCGTCGTATTTTGCTTGTAACTACAACCCTGTTTCTCTTTATGTTTATTCTGATATTCATTGAATGACTGAAAAAGATCCTCATTCCAAAAAATCTGCCTTTAAAAAAGAACTCATACAGTGGGCTGTTATTATTTTGATTGGTGCCGGTTTGTATGTTACCGGATATCATACCGAAGTAATTGGCAAGCTTCAAAGCGTATTACTCTATACCGGTATTCTCCAGCCCGACACGGAGGAGTCTGTTGTTCATGGCCGCAGTGCAGACTACAACATGCCTCTTCTCACCCTTGACGGAGAACGTACTTCACTTGCCGAATTCAAAGGAAAAACCATCTTTATGAATCTTTGGGCCACTTGGTGTCCGCCCTGTATAGCTGAGATGCCGAATATCCAACGGTTATATGATAATATTGAAGATGAAAATATAGTGTTTGTAATGGCCTCACTGGATGATGATCCCCAAAAAGCGCGGGACTTCATAGCCCGGAAAGGATTCACATTCCCGGTTTATTCAGTTCTTGCAAAGCCCCGTATATATGATAGTTCAGTAGTACCGACCACCTACGTTATTTCTCCGCAAGGGAATATTCTGATGGAACACCGCGGAATGGCAAAATACGATACCAATGATTTTAAAGAATTTTTAATCGCTGTCGCCAAACAAAAAGATAGTTAGTCAGTCAATTTTCCGTTTGTAGCCATCCTTCAAAAACGCTTACCTTGATGTTGAGTTAGGCTTCATTTTTCAATTAAAAAGATATATGGAAAAAGTAATTTCAGGCATTCAACAGATTGGTATCGGTATTCCTGATGTTTACAAGGCAACAGAGTGGTACCGAAAATATTTCGGCATGGATATCAAGGTTTTTGAAGATGCTGCCACCGCAGAATTAATGCTTCCATATACGGGGGGGAAGCCCCATGACCGCACCGCTATACTTACACTAAACATGAAAGGCGGCGGCGGGTTTGAAATCTGGCAATATACCAGCCGAACTCCTCAACCTGCTGATTTTGACCTGATGATTGGAGATCTTGGCATTAACTGTGCCAAAATAAAATCCATAGATGTTCCGGACACCTTTGAAGAAATGGAAAAAGCAGGCCTGCAGGTTTTAACGTCACTGGAAAAAAGTCCGGCTGGTAATTATAACTTTTTTGTGAAAGATTTTAACGGCAATATTTTTCATGTGGTTCAGGGGCACGACTTCTTTAAGAAAAAAACCCCGACATCTACCGGCGGGGTTTCCGGGGCTGTAATTGGCTCCACAGATATTGAAAAATCCCGGACTCTTTACTCTGACATTTTAGGATATAATGAAGTGGTGTATGATGAAACCGGTTCTTTTAGTGATTTCAAGGGGCTGCCCGGCGGAGAGCACACATTCCGCAGAGTGCTACTCAAACATTCAAAGCCCCGGCAAGGGGGCTTTGGCAAAATGTTTGGCCCTACAGAAATTGAGCTGATTGAGGTGCATGGAAGAAAACCGCGCAAACTCTTTAAAGATCGTTATTGGGGTGATTTGGGATTCATCCATCTTTGCTTTGATATTCAGGGCATGGATATGCTGGAAAAAGAACTTGAATCAAACGGCTTCCCATTCACCGTTGACTCTGCCAACAGCTTTGATATGGGAGAAGCCGCCGGCCGGTTTACTTACGTGGAAGACCCCGACGGTACCCTCATTGAGTTTGTGGAAACGCACAAAGTACCTATCATGAAAAAGCTTGGATGGTATATTGATATGACCAAGCGTGATCCTGAAAAAAACTTACCAAACTGGATCATTAATGCCCTTCGTTTCAGCCGGATGAAACCCCAAAAATAATTGACTGTTCAGTATTCCCGGATTATTTGAAACAGGATGCTTTATGCAAACCGATCTGCCAGGCGGTTTATCAGGTATCCGCTTTCCGTTAGCGCTTGAGTTGCAAATTTTCCAAAGAAGTCCGTTACACCTTCAAACTCTTTAATAAAGCCCTCTCGATCATTTTTTTCCACTAATTCAGCCAGCTTTTTATGATGATCAAAAAATTTCATCAGTAAGTCTCGCCTTTCTTTGTTGGCAAAAACAATGTCTGCATAAAGTTCTGCATCCTGCGCAAAAATACGGCCGGTCATCATTAGTTCAGCCCGATAAATTGGCGAGGAGTAGTCAAGCATATCAGAAGGTTTCAAGTCATAATGCTCCATAAAAGATCCATGAAGCAGGGCTACAAAGTGGCGTAATCCTTGAACCAAGTGCATTACATGATCATGTTTTTCCGGATCAGCCTCAATCACCCGCATCCCCCAAAGCTCACATTGATCCTTAAACCAATTTGCTTTTTCTCCGGTTCTCGCATCACAAAAAACCATCAATTGCTTGGATAGATTGTGAACATCGGGGCCGTGCATAGGGTGAAGGCCAATTACCGGCCCATCATGTGCCTTGAGCATTGCCAGAATCGGATTGGATTTATTGCTGGTAAAATCGGCTAAAATGGTTTCCTTTTTCAGCCGCCCGGTCAGTCGCTCAATCACATTTTCCGTTACATTAATTGGTACGGTAACAATCACCATATGCAGTTTTGGTGCCATTTCCTCTAATTCATACCAATTCCCTTTATCAATGGAATAAGTTACATGCCCCGTTTGATCTGCAATCCTTTTGTACAATTTCCCCATACCGCCTTCGCCTCCAATAAACAGAATATGTTTGGGGGCCTCGGTTGCAATGGGGAAGGTTTCCTGAGATTGTGTTGCTCTTGAAGCCGTCATTATCATCCGCAGAAAATCTTCTGCCCACTCAGGATCAATCCCTTTATTCTTTGCCAAATCTTTAAAGGCCTTGGATTTTTCCTCCTCGCGCGCAGGCACGAAAACCGGAAGCTGATTTTCAACTTTTCGCCTGATGACATCCCGAACAATTTCACCCCGCTCAGAAAGCAGGTCTAATATCTGTTCATCTATTTCATCAATTCGTTTTCGTGGTGATTCTAAATCTTTATGTCGGTGAGACATTTGGTTTGATTGTTTGTTGTTTGTGTATTTGTTATTGGTTCTTTTATAAACGCTCTGGTTTCTGCAATTCAATACGCCAATAACCCTTAACTGCCATTATGGAATTATATTTCCGCTTTCACGTTTTAGTGATTCCATTGCAAATAACTTATCCATTTTATGGTTTCCTAAGTTACGTTACAGTTTGTACCTTTAAAAGATATTTATGTCGCAATTCAAACTTCACTCTCCTTACAAACCAGCGGGCGATCAGCCCACCGCCATAGCCGAGCTCTCGGAGGGCCTTCGTTCCGGTGACAAATTCCAAACTTTGCTGGGAATTACCGGTTCCGGAAAAACCCGTACCGTGGCCAGTGTTATCGAAGAGGTTCAGAAACCTACTTTGGTAATGAGCCATAACAAAACGCTTGCGGCACAGCTGTATCGCGAGCTTAGTGACTTTTTTCCGGAAAACCGCGTAGAGTTTTTCATTTCCTATTACGACTATTACCAGCCGGAAGCGTATATGTCTTCTCAGGATAAGTATATTGAGAAAGACCTTTCCATTAATGAAGAAATTCAGCGTTTACGTCTTCGCGCCACCAGTTCACTGTTATCCGGGCGGCGTGATGTCATTATTGTTTCTTCCGTGAGCTGTATTTACGGTATCGGTTCCCCCTCAGAATATGAAAAACTAATCCTGACTTTAAAGACGGGGCAGGAGATTCCGCGGAATACCATCCTTTACGATTTAGTGGATTTGCACTATAACCGTAATGACCTGGAATTTAAACGCGGTTCCTTTCGTGTCCGCGGTGATGTCATTGATGTATTTCCAGCTTATTCTGATGAAGGGTTGCGTATTACCCAATGGGGCGATGAAATTGAATCGCTTCAGCTTTTTAATGTGGACGATGGCTCCATCATTGAATCCGTAAATGAATTTCGTGTATACCCGGCATCGCACTATGTTACCACAAAAGAACGACTGGAAACCTCCATTGATCAGATTCGCGAGGAACTTGAGTGGCGCCGGCAGGTTTTAATTGATGAGGAAAAATTTCTGGAAGCCAAGCGTATTGAGCAGCGTACACTTTTTGACATTGAGATGATCCAGGAAATCGGGTATTGCTCCGGAATTGAAAACTATTCGCGCTACCTGAGTGCCCGAAAACCCGGAGAGCGGCCTTATTGTTTGCTCGATTATTTCCCGGATGATTTTTTAGTGGTTGTGGACGAAAGTCATCAAACGATCCCACAGATTAATGCCATGTACGGTGGAGATCGCTCCCGAAAAATGGAATTGGTAGAACACGGGTTTCGGCTTCCCTCTGCTTTGGACAATCGCCCCCTTACTTTTGATGAATGGGAGTCGCTGGTTAACCAGGTTATTTTTGTGAGTGCTACGCCCAGTGATTATGAGCTAGAGAAATCGGGCGGTGTTTATACCGAACAGATTATTCGTCCAACCGGGCTTATGGAGCCTGAAATTGAAATTCGTCCCCTTGGCAATCAGGTAGATGATTTATTGGCAGAAATTCAGGAACGGGTTGAGAAAAAAGAGCGGGTTTTAGTCATCACTTTGACAAAACGATTGAGTGAAGAGCTCAGTGAATATCTAAAAAACCTTGGTGTCAGTGCTGCTTATATGCACAGTGAATTAAATGCCCTTGAAAGAATCGAAGTTTTGTATAAATTCCGCCGCGGTGACTTTGACGTATTGGTAGGTATTAACTTGCTTCGTGAGGGAATTGATATTCCCGAATTGAGTTTAGTTGCAATTATGGATGCTGATAAAGAAGGCTTCCTTCGATCCGAAACTTCACTGTTTCAGATTGTCGGACGGGCAGCCCGAAATGTTGGCGGTAAAGCCATTTTATATGCGGATAAAATCACAAAAAGCATTCAAAAAGTTGTTGACGAAACGAAACGAAGACGTAAAGTTCAGGAGGATTACAACAAGAAGCACGGCATCACCCCTGAAACCATCAAGAAAGAGTTAAAACCTTTGGTTGACCCGGCGTTAATATCTAACAAAAGTTTCGACTTCGCCAAACCGGGTGAAGAAACGGACGATGATGCCCTTGAAGTGGTAAAAGTTGCTGAAGACGGCATTCAGTATAAAGCAAGTCCGGCGATGAAGGAAGTTACTTTTGAAAACAAAGATAAATTGATTGAGCATCTTCGCGAAACCATGTACCATGCTGCGAAAAATATGGAGTTTGAAGAGGCCGCCAGAATCAGAGATCAAATTGCACAACTAGAAGACGAACTATAATTAGCATTCATGAACGGAACCATCACATTTCTAAAATCTTTTGTAAAAGATAAAGACGTTGCCTCCATCACGCCTTCTTCTAAATATTGCGTGCGAAAATTATGTGAGCATATTGATTTTGCATCCACAAATGTAATTGTTGAATACGGTGGGGGAACCGGGGTTTTCACCAAAGAGTTTTTAAAAAAAATGCGTCCTGATGCTAAACTTTTTGTTTTCGAGACCAATGATAATTTCTACAAAAAGTTAAATGCGATTGATGACGAGCGGCTTACAGTTTTTCATAAAACCGTGGAAGATATTTTGAACTTATTGCCCGAAGATCTTCTCGGCTCGGTCGACCATGTGGTTTCCGGGATCCCCTTTTCCTTTTTTGACTGGAACATGAAGATCGATATTCTAACTAAAACTAAAGCTGTTTTACGGCCTCAGGGTTCTTTTTTAGCTTACCAAACTTCGGGACATTTGAAAGAACCGCTAACTGAATCGTTTGGAAATTATACCACTGAGTTCTGCTGGAAAAACATTCCGCCTTATTTCATTTACGATGCCGTAAATAATGGCTAATGTAATCCTCATTCGATAATTATCTCCCCATCACGTGTCTCTTTGGGCCCCTTATTCTTCCATTCTTTGTAGAATTGGATAAGATTAGTGACGGCATAAACCAACATAAAAAAGGCGATAAAATAGGCCACAGAGTCAGGGTTCATTACAATAAGAACGGCGATGATCAAAGTTAAAATCCCCAAGAAACTTAACTGAAAAGAGAAGAGCATAATCAGCCCGAATAATCCCAGGAAACCGGCAAAGGTAAAGGGAATTAGTTCCGGAAAAATAAAGATTAACGCTCCGGCTACGATAGGCAAAGCTGCTACTGCCCCCGGAAATTTAAATGCCAGAAACATCAGTCCAAGTGCCAGCAGGTACCCTCCCGCAATCAGATACAAAAAATTTGGGAAAACCAACGTTAATATGCCGGTTGCCAGTGTAAGCAACGCATTTATGAGCTGCCTTTCTTTGGACTTTCGCTGCGTATTTATCTGAAAATTTATAAACATCTTTTTTTAAATAATTTCTATGGTCGTTTTATGAATATAAAATAGTTTGCCTTCATTTTTTTTCTTTAAGGCCGTAACGAACCACATATTCTTCGCCCATATTTCCTGTAACAACCGCCACTACTTTATCTCCTTTTGCATCTTTGAAATTCACGTTTAAAGGCAGTGATACGGTCGCATAATAGCTTCCATTAGGCATAAAAACATCGAAAGTTGGGGGTTCCCACCAATTACTTTCGGGGTTATTAGTTGAGTTTATTCTCATATCCGTGAGTTCCGCTACCGCATATCTCCAAACCCAAATTCTTCCTTCCCTGTCTGTAAAAATCTGCCTGAAAGCCGGTTTATAGTCCGGAACAACACTTTCAGCTCCTCTTTGAGCAAAAACCTTTGTCCAGGCTTCCCATTGTTTTTTTTCTTCCGGATGCAAAGGAACTGGTTCAAATTCCTGGCTTATAGCCTTATCCGGCCTTTCTTTATTCAAAAACTCAATTTCATACTTGTTGTTGTCCTCTGCATAAACGATATAATTTTCTGAACTCATTGTACTTCTGGGCTCGGTAATAAATGCGTGATTACTACCCTGTGCAGTAAAAAGGACGAATGTTAACGGGCGGTCAACTTCATCTCTCGGAACTTCCAGGGTATCTATTATTTCTCCTTCCGGGGAAACTTTAAGCCAACCAAACTGCCAGTTTGGCTCATCGGGGTTTCTGTTGATCCTTGTCTTTACATAGAACTCTCCAGTTTTGCCAACTTCAAATAAATCCGGGGCATTCAATGTAGAATTCACTGTATGCGTTTCTAAATATGTTCCTACAGCACTATACACACTAATATTTGTCAATCCAACATTCCAAATGGCTAACCTTCCATCCTGAAAAGCTTTCATCCCGCTTATGAATGTATACTCCCCAGGCCCTCTACCTTCTCTTCCAATATTCTTGATGAATTTTCCGTCTTTATCATACATCCTGACAATCGGGCCTTGTTGATCCCCTACAAACATCCTGCCTTCAGTTCCTAAAGCAACCTCTTTTATGTTACCAAACATATAGTTTTCATCGCCATCCTCCGTGCCGATTCTCAGCTCTTCATGTGCAATGAGTATTCGTTCTGTATTTGTACTGCCTCTTTCAGGTTCTGAGGAGCATCCAAAAGACACCGTTATTACTGAGAATAATAGTAGTGATATGCTGAAGCGCATGGTACCTCCATTTCAATTCTTTGACCTTCTTAAATAAGAAATTTTTAAGAAAGTTAAATGCTTTTTAGAGGCTACTTTTCTTTACCAACCCCAAGTTTCTTACAAATAGATGCCAACTGTTCCTTTTCGTCGGAGGTTAACACCGAGAACTCTTCTTTTATTCTGGCTAAGTGCTGGGGGAAAAAATCTTCAATGAAATCACGGCCTTTTTTTGTGAGGCTAATAATAACGGCTCTTCGGTCTTTGGGATCGGTTTTTTTTTCAACCAGGCCATTTTTCTGCAGGTTGTCAATGACCAGGGTAATATTGCCACCGCTTTTCAATAGCTTTTGCCCCAGCTCTCTTTGGTTTAACGGACCTAAATGAAGCAATGCCTCTAACGTACCGAACTGACTTACTGTAAGATTTGCATCTGAAAGGTGGCGGGAAAGGCGTCCGTTTACACTTTCACTGGCACGAGTTAGTTTAATAAACGCATTCAGCGTCTTCTGCTCTTCTTTACTGCCCTTAAAATGTGTTCCCATAATTTCAGTTTGTTTTCTATAGGGTTAACCGTATCCCATCACAAGGCGTTCATTTACAGGTCATAAATGACACTTACAGGGGCATGATCTGAGATATCCCACTTCATTTCAATTTCGGCTTTTCTTGCTTTTTCTGCCAGTGCAGGGGTGGCTAAATGATAATCAATTCTCCAGCCTTTGTTCCTTTCCTTCGAGGCAGCTCTATAGCTCCACCAACTATACAAGTCTGTTTTATTTGGGTGTAGATTTCTAAATACATCTTCGTACCCAACATTCAAAAATTCTGACACCCACTCACGCTCCTCCGGCAAAAAGCCGGAGGTTCTGTGCTGTTTATCCGGATTGTGTATATCAATTTCAGTATGACAGATATTAATGTCCCCGCAAAAAACCGTGGGTTTACTATCTTCTCTTAGCTGCGTTCCGAACCGAATAAACTTCTCCAGGAAATCCATTTTCATATCTTGCCGGATATCACCGGTCGTTCCGCTTGGCGCATAAACGCTAAATACCCTGTAAGATTCAAATTCAGCCATCAGCACCCGCCCTTCACTGTCTATCCAGTCTACCCCCAGTCCTTCCTCAACTTTAATGGGCTTTTCTTTGGAATAAATAGCAACCCCGGAATATCCTTTTTTTTCTGCTACATGATAGGCTTCATGGTAATCAAGCTCTCTTACTTCATCGGGGACTTGCGTTTCCAGCGCCCTTAGCTCCTGAATACAAATCACATCGGGCTTACTTTCTTCAACCCAATTTACAAATCCCTTTCGGTGTGCGGCCCTGATTCCATTTACGTTATACGAACTTATTTTAACCAAACCGACTATTTTGCTTTTAGAATTCCAAAATTTCTCTTTCCAACTTTCAACGCAAACTCATCTCCCTCTGAAAAAGTGAGTGTATAGTTTTTGTCCGTAACTTTTTTGTCGTCAATACTGATTCCGCCCTGCTTTATCATCCGCTTGGTCTCTCCGTTACTCGGTGAAAAACCGGTTTCTGCCACGATATCCAGCAGACGAATTTCCTGACCTGTCTCAAAGAAAAACTCAGGAGCGTCATCAGGCACTTCTTTGTTGATAACGGTTTGTTCGAAATGATTTTTAGCTGCTTTGGCCGCTTCTTCTCCGTGATACATTCTCACAATGGTGAATGCCAGGTCGTGTTTTGCATTACGAGGGTCGGATTCGATCTTTTCTTTGATCGCCGGAAGTTTCGCCGTTTCTACATCTGTTACCAATTCATAATAGGTGTAGATTAAATCATCGGGGATAGAAAGAGCTTTCCCATACATATCATTCGGCGGCTCATTGATCCCAATGTAGTTATCATAAGACTTCGACATTTTTGCTGAGCCATCGGTGCCAACCAAAAGCGGCATCATCAGGCAAACCTGAGGCTCTTGACCATCTTCTTTTTGAAGCTGACGGCCTACAAGTAAATTAAATTTCTGATCTGTTCCCCCTAACTCAACATCTGATTTAAGATGAACGGAATCTTGTCCCTGCGCAAGTGGATATAAAAATTCATGAAGAGAAATAGGTTCGTTTTTCTCAAAACGCTTGGAGAAATCATCCCGCTCTATCATCCGGGCCACCGTCAATTTGGAAGATAATTTCACCACATCCATGAAATTCATTTCACCCAGCCAATCATTGTTATTGGTGAGAGTGAGCTTACTTTCATCCAAAATACTGTTGGCTTGTTCAATATAGGTTTGGGCATTTTCATTTACTTCCTCCGGCGTGAGTGGCGGACGGGTTTTGTTTTGCCCGGTGGGATCCCCGATCATTGCAGTAAATCCACCAATAATCAATATTACCTCATGTCCCAAATCCTGAAATTGTCTCATTTTTCTCAGGATGACCGAGTGCCCCAAGTGCAAGTCCGGCCGCGTAGGATCAACTCCCAACTTGATCTTAAGGGGTTTGTTTTCCTTTTTGGATCTTTTGAGTTTTTTAATGAGTTCTTCTTCAGGAACAATTTCGACCGTACCGCGACGGATAATTTCCAATTGTTCTTCAACAGATTTAAATGACATTTTGATTAATTATCGTTTAAGAATGGGATGTTTTCTAATGGGTTATGTTCGCTAATATTTGCTTTGAGCGTTTCCGTATAATTTTCTGCTCCTGGATAGATAAAAGCAACCGCATTATAGGTCAGCGGGGCTAAATAGATAACGGCGGGATATAAATAAGATTTATTTCGCGCCTTGTCCCCCGGCACATTAAATCCGGCTAAAAGTAAAAGGACTGCACTAACTACCAAGCCGCTTTTCAAAGCTCCAAAAGCAGCCCCCAGAATTCTGTTTACCATGCTTAGTTTCACGGCTTTTAATAATTCCTTTGTAGCGTAAGCAATCAAGGCTACAACACCCAGGGTACCAATAAACAAAATGGCTCCGGAGACAAAAGGAACGTAAGAAGCTCCTTCTTCAAACATGGGAGCCAGGATTCCCGTAAAAGCGTCAAGATAATTGAAGGTCAAAAATATGGCGAGGATTATGCCTGCAATGTTAAGCACTTCTTTAACCAACCCATTGACCGCACCTTTATAACCGAAATAAAGCAGGGGTACAGCAATAATGAGGTCCAGGATTAGCATTTCCTATTATCCCCCGAGTTCCTCTTTCACAATCTTGCTAACCAAAGAACCATCGGCTTTCCCTTTTAATTGCCCCATAAGCGGCCCCATTACTTTACCCATATCCTGCATTCCTGAGGCTCCAACTGCCGTTATTTTCTCTTTTACTATAGAGCGGACCTCCTCTTCATCCATCATTTCAGGCAAATAGGTTTCAATTATTTTTAATTCTGCCTTTTCATTTTCAGCCAGGTCCTCTCTGCCTCCTTCCTCAAACTGCTCGATGGATTCTTTCCGCTGTTTTGCAGCTTTCATTAAGACCTCCACCGCTTGTTCATCCGAAAGTTTAGCCTCCCCTTCCTTTCGTTCACTGATTTCTTTTTCCATTAATTTTGCTTTCAAAGAGCGTAAAACCCGCAGTTTATCCTGGGCCTTTGCTTTCATCGCCTCTTTAATGTCAGCAACTATTTGTTCTTGTATAGTCATAAGATAATTCCTCCTTGCAGAAAATAACCAAAAAAAAAGGTTACACAATCATTATTGCGTAACCTAAAAAATATTTATCAGCGAGCTGATTATCAGGATTTGTTTTGCTGAATATATTCTCTCACATTTTCCTGATCCATCATCACCTCTTTATAGGCATATTTCCCCTTATCATTCTTGGTAGAAATAATAACCTTTGCCATTTTGCGGTGAGCCGCTTTCGCTTGTAATGCTTCTTCTCCAAATGCTTGCTTCTTAGCCATATCTCTGGTTATTTAATTTCTTTGTGAACAGTATGTTTGCGAAGAACCGGATTGTATTTTTTAAGTTCAAGTCTATCCGTAGTGGTTCTTCGGTTTTTTGTTGTAACATATCGAGATGAACCGGGTTTTTCGGTGCACTCCAAAATCACTTGAACTCTGTTTCCTTTTGCCATAGTTCTATACTTCTTTTAAAAGAGTTCCTTTTTTCCGCGCGTCTTTCAATACCGCAGAAATTCCTTTCTTGTTGATGGTTCTCACTGTTTTTGCAGAAACTTTAAGTGTTACCCACTTATCTTCCTCAGGAACATAAAAACGGCGCTTTTGTAAATTTAACTGAAAGCGGTGTTTTGTTTTATTATTCGACTTAGATGAACGGTAACCGTTCAAAGCTCCTTTGCCTGTAATATCGTCTTTTCGCGACATTGTATAATTCGGTTAATTCATAATGAAAATAGACTCCAAAGATAGAGCTATAAACATCAAAGTTCAACGGCAGCAACCACGAAAATTTTAATTATTAACATTTTCTCGAATTATCCACAATTTCACCCGTGAATCCCCTCTTAAATTTACCCCCAGAAAGCTCAACTCGAATATTTTAAACAAATACCCTTCCTTTTTTTGATTTTGCTTGTGTAAGCTCTATTTTCCGACGTTAATAAACTCATCTAACAAAGCTATCACTCCATAATTATGGCAAAAAAACAAGGATCCGACTACAAGGCGTCAAACATACAGGTTTTGGAGGGTCTTGAAGCGGTAAGAAAGCGCCCTGCAATGTATATTGGGGACACGGGCCAGCGCGGCCTTCACCACTTAATTAATGAGGTGGTTGATAACTCCATTGATGAGGCGCTTGCCGGCTATTGCGATCACATAAAAGTTGTTATTAATGAAGACGGCTCCATGACCATTGAAGATAATGGGCGCGGAATACCGGTTGATACTCATGAAAAACTCGGGATACCCGCGGTTGAAGTTGTACTTACCAAGCTACACGCCGGTGGAAAATTTGATAAAGATACTTATAAAGTCTCCGGGGGATTGCATGGTGTTGGTGTAAGTTGTGTGAATGGCCTGTCTAGTAATTTTAGAGCTGAAATTCATCGTGATGGTGAAATCCATGTTATGGAATTCGAACATGGAGCAACTACTATTCCCCTTTCGGTAAAAGGAAAAACAAAAGAAACGGGAACCAGGATTTCATTTACTCCCGATCCAACCATTTTTACTCAAACCGTGGAGTTTAAGTTCGATATTATAGCCGAGCGAATGCGTGAATTGGCTTTTCTAAATCCTGAAATCACTATTGAGCTTATTGATGAGCGCGAAGAGGACGAAGAGCTCAAAAAAGAGGTTTATCACTACGAAGGCGGGGTTAAAGATTTTGTTGAATTTTTGGATGAGCACCGTGAATCCATGCTGGAATCTCCGATTCATATTACCGGAGAAGTTGATGAAGTTCCTGTAGAGATCGCCATTCAGTACAACAGCTCTTTTTCAGAAAACGTCCATTCTTATGTTAATAATATCAATACTAAGGAGGGAGGTACACACGTATCCGGATTTAGACGTGCTTTAACGCGATCGCTTAAATCTTATGCTGAAAAAAATAACCTTATTAAATCGAACAGTAAGATTTCGGTTTCCGGAGAAGATTTTCGTGAGGGTATGACGGCTGTATTAAGTGTTAAAGTTCAGGAACCTCAGTTTGAAGGACAGACCAAGACAAAACTAGGTAATTCGGAAGTTCAAAGTGCCGTTGAAGTTGTTGTTTATGATCAGCTTAATGAGTATCTGGAGCAAAACCCAAAGGCGGCTAAGAAAGTGATAGAGAAAGTTGTTATTGCCGCCGAGGCCAGAGAGGCCGCGCGAAAAGCCCGACAACTTGTTCAGCGTAAAAGCGTAATGAGTGGCGGCGGTCTTCCCGGAAAATTAGCCGACTGTTCTATCAAAGATCCTGAACACAGTGAAATTTATCTTGTTGAGGGGGACTCTGCCGGCGGTTCTGCAAAAATGGGCCGTAACCGAAGTTTTCAGGCAATTCTTCCGCTAAGAGGTAAAATCCTCAATGTTGAGAAGGCAAAGATCAATCGAATTCTGGAGAATAAGGAAATTCAGGCGATGATCACTGCTTTGGGCACAGGAGTTGGACACGGGGATGAAGACTTTGAAGTAGACAAACTTCGATACCACAAAATCATCATCATGACAGATGCCGATGTGGATGGTTCTCACATCAGAACATTATTGTTAACCTTTTTCTATCGATACATGCGCCCGCTCATAGAAAATGGATTCGTTTATATAGCAACCCCTCCTCTTTACAGAATTACCACCAGTAAGGACCTGGAGTATGCCTGGGATGATGAAACAAGGGATAAGCTGATAAAAGAACTCAAGAAAACCCGCAAGAAATTTGATGTCTCGCGCTACAAGGGTCTTGGTGAGATGAATCCCGAACAGCTTTGGGAAACCACAATGGATCCTGAAACACGGACTCTTCAGCAAGTAAATGTTGAAAGTGCTGCCGGGGCAGATAAACTGTTCTCTACTCTGATGGGCGGAGATGTTGAACCTCGTCGCGAGTTCATCGAGCGGAATGCCAAATACGCCACCATTGATATTTAATCATTTTAATCTGAACACAGACTAACCGTTTTTACCACCTGATTTATGGCTAGAGAAAAAATTATACCTATTACCATTGAAGACGAAATGCAATCGTCCTACATCGATTATTCGATGTCGGTTATTGTTTCCCGGGCCCTGCCGGATGTTCGTGATGGACTAAAACCCGTTCACCGGCGTATTCTTTACGGCATGAACGATCTGGGGATGTTGCACAACAGAAATTATAAGAAAAGTGCCCGTATAGTCGGGGAAGTGTTGGGTAAGTATCACCCTCATGGTGACTCTGCCGTGTATGACTCCATTGTTCGAATGGTTCAGGATTTTTCACTACGATACCCTTTAGTGGATGGGCAGGGTAACTTTGGCTCCATAGACGGTGATAGTGCAGCCGCCATGCGTTATACTGAAGTTCGCATGGATCGCCTTTCTGAAGAAATGCTTGCTGACATCAACAAAGAGACGGTAGATTATCAATTTAACTTTGATGATACGCTTGAAGAACCAACCGTTCTGCCAAGTATGTTACCTAACCTTTTGCTTAACGGAGCTTCAGGAATTGCCGTAGGGATGGCCACAAATATGGCGCCTCACAATATAACGGAAGTGATCGACGGAATTACGGCCTATATTGAAGATCCGGAGATTGAAATCAAGCAGTTGATGAAACATATCACAGCGCCGGATTTCCCAACTGCCGGAATTATTTATGGATATGAAGGAGTTAAGGAAGCTTATGAAACAGGCCGGGGCAAAGTAACCCTCCGGGCCCGGGCTAATACTGAGGAACTTCGCGGAAACAGAGAACAAATTGTAATTACGGAAATTCCTTATCAGGTTAATAAGAGTACGCTTATTCAAAAAATTGCCAGCCTGGTAAATGACGAGAAAATCACTGAGATCTCAGAAGTTCGAGACGAGTCTGACCGGGAAGGTATTCGTGTTGTAATTATTCTGAAGCGATCTGCCAATGCCGGTGTTGTACTGAATCAGCTTTATAAGTACACCCAAATGCAGACCACTTTTGGTATCATCAACTTGGCTTTGGTTAAGGGCCGACCAAAAGTGATGAATCTTAAAGAGCTGATCTATCACTTTGTAGAACACCGGGTAGATATTATTATCCGCCGTACTATTTATGATTTAGATCAAGCTGAGGCTCGTGCCCATATTCTTGAAGGCCTGAAGATTGCTCTGGATAATCTTGATGAAGTTATAAAAACCATTCGCGCTTCCAGTAATCCACAAGAAGCAAATATAGAACTTCGCAAGAAATTCGCCCTTACTGATATCCAGGCCAAGGCAATTCTGGATATGCGCCTTCAAAAATTAACCGGCCTCGAAAGAGAGAAAATTGACGGCGAATACCGGGAAATCATAGACAAGATTTCCGATTATCGCGAAATTCTCACAAACCGTGATAAGCAAACTGAGATTATTAAAGAAGAGCTTGCTGATCTGAAAAAGCGATATGGCGATGAGCGACGAACTCAAGTGGTTCACTCTGCGGATGATTTTAATATCGAGGACATGATTGCGAATGAGGACGTCGTTGTTACTATCTCTAACAAAGGGTTTATAAAACGAATGCCGGTAACCGGGTATCGTCGTCAACGCCGTGGCGGAAAAGGAATGAAAGGAACCACTACGCGTGATGAAGAATACGTAGAACATTTATTTGTTGCCACCACCCATAATTACATTCTTTTCTTTACCGAAAAAGGAATGTGTTACTGGCTTAAGGTATATGAGATTCCTGAGGGAGGAAGATTAGCTCGTGGCCGCGCAATTGTAAATCTAATTGAATTGGATAAGGATGATGCAATTAAAGCATTTGTCCCCGTCAAAACCTTAGAGGATGAAGAATACATCAACAATCACTCCATTATCATGGCTACAAAAGGCGGCCTTGTTAAGAAAACAACTCTTGAGGCCTACAGTCGTCCTCGCCGGGATGGAATCATTGCCATTAACGTAAAAGATGGCGACAGCCTTCTTGCGGCAGAGCTTACCGATGGAGAAAGCAACATTATTTTAGCCAACAAAAACGGACGAGCTATTCGATTCCACGAGAGCGATGTTCGTGAAATGGGTAGAAATACTTCCGGCGTTAAAGGAATGACGCTTTCCAAAAAAGACGAGATTGTCGATATGGTTGTTATCAAAAACACCCATGAGGCCACTGTGCTTGCAATGTCAGAAAACGGATACGGTAAGCGGTCAATGGTTGATGATTATCGAGAACAGTCGCGTGGCGGTAAAGGTGTGATTACACTGAAGATAACGCCAAAAACCGGTGATTTAATAGCCCTCAAAGAAGTTACGGATTCAGATGATCTGATGATCATAACTGAGGCCGGAAAAGTCATCCGTATGAGTTGTGGCGGCATTCGAACCATGGGCAGAAATACTCAGGGAGTTCGAATTATGCGCCTTGATTCAGATGGCGCTATTGCTGCAGTCACCCGAGTCGTGAATGAAGAAGAAACGGAAGGTGATGAAGATGGAGAAGATGAAGATTAGTTAACACTGACTATTTCTAAAAATCTATCAAACAAAAAGGGCTTCAATTCTTGAAGCCCTTTTTTATTTAATTTTTAAATCTCTAATCTTTCTTACTGACTCAACATTTTTTTGAGTAACTCTTTTCTTTTTTCAATCAATTCCCTCGGCTCTTCAATTTTAATTTTATTACCGAATTGAAGCAGCCATTCATTAATATAATCCAAATTATCGAATTCGAACCCTACTTTAAAATATTTAGAATTCAGGGCTGTTTTCTTAAATATTTTAGCCGGTAAATTCGCCTCTAGCCGCGTTATCTCTTCTTTTTTGACCTGTAGTATCACAGAATAAGATCTCTCGTCAGATCGAAAAATAAGCCCCTCTACGTCCAATTCCTCTTTAAGTTGGAATGGTTCCTCTAAAATTTTGACCTCTTCTACGTTTTCCAGTATAAAATTTCGAATTTCTCCCCGAAGATGAGATTTTCCGATCACATTCCAATGGTCTTGGTAAAAAACCAAAATATAGGGGTCGATTTTTCGGATTCCTGTTTCTCCGGATTTTGTAGTGTACTGAAATTGCATTCTTTTTTGCTGAGCAATTGCGCTGCTTATTAAATACCAGCTTCCACCTTTCTTTTTTTGCCCGCCAAATCTTAAATAAGGATCTACGATGGTTCTCCCTTCAAGTGAATTCATAAAATCTTTTAGCTCATCCGGCAGCACATTTTTAATTTTTACCTCAACCCCTTTCGCATCTTCCACCAACCCCTGGTCCACCTGGGACTTTACGAAATTCAAGCCAACCATGATGGTTGCGAGCTCTTTCGAAGTAAACATAAGCGGAGGAATTTTATATCCTTCAATAAGACCATAACCTGAGTACCGGTCCCAAGTCACCGGAACATTAATTTCCTGCAAAGCATTAAAATCCCGGAAGATTGTGCGACGACTTACGTCAAACCGGTCGGCCAATTCATCAACGGTTAATTTTTTCCCGGGCTGTTGAAGCAGGAGCATTAATTTTAATCTTCGCTCAGAGCTGTTCATTCTGTCCCCTGTTTAGTTATTTCAACCATTGCTTTCCCCTGATAAAAAGGATGCTCAAAGCCGGGCTCAAGGTCAATGATTTTAATTATTAACTTCTCATTTATACCCGATAACTCCTGCTCTACCTCATCCCCCCCCTTCAAAAGAACAATGTTCTTCCAGGGTTTTTCGCGGATCATTTCCAGGAGATCATTTATTTTAAATGCGTGTTTCGAAACAATAACCGCACCCTTGTTTATCTCAATATTTTTCACAGAATCCGCCACCGCGTCAATATTGTTTAGTTTTAATCCAGCCGAAATATGCTTACAGGCCATCACTTTTTTTGAAACCACATCATTAAGCAGCACCCTTTTCTCCGGCCATACAATTGCAAGAGGGATCCCCGGCAAGCCTCCTCCGGTACCAGAATCAATAATTTCTTCTGCTTCTTTAAGCAAGCCGGAACCCGAAATTACCAGTGAATGCTCTACGTGCCGGAGTATGGTTTCACGTGAAACATCCCGACTCACCAGATTAATTTTTTTATTCCACCAAAGCAGCCGGTCTATATAGTCCTCGAGAGTCGCTCTTTTTTTGCTGAAATTTTTCCGGGTATTACCCGCTATTTCAAAGGGTAAATCGAGGCGGGAGACCTGGTGTTCCACGTGAAACATCCCGTTTAATTTTTGAGGTAGACCATAAGAACAGACAAATCGCTGGCTGAAACTCCACTAATTCTGCCTGCCTGCCCAATTGTTTCCGGGCGTATTTTAGCAAGCTTTTGAGTTCCCTCCGTAGATAGGCTCTTAATATTAGAGTACTCAATTTGCTCAGGAATCAACATGTTTTCTTGTTTCTCCATCTCCTTAACCATCTCAAATTCCTTCTCTATATACCCGGCATATTTAACCTGAATTTCTATCTGTTCGAGAACTTTCCCGTCTGTGCTGATGGCTTGTATTTGTTCAGATAGCTCTGAATCATAATCCATCATATCCTGCAAAGAGACTTCAGGGCGTAATAATATCTTTACCGCCTTCATGGGCTGGCTCATCGGGGAGCTGGATTTACTCTCCAGCATAGGGTCCATTTGCTCCGGACGAACCGTATAGTCTTTAATCAAATCATCAAGCTCGCCAATTGCCTTACGTTTTTCCTCTACTTTCTGCAGCCTTTCATCTGAAGCTAACCCTATTTTGTGACCGATTTCAGTCAGGCGCAAGTCAGCATTATCTTGTCGTAATAATATCCGGTGCTCTGCCCTTGAAGTAAACATTCGGTACGGCTCTTCTGTGCCTTTATTAATAAGGTCATCAATAAGAACCCCAATGTAGGCCTCTGATCTTTGAAGAATGAGAGGTTCTTTATCTTGCACAAAGAGCCCGGCATTTATCCCGGCCATTAATCCCTGGCAGGCTGCCTCTTCATAACCGGTTGTCCCGTTTATTTGCCCTGCAAAGAAAAGGCCTTCCACTATTTTAGTTTCCAGGGATCTCTTAATTTGATGGGGAGGAAAATAATCATATTCAATTGCATAGCCCGGACGAATCATTATGACTTCCTCAAACCCGGGAATTGTTCTTAACGCTTTATATTGAACATCTTCAGGAAGAGAAGTTGAAAACCCATTCAAATACATTTCATAAGTATTCCACCCTTCCGGTTCCAGAAATAACTGATGGTGCTCTTTATCTGAAAATCGATTAATCTTGTCCTCAATGCTTGGACAATACCTTGGCCCTATAGATTTAATTCTGCCATTAAACATTGGGCTCCGGTCGAAGCCTGTCTTCAGAACTTCATGAACTTCTTTATTTGTATATCCTATCCAACAGGAAAGTTGCTCATCTAATGAAGGAAGTTCCTCGGTCAGGAATGAAAAACCCGAAGGATCTTCATCTCCAAATTGTTCTTCTAACTTGGAATAATCTACCGTTCGTCCATCAACCCTCGGAGGCGTTCCTGTTTTTAATCGACCTACTTCGAAGCCCATATTTTCCAATGCCGCAGAAATTCCAACAGATGCTCTTTCTCCGGAACGGCCTCCTCCATAATTTGACTCCCCGATATGAATAAGCCCATTTAAAAAAGTTCCGCTTGTCAGTATTACTGCTTTCGCAAAAAACTTTTGCCCTGTTTGGGTAACAACTCCTTTAATAGATTTTCCGTCGTCCGAAATTAAATCAACTACATTATCCTGACGAAAGAACAAGTTCTCTTTTTGCTCCAGCTTCTCTCTCATCTTCTGAGCATAAAGCATTCGGTCGCTTTGGCAACGGGGACTCCACATAGCAGGGCCTTTGCTGAGATTCAGCATTCTAAATTGTACCCCCGTCTCATCGCTAACAATTCCGGACAATCCTCCAAGAGCATCAATTTCTCTGACTAACTGCCCCTTGGCAACTCCACCCATTGCGGGATTGCAAGACATCTTCGCAATCGCCTCCAGGTTCATTGTAATCAGAAGTGTTTTTGCCCCGATTTGTGCTGCTGCTCCTGCAGCCTCACTACCGGCATGTCCTCCTCCAACTACTATCACATCATATGTAGGATCTAAAACTGACATTACTCTCTGTTTTTTATTAACTTAACTATTTAAACCAACCTCTGGAAACCTAAAGATAAGAAATTGTGCCCCCCAGAACTACAAAGTCGTACCAGGGAAACACATCCAACAAACTGAGGCACTTAAAAATTCTGTTTTATTACAAAGCTTCTATAAACAAAAAAAGCTTCCAAAAATGGAAGCTTTTATTTGCGATCCGGAAGGGACTCGAACCCTCGACCTCCTGCGTGACAGGCAGGCGTTCTAACCAACTGAACTACCGGACCTTTTTGAGAGCATCAAATATACTGACCATATCGATTGGAAGTCAAGCTATTTCTAAAACTCTTTTAAAAAATGAGGATCGCAAAATCAATTGCGACCCTCTTATCGGGATGGTAATGAAATAAAATATTTATCGGCCTAACTCTTCTTTAATGGCGGAAATCACTTCATCACTTTCCGGTTTTACATCACTTCTAAACCTTCTTTTCAAAGAACCATTTTTATCAATTAAAAATTTCTCGAAATTCCATTTAATTTCACCTTCGAAATCTGGGTTTGGTTGTGCTGTCAAATACCTGAATAATTCTGACTGGTCTTCACCCTTTACCGAAACTTTGGAAAACATGGGGAACTCTACTCCATACTCAAGTGTACAAAACTGCTTTATTTCTTCGTCACTTCCCGGCTCTTGTCCTTTAAAATTATTTGCCGGAAAACCCAATATCACAAAGCCTTCCTCTTTATATTTATCATAAATATTCTGCAGTCCTTCATATTGAGGAGTAAATCCACATTTAGAGGCAACATTCACAACCATAATTACATTACCTTTATATTTACTCAATGACACTTCATTGCCATCAATATCGGTCATTTCAAAATTGTAGATAGAAGTTTGCTTGTTATCGTTCAGCGCAGATGTCATAAACAGGATTATTAATGAGAGTAAAATTTTCATCGAATTATTTTTTTCTTGGAGCGTTAGTGTTTAAACTGAATATATAATCTAAATCATTCCAAATGAATAAAGCTTTTTTTAAAATATTTTTTCTATTCTTCTTTTTATTAGCTCCAGTTTTCAGCTTCGCTCAAATGTTCTCTGTCAACGAAGGAGCCAATCAGCGATCCAACCAATTTTCTCCGTACTTAAGAGCCGGTGTTCAGTTGGTTGACTTTCAATATACGGGAGATCCATCTGAACTCAGCGGAACCAGTTCTCTGGCTTTTACCGGGGCTGCAGCACAAATAGCTTACGAGTCCGGAGGCCTTAATCTTATATTGGCTTTGGGTAATAACCTTACACAATTAGACAATCGTCGATACTTCAATCTTAATTTAAATTTTACTAATCCATTCTATTTTCTCGGAAATGAAAATTTTAGTGCCGGCATACCGGTAAAATTAGAGACAAAACTAACCTCTGTCCGAAGTGACGTTATAAGTGAAGGGTTTTCTCAAACCAACCTAAGTGCCGGAGCAGGGTTAATTGTGAGAGCAGAGGTCCCTCAAAAGTTTGGAATCAGCACTCAATTAATTCCAAGTATTGGATTCAGCACGGCAAGCGGTGGCTTTATTGGGGGTAATGTTTTTTCATTGTCGGGGAAAGCCCGTATCAATTTTTACGAACTCATCTTTGGTAAAAACATTAGTTTAGGATATGACTATAACTTCGATTCTTACAACATTGACGGAGAAGAATATGATTACGATTTTGCCGGACATTCATTAACTATCGGAATATCACTTTGAAACCTGATAAATTTCTTCTTGAACTGGAACAAATATTAGAACAAGCAGGGTATACCCTGCGCAAAGAAAGGGGTTCCTTCCGCGGGGATGAATGTATTATTGAAGGACAAAAACTAGTCGTTGTTAATAAAAACAAACCCATAGAATCACAGCTCGGTACCATGGGGCGGGTATTGGGAGAAATTGACCTAGCCGGAGTTTATATAAAACCTGCCGTTAGAAAAAAGTTAGAAGAATTATGGGATCAGCTTGAAGTAGCCCCCGACGATTCTACAGAAGATTTTGAATTAGAATGAAAGTTACTTTTTTAGGAACCGGAACATCCATGGGAGTGCCTGTCGCCGGGGGATTTCGAAGAGAAAAACTAACCCATGACCCAAGAAATGAACGTACCCGTTGTGCCGCATGGATACAATCAAAGGGCAAGTCCATTCTGATTGATGCCGGCCCTGAGTTCCGGATACAAAGTATTCGGGCTAAGATCCAAAATGTTGATCATTTACTCGTAACTCACCAACATATGGATCATATTTCAGGACTAGACGACTTAAGGGTGTACTCATATCTTAAAAAAGCTCCTATTCCTGTTCATGCATCAAAACAATGTATAGAATCCATTCGCAAAAGATTTGATTACATGTTTGGTGAAGACAAATATCCCGGGTCCACTTCCCTGGATTTGATAGAGGCCCCGGAGGAATTTTGGGTTGAAAACATTAAAATTACCCCTCTTCCCGTCACCCATGGCGATCTGGATATTCTGGGATACCGAATAGATGATTTTTCATATCTCACTGACGTAAAACACATCCCTGAAAAGACAAAAGAAAAAATCCGGGGTTCCAGGGTGGTTGCATTAAGCGCCCTCAGGTGGGAACCAGAACACCCAACCCATCTTACCATCCCACAGGCTGTTGAAATATTGGAAGAGTTAGATATCCCGGAAGCTTACCTAATCCACATGAACAGTTATGTAGACCATGAGCCTACCAACCAAAGACTTCCTGAAAACATCAATCTGGCTTATGATCAGCAAGTCCTTCATATTGAGGATTAAAGAAATCGCCTAAAATCTTCGTTCTCTTTAAGCTGCTCAACAATTTCTTTAACATTCTGAGCTTTATCCAGCTTACAAACTAAAATAGCGTCCTCTGTTTCTACTATCGCAACACCCTCTAAACCTACCGCCGAAATCATTTTTCCACTTTCCGTATAAATGTAATTATTCTTTGACTCACTGAATGTTGAATGCTCTGCATGAATTACATTCCCGGCCTTAGTTTTATCTCCGAGTTCGTAAACAGCAGTCCAGCTTCCCACATCATTCCAACCAAACTCACCCGGAACCACAAATACACTTTCTGCGTGTTCCATGATCCCATAATCTATGGATACAGATTTACAATCGTGGTAAAAGGAGTTGATCGCTGATTCGTGATTCTTTCCAAACAATTCTTTACCCGATTTCTTGACCTGAGTGTACATCTCCGGCAAGTGTTTCTGAAACTGATTGAGAACCGTTTTTGCCGACCAAATAAACATACCGCTGTTCCAGTAATAATCCCCTGATTCTAAAAATTGTTGTGCCGTTTCAGCGTCGGGCTTTTCTTTAAAGGCCTTTACCGGGTGAACCGTTTTCCCGTGAAAAGATTCACTTACCGAGTTATTACCGTGAATATATCCATATCCCGTTTCCGGGCGGCTGGGATTGATACCAATAGTTACCAGGTGTTCCCCGTCTTTTGCTTTCGCAATTGCGGCCTTCAAAATTTTGTTGAATTCCACCGGATCCTCAATGTGATGATCGGCGGGTAAAACAACCATAACAGCTTCGGGGTCTTTTTTGTAAAGCATTTCAGCCGCAATTGCTACGCAAGGTGCGGTGTTTTTTGCAACCGGTTCTCCCACAATATTCTCATCCGGAACCGAGGGTAGTTGTTCTTTTGCGATATCCACATAGTTATCGTTAGTGACAACCAAAATTCGTTCCTGAGGGATCAGGGGCTCAATTCTTCCGGCGGTATTCTGGATCATTGTCCCCTTTCCGAAAAGGGGCAGAAATTGTTTCGGAAGCTTTTTTGTGCTTTTTGGCCAAAACCGTGTTCCCGATCCTCCGGCCATTATTACTGCGTAGACCATGCTATAAATTCTATTTTAAATTCAAACGGTAAGTTACGATATATCTAATCAAACGTGAACTTTATCCAACTTTCTCAGGCTGATGGTAAATGTAGAGCCTTTGTTGGGCTCACTTTCAATGGTGAATTTTTCTCCATGTGCTTCCATGATATGTTTTACAATCGCAAGTCCAAGGCCGGTTCCCCCCCTCTCCCTTGACCTGGATTTATCCACTCTGAAAAATCGCTCCGTTACCCGGGGTATATCCTTTTCATCAATTCCGATTCCGGTATCCCTCACAGAGACAAACACTCGTTCAGGGTGCTTGGGCTTGGTAAATACCGTTACCTCAACCTTTCCACCCGGCACATTATATTTTATGCCGTTCTCAATCAGATTAATAAGCACCTGTTTTACCTGGTTTTTATCGGCCTTAACCTGAATATTTTTATCAAATTCATCAACAATCAGCTGAATATTTTCTTTTTCAGCCTTGTAGTTCAGGCTTTCTATGATGTCATTTAGCACTTCATACAAATAAATTTCTTCGATTTCAGACTTTAACTCCCCGGTTTCAAGTTTAGAAATCTCCATAAGGTCTTTGGTGAGGTAAATAAGCCGGTTTACATTTCGCATGGCCTTGCGGAGAAAATCACGGTTAACTTCTTCGTCTTCCAAAGCCCCGTTTAATAAGGTTTCGATAAATCCCTGAATCGCAAAAATTGGTGTTTTTAGCTCATGAGAAATATCCCCAATAAATTCTTTTCGATAGTTCTCAATACGATTCAGTCGCTGTATTTCCCTCTCTATTGTTCGGCTCGATTTAATTCCCTGTTTCACCAGATAGTCTATTTCATCATTCCGGTAAGAGGTTACATCTTCGTATTCTATAAACCGTTTACGGGCAATGTTTTTAAAAAGCTGCTCCAGCACCTCCAACCGCTTGTGCGTGTTATAATAACTTACAGCATAAGTTATCATGAATATTATCCCCCCCATTAAAGCACTTGAGATTACGGCTTCATTTGGAGTAAAATCATATCCCAGCCATAGTCCAAAAAACAGTATTCCGGAAGAAATAACCGAAACAAACAAGCCTATCCTAAGGCCAAACCTGTATATTCCCTTTCTTTTTTTATTTTTAGATGTACTCATTCCTTAAATCGGTAGCCCACTCCTTTCACCGTTTCAATATAGTGATCGCCCAGTTTTTCTCTGATCTTCCGGACATGAACGTCCACCGTGCGATCGACTACGTAAATATTATCACCCCACACCTTATTAAGAAGTGTCTGCCGGTCTCTTACTTTTCCTTTTCGGCTTGCTAAGTAATACAAAAGCTCAAACTCCTTCCTTGGCAGCTGAAATTCTTCCTCCCCTCGCGTTACTATATAACGATCCTTGTCTATGGAAAGATCATGAACATCAAGGCGGTTAATTTCTTCTTCCTCCGTGTCTTCAAAGCGACGCATAACCGCCTTTATCCTGGAGATCAATTTTGTGGTACTTATCGGCTTGGTTATGTAATCGTCCCCGCCCTTGTTTAGTCCTTCCACTTCTGTTTTTTCGTCACTCCGGGCTGTAAGAAAAATAATTGGAATCGATTTAAGCTTATCATCCCCTCTCATTTTCTCAACCGCTTCCATACCATCCATTTTTGGCATCATGATATCCATGAGCACTAAATCCGGATTATGTTTCTTGGCTATTTCAATGCCTTCTTCCCCGTTTTCTGCCTTAAGAACATCAAAGCCTTCTTTTTTAAGATTGTATTCAATCAGGTCTAACAAGTCTTTTTCGTCATCAACTACGAGTATGGTTTTCTTAGCCACGGGATTGGGATTTTGTTAGGGTTTCAGATATACAATGGTACTAATGTACTGCATTAATAGAAAATGTTCGGACGTTAAGAAATTGTTACCTGCCTCAGCCTAAAATAGAGCCAACTCCGGCCGGTTGATGCAACAACCATCCCGTTAAACTGTATCGAGGCACATTTGTTGTGAGTACTTCGTGTTCAATTACATCACTTTTAAAAACAAGCAGTCGTTTGGCTATCGGCTCAACCATAATTTCCTGTCCATCTTTAAAGATTACCAGTTCACCCCCATCTCCCTTCTTCCAGTTTTTGTTCAGATATATGAGAACGGTAATCTGCCGGTTTGAACGCTCCTTAAATTGATCTAAATGCTTGTGATAGTACGAGCCGGCCGGATATTTGGCAATATGAAATTCTGAATCTGAGAGGCTTAAATAACAAAAACGTCTTAAGTTTTGAGAGAGCTCATCCATCAGTCCAAAAAAAGGAGAAATAGCTGTATCACGATTTTCATCGAGCCAGTAAATGAAATCTCCACGTATTTCAGCCTTTACCTGGAAATCATCTTGTGTACCAATGCCTGCTTTTTTCAATTTATCTGCTGCTTCCATTTCACCAAAAAAGTGCATGATATCAGCAAACAATTCATCACTGATGAAATCATCAACTATTACGAAATCATTTTCGGCGAGACGGTCCATCCAGTCAAGCCATTGGTCGTTAGAGTATTTCATACGCCTTTAATAGGATAAGTAGTTATTTTCTCTTGAGTCATATTAAAGATACATTGTTTTTAAAAAGGAAAGAATAGGTTTATCCTATATTTTATTACCATGAAACCCCTTTCTTTTCAATAGGTTAACACTCATATTCCGTCATGAAATTTTTTACTTCACAGATTAGCTACTTCATTTCTAACCGGAATACCAAAACAAACATAAAACGGCTTATTCGTTTTGTATTGATTTTGTTCGCCATGATCATTGTCTATGGCGTGCTCTTTCATGAGATCATGGAGTATGAAGGGCAAAAGCATTCCTGGGTCACCGGTTTTTACTGGACCCTAACCACTATGACCACCCTTGGTTTTGGAGACATCACTTTTACTTCCGACCTCGGGCGCATTTTTTCTGTGTTTGTGTTGATTTCAGGCGTTATTTCCCTGCTAATCATGCTTCCCTTTACCTTTATTGAATTTTTCTACGCTCCCTGGATGGAAGCTCAGCACCGGGCTCGTGCACCCCGGGAACTTCCAAAAGGAACCAAAGACCATATTATCATCACTAGTTTTGATGCTGTTACAAAAGCTTTAATTCAAAAACTTGACCAGTATGGGCATGAATATGTTTTGCTGGTAAATGAGCTTGAACAAGCTCTTGAATTGTATGACCAGGGCTATCGGGTCATGCTTGGGGAACCGGATGATCCGGAAGCCTACCTTAAAATGTATGTTAAAAAAGCAGCACTTGTTTTCACCGGTGGCACCGATATGTTTAATTCTAACGTTGCACATACCATCCGCGAATTTTCCGATGATGTAAAAATTATCTCTACGGCTAACTCTTACGATTCAATAGATCTGCTGAAATTAGCCGGAAGTGACCACGTTCTGCACATGGGTAACATTTTAGGACGGGCCTTATCACGTAGAACACTTGGGCAGGATGCCCGGGTCCATACCGTTGGAAGGTTTGGAAAATTAGTAATTGCAGAGGCAACCACATATGCCACTCCATTAGTTGGTAAAACATTAAAAGAAAGTCGTATTCGTGAAGATCTGGGCATTAATGTTGTTGGGGTTTGGGAAAGAGGAAATTTCAAAAGTGCCCATCCCGGAGTCGAAATTCATAATCATAGCGTTTTGGTACTCGCCGGTACGGTTGAACAACTACGAAAATATGATGAATTGTTTGGGATATACGGCGTAAGCGATGAACCGGTAGTTATTATTGGTGCCGGAAGAGTGGGCCGCGCCACCGCACTTCATTTAAAACGGCGAAATATTAAGTATAAAATCATCGATAAAAATCCGGATCGTATTAAAGATTCTGCTCATTTTGTGTTTGGTGATGCCGCCGACCTTGATACCCTTAAAAAAGCCGGGATTGAGGAAGCCCCCAACGTCATTATCACTACAAATCAGGATGATGTAAATATTTATCTCACTATTTATTGTCGCAGCCTAAGGCCAAACATTCATATTGTTGCCCGCTCTACTTTAGAGCGAAATGTAAATACTCTTCATCGGGCAGGGGCCGATTTTGTGATGAGCTATGCTTCCATGGGTGCCAATGCCATCTTCAACATTTTTGAGGAAAATGATATTGTGATGATTGCACAGGGGCTTAATGTATTTAGTTTAGATACTCCCAATAAACTTGTGGGCAAATCATTAATTCAATCTGATCTCCGAAACAAAACCGGATGTAATGTAATTGCTTATCAGGTTGACGGAGAACAGGATATCAACCCGGACCCCAACAAGCCGATCCCTGAAAACAGTGAGATCATCTTAATTGGCCAGTCTGAAGATGAACAACGATTCATTGATTTCTATAAATCGGGCTGACCCTTTTCTTTGCGTACCAACGTCACGGCTTCTAAAATAATCCAAATGGTGAACCCGAGGATGATGGCACCAAAAATAAAAAGCAGCATGTTGGAATCATTGCTTCCCCATCCCGACCAATCAAAGATCACTTGTTCGGTCATAGCCCAGAGTGTCATGATCATTAAAAAGACCATCGGAATTAACGTATAAATAATAGAACGGCCTTGTCGCTTCAGCCAGATGGTAACCAGTAACAAACTGATTCCAGCAAGTAACTGATTGGATGTTCCAAACAACGGCCATAATAAATATCCGCCGGAGCCTAATCCGCGCGGGCCTTCGGGAAGTAAAACCAAGGCCGCACTCGCTCCCACCGCGATCAAAGTAGACGTATGTACCTTCGTGAGGGGCTTGATTTTATATTCTTCCCCAAGTTCGTTGAGGATATAGCGCATCAGTCGAACGGAAGTATCAAGGGTAGTTGCAGCAAAGCTGATCACAATGACTGCAATGATGGTTTTAGCGGCTTCCAGCGGAATGAGTAATGCCGTTGCGAGCTGAGCCGCTCCTTCCACAAAAATATTTAATCCCACGGCCCCCGCCTCAGAAAAGGAATGATATACATCCATGAATTCCCCTGAGGTGTTGAAATAGGTTACAACTGCCACAATGGTGATTAAAGCGAGAGAACCTTCACCGATCGCTCCCAAATATCCCACAAAACGGGCATCAGTTTCTTTATCCAGCTGTTTTGCGGTGGTTCCGGAAGAAACCAGTCCATGGAACCCTGAAATAGCTCCACATGCAATGGTAATGAAAAGCAGCGGAAACCAGCTTACATCCGTGGCTTCCACATTGGTGGTTGGGGCGGTGATCTCCGGATTACTGATAAACAATCCCAGGTATAAAATTCCCAAACCCAGCACTAACTGATATGCATTGATCAAATCTCTGGGTTGAAGCAATTTCCAAACGGGAAGAGTAGAAGCAAAATACACATAGATCATTAAAACCGTGATCCACACAAAGAATGCCATCTCGATTCCTGTCAGCCCAAAAAGGACAATATTTTCAGCCCCCCCAAAATACTGTATCAGGTCAATTTGCAGAACCGGAACATAACTGGCGATAATGGCCGTGAAGTACATCACAAAAAGAACAATCACGGATGGAATCACCATATTTCCCGTCTTTCTATATGCCCGAACACCGATCCAGATAGCTAAAGGAATTTGAATAAAAATGGAAAGAACCGTTGCCGGGAAATTGATAAAGAGATTGGAAATCACCCACGCAAAAACCGCGTTCACCATTAAAACGAGAATCAAAATGATAAACAGGAAAAGCAGCTTGGCCCTATGGCCTACTAATTTATTTGCGAGCGTTCCTACCGACTGGCCTTTATGTCGGACTGATAAAACCATCGTTCCAAAGTCATGAACTCCGGCAGCTAAGATGGTTCCGAATACCACCCACAACATGGCCGGCAGCCATCCCCAGTACACCGCTATGGCCGGACCAACAATAGGTGCGGCTCCTGCTATGGAAGTGAAATGATGTCCCAGCAGAACGAATTTATTGGCCGGCACATAATCCACATCATCCTTGAACTCATGGGCCGGCGTCATATAATCCGGGTTGAGTTGATAGATCTTTTCAGCCAGGAATTTGGAATAATATCTGTATCCAATAAAGAAAAGAAAAAGCGATAAGGCTGCGACCCAACTTGCTTGCATAAATTTATTACGGATTAATTTTTATGAACTCTAATTAACTGCGCTTTAATTACTATTTTTCGCTTTCTGATGCAAGCTTCTTGTGCCATACTAACTCTAAAATCAGAGTGGTTTTATTAAACGCGATCCAGCCTTATACTTCGACCTCTCCTTCTCAAGGAGAGGCTTTTCCGTTATTTATAATAATTTTGCTACTATTTCATATATCAGAGATTAATCAACGAGTCCTTCTCCTTGCTAAGGAGAAGACAGAAGAGGTCGAAGAAACGAATTATCAAATCTAAACAATGCACGATCCTAATTTTCTTATAAAGCTGGTTCAAACCAAAATGCCTTTTGGTCAATACAAGGATCGGTATATCACCGGGTTGCCGGTGCATTATCTGGAATGGTTTTCGAGGCAGGGTTGGCCAAATGGACAGCTCGGGCAATATTTAGCGACCATGTTTGAGATAAAAACCAACGGATTGGATGATATTTTGAAACCCATTATTCGGAAGCATAGAAATTCGCGGTATTGAGATGGGAATGGAACGTGGATGAGGTGGATTGGGCAGATGGTAGCTGATTTGTTTTTTAAAAACTAAAGATCACTTTGATGGCTTATCAAAAAACCCGGGTTCCCAATCGCTTGGGCTCAGCTGTTGAAGTTGAGTCTATTTCAAAGTTGATGATCCCTAAAACCAGCCCGTCATTTGTGATCACATCAACTTTCCACTCTCCCTCCATCATTTTGTTTTTGACGGTATAACCACGGAATCCACCTTCCCGGCCACCGGTTATTTCGAATCCAATTTCATCGATTACTTCCCATTGATTGGTATGCGGACTAAACCATTTCCATCGATGTAATACCGATTCACTAAGTTTTGAAGGAGCAAAAATACTTGTGAAAACATATACATCAGAACCCGTCTCGTATGAGAATTCATGCCGGTTATCTCTCCACATTTTATACCAGGGGTTTTGCTCATAGGTCACAAAGTATTCATCCGTTTCAATATTACGTTCAACATTATGAGCTACCAGTCCTGATTCCATCGCCAGGGGAACGGGTGGAATCAAATTGAAGAAATAGAAGACATTGATAAGCAGGTAAATCCCAAGTATCAAACCGGACATTTTGCCCATGCTGATTTCCTTTTGAGTAGAAGGACTTGTGTTGTAGATAAAAATGATGAGGGCCAGTGTAATTCCCAAACTTATGGTTCCTGAAAGCATAAAAAGAAAAGTATTCATGCTATTTACAATCATTGGAATAAAGAATGTGAAGAAGGTAAAATTCACAAAAAAATAAGCACTGAACTGCAGATATTTATTGGAAATCCGTTTTTTGAGCAGTTCATTGGCAAACAGTAATACTAACAGGATTATGAAAAAGCTGATGGTTTTGGAAAAGGAAACACTCCGCGAATAATAGATGACATACGCACTGCACAATCCCCCCAGAAAAAACTGAATGGCTAAAGGCAGATAATCTTCATATTTCTCAAAAAAGGTTCCCTTCCATTTATCATCCCCGGAGAGATTGAACAGGTATAAGCATAGTGTCAGTGAGGTAAGATAGGTGCATAAAATAACCTGATCATACAGACGATCGATCCGGCCCAGGGTGAGTGAATCCCACAAAAAACCCATCATAAAAAATATCACCGGCAGGTACCGCTGATTCGCCCTCACAAAAGCCTGATATCGTTTAACCATTTTTGATTATATGAATACTGAATTTAACCGGATTTAAGATAGGGTAGGTATGGCTCAATTAGAAATTGCTTCTTTTCTCTGAATAACCTGAAGCATTATCAGATCATAAACCGAATGGGCAATCATGGCAGAGATCAAACCAATATACTCAAAAAGAAATCCCAGCATAAAACTGAGTCCAAACATCATTAATCCAAAAAGAATATGTCCGGGTGATTTGAATTTGAAATATCCGTGAATGGCAATAAAGATGAAGGATGTTAGCGTATTCCCGAGCAAAGGCTGGATAGCTCCGCGAAATAATAATTCCTCTCCGGCTCCTGCAAACAATGAAACCTGAGTATTATCAAAAAAAGAAAAGTTAGCTTTTGATAAAGCCTCAAAAATGGTGAAATCGGACAATACTTTAGATACGGGTGGCAGGTTGATGACAATAAAAATTAATCCCGCGGCTCCACAGCCGGCCGCCAACCCAATACCCACTTGTTCCCAATCAAGAAACGTACTTTCAAAAATTTCATTCAATCCGCCTTCATGCCAGTACCGGATAATCAGAAATGAAAAGAATACGTAGATATTAGCTGAAACCACCGACATTATAAGCAGCCTTCCGGTGGTCAGTCCGGACAGTTCATTATTTGTTTGTTCAGGCCGGGTTTCATTTTCCATGAAACCAAAATAAGGTGGAGAGTTGTAAGCTGAAAGTAGGGTTATGGACGCGAATATGTTGGATTTTAATTCAAAATCCAACATTCCTCATTTCAAATTACAGAACCAACCTCAAAAACCTCTTCCCCCAACTCCTCAGCCTTTTTCTTAACCGCATCCGCTTTACTTTCAGAAACCACAGCGATCAATCCAATTCCTAAATTGAAAGTCGCTTGCATATCCTCTTCGGGGACGTTACCGATTTCCTTAATCATTTTATATACAGGTGGACGTTCCCAGGCCTCCCAGTCAATATCCAGTTTCATTCCTTCGGGGAGAATCCGTTTGGTGTTACCCACAATGCCACCTCCGGTTATGTGAGAAAATCCGTTTACGCCGGGCAATTCTTTTAATTCAGTGATAAGCGATAAATACGAACGGTGCACTTTCAGTAATTCATCCCCAACCGTACTGCCCAGTTCCTCCACATAATTTTCGACCTTGTATTTACTGAAGAGGACTTTCCGGGCCAAAGAATATCCATTGGTATGCAATCCCGAACTTTTGAATCCCAGCAGAACATCTCCTTTTTGAATATCAGCTCCATTGATCACTTTATCTTCATCCACAATTCCAACGATGGTTCCGGCCAGGTCAAATTCACCGGCATCATAAATATCCGGCATTTCGGCAGTTTCTCCCCCGATCAGCGCTACTCCATTTTCTTTACAGGCTTTGGCAAATCCTTTTACCACATCTACCCCAACATGCTGTTCCAGCTTTCCGGTTGAGAAATAATCGAGGAAGAACAGTGGTTTGGCTCCACATACAGCAATGTCATTCACACAGTGATTTACCAGATCCTGACCAACGGTATCATACTTTCCGGCTTTAAAAGCCACAATCAATTTAGTACCAACCCCATCCACCGAACTTATGAAAACGGGTTTTTTATAGGAGCCGAGATCAGGTTTAAAAAATCCTCCAAACCCTCCAATGTTATGTAGTACTTCCGGTCCGTGGGTATCCTTCACCACTCCTTTGATAGATTCCACCATTTCTTCCCCGGCTTTGATATCTACACCGGAATCTTTGTATGTAAATTGCTTCTTGTCACTCATGCGATCGCTGATTTCACTGATTTCGTTGATTATTTTAGTGTCTGACCTTTATCTGATAAACATATTTTTTCATCCGACTTATCACTTCATCACTTTTGACTTTGAGTTACTAACCGAATATGTGCTAAATGATGATTGGAGTGCCAGGCATACAAAGCAGCTGATTTTGCTAAACTGAAACTTCCTGCTTCCGGATTTATATATGTTCTTTTCCATTGTTCATCATCCAGACTTTGATAAATTCGCACCATTTTTTCATGGGTATTTTCCAGCATATCAAGCGTGAGCTCCAGGGGAATTTCAAACTGGAATTCTATATCTACCCAGCCATCCTGGTCATAAGGTCGAATGGTGGGATTATCTTCAGTTAAAGCCAACTTTAAGCGCATAATGGCATTGGAATGACTATCCAATAAATGACTAATTACCTGTCTTACGGTCCAGCCTCCCTCACGATAGGAAGAAAGCAATACATCATCTGAGCAACCGTCAATTTCATTTCGGATACGTTCAGGTAATAGTGCAATATCATCCAGCCATTGCTCAAGTTGATCTGAACTGTAATCTTCTGAAAAAGTAAGTTTGCCTATAGGAAATTGTTTATTCATAACACATAAATTTGTTACACAAATATAGAATCTTTGAAAGAGTGTTTTGAGAACTTTTTCTCATACTTTTCCACACCAGAATATTATAAAAATGAGATTGATAAATTTTAGTAGTAGTAATAGAGCGTGTGGATAAGTGGATAACTTTTTTATCCTGATTTAATTTCGAAGCCCTTAAAACATGTGGATAGTTTTGTGAGTAACTCGAGTATAAAAATCAATCACTTATCAAGTTTTGATTTTAATTACTAACATCTGCATATATATTCTACATAAAATCATCAAAAAACTCATCAACACTAAAAGTTATTCTTTTTGAATGTTGATTAAGCGAAAAGAATGTGGAAACTTGTGTACAACTTTGGGGCATTTAAGTTATCCAACTTTTATTAATGAGTAATCCACATAGTAATCCACATATACACACTTTATGAAAGCAGTTATTCAGCGCGTGAGATCATCTTCGGTTATGGTAGATAATGAAATAACAGGAGCGATTGATCAAGGACTTTTAGTTTTATTGGGGATCCATGAAAATGACTCTGATGAGCAATTGGAATGGATGTGCAATAAAATTTCCAAACTCCGCATCTTTGAAGATGAAGA
Organism: Gracilimonas sp.; assembly: GCF_014762685.1. Classification (NCBI taxonomy): domain Bacteria; kingdom Pseudomonadati; phylum Balneolota; class Balneolia; order Balneolales; family Balneolaceae; genus Gracilimonas; species Gracilimonas sp. Next base: position 440,176 of record NZ_JABURM010000006.1, read on the forward strand.
GGGTAAAATGAATAAATCGGTTCAGGATGTGAGCGGAGGCATTTTAGTGGTATCCCAATTTACCTTATATGCTAATTCAGATAAAGGAACCCGCCCCAGTTTTATAGAAGCAGCACGGCCGGAAAAAGCCGAACCGATGTATGAAGACATGATTGAATGGTTTAAAAATAATACGAATTTAGATATACAGTCCGGTGAATTTGGTGCTATGATGAGTGTAAAACTGGAAAATGACGGACCGGTAACCATCATCCTGGAGAAGTAAAAAATGAAAGGCGATAGCTAATAAAGTGATAATCACCCGATCAACTATCAATCTTTCAAATGAGGAAATTTAAAATGTCAGTAATATTCATTTTTATTGATGGGGTTGGCTTGGGAGAAGATGAGCCCTCAAATCCGTTTTCTGAAAATAGGTACGAATCATTTGAAATACTGACCGGCGGTTTCTTTAATAAAAAATCCAATCCGTTTATAAATAAAGATCAGCTTTTTAAGCCTATTGATGCCAATCTTGGAGTGAAGGGGTTACCACAAAGCGGAACGGGTCAAACCACGTTATTTACCGGTAAAAATGCAGCCAAAGAAATCGGGAAGCACTTTGGGCCTTTTCCTCATTCCGGAATCAAGCCGTTTCTTAAGAAAGAAAGCATATTTCATGCAGTGAAGGAATTAGGTAAAAACCCCTATTTCATGAATGCCTACCCCCCTATCTTTTTTAAGCACGCCGCAAAGCGAAATCGCTGGAGTTGCACTACCCTTATGACTAAAAGTGTGGGTTTGAAATTAAATTCTACGGAAGAAGTATTAAACGAATCGGCATTGACGGCAGAAATCGTACAAAATGCCTGGAGGGAAAAGCTTGGCATCGATATCCCAAAAATTACTCCCACGGATGCCGCCAAGCGATTACTGAATGTGGTACCGGATTATGATTTGGTGCTGTATGAATATTACCTCACCGACAAAGCCGGCCACAACCAACGCCCAGAAGATGCAGAGCGGGTACTAAGTCCACTGAATGAATTTCTGCTGCACATCATAAAACACAAAAAAAGTTCAGATACTTTAGTAATTACCAGTGACCATGGAAATCTGGAAGACCTCTCCACAAAAACGCATACCCGGAATAAGGTGCCTTTGTTTGTAATGGGGGAAGGAACAGTAAATTTCAATGAAGTGGAAAGCCTTGTTCAGGTTAAAGAAAATATCTTAAACATTTTTTCGGAACAGCAATAGCTTATGAAACTATAGGAAGGAATAACAGAGTTTCATTAAATTGAATCATGAATAAAAAAATAATTTATCCTCTTTTTGCTATTCTTTTGTTATACGGCTTGTTGCTGATCCCGATAAACACCTCGATTGGTATACAAAGTGAAGCCGGTGCCACTCCTTTTATTTGGGATCAGGATGAAAAATGGGATCAATTGGAGGAGCGGTTCAATGAAGCCAGAACGAATATAGAACTGATTAATCCCGGTTTAATTGAAGTCAAGGTTTCAGCTGTTAATGACTTGCTGGATGAGTTGGAAAACACCGGGTTTAATCCCTCTGATGTTCGGTTGAACGAGTTGTTAAATCAATTTTTTGAGCTTGCCCCTTTGATTGCGGCCCGCGGAAATCAAAATAAAGACTTCACAGAGCTTTACAACCGCAGCAGGCGAATTATAAAAGAGGAGTCGGTTAACTGGGATATAAATGAAGCAGAAACCAGAATAGCTTTGTACAAGTCATTGTATGGCATGAGGGCGACTGTTGAAGAAGTATTACTTCAGTCCAAAGAAGAGATAGACCCGGTTCTATATGTACAAGAAGAAGGGTCGGTCACCCCTTCAACCGAAATTTTAGGAATAGAGGTTCACAGCGGAGATCTTTTGGTTTCACGTGGCGGAGCAGAAGTGTCGGCCCTGATTTCAAGGGGGAATGATTACCCCGGTAATTTCTCACATGTGGCACTTATCTATGTGGAAGAAGAAACCAATGATCCGTATTTGATCGAGGCACATATTGAACGCGGGGTAGCAATAGCAACTGCTGAAGAATATATCAATGATCGAAAGTTAAGATTTATGGTACTTCGCCCGAGACAGGATCTGCCCGAAATGAAAGAAAACCCAAGGATACCCCATATCGCTGCAAAGCTAATGTTTGAAGAGGCACAAAAACGCCATATCCCGTATGATTTTAAAATGAATTTTTTTGATCCCGGAGCAATGTTTTGCTCGGAAGTGGGGTCCTATGCGTATAAAAAATATGGTATTCAGCTTTGGCAATCCGAATCCACAATATCTTCATATGGTGTGGTGACATTGTTAAACACTTTTGGTGTAGAACACTTTGTGACTCAAATGCCCTCCGATCTGGAGTATGATCCTCAACTTTCCGTAGTGGGTGAGTGGAGAGATACAAAAGCACTTTTTGAAGATCACCTGTATAATGCTGTGATTGATGCGATGCTGGTATGTGCCGAAAATGGAAAAGAAATAAAGTATAACAAATGGCTTTTACCCGTAGTTAGAATGGCAAAAGCATATAGTTATTTAATGAATTTAATTGGAAAAACAGGACCGGTTCCCGAAGGAATGAGCGCCATGCAGGCGGCTAAAAGTGAAGCTTTTATCGACCGGCATGTGACATTGAAAGAAAAAGTAAGGACACAGGCGGCTGGATTTTCAGAAAGACAGAATTATACTCCTCCATATTGGGAATTGGTAAGAATGGCAGAAGAAACGAGCGGGTGTAAGGAAAAATGAAAAAGAAAGTTCATCTTGTTTTAGGAAGCGGCGGCGCACGGGGTATTGCTCACATTGCAGTCATTGAAGAACTGGAAAAAGAAGGCTATGAGATCATTGAGGTAATAGGCTGCTCGATGGGTGCTGTTGTTGGGGGAATTTATGCGGCCGGACATCTTTCAGAATATAAAAAATGGTTGATAAGTCTTTCCCGAAAAGGGGTTTTTGATCTACTGGACTTTACCTTCACAAAACAGGGCTTTGTGAAGGGAGAAAAACTGTTTGCCAAACACCTAGAGGTGACCGGTAAAGAGAATATTGAAGAATTCCGCATTCCCTTTACTGCAGTAGCAACGGATATGAAAAACCATGAAGAAGTACATTTCAAAAGCGGGGATTTATATAAAGCGCTGCGGGCATCAGTTTCTATCCCGGGTTTTTTCGTGCCGGTAGTAGAGGATAATCGCGTATTGGTAGATGGCGGGGTGCTGAACCCCTTACCTATAAATCTGGTAAATAAAAAAGAAGATGCTATTATTGTCGCGGTAAATCTAAATGGAAAATCACTGGCTGTATTTGATAAGAAGCCGGAGCCAGATAGAATAGATGAAATGCAAAAATGGTTTGAAAACCTGCTTCCAGACTCAATAATGGGAAGAAGAGAGAAAAAGCCGGAATTAGAACCGAGACAAGAATCGTTTTCATTATTAGAGCTGATGGACAGTTCTTTCAGCTTTACCCAAGATCGGCTTACCAACCTCATGATTGAAGTCTATAAACCTGATAAACTTATTGAAATCCCCAGAAATAGTTCCGGGATGTTTGATTTTGATCAGGCAAAAAAAATCCTGGAAATAGGAAAAAAGGCGTATCAAAAAGGGATGAACTCAACCGGGGAAGAATCGTAAAAGAACGTTTTTCCGTTTTATCCCATTTTGCTACATATTGGAGCAGGTAAATACCAGCATACTCTTGAAGCAAAGAGAAATCAAGGAATCGATTTTATGAAAAGAACAGATCTTCTCGGTCAAGTAAGCGAGTATAATGATTATTGGGATGTGGTAGTAATTGGCGGGGGAGCTACCGGACTCGGGGTGGGAATTGATGCCGCTTCACGCGGGTATAAAACGTTGCTTTTGGAAATGCACGATTTTGCCAAAGGAACATCCAGTCGCAGCACTAAATTGGTTCATGGCGGTGTTCGCTACCTACAGCAAGGTGATGTTTCACTGGTTATTGAGGCGTTACATGAGCGGGGACTTCTAATTCAAAATGCCCCCCACCTGGTAAGCCATCAGTCTTTTATAGTGCCAAGCTATGAGTGGTGGAATGGGCCCTTTTATGGAGTTGGGATGAAAGTATATGATGCCCTGGCTGGAAAACTGGGAATAAACAAATCTAAAAACCTATCCAAGGAAAAAACGCTGGAGAAAATACCCACACTGGAACCGGATGGTTTACGGGGAGGAGTAATGTATTACGACGGACAGTTTGATGATTCCCGTCTGGCCATTAATCTTGCCCAAACTATACAAGATGAAGGCGGTACTCCCCTTAACTATATGAAAGTTACCTCCCTCAAAAAAAATGGTCACGGTTTAATTGAAGGTGTAGAAGCCCGAGATATGCTGGATGGGAAAGATTATGAAATCAATGCACGAGTTGTTGTAAATGCAACAGGTATATTCGCAGACGAAATTCTGGAAATGGACGAAGAGGGCCATCAAAATATTATACAATGTGCACAAGGAATTCATATTGTGTTGGATAAGGAGTTTTTGCCGGGCGACTCAGCCATTATGGTTCCCCACACGGATGACGGCCGCGTACTTTTTGCAGTGCCCTGGCATGATAAAGTAATTGTGGGAACCACAGATACGCCGATCAAAGAACCGGCTCTGGAACCGGTGGCTTTGGAAGAAGAAGTAGAATTTTTATTGCGGCATGCGGCTCAGTATCTCACTAAAAATCCGAAGAGGAGTGACGTGAAAAGTGTGTTCGCGGGCTTGCGCCCACTCGTCAAACCGGCAGACGCCAAAAGTACTTCGGAAATTTCAAGAAGCCATCATATACAGGTATCAGAATCCGGCCTGGTGACTATAGCCGGCGGGAAATGGACTACCTATCGTAAAATGGCGGAAGACACGGTAGACCGCGCCGCGTTGGTTGCGGGGCTGGAAGTAAAAGAATGCCCAACCAAAGATCTGCGAATTCACGGATGGCTGAAAAATGTAGATCGGGACGACCACCTTTTTGTGTACGGTTCCGATAAGGTAGCATTGATGAAACTGATTGAAGAGAATGAATCATTGGCCGAACAGCTTCATCCCAAACTCCCCTATATAAAAGCGGAGGTTGTCTGGGCGGTCCGGAATGAAATGGCGCAAACGATTGAAGATTTTCTGTCCCGGAGAACCCGTGCCCTTCTTTTAGACGCCAAAGCCAGCCTGGAAATGGCGCCTGAAGTAGGCCGGTTACTTGCTAAAGAATTTGGTAAAGACGAAGACTGGGTAAAACAGGAAGTGAAGGAATATAAACAGATAGCGAAGAATTATATACTGGAGTGATTGGGGGCGAATATCCAATAAACAACATTCAACACGGAATGATCAAGTAGAAACCACTTGTACATTGAATATTCCGTGATGGATATTGAAAATTTATTGCTAGCATCCACCACGGCCCTCTCTCTGGATTTTGGCAAGCCAAATCCTGTCTCTCTCCGAAGAGAGATCGGTTCTTGTCAGATCAAAGTGTTTAGACTTACTCCACTTTGCCTGCCAAGGTTAAGAACCTGTGTCACTTCGGAGGGACAGGAAGAATGAGCTTGCTCATTGCTTCTGGGAAGGTGCGCGGTAACTCCTGCCTCCGTAAGATAAATCCAATTCTTCCGTATCTTTGATCAAAAATCAGTTTAAAAGATAATATGACCACCGAAGAATCCATTCGTTCACGAAAAACCCTGAAGCTCAGAGCTAATCCTGATAATCCCCTGCCTGTTACCAAAGGAAAGGACTTTAAAAAGACAATTGAAGAACTCATAGAGCTGGCGGGAAAAGCCCCGTTTCATTATGAAAGTGCTAAAGGGCAACGTTCCTATAAATTAATTGGAAATGAGCCGTGGCGATTCCATGTTCTGGATGGAGAAAGCTGCCGGATTTTTCTTAAAGCCTTGAAACAAGAAAAACCCATGAAAGCCCCGGAAGGGATCAAACAAATGTTGGCCGCATCAGATGCGTTAATTCTTGCCACCTGGCTGCCCGAACGCAGTCGGAAGCTGTCCCGGAAATTTCATCCCAACCTGAAAAACATGGAGCATATTGCTGCTACCGGTGCGGCTATTCAAAACCTGATTCTGGCGGCTACTTCGAGAGGCGTCAATGCCTATTGGTCTTCCGGGGGAATTATCCGCAAACCAAAAGTGCTGGAATTTCTCGGCATCCCGAACCACGAGATTCTACTTGGTGCCGTTTTCCTTTTCCCGGATGAATTTCCCGAAAGCGTTGACACTCAATCCGGAATGAATGCAGATAAGCGAGGGGAGGCTGGTGACTTTATGGATTGGATTGAAGTTGGTGAGAATATCCAATAGCCAATATTCAACACGGAATATCCATGTAGAAAACCTTGAATATTGAATACTCTGTAATGGTTATTGGATATTTAATTTCCTCTATCCCTTCATTAACACAAGCAAATCATCAATCTCATCCTGGTTGATGAGTTCGGTTTGCAGTCTCAATTCTTTTTTTATTCGGTAATTGCGCTGGGGCCCAAGGGTGAAAAACATTCGTAGCACTTCAAGCTCATTATCGAAATAGTTTTCGGTGAAACGGTCGTTGAACTTCTGTCCTAAGATATAATCCTCAAACTCCTCTGCCAGCAAGTTGGACGAACCTTTTAAGAACTGATCCACCAGCACGCTGGTTTGTGTATCAAGGGTAAGCTGAAATTTTTGGGGAGTAATCCGGTTAAGTAATTGACTGGGCAAATAGTGTGCGCTGTATATAGGGCGCTTCAGGACGTAAAGCAGCTTCAACAAAGCACCGAGCCCCTTCCGGGTTTTCAGGTGGCCCTTAAAGCAGCCGTACACATTTGGGTAATCATCCGGCACCCGCATAGATAAGCGAAATTCACGTTTATTCCCCCGGCGCGCAGTGGAGATGTAATAATAGGTCTCCGGTTTCTTATTGGCGTGATTAAAGGGCGGGCGGAGCGAGCGGATGAGCAGATTTTCCAGCAAAATGGCATCTGTCTCCGAATTGCAGACTTCATAACTGATTCGTTCCAGGTGAGCAATCATTCTCTGAATCTTCTTTGATTTGGAATAACGGTATGAAGTTACCCGCTGCTGCAAGTCTTTCCCCTTACCCACATACAGTACCTGGTCGTGCTTATCATACATGGTATATACGCCGGGCTCATGAGGCGGAAGTTCATCAATAGCATTATTCACCCGCTCCTTTTGGGTAACGGCGGCAGGTTCAAAGAGATCTAAGGTCATGCAGGAATTCTTTTATTATGATTGCTAAAAACAGAGCTAAAATAGGGCAAAGGATTTTCGAAAGAAAACAAAGGTGACCCTGTATAAACAGGTCAATGAGCAGGCAACAATCGGGAGAGGGGTTTTTATGACACAAATGAAGAAGATTAAAAATATGTAATTTTTATCCCTGGGTTGCTTTGTCCCAAAATACTCAGAGTCTTATTTGCATTTACTCTTCTATTCAGGACTTGCCAAGAAATAATCCAAAAGGTTTTAGTCCTTCAAATTCATCAAATACGACCTTGAGCACACCAACCATAGGAATGAATAAGATCATTCCGGAGATCCCCCAGATTGATGCTCCCATAAAGACAGCGATTAATGCAACCAGGGGATTGATCTTAACCTGTGAGCCGACCACGAAGGGTGTGATTAGATTGTTTTCAAGAAGTTGAATAAGCCAAAGTGAGATAAGAATTGCCACCGGGTAAAACATGGAATCAAATATGGTGACAGAGTATAGAACCACTAATAATGACGAAATAAAAACACCGATGTAGGGTATCAGGTTAAATACGGCCAGTAAAACTGCAAAGAAGAAGGCATATTTGATATTGAAAATGGTCAGTACAATGTAGAATAAAATACCTACGATGATAGTGACCAACATCAGCCCACGCAAGTACTGCTGAGCAACTTTAATGATTTTATTGAAAAGAGATCGCGTTTGGTCATGGTAATTGACAAAGATCTGCATTGAACCGCGATAAAATGAATCTCTGTAATAAAGCAAAAAGAAAATATAAATAGGGATAACACTAATCACGGTTAACAGTCGGAATACAGAAAAAAGTGAATTTCTAAGTTCTGTCAGTCCGGTGTTGATAATCTGAGAAACGGAGTTTGTGGCTTGTCGGGTTAGCAGTTCGTGGGAAATACCGATATTCTCCTCAAGGAAATATTGCAAGTCTGAGATCCATATATCAATTTTACCTGTTACAGCAGGAATATCGCTGAGTAATCCGGCTGCCTGAATGGATAGCAAATACAGGATCACACTCAAGACAGTAGTAAAAACAGTCAGAACGGTAATTATCGATAGCCAGCGAGGAAACCGGATCTTTTCCAGCTTTTCTGTTAATGGCAGGATAAGGAGCGCAATAAATGTAGCCCAAACCAAGGGAAGTAAAATGAACTGAGCCTCAATCATGATATAAACTGTCAACGTGCCGATAACAAGTAGCGTGGCTGCTTTGAACAGTTTGGAATTATCTGTTGATTGTTGTTCCATACAGTTAATATGGTTTATAATATAACTACTTCAAATAATATATACGGGCTCACAAAAGATAATTTATGAAGCTTCGTATAAGATCAATTAACCAATGATATAACTCCAAAAATATAAATAATAAATTGCTTGGAAGAAGATCAGCTTAAATACTTAATGCAAGGGCTTTAATAGAAAACGATGGAAATTCTGTGCCACGGGTTGGCAAGATAATACTGTGATTACAGACTCAATGGTTTTTAGGTCAAGAATCAGAACTTTTATTTCACTATGCGACATTGGAGAAAAATAGCATCAACTTAACTCAGCTCTCAATCAGCGGGTAAGGAAAGCCGGTCAGGCCCACCTGATCCAGGCGCAGAGCTTAGGCTCACAGTCCTAGTATAGAAGCTTTTGTTGTTGATTTTAAAAAACTTAATTGTTTTAATATATCAGCTTTTTATTGTAATACATGTCCGTTATATGCTTGGTCTTTAGACCTTTGTACGGATCTTAATTAAATCATTAAAAAATGAAACTATTAAGTCCAATCATATCGATTATACTCATACTAATAATAATTGCCAGCCCGGTACAAGCACAAGATTCAACAGCTTATGGTCCCGATCATTATGAAGTCGATCGTGATCTTAAAGAAGAACTGAACCTGGTATACATTGGTGCAAGCTGGTGCGTTCCCTGCCTTGATGATTCTCTTAAACAAGACCTTGAAAAGATTAAACTTTTGCTATATGAAGAGGCAAAAAACAATGAGATGAATTATTCAGTTATAGGAATTGCCAATGACCAGTCTATAGAAAAAGGTTGGGGGCTGTTGAACGGTACGGGCTATTTCGATGAAGCTATTATAGGAAAAAAGTGGACAAATACAGGCTCTATTAACTTTATTTGGAATCAAGAAGTATTACAACCGGCGGTTCCTCAAATAATTGTTTTCAGGCGCTCAATGGAATTTAAAGAAGGAATTGAAATAGGAAAGAAAGAGGTTCTTATTAGAAAAGTAGGAGTAAATGCAATCCATCAATGGCTAGAAGATGGAGCTATTTTGAATTACGTCTAAGTTCTAAAACGCAAATGAACCCGGAAAAACAGAGCCTTTTTTCAGCGCAACTTTGTTATGGGGCATTATTCCGGTAATACCTAACTGAGACTCTGCCTCAAACCCGTTAATTATTTACTGTGACACGATAAACAGAATGGGCGGCAGTAATAAAGAGCTCTGTTTCATCACTTCCCCATTCTACATTGGTAATCTGCTCCTCAAATTTAATATTGGCCAACCGGTTGCCTTCGTTATCAAACACGATCAAACCATTAGGGCCGGTAGTATAAAGGCGACCATCGGAATCAGTGATCATACCATCTGCTGCACCGTTATTGGCCGGGGCCCCTATATTTGCAAATACTTCTTTGTTAGATAAGTCGCCGTTTTCAAGTACGTCAAACCGAAGAATATCCCCGGTTTCTGAATTACTGACATATAAGTGGGATTCATCAGGTGAAAAAGCGATTCCGTTAGGTAGAGAAAGTTGGTCATATAAGAGCGTCAATTTCCCGGCTTTATTTATTCTATAAACGCCGGCAAAACTTAGCTTCTGATCCTCAGGGGAAACCCCGAATGGTGGGTCGGTAAAATAGATAAGGGAATCAGAGCGGATGGCAAGATCGTTGGGGCTATTCAGCCTCATTCCCTCATACTCAGTTACCAGGGCTTCTAAGCCTCCGTTCTCCATTAACCTTGAGACCCGGCCTTCGTGTTGGGTAAGAACAATGGTGCCGTCTGGCATGCCATCAATACCATTAGATCGCCCGGAGGAGTCTATAAACACAGAGGTTTCTGCCGAACCGGGTCGCCACCGGTAGACTTTATTTGCCGGTATGTCACTGAAGATCAGGCTGCCATCATCCAGCCAGTGGGGACCTTCTGTAAATTCATAGCCGGCTGTGATAATTTCGGGGGCGCTCAAAGAAAATTGGTCAGAAGGTGTACAGGAGACCATCAATAAAAATGGGATAAGAAGAAAAGCGGCGAGAGCAGCTGTGTTTTTCATAACGTAAATGGTTTATTAGTACAGATAATCCACTCCGCTTGAGTACAGAGTTTTGGACTCTAGAGTTCTTTTTTTAAGTCTTTCTAAGGACACTTCCGAAGAATCATCACAATCGTGAATCAAGCTAAGATCTATTACTTAATCAGGGTAACCCCGCCCGAAATATGCTCAATAAGATAATTACTGATTCCTCCCGGACTGTCATCATTAATATCCCATTTAAAGTCAGCTCCGCCGATAAAAAGATGATCGGCTTTTAGCTTGTTCACTTGATCAATAATCACTTTACCGGGTTCTCCGGTTTCAACCATCATCGTCAAAGAGCCCTCTTTACCGGCAATATCCTCAAACGAATATTTAGCCATTTCTGTTATAGCCTTGGCCTCTGTAATTGATTCATCATCCACTGCTACCACTAAAATATAGACTTCCGGCTCTGCTCGTAAATCCCGAAATAATTCAGCGGCATATTTAACAGCGGCGCTGGCGTATTTTGTGCCATTGGTGGCGATTACCCATTTTTTTGTATTTCCCATATCAATATTTTGAATTAATGCACTTAATATAAAGCAGAAATTAATGGTAGTGAAAATATCTCAGTAATCCTCTGAAAGCAATCGTTAACATTCCTATCTTTGCGATGCTTTGAAACACATGAAAAACATACCGCCTTTACATCAAAAAATATTTGAAACGATCAGCGAAGCTGCGCAGAAACTGGACTGCCCGGTCTACGTTGTGGGCGGCTACGTTCGCGATTACTACCTGAACCGATTGAAAGAAGGAGAGATGGACATCGACTTTGTTACAGTGGGGTCGGGAATTGAGCTCGCAAAAAAAGTTTCGGGCAGAATAAACGGCTCCTCACTGGCGGTTTACAAACAGTTCGGAACCGCTCAGGTTAAATCAGGAGAGCTGGAATTGGAATTTGTCGGTGCCCGGAAAGAAAGTTATCGTAAAAATTCGCGAAAGCCTATTGTGGAAGACGGAACGCTGGAAGACGATCAGCTTCGTCGTGATCTCACCATAAATGCACTTTCCTGGTCCCTTAATAAAGAAGATTACGGAACGCTGAAGGATCCTTTTGGGGGAATGGAAGATTTGGAGAACAAACTGGTAAAGACGCCAATCGACCCGCACCGGACTTTTGATGACGACCCATTGAGGATGATGCGGGCCATCCGGTTTGCCTCTCAGCTCGACTTTCGTATTGAAGAAAAAACGTTTGAAGCGATTACGGAAATGTCGCCCCGGATTAGCATAATTTCCAAAGAGCGCATTATAGATGAGCTGAATAAAATTATAATGAGCGCCAACCCTTCTTTGGGTTTCACTATGCTTTTCAAAACCGGTTTACTCAAGGAGTTTTTCCCGGAAATGCACAATCTTCAGGGAGTTAAAGAAGTAAAGGGAGTGCGACACAAGGATAATTTCTGGCATACATTGAAAGTATTGGATAATGTAATTGAACTCGGTGCCGATTTGTGGCTCCGCTGGGCAGCCATTATGCATGATATTGCCAAGCCCCCCACCAAACGTTTTCAGGAAGGAATAGGCTGGACTTTTCACGGCCACGATGCGCTCGGGGCTAAATGGACTAAACGAATATTTCGCCGCTTAGGCCTTCCCCTGGACGAGCGCATGAGGTATGTGAGAAAATTAGTACGGCTGCACCTCCGGCCCATTGCATTAGTCTCTGATGAAGTTTCGGACAGCGCCATCCGCCGATTGATTTATGAAGCTGGAGACGATATTGATGATTTAATGAAGCTTTGCCGTGCAGACATCACCACAAAAAATGAATACAAACAAGAGCGTTATCAGAAAAACTTTGACTATGTTGAACAACGGATCAAAGAAGTAGAAGAAAAAGACCGCATTCGGAAGTGGAAGAACCCGCTTTCAGGAGAAGAAATAATGGAGGCTCTCAATATTGAACCCTCAAAAACGGTTGGGCTGATTAAAGATGCCGTAAAAGAGGCAATTCTAAATGGGGAGATTCCAAATGAACATGATGCGGCTTATGAATATATGATGACTCATAAAGATGATTTTTTAAACAATGGCTAATCTCTGGATATCAAATTCGTACGCTAAAATTAACCTCGGGCTGAATGTACTCGAAAAGCTTGAAAAGGGTTATCACGCTATTGAGACAGGTTTTTGTTTTATTGAATGGAGCGACCGTTTTGAAGTAAAGCCGGGGCGTATGCACCTGGAAATGTCAGACCCTAAAATTCCTGTAGACGACTCTAATCTAATTGTAAAGGCTATAAAGTTGCTGCAGCAAGAGGCTGGGCTTAAAGATGAGTATAATATCAAAGTAGAGAAGAATATCCCTGCCGGGGCAGGCTTGGGAGGAGGAAGCAGTAATGCGGCAACCACCCTTCGCATGATGAATAAAGTTGCCAACCTTGGTCTGTCGCAACAGGATTTATTAAACCTGGGAAGAAAGCTGGGTGCTGATGTCCCCTTTTTCATCAAAGGGACGCCGGGGTTTGCAACAGGTTTAGGTGATGAAATAGAGGAGCTTGATCTTCAGCCTGATGCGTGGATTGTATCCGTATTTCCAAATATTGAGAGCAGCACGGCTGAAGCTTACCAAATGTGTGAACCGAAACCCGAGCCGGAATTCTCACTCAGAAATTTATTGATGGAAGAAGAGCCGGAAGAGTGGAGATATCTGTTAGAAAATGACTTGGAGAAAGCGGTATTTCCCAGACATCATTTGGTGGGAAACTTGAAAGATCAATTCTACGAGTTTGGGGCTGAATACGCCAGCATGAGTGGAAGCGGTTCCAGTGTTTTTGGTGTTTTTAAGCAGGATTTTGTTGCAATTAATGCCTACGAGTCGTTTCATAAGCTTGGATTTCCGGCCAACCTGACAAGACCAAAATTTAAACCGGATTTAGGAATTTATTTAAAGGATGAGTGATGAAGTGAGGAGTGATTAAGTATCTCTAAAAGTGTTTTGGTATCCGTTTAACAGATACATCGCTGTAAGCAGATGAATCAACACTAACCAAAGTCTACTTTATCACTCCTCACTTCATCACTTTAAAGACTATTTAGATCAGAAAAACATTATGAGTAAAGATAAAACAAATGGAGTGAACATCCGCTCCGGAATGGATAAAGATTCACTTCGCGAAGATATTAAACTGCATCTGCGGCATACTTTGGCTAAAGATGAATATTCCACTACCAGCTGGGATAAATATCAGAGTGTGGCGCTAACTATAATGGATCGCCTCAACGACCGGCTCCTCAAAACCCAACAGCATTACTATAAAACCAATGCCAAGCGGGTGTATTACCTTTCGATGGAATATCTGATTGGGCGGCTGTTGGATAATATGCTGGTAAACCTGAACGTTCGGGATCTTGTTGCTGAAGCTCTTGAGGACCTGGACCTTTCATATGAAGATATTCGCGATCAAGAGTGGGATGCCGGGCTTGGAAACGGGGGGCTTGGCAGGCTTGCGGCCTGCTTTTTAGACTCTATGGCTACTTTGGGAATCCCTGCTATTGGCCATGGTATCCGCTACGATTATGGAATTTTCTATCAAAAGATCCAGGAGGGGTTTCAGGTGGAACGGCCCGATTTGTGGTTGAAATATGGGAACCCATGGGATACCATTCGCCCCAAAGTACAGTACCCGGTAGAGTTTTATGGAAATCAGGGAATGGCAGAATTAAGCAATGGGAATACACATTACAATTGGGAAAATACTCAGCGAGTTAAAGCCGTTGCATACGACACCCCAATTCCCGGCTATGATAACGGTATTGTTAATTACCTCCGGCTATGGAAAGCAGAATCATCAGCGTCTATTGACCTGAAAAGCTTCAATCAGGGCCAATACATTGATGCTGTTCGGGACAACCAGCTGGAGCAAAATATATCACGCGTATTATATCCAAACGACAAGGTTTTTGTGGGGCAGGAACTGAGATTAAAACAGGAATATTTCCTTGTATCGGCATCTATGCAGGATATTATCCGGCGGTTCAAAAAGCAGTCTTCTGATTTTACCAAGTTTCCGGAAAAGGTTGCCATCCAGTGTAACGATACCCACCCGAATCTGGCTATTCCCGAACTTATGCGCTACCTGCTGGACGAGGAACATATGGATTGGGATAAGGCCTGGGATATAACCGTAAACACCATGGCATATACTAATCATACCTTGCTTCCGGAGGCATTGGAAAAATGGCCCGTTTCCCTGGTAAGAAACTTGCTTCCGCGCCATCTCAATATCATTTATGAAATTAACCGGCGCTTCCTTGATGAAGTAAAAGTGAAGCTCGGCGGTGATAAAAACCTCCAAAGCCGGATGAGTATTGTAAGCGAAGGAGAACACCCCGTTGTACATATGGCGCACCTGGGAATTGTAGGTGCCCGTAAAGTAAATGGAGTGGCGGCGATGCACTCGCAGCTATTAAAAGACTCTATGTTTCGCGATTTTGACGAAATGTATCCGGATAAATTCACCAATAAAACAAACGGAATTACTCCTCGCCGATGGCTGAAACAGTGTAACCCCAGCCTGTCGGATTTGATTTCGGAAAAAATTGGAGATTCATGGGTAACGGATTTAGATGAGCTTAAAGGCCTGAACAAATTGGCGGATGACAAGAAGTTCCGTAAAAAATTTGCAGAGATAAAGATTGAGAATAAGAAACGATTGGCGGAATACATCAAAGAAAATAATAATGTAGATATAGACCCAAACTCTATGTTTGATATTCAAATTAAGCGTATTCACGAATACAAACGTCAGCTGATGGCGGCACTGCATGTAATTACCCTGTATAATCGCCTGAAAGAAAATCCGGATCTGGATATAGCTCCCCGAACGGTTATTTTTGCAGGTAAAGCGGCCCCGGGCTACACAATGGCTAAGCTTCATATAAAACTGATCAACAGTATCGGGGAAGTGGTAAACAATGACCCGGAAGTAAACGAGAAACTGAAGTGCGTATTCTTGCAAAATTACAGCGTAACAATGGCTGAAAGCTTAATCCCTGCAGCAAATCTCTCGGAGCAAATTTCTACGGCGGGAATGGAAGCATCCGGAACAGGAAATATGAAGTTTGCCCTGAATGGCGCGCTTACCATCGGCACACTGGATGGCGCCAATGTTGAAATAAAAGAAGAAGTTGGAGACGAAAATATTTTCATTTTTGGGCTGGAAGAGCAGGATGTGGAACGAATGCGCAGGGAAGGCTATAACCCTTGGGATTTTTATAATGCCAATGATGAATTAAAGCAGGCATTGGATCAAATTCGGGACGGGTTTTTCAGTAATGGGGATAAAAAGCTATTCGAACCGATTATCAATGCTCTTTTACATGAAGGGGATTACTTTATGGTGTTGGCCGATTACAAAGCCTATGTTGAAAAACAGAAAGAAGTCTCGGAGTTGTTTAAAAACCAAGATGAGTGGAATAGAAAGGCTATTTTAAACACCGCCAATATAGGGAAATTCTCCAGTGACCGTACCATCAATGACTATAATGATGAAATCTGGAAAGCGCCGACGGTAAGTCTAAAGGATTAAATGTGAAATACTGCTTGGTGGTATTTAACTCGTTGGGATGATGCTTCCTGATAAGATATATTAAGAGGATGGCTTACAGTCCTCCTCTTTTTATTATTTGAGATAAAATCATCATGATTTTTTAAGTAAATCCATTACATTTGGCATTATGATTCAATTCCCCGTATCAAATCCGGCAGATACCCTGGCTCCTGACAGTGTAGATTCAATCGTTTCTGCGGATTCTGCATTTCAAATACCAAATCCCAGCAATTATTCATGGGCAGAAACCTTTGAATATATTTGGGACCTTTTACAGGTGCAGTTGTTCAGCATTCAGAATAACCCGGTTACCTTTTTGAAGCTGGTTATTTTTGTACTGCTCATTATTGGTTTCTCGATGATGGCTTCTTTTGTGAAGCGCATGCTTAACAACCGGATATTACCTCGCTTTGTAAACGACAGCGGACTCAGGTATACCCTTTCGAGGATGTCTCAATACATAATAGTAGTGATCGGGATTTTTATATCCTTTCAGTTTTTGGGAATAAATATGACCGGGCTGGCGGTAATTTTCGGATTCTTGTCCGTGGGGATTGGTTTTGGACTACAGAATGTGACTTCCAATTTTATTTCGGGCTTAATCGTGCTCTTTGAACGCCCCATCAGCGTGGGCGACCGGGTTTCAGTAAGTAATATCGAAGGAGATATTGAGGAGATTAACATCCGTTCTACAAAAGTAAAAACCCTGGATAATATCTCCATCATTGTGCCCAATTCTGAATTTGTTTCTAAAGATGTAATCAACTTTTCTCATGGAGATCCTACTTACCGGCTTAGTATTGATGTCGGGGTTTCCTACTCTTCTGATCTTGATAACGTGCTAAAAGCACTCAATGAGGTGGCTGATGAAAGTGATGATGTTTTAAAAAACATAAAACACGATGTACAGCTCAGAAGTTTTGGGGATTCTGCCTGGGAGATGAAGCTATTTGTGTGGGTTCCGGATGTGAAAAAACGCTACGAAGTACAAAATAAACTAAATCAGGCGATCGTCCGGAAATTCAAAGAATACGAGATTGAAATACCGTTTCCGCAACGAGATTTACATGTGCGATCTGGATTAAATGAGGAAAATAAAGAGGTAAAACACGGCTCCGAAGATTCAAAAACATCGGAAGATAAATCCGGGGAAGGAAAAGATTAATCTTCCTTTCATGTAAGTATGAAACCCCCCTTTATCTTAGCCGGAAAGAAAAAAATTATTTAAGTTTCTCATCCTCAAAAAGCACGTTTCCTTTTCTAAGTTTTATTGGATCATCCAGTAATTGGTATGGAATCCGGGAAGGAACTTTGGCTGCGGGCTCATCTGCGCCGGTAATAAGCTGTATGGCTTTAGCCAAAAGAACATCAGTAGTATCCCCAATGGCTTTGGGCTGAAACAAGTCTTCTTCAACAGTATAATCGGGAGCAAGTCCATCTCTGAAGTCAGAAAACCCATTCGCATTTTCATACTTAAGGGTGACGGGCACCATTGCATAGTTATTTGGTGGGGAAGCATTTTCACCGGTAAGCACATAAGACCCGTAAAATTTTCCATAAGTCGGGGTGCCAATCATAATCACATCCATATATGGCCTCAAGCCAATTATGAGTAACTCACTGGCTGAAGCAGAACCTGATGTGGTTAAAAAATAGGCTCGTTCCAGGTTTAGATTTGTTGGATCTGCTGAAAAACGGGAAACCAGATTTGGAGAGTCCAGCCCTTCTTGCTCTATGTAATATTGCTCTAGCTCGGCATTATAATTGTACCGAATAAAAGCCTCTTCATTAGCAGTAACAGCAGAAGGAGCAATGGAGTTTGCAAGATTTTTGGCAGCCGATATTCTTCCTCCGGGGTTATATCTTAAATCTACCACCAGTTCGGTAATCCCCTGGTTTGCAAATTCTGAAAGTGCATTATCTACACTTTCAATAAATTGATTTTCTTCACCGGTCAAAAATCGGGCATAGAACAGGTATCCGATTTTTTGACTGTTTACCTCAATTATATCGGTATATACAACCGGGTCGAGGCTCAATTCAGCTTTTGTAAGAGTTGTGCTTCCTCCCAGTGAAACTGAATTTTGTTCGGGATCATATTCCCCAAAGGTATAGGTGGTTGTTTCTGACTCATCGTAATATAAATCAAGATAGTTGTCAATGGTTAGGCCTTGACCGTTGATCTCAAGGATGATATCTCCCCGTTCAATTCCGGCATTTTCAGCCGGTGAACCGGGATATACAAACTCAACAACAATGAAGACATCATCAGTGCCGGAAAAACGCCCAAAAGCCGGAGAGAACCCTGCCGTATAAGAGGAACCATTTAATTCAGCCAACAAGCTTTGCGCGTCATCCGAGATATATGAGAAGTTATCACTGGGCTCCAGCATAGAAGCAAAAAAGTCTTCAGGAGGGAGAACGCCATCTACTTCTTCAGGCACCAATTCATTCCAAAAATAATAGCGTTCCATTTGAGATTGGACCCAGCTATTGATTTCAAGGTATTCTCCCTTATCATTTCCGGAGGGATTGTTTTTACAAGAAGAGGCAATGAATAACAGGGTGATAAATACGAGTAAAAGAGAAAGGGGTCTTTTATACATAGCAGCTGCCTTCTAAGAATTATAGTTTAGTCAAAAACAAAGCGGAAGGTAATAGTACCCCATTGAACTTGCTGAGGAGCACCGCTTGGAAGTCGAGAAAAACGCCAGGTTCGAAGCGTACTCATAACTTCACGTTCCAGCTCAGGGTTCATTTTTTTTAGGGGGATTACGCGCCCAACGGTTCCGTCCGGACGAACTTCAAAACGAACGGTAATAACAGCCTCAGAGTTGGAGGTGTTTTCGGGCAACGGCTGTACCATCGGCGCCCGGTCAAGCTCTCCCTCCCATTGCAAATCATAAGGGGAGGTTTTATCCTCATCATTACCAATACCCTGATCAGAATTTACGTCGCCAACAGCTCCATCCTCATCCCCGCTTTCTTTAGCGCCCTCGGTTGTAGTCTCATTTTCCTGGGCTACAGGAGGAATTTCAACCTCTTCTTTCTGGGGCTCGGTTTCCTGTTGATTAGGGTCAATCTTATCCGTTTCAGGGGTATTAATTTCCTCTTCCACTACTTCTTCTAACTGGTCAGCTAAATCAACCGGTTTTGTATCTTCTTCCGTGGGAGTTTGTGGGGTTACGTCCGGTTCGGGCACTTCTTCTACCGGCTCATCCGGCTCAGTTTCAGAGGGGTTGGGGCGCTGGGCAACTTCTTCATTTTTAACTTCCGAATACTCTGCCAGTTGTCCGGTCTGAAATTCTCCGAATTCCACTTCTATATAAGAAGGACGAACATTAGCATTCATATCGAAAGTGTATAAAAGAGAAAGTATTAACAGAACAAGATTAACACCAAAAGTAACTTTTAGTGCAAACCTATCATTTTCTGTGAAATTATATTTTCCCATAATTATTACGAGCCTTGTTCGGTAGCCATTATAATTCTAAGATTAAGAGCTTTACTGACATTCATTACGCGAACGGCGTCATCAACTTTAGCATCTTTATCTGCTCTTAATACAACGGTTCCCTGGGGCTTATTATTTCGAGCGTTTCTTATGGCCGTTGCTAATGACCCGCGGGCAGTTAAATTCCCATCTACATAAAACTCACCGGTTTTAGTTATAGCAACAGAAATATATTGAGAATCTGTGGCAGCACTGCTTTCTGCTTTTGGAACCTCAACACGTATCCCAAAATTAGAAACAAAAGAGGATGTAAGGAGAAAGAAAATAAGCAATAACAGCACAATATCTGTCAATGACGACTGTGAAAACAGCGACAATGGCGGAAGCCGTTTATCTCCTTTTCTAAAATCTCTGGCCATAATTAATCTTCATCCTTTTTAGCGGGTGATTGTAATAAATCAAGGAAATCTGCAGAAGCATTTTCCATTTCAAAAATAGAGCGGTTTATTTTTCCTAAAAGAAAGTTATAAAAGCCATATGCAATTAGCCCCACAATAAGTCCGGCTGCAGTAGTAATTAAAGCTTCCCAAATACCGCCGGCTAATACGCTCGGATTCACATTTCCTTGCAAGGATTGAATATCCATGAAGGCTTCAATCATACCGGTTACGGTTCCGGTAAAGCCCAACAAAGGAGCTACACCTGCAATGGTAGCCAGCCAGTTCATGCGCTTTTCCAGGAAGAAAATCTCCTTTTTCCCGGCGTTATCTATGGCGTCTTCTATATCGCGAATGGGGCGACCGAGCCTTCTAATGCCGGCTTTAATAATGCGAGCAATGGGTTTATCGAATTCATCACAGTAGCTCATGGCATTTGTGGCCCCGCCTTTACCCGCTTTCAGCATACTTCCTACGGTACCCAGGAATTTATCGGGGTCAACATGGGAACGGTTTAGGGCTCTCCAGCGCTCTATGATTACATACATTGCTATCATAAAGAGTATAAAAATGGGAATCATTAAAACACCGCCTTCAACTAATAAGTCAAAAAAGGAGGTGGTTTCTTCCTGCATAGCCATCAGGGAGTCAACGGCAGTAGTATCCTGCAAAAATATCAGCAATGGGTGCATGTAGATGATTTATTTATTGTTTATTGAATTTTGGTTATGAAATAATTTTCTGTATAAGATGCATCAATGTTTTCAACAGCAAGTACGGCATCGCTTGTAGAATTAAACTGCCCTAAGCTTACGCGCCAAAGTGTTCCATATTGCCGTGATGGGATTTCAGCAATCAAAACACGGTAGCCAGCGTTGGATAATTCATTTCGTACAGCCTCAGCATTACTTTCTTTTGTCAACGAATAAATGACAATAGTGTAGCCGTCATTAGCCTCGGGGACCGGTACTCCATTCAACCCGTAAGTAGGTTGGTTTGGGGGCACTTCATTTTGTGATACCTGAGATTGAGCTTCTTGTTCCTCCGGAACAACATTCTCCTGTTCCGGTTCAGGAGTAGCGGTTTGAGGCTGTGAAGATTGTTGCTCTGTCGTTGCTTCAGGTTGCGTTGTTTGTTGTTCAGGCTGTTGTGGTTCTGTGGGCGGGGGCGTTGCCGGGGTAGTAGATCTGGCTATCTGAGTTTGAGAATATGGGGTAACGCCGGGGATGTTAATAAAACCATAGTAACCCAAACCATAAGTTGCACCGCCAAGCAATAAAATAATTAATATGATCCAAAGCATAACAGGTTGAGATTTGGATTTCTTGGCGGCTTTATTGTTCGAAAACACAGGTCTGGGGTCTTCTTTTTTGGATTCTTTTTCTTTCTTTTTAGAACTTTTGGAGGCGAGGTTTTTAATTACAGGAACAATGTCTTCATCTTTGGCTTCTTTTTCCTTTTTAGAAGAAGCCTCATCCCGCCGGTCTTCTTCTTCGTTTGATTCTTCTGCAAGGCTTTTAAAAGGATCATCATCAAAATCTTCCTCTTCTTCAGGATAGGAGTTCTCATCTTCGCTTATCCCTTCAGAGGTTTTTTTTGTGCCTTCATCAGCGTTGAATGTTTCATTTAGTGAGGCCTCTTCTTCTACATCTTCAGAAAGTTGTTTGCCAATTTCAGAGGATAGATTGTCATCATCAGATTCGTCAGCATCGTTAAACAAAGGTTTTAAATCTTCTTCACTTTCATCTTCAGCAGATTGTCCCCCCTCTCCTTTATCACCCAAAAGGCCTGAAAACATGTTTTCGGCACTGTCATCTTTATAAGTATCAATACCCCATTTTTCGGGGCCGGGTTTTTCGGGAATTTCTTCTGCTCCCTCTTCCAGCTCTTCGTCTGCTAAATCAAAAGGTGCTTCCTCAGCATCCTCATCTGCGAAGTCTTCAATATCCGCAGGCTCTTTTTCCTCTTCAGCCTGCTTAACATCATCGTCATCATCTTCTACATCAAGTTCAAAAGAAGCACGGGCTTCTTGTGGGATTTCATCCTCATCCTCATCCAGCAATCCGGCAAAAGGATCCTCTTCTTCCAACTCCGCTTCCTGATCTTGAGCGGGAGCTTCTTCCTGAGACATGGCTTTTTCAGAAGGCTCATCCATCTCAATGGGCTCCATGCCTACGTACTTATAATTAATTTCGGTTGCAAGTTCATCAGAGGGAATGAAAATCACATTATTTCCAATTCCGCTGAAGACCCCAAATCCTTCTAATTCATAGGCATCCCCTTCTTCCAGAGCCTCGGTAATTTCCTGAACAAATTCACTAAGCTGGCTTTCAACTTTTTCTTTTTCAATGCCCGAAGCTTCAACAAGTATCTCAACAAGTTTTGCATGATCTATGTGCATAGTAGTTTACCCCTTATTTTCAGCTGTAAATTCTATGGTGTCTTTTGGCGGAATCATCACGTTGGTGCCATCGGTTCTTTTTTCTTGTTTTTGATTATGGTGAACCGGTTTAAACGTACCCAACCCTTTTATTTCCACAGAATTTTTCATGATAATTTGGTCTCTGATAACAATTCCCAATACTTCTAAAAAATCTTTAGTCATAATAATTAAAATTTAATAGTTAACCCTCCAAAAATCTGGAGTGGCCGTTCTTGGTATCCGTTCCAAATTTCATATTCCTGACCCATAAGATTCAACAGTTTAGCATAAACGCCAAATGTTTCATTAATCTGATATTCGGCTCCGGCATTAAGCAATAAAAAGGCATCTAATGTTGTATTTGTTTCCGGAGATTCCCTGCTCCCAATATATTCTGTCCAGCCATTAATTGTAAGTTCTTTTAAAGGCCTGAATGAAACAGCCCCCTTTATTCCTAATTTTTCTTCATAAGGGATTTCTCCCCCGTTTTTTAAATTGGGACTTCGCGCATAAAGCTTGACATCTGCCCAGAACTTCTCGGGAACCAACTGCTGACTTGCTCCAAAATAAAGTTCAAAAATGTTAGCATCTCCATAGTTCACATTATAAAAACCATAATCGTTTGTAGGTAAAACTTCCTCACGGGTATAATAGGCATAATCATTGGTGTGGGTGTAGTTTATCCCCCCGAAAAGCCTGTTACCGTCAAATAGCTGGAAGTTAACCTCACCTGAAGCGCCAACATCATATGCATGTTGTAACTGGATCTGCATGTTCAGAAAGCGGTTGGATTGGTGATGTTCTTGCATTGTTTGCAGTTCAGGCCTGGCAAAAGCTGTTCCGGAAACAGAAAGTTTTTCGTTTAAATGATGCTTGACCTCTATTTCCGGGGCGGCATAAATTTTATTAGAAAAGCTGTCAGAAATATACTCTATTCCTCCTGTTGCTTTAACGCGAGTGGTGAAATTAAATAACCGTTCATAAGTTACAGAGGCCCGGGCATTTATCCAGCTTTGAGCATCAAAAAAGGAAGAGTTATAATTACCGCCTGCCACACTTCCGGACACTTTAAATGTTTCGTACATTTTTTGTCCGGGCCAATAATAAGAAAAAGAAGAATGGAGTACTTGCTCATCAAGGTTTCCGGAAAAATTAGATGCTCCGGCATTCAGGCTGGAGGCAAAAACACTTCCTCCTGCTGTAAAATCCCAGCCGGTCAAAGTGTTTTTCATTTTCTGAAGGGATAACTGACCGCTTAATCCGGTATAATCTTTATCAGAAGTCTCTCCTATATTTTGTTGAATATTATCGCTGAGATCAAAAAGATAATTATAGTCGCTGAGGGCCCCTACATCTACACTCAATTTCAAGCCTTCCTTAACTTCTGTAACATAAGTACCATTAACATCTAAATAGCGAAAGCCGCTTTCCTGAGTATCAAGATGTCCGTCAGAAGCCCGCATATTTAAATTTCCGGAAACAAGGCTTTGTTCACTTAATTCATAAAACCCATAGCCGTTTATTTCCGGGGTCAGGAAGCTTCCAAAACCCGCCCTCACATATCCGTTCATACGTTCCGGGGTATTCATTTTAGTTCTATAAGGAGGCTCAGGCCGGCCTAATTCCGTAATGGAGATATCAGCTACGGCTTCTTCCGGGGTTTCCATAAAAGGCATGCGGTTGGGATCAATTTGAAAAACCCGGGGTTTGGGATTGAATCCAAGAATAGGTTGCCTTCTAAGGCCCGGAAAGCGTGCCTTAAATTCACTCCTTATTTCTATATCCTGTGGATTAATTTCGGGCAATAAGGAATTATCACCCCCTGCCTGCCCACCTTGAGCGGTGGCCAGTACAGGGATTAAAAAAGCAAAAAGAAGAAATAATAGCGGTCTTGTTCTCATCATTGGACTGCGTTTCCTGAAGGTACTAAAAATTGATAGAAGGTTTAAGGCTTAGCTAACGAAAAAGATGTACTCTGAGTATGGGCTCATGTTCCGGTTTGCTGTCCACCAAAGAAATAAAAAATTTACCGTTAATACTGATTTTTTTGCGTGATGAAGAGCACCCGTTAAGATCGCTCTAACATACGGTTTAATGCTAATATTGCATACTCAGAAACTTCTTCCGGAACCTTAATTTGATTTACCACTTCACCCTCTTCAAGTTTTTCAAGCGACCATAGTAAATGAGGAAGATCAATCCGGTTCATGGTAAGGCAGGGACACATAAATGGATTTAAGGATATAATCTGTTTGTCAGGGTTTTCATCGGCTAATCGATTCACCAAATTCATTTCTGTTCCAATGGCCCATCTTGATCCGGATTCTGCATGTTTAATGGTATCAATGATAAAGCTGGTTGAACCGTTGAAATCAGAGGCCTGAACAACCTCGTAAGTACATTCCGGGTGGACAAGCACTTTCGTCTCCGGTTCTTGTTTACGCAGATTTTCGATATGCTTGAGGTTAAATTTTTCATGGACCGAGCAGTGCCCTTTCCACAAAATTACCTTGACATCTTCAAAATTTCCATCGTACTCAAACGTCCCTTCGAGCGGAGCCCAAATAGCCATTTGGTCTAAAGGGATGCCTAAGTCAAAAGCAGTGTTACGTCCTAAATGCTGATCGGGTAAAAACAGGATGCGTTCTTTTTGTGTGAAAGCCCATTGCAGCATTTTTTTTGCATTAGAGGAGGTGACTGTAGCTCCACCGTGTTTGCCCACAAACCCTTTGATCGCGGCCGTTGAGTTCACATATGTAAGAGGAAGGATGGTATCGCCCCAAATCTCCTGCATTTTCTCCCAGCCGATTTCGGTTTGATCAATATCAGCCATATCAGCCATGGAACAGCCGGCGCGTAAATCAGGCAAGATTACTTTTTGGTCAGGTTTGGTGAGCATGTCAGCTGTTTCTGCCATAAAATGGACTCCGCAAAAAACAATAAATTCTGCATCCGGCATTTGGGAGCATATTTGGGCTAGTTTTAAGGAGTCTCCTCGAGCATCAGCAAATTGAATAACCTCGTCTTTCTGATAGTGATGGCCGGGAATAAATAAGCGATCACCGAATTTAGATTTGATTTCCTGAACGCGCACCTCCATTTCTTTAACGGAAAGGGTGCTGTATCGTTTTGGGAGGGTGACTTCTGATTCAATCTCTAAAAGGTCTAAAACTTCCATAGAATTTATAGTTGCTGCGAAAACACAAAAGCACGAAAAGTGTTCAAATGTTTTAGAAGCTTATTTAGGTCAAAATTATTGAACAGCGATAAAGTTATGAAAAATATTTGCTGATTTCGTGGTTCTGAAGAATTTAATCTATACTAAATTAAAGCTGATATCCAGTGCCCTTACAGAATGAGTAAGCCACCCAAGTGAGATTACATTGGCTCCGCAATTTCTGTAACCGGCGATATTTTTGGGAGTAATTCCTCCTGAAACTTCAATCACAATTCCTTCGGGAATAATCGAAGCTAATTCTTTTACTTCTTCAGGAGAACAATTGTCCAGCATGATCACATCTGCTTTAGCTTCGATAGCTTCCAATACCTGTTCTTTGTTCTCTGTTTCAACTTCAATTTTTACCATATGCCCACACCGGGCACGTACTGATTCAATAGCGCTCTTAATATTTCCCGCCGCTTTGATATGGTTATCTTTAATCATGACGCCATCATCCAGGCGAAACCGGTGATTCTTTGCGCCGCCACATCGCACGGCATATTTTTGAAAAATGCGTAACCCGGGTAAAGTTTTTCGTGTGTCAGTAACGGTAATTTTAGGATCGTCCAAGAGCCGGATAACTTGATGTGTAGCGGTGGCGATCCCGCTGAGATGCTGAATTAGATTTAAAATGACCCGCTCACCGGTAAGCAGAGTGCGCACCGAAGCTTCTGCTTCTGCGATTTTTTCTCCTTTTTCAACGAAATCCCCGTCTTTTTTGTGAAGGGTGGTTTTTGAAGAAGAGTCCAAAAGCTGATATCCAACCCTGATCGTTTCCAGCCCTGCAACAACGCCATCTGCTTTTGCGGTATACACCCCTTTGCTTTGCTGTGTTTCGGTGAAAATAGATTCTGAAGTAAGGTCGCCCATTCCAATATCTTCGGCAAAGGCAGTTTGCAAAATCTTGGTTAGTTCCAGCTGATTCATTTTGATGATAAGGCCGTTTTATTTGTCTATTTTCAAGGGGTAACAAAGATACCTTTTTTTAATCTTAAGAGCGATAATGGATGATTTATTTGGACCATGCCGCCACAACCCCTATCAGTGATGGGGCTCTGGAAGTTTATACCAAAGTGGCCAAGCAATATTATGGAAATGCGAGCAGCTTACACGATGAGGGTTCCGCGGCAAAGCAAATTTTGGAGGCCTCTGCAAAAACAATTGCAAGCACACTCAATGCCCGTTCGCGGGATATTTATTTTACATCGGGAGCCACGGAGTCCAATTTTTTAGCTATTTATTCCTTGTTGGCGGCAAAAAAGGGAAAACACATAATCACCACGCCTCTCGAGCACTCTTCAGTGTGGAATGTATTTTTGAAATTGCAAAAGGAAGGATATGAGTTGACGTTCCTTTCCGTGGATGAATTTGGTGCGGTTAGTCCTAAAGAGCTGGAACAGGCCCTTCGGGATGATACAGTGTTAGCTTCCATACAACATGTTAATTCTGAAACCGGAACCATCCAGGATATTGCCAAATTAGGGGGTGTTTTACGAGAGCATAAGGTAATTCTGCATAGCGATTGTGTACAAAGTTACGGCCGCATACCCGTAGATGTTCAGAGATTAAATGTTGATGCCATTTCTGTCTCAAGCCATAAAATATATGGGCCCAAAGGTGTTGGAGCAGTTTGGGTGAACCCTGAAATTGATTGGAAGCCAATGCTTCCTGACCCGGAAACTCCCAAAAAATTAAAACAGGGAACAAGCGATGTGCCTTCAATAGCTGCTTTTGCCACAGCCGCAAAAGAGATCACCCAAAGAAGGGAAGAAGAACAAGAACGAATATGGAATTTTCGAACAAAATTGGTCGCTGAAATTTTAAAGATGGATTTTGAGGTTGAAGTTGAGGAGCACCCAGATCAAAAAATCCCAAATATTTTAGGGCTCAGGTTTCCCGGGATGGAAGGTCAGTTTCTAATGTTGGAATGTAATCAGGCCGGTTTGGCTATATCAACAGGGAGTGCTTGTCAGGTGGGGTCTGATCAGCCAAACAAAACGATGATGGCAATTGGAAAAAGTGAACAAGAAGCACGGGAGTTTGTGCGTTTATCATTTGGAAAAGAGAATAATGAAAAACAGATTTCGGAGATAATTGAGAAAATGAATAGTATCTTACAACGACATTTTGATAAAGTAAATCATTACAGAACGAAAGGATAAAACGATGAAGCGCGGATTATTTTTACTCACTTTTTTTGCATTAATATTTGGCGGTACAGCTATAGCACAAGATGCTGGTGAATCAGAAGCAAAAATTAATATTATTAAGTACAGCGATTATCAGTGCCCGGCCTGCAAATATTTTGTTTCCATTGAAGAACAGCTAAAAGAAGAATATGGAAGCGATATTACCATTACAACGAAGCACTTTCCTTTGAATATGCATGAGCATGCTCAGCTAGCTTCAAGGGCAGCTGAAGCAGCTCGGGTGCAAGGCAAATACCAGGAAATGCATGACATGATTTTTGCAGGACAGGAGCAGTGGGCTCGCGGAAATGCGGAGGCGATGTTTATTGGTTATGCCAGAAGTTTAGATATGGATGTTGAAAAATTCAGAAGCGATATGAACTCTGCCGACATGCAGCGGATTGTAATGCAAGACAAAAGAGAAGGATTAAATTTGAACGTGAATTCAACACCCACCTTCTATATAAACGGGGTTAAGATTGAACAAAATCCGAGAACGTTTGAGGCTTTTAAAGCTATTATCGACAATATAGTAGAATAAAGAGCATACTTAAGTACTTATAGGGGTAATGCGTTTGCGTTGCCCCTTTTTTATGAGCAAGAATTCTAATCTGTCCTGATTCCTAATTCACAATTCCCTTATCTTTGGATGAATTTGAAAGTTATTACTCCATGAAAGAATATTTAGTTGAGATCATTAGTAAATCTCTTGAGCAGTTTCAGTTAGAAGAAGTGCCTCAGGTACAGATTGAAGACCCCAAACAACCGGAACACGGAGATGCATCGTCAAACATTGCGATGCTGTTGGCCCGGCCGCTTAAAAACAATCCAAGAGCCATAGCTCAGCAGGTTGTTGAGGGATTAAATTACGATGAGAAAAAAATATCGGCTGTAGAAATAGCGGGACCGGGATTCATCAACTTTCGTTTTGCAGAAGATTATTTATTTGATGAGTTGAATGAAATACTGAAAAAGAGCGAAGCTTTTGGAGAAAGTGAGTCAAATAAAGGAAAGCGCGTGTTGGTGGAATTCGTAAGTGCCAACCCAACAGGTCCGCTTACGGTTGGTCATGGTCGAAACGCCGTCTTGGGTGATACGGTAGCCCGGCTCCTGGAATGGACCGGTGCCGAGGTGGAGCGCGAATATTATTTCAATGATGCAGGTCGGCAAATGCGTGTTTTGGGAGAAAGCGTTCGTGCCCGGTATCTGGAACTATTAGGAAAGGAATCGGAATTTCCTGAAGGGGGATACGAGGGAGAATACATCCGTGATATCGCTCAGGCTTTAGTGGATGAGAAGGGAGAAGAACTCGCTGAAACAGAAGATGAAAAGCCATTCAAGGAAAAAGCAGAGCAGGAGATTTTTGCGGACATTAGCGGCACGCTTGAGCGCATGAAGATCAAAATGGATTCCTATTTTAATGAGCACAGCTTGTATGAAGAGGGGAAAATTGAAGAAACCATCGAGAGGCTTCGCGAAAAAGGGTTAGTGTATGATAAAGATGGAGCGGTTTGGTTCAAAACCACAGAGTTTGGTAAGGATAAAGATACGGTACTCGTAAAAAGCAGCGGAGAGCCTACCTATCGCCTTCCCGATATCGCCTATCACGCCAATAAACTGGATCGCGGTTTCGACCTTTGTATTGATGTGTTTGGCGCGGATCATATTGCCACTTATCCGGATGTGTTGAATGGGATAAAATCACTTGGATATGATCCGGAAAAAATTGATGTGGTGGTTTACCAGTTTGTGACGTTGGTAAAGGATGGAAAGCCGTTCAAAATGAGCACGCGAAAAGCGAACTTTGTTACGCTGGATGATCTGATGGATGAGGTAGGCGCCGATGTAACCCGCTTTTTCTTCCTGATGAGATCGCCCAATACTCACCTGGAATTTGATATCGCCCAGGCCAAAGAAGCCGGCGAGAAAAACCCGGTGTTTTATCTGCAATATGCACACGCCCGTATTTCAAGTATCCTCCGCAAAGTGGAAGAGGAATATGATTTTTCGGAAACGGCGAATCTTAGCTTGCTTTCCCACCCCAGTGAGATCAAGCTTATCAAAACCATGCTGAAGTTTCCTGAAAACGTAGCCAATGCGGCACGACTCCGAGAACCTCATCATGTAATTACCTATCTGGATGGGCTGGCATCTGCATTTACCAGCTTCTACCACGACTGCCGAATTTTGGGTGAGGATGAAAAGCTTGCCCAGGCCAGAATGGAGTTGGCAAAGGCCACGCAGCAAGTGCTCAGAAACGGATTGGGTATTTTGGGGATATTGGCACCTGAACAAATGTAGTTAGTTTTAAATGAGGGAATGCTGAATCTTAAATGGGACTGTGCCGTTGGCGCTTAGTGCATTTAACATTCAACAATTAAAATTTCTCATTTCGGCTACGCCGGCCTTAATTTCGTAAAGCAAACAATACCCTTCACCAGCTGCTCTTCCACATCAAAACCGGCCTGGTTAAAGAGTTTATTACTTTCATCCACAGACCAGAAGTTGATACCTCCAATAGCTACAGACTCCTGAAGCAAACGACCATACCAGGCGTCCGATTTGATAAGGTGCATCATGAAGAATACACCGTCTTCTTTTAAAACGCGCTTGGCTTCATACAAAACCTTCAGCTCTTCTGTAAGCTCATTCAGCGTTCCGCCCATGACAATCCCGTCAAAGGTTTTGGAAAAGAATGGCAGCTCTCTCCCATCTGCCCGGATGAATGTCATGTCCGTTTCATCTGCTTCAGCCTTTAGGCGGGCTTCTTCGAGCATTTGGTAGGAGAAATCCAAGGCGACGATATTGGCCTTTTTCTGAGCAGCTTTTAGGGCCCGGCCATATAATGCAGTTGAACATCCTAAATCCAGATACCAGCCATCTTCTTTTGGAGCGGTCCAGTCGATAAGTAACTCATGTTCTTTTTCGATAGGAAACTCTTCGCCCGAAAGCAATGAGAGCGAACGCTTTCGCCAGATGTCTTCGTAGATAGCAGCCGTAATTTTCCAGTGATTGGTGCTCTGGGCAATGGATGTGAATTCAGGCTCTTTACCCAGTAAGTCGATGATGTTATTCTTTACCTGATATTCATCTCCCTCTTTTGATCCGATTGTTCCATTAAAAGGCGTAGAAAGGTTGGAAACTTCATCAGGAATTGAAATTCCGGCGCGTTCATCAATGGGTGAGCGTAATTCAAGTTTCATAAACTAATCATTTAATTTTGTTGGGATACGCTAATTAAACCTTAGTGTTACAGCAACCAGAAGTTAAGCTAACTTTGGAAAAGTTAGCAAAGGGACCCCCTATTTCTGCAACACGATTGAGATCTGCGCACCTTTGTCAACACTTAGCATGCGCCCGGCATTTCCTTTGTTGATCCCGATTTCCAACATACCGGAGCTTCCAATGAAAGCTGCGGGCTCGCCTTCTTCCACGTCGCCAAACGTCGTTACAATTTTTTTGAGCATAGTGTTGCCCACATAAATTTTCACATTTTTCCTCTTGAGGTGGTCTTCAATTAATTGCTCAGAAATGTTGGTGATCAGATTCCCAAAACGATCGATGTGAACCACCCACCCTTGAAGGCCATCTCTATCGGCAATAGGTACGGCCCAATGATAGGTTACCAGTTCATCTATGGGCTCACCTACTTCTTTTAATGAAACCCCGTTACTGAGGTGTGCTGCAACCGGGGCAAAAATATCACGCCCGTGAAAAGTTTTTGAGACACTTTCCCGCCAATATTTATTGTTATTCAGCTTGTATGCTTTGTAGTTGTATTCATTAAAAAAAAGTGAAAAAATGCCATTATCGGGACCAACAAAAAATTGGTCTTTTATTTTTAGGGCAACCGGATGACGAGCAGTTCCCACGCCCGGGTCAACCACAACTAAATGCACGGTGTCGGGGGGATAAAGAAAAGCAGTATTACGAACTACCCAAGCTCCGGCCATAATATCTTGTGGGGGAATTTCATGAGAAACATCCACAAATCGGGCATCAGGAGCTATTCCCAACATGATCGCTTTCATAGCGCTCACGTAATGGTCTTGTAGTCCAAAATCAGTTGTGAGGGTAATTATTTGACTCATCAAGCATAGCTGTTGAGCATAACCGGCATAACAAGCATCAGGATGTCTTCATTCTCATCTTTGTTAGACGGCTTTACAATGCCGGCACGATTGGGTGATGAAAATTCAAATGTAACTTCCTCATCATCAATATTGCTGAGAACATCTCCAAGATATTTGGCATTAAACCCGATTTCCATTTCTTCATCGGAATATTCGCACTCAATGGTTTCTTTAGCTTCGCTGCTCATATCTAAATCTTCTGCGCGAATGGTAAGTTTGTCAGAATTCAGCTGCAGACGAATTTGACGAGTGGTGGTACTGGAAAAGATAGCCACTCGTTTTACGGTGGAAAGCATTTGGTCTTTACTGATGGTGAGAAACTTGTCGTTATCACGGGGAATTACAGAATCGTAGTTTGGATACTGCTCATTAATAAGGCGTGTAATTACGATGGTGCTTTCACTTTTAAAACGGGCATGGTCTTCTGTTACCGTTAAATCACACTTGTCGCCGGCAATGGTTTTTTGGATAAGATTAAGGGCTTTGTCGGGGACAATGAAATCCACCTCTTTATCCGCAGTAATTTCTTTGTTGGAATACTTTACCAAACGATGGCCATCGGTAGCCACAAATTTACTTTCATCAGTTCCAATCTGGAAATAAACTCCCATCATTGCAGGCCGTAAATCATCACTGGAAACGGCAAAAAGTGTTTTATGAATCGCATTATTCATCAGCTCGGTAGTGGTGCTGATGTTAGTTCCATCATCAAGATTTGGAACTTCGGGGAACTCGTCAGCATCATCTCCGACCAGTTTATAAGTTCCTTTATCGGTACGGAAATTAATATTCTTCCGGTCATCCACATCAAAGAATACAGGGATATTCGGAAGCTGGCGCAAGGTTTCCAACAGTCGCCGGGCGGGTATGGCTACTGCTCCGTCTTCTTCAATGTCGGCATCGATGTATTCAATGATGGAAATTTCAAGATCAGTTGCGGTCAGTTTAAGTTTGCCGTCTTCACTTTCAAAAAGGATGGTTTCCAGGATGGGAAGAGTTGCTTTTGAAGGCACGGCTCCAATCACGGCCGAAAGCCCCTTGTTAAGTTCGTTGCTCGATACAGAAAATTTCATAAATTCATTATTTAAATAGGTTAAAGAGCAAAAATCACCCAAAATTGCCCTTTCTGTGGAGTGTGCTTATACTAAGAAATACTGACTCTCTCTGCAACCTAAGAAAGAGCAATTTTCAACGTGAATAAGTCTGTGAATATATCGTTTAAGTGCTACAGTAACCTATAATTTTTGTTATAGTTTCTTGAAGTATGGGTTTCCTGTTTAAGTATTAATTCTTCTTTCATCAAAATTATTAACTTGTTCACTTCACCAAACACAAAATACCATAACGTTATATTTTGAGAATTATACTTTTGGGCCCTACTGCCGCGGGTAAAACCAAGCTTTCTCTTTTGCTTGCAGAAGAACTTAATACTTCCATCATCTCGGCTGATTCCCGCCAATGCTATCAGCACCTTAACATTGGAACAGCAAAGCCATCACCTCAAGAATTAGAAAAGGTTGCTCACTACAATATTTCCCTCTTGGATTTGGAGGAAGAAGACAGCGCCATGGAGTTTCAGAAGCGGGCGGCAAAATGGGAGAAGGAAATTCTGAAAAATGCGGATCATGTCTTTTATGTGGGAGGAAGTACGCTTCATATCCAAAGTTTAATACAGCCGTTTAACGATATGCCGGAAGCGAATGAAGAAAACATTGCGAAACTGGAGAACAGGATTGATGCTGAGGGAATAGAGTCGTTATACGGTATGCTGAAAGAGATTGACCCTGAGTACATCCATAAAATGGATGGGATGAATACGCAGCGTATTATTCGAGCACTTGATGTATGGATGCAAACCGGAAAACCCTTTAGCAGCTTTCATAATCAGGGTGAAATTCAGCCCGATAAAGACACCATTGTTTTTGGGTTGAAGTGGCCAAGAGAAAAACTTTACGATCGGATTAATGAGCGTGTAGATGGGATGATTGAACGAGGTTTGATTGAAGAAGTGAAGTCTATTCTGGATGCCGGCCATCCTAAAGACTTACAATCGCTGAATACGGTGGGCTATCAGGAGATTATAAAGTACTTGGATAGAAAATGGACGTTAGAAAAAGCAGTTGAAAAGATCAAAACCAGCACCCGTCGCTATGCTAAAAGACAAATGACTTGGTATAAGCGCTGGGATTTTATTCATTGGCTGGATGCTGATGAAATGAGTGCTGAGGAAATGAAAGAAGAGGTTTTAAATAGATTGAACTGAAGGAGTAAAGATTAAAAGGAAGTCAGAACTCAGGATTCTGTACTCAGAAAAGAATCCTGAATACTGGGTTCTGACTCCTGAATTCTCAAATACAAGTTAGCAGCTAAGTTACAGAAAGGTTAACTTTGGCATTCACTTAAAACGAAGCCCGACTATGT
The DNA here is from genome assembly GCF_014762685.1 of Gracilimonas sp. Classification (NCBI taxonomy): domain Bacteria; kingdom Pseudomonadati; phylum Balneolota; class Balneolia; order Balneolales; family Balneolaceae; genus Gracilimonas; species Gracilimonas sp. The sequence continues at coordinate 474,600 of NZ_JABURM010000006.1, forward strand.
ACAAAGCGAAAGTAAATGTAACGCTCCGTCCATCTATTTTGGATCCTAAAGGAAAAGCCGCTCACCATGCATTACAAAACCTGGGTTTGAATGAAGTTCAGCAAGTTCGAATTGGTAAGTTTATTGAATTGGATGTAGATGCTAAAGATGAGTCTGCGGCAAAAGAAATTGTAGAATCTGCCTGTGCACAATTATTGGCAAATGAAGTAATGGAAGACTTTGAAATCATAATAGAATCCTGATTAATGCTTTCTCATACTCAACATATCGATACAATCGTGATGTCTGAGGTGGAAGTAGAGGAAACGACGGAAACTAAAACTGAGGAAGAAGTCGAAGAGGAGATTCAAACCCCCTGGCGGCTAATTCTTTATGATGACGACGTTCACACTTTTGATGAAGTGATTTCTCAGCTTATGAAAGCTACCGGATGCAGTTTATCTGAAGCGGAAGACATGACATGGAAAGTTCATAATGATGGGAAAGCACTGGTGCATGAAGGGGAGTTTGAAGAATGCCTCCGTATTGACAGCGTACTAAAAGAAATTCAATTGGTTACTGAAATAAAAGGATAAAATAATGGCCACATTTGGCGTAGTAGTATTTCCCGGCTCTAATTGCGATCATGATGCATATCATGCCATGAAACATGTCATGAACTCAGAGGTGAAATTCCTTTGGCATAAAGAAATGGATCTCTCGGGAGTTGATTTTTTGATTATCCCCGGCGGATTTTCGTATGGAGATTATCTCCGGTCCGGTGCCATCGCCCGCTTCTCCCCAATTATGCAGGAAGTGGTGAAATTCGCTGAAAAAGGAGGGCCGGTAATGGGAATTTGTAATGGATTTCAGATTTTACTTGAGGCCGGACTTATTCCCGGAGCCATGATGCACAATGAAAAGCTTAAGTTTATTTGCAAGAATGTTTTTGTTCGGGTAGAATCTACTGATTCTATTTTCACAAATACTTTAAAGAAAGGAAGTGTTTTAGATATCCCTGTTTCTCACGGTGAAGGAAATTACTTCATAGATGATGATGGATTAAAGTCACTTCAGGACAATGATCAGGTTTTGTTCAGGTATTGTGATGTCGAAGGAAAATTAACTAAAGAAGCGAATTTTAACGGCTCTATCGATCATATAGCCGGGATTTGCAACTCGAAGAGAAATGTTTTGGGAATGATGCCTCATCCCGAACGAGCAATGGAAAAACTTTTAGGTTCCGAAGACGGAAAACCAATTTTTGAATCCATCCTCAATTCACTTTCGATTGCTTAAAAGCAAGCTATAATGATTACTGAAACACAACCGAAATTGATGTTGCACAGCGAAGGACTGGTGAAGCGTTATCGAAAACGTACGGTTGTGGATGATGTATCTATTAATGTTAGCCAGGGGGAAGTGGTTGGTTTATTAGGCCCAAACGGGGCGGGTAAAACAACAACTTTTTATATGATGGTGGGGTTAGTTCGGCCAAATGCCGGTAAAATTTTCCTAAATGATAAAAACCTGACCCGGGAACCCATGTACAAACGAGCCCGAATGGGAATTGGATATCTGTCCCAGGAGGCCAGCGTTTTTAGAAGCCTTACTGTACGCGAAAATCTTGAATCTGTTCTTCAGTTCTTATCGATTCCCCAAAAAGAAATAGACCTGAAGGTTGACAAGCTTATTGAAGAATTTGGGCTCCATAAAGTGGTAGATAGCAAAGGTTACAGTTTGTCCGGAGGAGAGCGGAGACGCACGGAAATAGCCCGTGCTTTAGTAACCGATCCGAAATTTATACTGCTGGATGAACCTTTTGCAGGTGTGGACCCCATTGCAGTTGAAGATATACAGGAGATAGTATCAGGGTTGCGACATCAGAATATTGGAATTTTAATTACAGATCATAATGTGCATGAGACATTGGCCATTACAGACCGCGCCTATCTTATGTTTGAAGGAAAAATACTAATGGAAGGTTCGGCAGACCGTTTGGCTGAAGACGAAAAAGCTAAAGACCTGTATTTGGGCAAACAATTCAAATTAGACCGTTACACCTGAGAATAACAACATCCTATGAAATCGATTACTGTTCATGAATTAAATAAGAAAAAGGAAAACGAAGAATCTTTTTTTTTACTGGATGTTCGTGAATATCACGAATATTTGGTATCCAATATTGGAGGGCATCATATTCCCTATAATGATCTTGAAAGCAGAATGAATGAAATAGAAGAGTACAAAGATTCGAAGGTAATTGTAATGTGTCGCTCCGGAAATACAAGCAAAGATGCGGCTGAAACACTTCTTAACTCTGGATTCAAAAATGTTTTTAGCTTAGAAGGCGGAATGAAAAAATGGGCTAAGGAGATTGATCCTTCACTTCCGGTAATATAAACCTTTAAATAGACTGCCTGCCATGCCAAACTACTTCAAAGAAAAAGTTCTAAAGATCCTTTTTATATTTTTTATTGTTTTTTTAGCAAGCTGGCAGGGACTAAAAGCTCAAAATGATTCCTTCGATGTTTTATTAAAAAATGGTTACATATATGATGGGTCAGGAAACCCGTGGTTTAAAGCAGATATTGGAATTAAAGGAGAGAGAATACAACGAATTGGCGACCTTGAAAAAGCCTCTGCCTTAGAAGTGATTGATTTGTCGGGATTATATGTATCCCCTGGTTTTATTGATATTCATTCTCATGCCTATGGACCAATAGCTATGAAAGGAGGTATTGCTTCAGATGATGTGAGAAGAAGACAGGCCCCCAACTTGATCTCTCAGGGTATCACTACAATTGTTGGGAACCATGATGGCCGGTCGGTTGATGAACCGTTTGATCAACAACTGGCAGAGCTTAAGGAAAAAGGTATTGGGGTAAATACGGCTCTCATGGTGGGGCACAATACAATCCGAAGTAAAGTGATGGGTGACGAGTATGAGAAGCCGGCTACTATAAGCCAGATCAAAGAAATGCAGGGGTTGGTTAGAAAGGCGATGGAAGAAGGCGCTTTCGGAATGTCAGCCGGGTTAGAGTATTTTCCGGGCCGCTGGAGTAATACAGATGAATTAATAGCTCTTGTAGAAGAAATTACTCCATTTGGAGGCGTTTACATTTCACACCAAAGGAGTGAAGCTAAAACACCGATGCTTTGGCTGCCAAGTGATAATACTCCAACTCCTCCAACTCTTTTGGACGCAGTAGAGGAAACCATTGAAATAGGAAGACAAACAGGAGCGACCGTAGTAGCCTCTCATCTCAAGGCGAGAGGGTCAAATTTTTGGGGTGGAAGTATCGCCGCAGTATCACTGATTCAACAGGCAAGAGACCAAGGGGTGTCTGTTTACGCGGATCAATATCCTTATAATACCAGTGGAAGTGATGGCAATACCAGGTTGTTACCTCGGTGGGTTTTTGATTTTGAAAGGTTTGGATTGGAAGAAAGTGGATCACCAAATTATAACCTTCCTTTGAACAAAGTATTGGAGGCCCCGGAGTTAAGAACAGCTTTATATGAAGATATTAGACATTCCCTCGCTTACCGGGGAGGAGCGGAACGCATTGTAGTGTTTGAACATCCAGATTCTACTTACATTGGAAAAAGTATTAAAGAACTGGCCGGGTTAAATGAGATAGCTCCTGAAGATATGGTGATAGAATTGCAGCGGAGGGGCTTTCAAGATAGACCGGGAGGGGCAAGATTGAGAAGTTTTTCAATGCATCAAAATGATCTGGATGCTATAGCTAAGACAGACTGGACCGCTACCACCACCGATGGAATGATTACCCTGCCAGAAGATGGGCAGGATATTCACGCACGTTATTATGGAACATTTCCCAGAAAGATCCATAAGTATGCACTTATGGATGAGACCATTAGTGTTGCACATGCTATCCGCTCTTCTACCTCACTTCCTGCCCAAATTATGGGTATCGAGAATCGAGGATTAATTGAAGAAGGATATTACGCTGATCTGGTGGTATTTGATATGAATACAATTCAGGATCTCTCCACTTTTTTTGAACCTCATCAACACTCAGCCGGTATTGAGTTTGTCTTTATAAACGGTAAGCAGGCATTGGCAAACGGAAAGCTTACAAGGAATCTTTTTGGAAAAACTATCACTCCCAAAAACTCCCAAAATAAGTAGCAGAGAAAAGATCAGGCTAAAGCAGCAATCTGATTCAGTAGCTCCTGATTGCTATCTGTATTCTTCAGTACTTTAAGAAGACCAAGCATAGATTCTTTTGGAGATTTCTTAAGCAGGTATCGCCGTACCATATTTCGCTCTTCCAGGGAATCTGTAATAAATTTGTGTTCATTCCTTGTCCCTGAAGCCGCGATGTTAATGGCCGGATAAATACGGTCATTTGACAATTCACGATCTAAAACCAATTCCATATTCCCGGTCCCTTTGAACTCTTCAAAGATCAAATCATCCATTCTTGAATTAGTTTCAATTAAACAAGTGGCGATGATAGTCAAAGAGCCGCCACCCTCAATTTTACGAGCGGAACCAAAAATCTTTTTTGGGATTTCAAGCGCACGGATATCCAAACCACCGGAAAGCGTTCTCCCGCTGTTGGTTTGAATAGCGTTATAAGCTCTCCCTAATCGTGTAAGAGAGTCAATTAGCAGAACGGCATCTTCACCCATTTCGGCTTTTCTTTTAGCATAGCCTAAGGCCATTTCGGTAATGCGAATGTGACTTTGGGTTTGTTTGTCGTTTGAGGAGGCAAAAACTTCAGCCTGAGTAGTCCTAATAAAGTCTGTAACTTCTTCCGGGCGCTCATCCACTAAAAGCACACTTACGTGAAGATCATCATAATTTTCATTTAATGACTTGGCGATCTTTTTTAGCAAAACGGTTTTACCGGTTCGGGGCGGTGCTACAATAAGTGCGCGCTGGCCTTTGCCTATAGGGGCAACTAAATCCATCACTCGCATTTCAACATCATCGGCGTTAAAACCAAGTTTTATCCAATCAACGGGCATAATGGGGGTCTGACGTTCAAAGCGACTGGATTTTGTCCAGGCCTCTACGGGTCTTCCGTTAATAACGTCTACATTAGCAACATGCTTGTGGCCTTTGTTGTCTTCTTCAAACTCACCTTCCAGAACCAGGCCCGGACGAAGATCCAGCTCTTTGACCTCTTCCGGTTTTAAAAAAGGATCTTGCGGCTGGTATGAAAATTCATAATCAAGCTTGCGAATAAACCCCCATCCTTTCGAATTAATTTCCAGGACTCCGGCATAGCGACCGGCTACACCCTGATTATTTTTCCAGTGAAATTTCGGGATGAATACATTGTCCCCCTTGTTTCCGCGATTATTTCGCTTGTTCTTATTGCGGTTTTTATAATTTTTTTTACGTGCCATTTACTTACTGCAATGTTGTTTAATCCTTCCCCCGGTATCGATAAGTGAAAACTAAAGATGTTTTTGTGTACTAAAAAGGAAGGAGAGAAAAAAGAGGTGCGGATTAATTATCCGCACCTGAATGTCTTAGTGGATGAGAAAAGATACAAATGTTTTTATTGATACCAAATTATCGAACAGTAGTTGTTTCGTTAATCCAGCTATAACAGCTTCTTAAAGAGCCGTCAACAGTTATCTTTTGCCCATTTTCAAGATTCAATGTAAAGAATTTGTCTTCGGAATTAGGGGTAACGTCTTCATAAGTAGAAAGTTGTTGATTTACGGTATTAGCAACCGAAGAATCAATATTCTTTGCTTTGTTTAAGTAGTCAATTACAAGCCAGTAAACCACTTTATCTTCGGCTTCAAGCTTGCGTCCTTCAGTACATTGTGTTACAGCCGCGCCGTAAATAGTGGCCATTTTTATATAAGCACGCCCATCATTAGGGTCGATGGCAAGAGCATCCTGAACATAGCTTTTAGCGGTACTCAGTTGCTCCAGGCTTATATGCATGTCAGCCAGTCTCAGGTACAAATCTTTCTTTTGAGCATCTTCAGAAGCTCTGTCAAGGGCTTCCTTATAGTACTTAACAGCATTGCTATAGTTTGCATTACTGCGGGCAAATTCAGCCAAATCTAATGCACTATCGTAGGTTGGCTCAAGCTCATTAATTTTAAGCTTTACTTCATTGAGTTTTTCCCGGTTATCCAGGTTTTCATAAGCAGATTCAAGGGCTTTCCATGCGTCAATATTTTCGGGATCTTCTTCCACAAGAGGAGAGAAATAGGCAATTTGTTCCTCAGGAGACCCTAAAATTTCTTGTTGCTTCTCTTCAATAAATTCAAGGGCATCGCCCTCTGCATGAGGTTTAACCTTATCAATAAATGCCTGTGCGTCCTCTGTCCTGTCTTGTTTGATAATGTTATTCAGCGCTTGTCGCAGATAATAACCATCGCCCATATTAAGAGCGCGTTGAGGATCTAATTCAAACAGCTGTTCGTAGTCAGAATAAGCTTTTTGAAGCCCGTCATCCATGTTATTGTAATTTTCCTGATAAAATCGCCCCCTATCAAAAGTCAGGTCAAATTTTGCTTTTGGATCTTCTCCAAAAAGCTCTATTGCCTCATTAAGGACGGTCAGCGCGGAATCGACATATGCTCTTTTCTCACTAGGGTCTTCTTTGCTTCGAGCAATCTCTTGGTAAATCTTAGCCATGCGCTCGTATTGTGTTAGAAGGCTAAAACGTGGGTTTCCTTCAAGTTTTTCAGGTTTTGCACAGATCATCCATCGCCCATAATCCAGGGCAAATTCATAATCACCGGATCTGTAATTTTCGTAAAAAATGGAATAGGCAGCTAACGGAGATAAACCACTTGGTGGCTCTGGGTTACAGTTTGCCTGAGCGTGTGTAAGGGGAGTGCTAACAAAAAGAATCCCTAAAAGCGTTATTAATTTTTTCATCGGTCTTCGCTATTATTAATGCTGTTAGTTATTAAAACTAAGCAGAATGTTTAATTATTATATTATAAATATTGTTTTTAGTTCAGTTTGGGTCTGCGAAACATAAATTCGGTTAAGTTAACTGACAAATTAAAGGCCCAAATTTTTTCTTTTATCAGATTATCAGAGGTAGTACCTCTCAGCCCATATTGAGCACTTAAACCAATAGAAGAATTTGAGAACGGTGAAATTATTCCTAAACCGGCAGAAAACCAAAGCGTATTAATATCGTGATTTTGGGATTTTAAGTGGCCGGAATCATAAGAAATACCACCACTGTATCTAAAATTGGAAAAGAAACTGGTTGAATTTGTTCTATATGGGTGGTATTCACCGCCCAAACCTAATTTAGCCCTGTCAGAGAGTTCAAATGATTGATTGTTGGTACTGATATTGGATTGAGCTTCACTCCACTGTTGCAGTTTTCCTTCAATAGAAAAGTTAACTACATAGCTTGGGTAGTAGCTCAGTCCTGCATTAACCTCAAGGGGTAACCGGGCATTTCCGCCTATATTTTCATCAAGAATTACATCCCTTGTTTGTCCGTTGACCTCTCGTGCGCTTACGATCTGTTCTTTGGTAGAGATATCAAGCGGGAGGTTAAATGAAGATCCAATACTTAGCTTGTCTCTTGTTTTTAAAAGGTTCCGGAAAGTCAGCAGTGCGCCAAAGCGGTGGCTGAAAGCAGAGCCGGATATTTTAGAATTAGTATAGTTATAATCAAGGTCTTGCTGATTAAAAAACAATTCCTGGGAATTTTCCTGGGTTATAAATGCTAAAGATGGAGCATAACCAATGGCAATATTCTTGTTAATATTCCAGCCAAAACCAACCTCGAATTTGTTTATACCCCCCTTTCCGGTAATATCATAAGCATATTCAATAGTCTCGTTTTCAGAGGTGATCATGGAGGAAGTAGAAAAATATCGATAATTAGAACGGGTAGCGGGGTATAGAGAAGCAGAAACTCCAAAGCGTTCTCTTATAATAGGTAATGTAAGCTGCAAGTATCCGGCTTGTAAGTTAGAGTTAATACTTTCAGAGGTATTATCTACCGATTGATGTTGCGAAAGCTGAAAACCTGAAGAAGTGGTGGTATATGAGTTTTTACCCCATAAAGCAGGATTGCTCAGGCTAATTGACTGAGAATTGTCTAAAGAAACCCCTGATATGCCCAAGCTCAGTTCCCGTGCTGTATTATTTTCTGAGGGAAAGCCAACTCCAAACTGAGAATAAAAAGAACCGCTGTTACTTATACTTCTCCCATCAATTTGCCCAAAAGCTTGATTAAAAGTAAAGGCAAAGACGACTATAAAGGCTAAATAAAAGGGCTTATAAAGTTTAATTTTCTTCATTCACTATCGTTGTAATAATTAATTTTGGTCGTAGTTGTTGGGACGCAGATTGATTGTATAATGATGTAGACCGAAGGATGCCTGATGTAGATCCAAGGCCGATGAGAATTTCACTGTTGTTTTCTTGTCCAAAAAGTAAATTATTTAGATAATTTGTGACATTGGCCTTGTAGTATGGAGCATCCTGAGATTTAAAGCCAAAAAAAGCATGCTCTGATAACTGATATTGAAACTCTTTTTGAGAGGTGGTCGCAAGGTCTATATTGATAAAGTTAACATCAGGTCTGTAATGGCTAGTTGGCAAAGTTTGTGCTAACCCAATGCTGTCTTCGTAAAGGACTAATTCTGCTTTTAGAATATTTGATGTTTGATGCTTATCCCGAATTTGTGAAAAAGGAATGTCTATTTTCATCATTTCTTCAATCGTAGAATGAAGAGAAGTTTTAACAGCATTTTGAGGAACATTCGTCCGTTCTGAGTTATAAGCCCAGTTTCTAAGTCGTACAGCAGCAGTATCAGTCATGCCTTCGTTTAATATAAGAAAGCGACTGTTTGAAGTATTTGGGAAAGATATTTTGTTGGTGTTACCTGTCGGGACAATTGCTAACCCATGGAATTCATATTGGTAGAGAGAATCTATATTCGCTTCATCGCTATTCAAATAAGTTGCGTATTTATCCTTCCAGGAATCTGAAAGATCTACTATAATATTTTTTTCTTGTCCGATGGTAAAGCTGCCAATCTCGGTCCCCTCGTCATAAGTTAATTCAGAGTCAAGACGGTAGGAATTGCCTCTCCAAAGGGAAGTTATTTCATAGATAGAAAATTCAGAAACAGACAATGTATCTCCATAAGTATTGACACTATCCAATTGGATTTCAAGCTTTAAAGAAAAATTATTGCCTTCAATATTTAAACTGTCAGGAATATTTGGGTTCCGGATAGGCCTTACCAAGCCAGTAGTTTGAATATCTCCAAACATCTGATCTGAATATTTTCCGATGCTGATGGATTGTAAGTTCCCGGAATATCCCTGAAAGTTCTCAACTGCTATGTTGTCCAGGAACAAGGTGTCAATAACCGTAGTAGGCTCGTCAATATAACTATTGCCGACACTTCCAGGGTCCTCACATCCATTAAAAATTAAAATTAGCGTTAAAAGCGATATATATAAGGAAACAAAACCCTTATTTGGTTTGGTCATTAAAAAAATATTTAAATGTTCTCTATCTAGTCTTTTATTCTATTCTGCATCGGAAATAGTCCGATAATATTCGGCAAATTTATCAGATACATCTTCCGGGGATCCCTGGATTTTCTCCGGCTTGATACCCAGCTCTTTGAAAATGTCGTCAAATTCATCTTTCAGGTAATTGCCTGTTACCACGTGATCACTGTATTTCAATCCAAGTTTCAGTAAATCCACTTTTCCTTCTTCTGTAAGATTATCGATATCGGTATCGGCCGGTAATCCGAGAAGCTCCAATACTCTCGCAGAATCAGAATCACCTTCATTTATGGGGTGATGTAAGTTATATACGATTTTTGTGTTTTTGAAAATGTCTTCGTCTTTATATAGTGTTTTCACTAAAAGCGGAGTTAATCCAGCCGGCCAGTCGTGGCAATGGATAATATCCGGCTCCCAGCCGAGCTTAATAACTGTCTCGAGTACGCCTTTATTGTAGAAGGCAAGACGTTCGTCATTATCTTCATAAAATTCTTCAGAATCCGGTTTCCTGAAAAGTCCCTTTCTCTTGAAGTAAGTGTCATTATCCAAAAAGTAAACCTGTAGCTTGGCATTAGGAATGCTGGCTACCTTAATTTTCATGGTTTCTACCTTGTCTCCTACTTCCACTTCAATACCGGAAAGGCGGATTACTTCGTGCAGCCTGTTCCTTCTGTCGTTAATAGTTCCGTATTTAGGAAGCAGAATTCGAATTTCGAATCCTTTGTCTTGTAATGAAGCAGGTAAAAACCGAAGTAAATCGGCCGTATAAGTCATGCGTGCGAAAGGGGAAATTTCTGCTGCAACGTAAAGAATTTTCATAAATATTAGCTCTCAGTGATTACTCTTTGTTAGATATTGTATTACTGTCTTTCATAACTTTGTTTAGATCTTCATCGTCATCCAATGAGTAAAAATCCAACAGAGTGTCGCTCCTGAGACCAAGTCGTAAGGTTTCAACGGAAATGACGTCGGCAGGTTGAATGTTGCCAAGGTTTACGTTACTTCCGAATTTACGAATGAACCAAACTTGTTGTTCTTTTTGAGGAGCTTCGAAAATTAACTTTTCTTCCGGAATTTGATCGGTTATTTCTTCTATTAACCCAGATCGAACTTCTCCATTAGGCCTGAAAACACCAACGGTTCCACTCTCACGGGCTTCACAAATAACTTTTTGAGCCCCGGCTTTTAATTCATTTTCAATGATTCTTACCCATTTGTATGGAGGAATAATATCGTTGGGGTTTTTACTTCCAACTTCTGAATAGACCGTAAACTCTTTACTCAGATCCTTTATTATAGATTGCTTTCGGTCATCAGACAGCCAGATAGTTCCGTTTGAAACCTCTACGTGCTCAATGCCATAGTTTTTCATTAATGCAACATAACCATCCAGCTGATCCCTTAAGACATAAGCTTCAAATAAAGTACCACCAAAATAAACAGGAATATTAGCTTGTTGGTACACCGCAATCTTTTCTTCAAGATTTTGAGTTACATACGAAGTTCCCCAACCCAGTTTTACCACATCAATGTAATTGGAGCTCGACTCTACAAAATCCTCAGCTTGCCGAACGCTATATCCTTTATCTAAGGCTAGGGTAAGCCCCTTTTTTCTTGGTTTATCAGTTCGATTAGGTAAGTGATTAAGTGAAAATGCCATATGTGTATGTTAAAATTTCTAAGCCTGAAATATACAAAAACACAGTCTGTATATGAAATCAAGCATTTGTAAGGTTAAGTATTAGGTTTAATTTGTCTGTTACTTAGTTCTACAAGATGCTGAACTTGTTCTTCATCAATATTATCTAACATTTCTGTAGTATATCTCCAAAGCCAGTTACCGGAGGATGTTCCGGGAATATTCATACGATGCGCGCTGTCTAATCCCATAAAATCTTGCAGCGGGAATATAGCTTGATCTGAAACCGAAAGCATCCCTAATCGAATAAACTCCCAATGGATATTTTCGCCATTTGAACGAGTATATGTGCGTGCTCGGTGTTTTTCTTTCTCAGCAGTGGTATTGTACCAGCCTAATGCCGTGTCATTATCGTGCGTTCCTGAATAAGCTACGCTGTTTTGCGAATAATTGTGAGGCAAAAAACTGTTTGAAGAATCAGAATCGAAAGCAAACTGAATGATTTTCATGCCCGGAAAATTGTATTTATCCCGAAGCTTTTGCACACCTTCAGTCATAAACCCAAGGTCTTCAGCAATAATGGGCAGTTCTCCACATTGTTCCAGGATGGTATCGAATAACTTCTCACCCGGCCCCTTTACCCAGCGGCCGTTCTCTGCTGTTTTTTCGGAGGCATTTACCTCCCAATAAGCATCAAACCCACGGAAATGATCGACCCGAATAGCATCACACGCATTAAACATATGCTTGAAGCGATCTACCCACCAAGAAAACCCGTCTTTTTCAAGCTCATCCCATTTATATAAAGGATTGCCCCAAAGTTGTCCGGTTTCACTGAAATAGTCAGGGGGCACACCCGCTACTAATTGACGGTTTCCCCCTTCGTCGACTTCAAAATACTTTGGGTTGGCCCAAACGTCGGCACTGTTGTGGTCTACAAAGATTGGAATATCCCCTACAACCCGAATTCTGCGTTCATTTGCATATTTTTTTAAGTCAATCCACTGATTGTTGAATTCAAATTGCAACCAGTACTGAAACTCGATTTCGTCCTGGAATTTTTCACGATATTTTTCGAGTGCTTTTGCCTTTCGCAAGGCAATATCATTATCCCAGGTATTCCAGGGCTGTTTGTCGTAATGGAGAGAACAAGCCATAAACAACACATAGTCATCTAACCAATGTTTATTTTGAGCTTTAAAAGCATTGAAAGCTAGTTCTTCCTCCTCAATTTTCCGTTTATAAAAGCGCTCCGAAGCAAGTTTGTATACCCGGTCTTTATTCTCAAAAGAAGCTTCATAGTCTGCTACTGTTTCAGAGGGAAGCTGAATGGATTTAATTTCTTCTTGTGTGAGTAATCCTTTTTTATGAAGGATTTCCGGGCTGATAAGATAAACATTCCCTGCAAATGCAGAATAACTGGCATAAGGAGAATTTCCATATCCTGTAGGAGTGAGTGGCAATACTTGCCAAATGGTTTGATTGGTGCGTGTTAAAAAATCAATAAAATTACGGGCTTCAAATCCAAAGTCTCCCATACCATACTTTCCGGGAAACGAGGTTGGATGAACTAAGCAGCCGCAAGATCGTGGAAACCTCATTTAATGTCTAACTCTTTGGTTTTAAGATTATACCGGCTAATGGCGGTACTGTTATTGCGATATTGGCTTTTTGGCTGTGCCATTCCCCCCATTCTGCATGAATCTTACTGTCTCCGGCGTTACTGCCACCATAAAATTCAGAGTCGCTGTTCATAAGCACTTCATATTCCCCTGCGTGAGGAACACCAACTTTATACCCATAATGCACTTTGGGGGTAAAATTCAAAATTACAACGATAAAATCTTCCGGGTCTTTTGCTCTCCGGATAAAGGAAATAATGCTGTTATCGGCATCGCTTATATCGATCCACTCAAATCCGCGCCAATCAAAATCTACTTCGTGCAGGGCTTTCTCTTGTTTATTAAGTCTGTTTAGATCTTTGAGCAAGAGTTTAAGTCCTTGATGTTTTTCCCACTCAAGTAAATGCCAGTCGAGGGATCGTGCTTCACTCCACTCTGCCCATTGCCCAAACTCACTCCCCATAAAAAGCAGGTTCTTGCCCGGGTGGGCATACATGTATAAATAAAGTAAACGAAGGTTTGCGAATTTTTGCCAATCGTCGCCCGGCATTTTTGAAAGCATAGATTGCTTCATGTGGACAACTTCATCGTGAGAAAATGGAAGTGTAAAATGTTCTGAGAATGCGTATATCAAAGAAAAAGTCAATTGATCCTGATGGTACTTTCGGTAAAGAGGATCTTTTTCGATATATGTGAGGGTATCATTCATCCATCCCATATTCCATTTAAAGTCAAAGCCCAACCCCCCGGTTTCAGTAGGCCGGGAAACTCCTCCCCAAGAAGTGGACTCTTCAGCAAAAGTAATTACGCCGGGAAAATGGTGATGAACAGAATCGTTGAATCTCCTTAAGAAATCGATAGCCTCAATATTTTCTCGTCCACCATATTTATTGGGAACCCATTCGCCTTCATCACGGGAATAATCCAGATAAAGCATAGAAGCTACTGCATCAACCCGAAGGCCGTCAATATGAAATTTTTCACACCAGTAAATGGCATTTGAGATCAAGAAGTTTTGCACCTCCGTTCTCCCGAAATTGAAAATGCAGGTTCCCCAATCTTTATGTTCACCTTTTCGGGGATCGTCATGTTCAAAGAGGCCAGTGCCATCAAAACGGCGAAGTCCATGATCGTCTTTAGCAAAGTGAGCGGGCACCCAGTCCAAAATAACACCAATACCCGCCTGATGGCATTGATCAACAAAATACATGAAATCTTCAGGCGTGCCAAAACGGCTTGTCGGTGCAAAGTAACCGGTGATCTGATACCCCCAGGAAGGATCATAAGGATGCTCTGCAATGGGCATCAGCTCAACATGGGTATATCCAAGATCTTTCAAGTATGGAACGAGTTGGTCTGCCGTTTCTCTGTAAGTTAAGAATCCGGGTTCTTTTCCAACTTTACGGCGCCACGAGCCCAGGTGTATTTCGTAAATAGAGATTGGCTGACTATACCCTTGGTTTTTCTCTCGAGATTTAAGCCATTTGTCATCATTCCAGGAATAATTCTCAATGTTAGAGACAATTGAAGCTGTCCCCGGGCGTAACTCTGAATAGAAAGCAAATGGGTCGGCTTTTTTTAGCGGCGGATCTTGAACAGGGGATTTAATTTCATATTTATAATAATCTCCGCTCCTGACATGTGGAATAAAAAGCTCCCAAATTCCCTGATCGTGAAATTTACGCATTCGGTGGACACGACCATCCCAGCCGTTAAATTCGCCAATTACACTGACTCGTGTAGCTTCGGGAGCAGTTACCACGAAATGGGTTCCGTCAACCCCATTAATACTTCGCTCATGGGCTCCCATAAACTCATAAGCCTGATGGTGATTCCCTTCCCCCCAAAGCTGAAGGTCAAAATCACTGATTAATGAATTAAATTGATAGGCATCGGTGATAGTAAATGTTTTCCCTTTGTGCGGAGTAATTTCCAGTTTATAATTAAAACGATTTTTGCGCCTGGAAAAAACTTTTTCAAAAAGGCCCTCTTCCGATATTTGAGTCAGTTCATACTTCTTTTTACCAATAACGGCCGTTACAGATTTAGCTTCTGGGCGAAAAGTCCGCAGTACTAATTTTGTTTTATCGGCAACGTCAACTTCATGCAGTCCTAAAACCGAAAAAGGATCACCATGTGATCCGTCTGACAGGGAAGTAATAATTTCTTTTGTAAGTGTAGAACTCATCACCGTTATTGGATTAGAAAGGGCGATAAAGATACTAAAAGTTTATGAAATGTATGTGTTCATTTAAAGTGCTTTCAATTGCTTGATTATATATTTTGGGTCTATGAATAATTCCGGATTTATTGCAAGGCGATATCTGTTTTCCCGAAAACATATATCGCTGATTTCCACACTTACCTTTATTAGTATTACCGGTATAACTATCGGTACGGCCCTGCTCATTGTGGTTCTGTCTGTATTCAATGGTTTTTTTGATGTAATCAAAAGCTTCTTGCTTTCTTATGATCCTGATGTAAGAATAGAAGCATCCGGTGCTGAGACCTTCGCACAGAATGAGAAAAAAATGGAGCAAATACGCTCACTCCCAGAAGTGCGAATTATATCTCCTTATGTAGAAGGGAAGGCATTGTTGGCTTTAGAGGGCATCCAGAATGAAGTTGTGGATGTCAAAGGTATAGAGCGGGAGTTGTTTTTTCAGTTGGTCGACATTGAAAAAAGCGTAACAACAGGTGTATTTGATGTTTCAGTACGAGATAAAACCCCGGGTATTATCATTCATGAAGAACTCAAAAACCGCTTGAGACTTAATATAGGAGATGACATTGCCTTATTGAGCGCGGCAGGCATGAAAAATGCCCTTACTCAAATAACGGTTCCCCAAACCTATCGGTTTGACTTACGCGGGGCATATTTTTTACAACAGGTAGCCGGCGGACCTAAAGTATTTGTGGATATTGAAGCCGCAAAAAGGCTTTTTCGTGTTCGAAATGGAATTACAGGAATGGATATAAAACTTCACAATAATGAAGATGCGGAACAGGTAAAAGGGAAATTATCGACAATACTTGGAGACGATTTCGAAATTTCTACATGGTATGATCTTCAGAAACCTTTATACGATGTCATGTACCTGGAGAAATGGGGTTCCTTTGTGGTTTTAATTCTTATAGTAATTGTCGCCGTGCTGAATATCATAGGATCATTGACAATGATTGTAATTCAAAAACAGCGAGATATTGGGATTTTGATGTCGATGGGATACAGTAAAAAAGGCATCAAGTCTATTTTTAGGAAGCAAGGGTTATATATTGGATTAATTGGCTGCGGTATTGGAGGAACCCTCGGCTTATTGTTAAGCTGGGCACAGATGAAATTTGGATTGGTTAAGCTTTCATCCGCGTTTATTATTGATGCCTATCCGGTGCAAATAAGTCCGGTTGACGTGACGATAATTTTAACAGCCAGCTTACTGCTTTGCGTATTGGCCAGTTGGTATCCTGCACATCGGGCCGCTCAAGTTCAGCCGGCAGATGCCGTTCGATATGAATGAGATAATGTATAATGTTGAGTTTTAAATGTTAAATAATGGACTCATTTAACATTTAGCATTCAATAATTTAAAATTACTTACTCATTATATACATCCGGGAGATCGTTTTCGTAGAGAATGATATCTCCGGGGCGCGCATGTTTTTGAACCAGTTCATTGGCTTCAAACAAAGAATTGACGACCCGGACATTTAAAGAAGCAGAGTCTTTTGATTTAATTCCCTCCAAGATAGGTTGCACCCTTTCCTCACCAACCAACACAACAAAATCCAGGTTGGCTTTAGCTATGGTTTCTCCAAATTTATAGTTTTCTTCAGCTTCAATTTCTCCTAATTCTATCATGCCCGGAGTGATAATTATGCGCTGCCCGGAGTTAAATTGTGAAAGAATTTCAACGGCATTTTTAGCCCCAACAGGATTAGAGTTGAAGGCATCGTCAATTACAAAAATATCCCCCTGTTGTTTCAATTCAAGGCGATGTTCAATAGGTTTAATATTTGCCGCGGCTATAGCCATGGTCTTCAGGCGAATCCCAAAATGGCTGGCTACTCCCACCGCCAGCAATAAATTCTGCACATTATGAGCGCCCAAGAGCTTCGTTTGGAAGTGCTCTTTGTAATCTCCTGCCTGAACATCAAATTCCATACCTGAAGTGCCGTAAGAAATGGAGCTTCCGCGAATTTCACCGTGTTCCAGTCCTGCTAAAATGCGGGAAATTTCAGGCCGACCGGCTCCCATTTTAGCAACCCGACTATCATCTGCATTTAAGACAGCAACATCACCCTCCGCCAGGTTATCCACTAAGGTGCCTTTTTCTTTGGCAATTACATCTTGTGAGCCGAATGTTTCTAAGTGAGCAACCCCAACATTTGTAATTACTGCGATATCAGGTTTCGCTATATCGCATAACTCCTGAATGTTTCCTTTATACCGAGCCCCCATTTCCAGGATCAGGATTTGATGGTGAGATTGCAGGTCGTTGTTAATTACTTTGCAAATTCCCATTGGAGTATTATAGCTGCCGGGTGTTGAGCATACGCTGTAACGCTCTTTCAGTAAATCCCGGATCATAAATTTAGTGCTGGTTTTTCCATAGCTTCCGGTGATGGCTATTACCTTTAGATCCGGCATAGAAGCCAGCTTTGCCCGGGCTTGTTTCTTAAATCCTTTTTGAATGTATTTTTCAACTGGTTTGGTAGTCAGGCCTGCTAAAAGGAGATAAAAAGGAATAAATGCGGCTCCAAACCCCCATCCGATCAGCAGCATTAATAAATCAAAAGAAAGGAGTCCTGTAAAATGATTCGGGAGAGGAAGGTTTAAAAATGGGAGGGTTCCTGTGAAACTCATATAAGTGAACAAGCCGGGGAAAAGAGAAGATAAAGTTACAAACGGAACCAGCAGTCGTTTAACCCGTGAAGTATAAATTAAGGGTTTTTTTACCTTTTTAGGACGGTATCGCGCAACGGAGCCAAACCAATAAAAGGTAAAAACAAAGAAAACAAGACTGAGGGAAGTATAAGTGATGGTTTCAAAAACCCACTCATCAAACCAAAGTAAAAGAAAAATGAAAATGTTGATTAGGGCAATGTTGGAAGGAATGATTTTTTCGTCCCAATGAGCTTTCATCCACTGCCAGAACTCGTTGTTTTTATAGCCAACTTGTTGATAAGAGTGCAGAAAAAAGCGCATGCGATACCAAGTGTACCGTAGAAATACGAGACAAAAAAGAATAGCGCCGACATTAAGAAGCGTGTAATACCAACTCAAATTAGTAAGGTTTAGTTAAAAGGTTAATAGCCGCCGGGGAATATAAGGAAGGTATGAATTAGGCAGAGAGTCGAAATCGATTCATAACCTTCCTATATTCACCGTCACTTCAACAAAATTGTTTCAAAAATCGAAAACAAATATATGAAATTAATTATCCCGATGGCCGGCCGAGGAACTCGTGTTCGTCCACATTCGCATACTGTACCCAAACCGCTCTTGCCCGTTGCAGGAACTATGATTATTGAGCGCATTGTGGAAACCTTTAACCGCACACTTGATCGTAAAATTGATGAAATTGTGTACATACTCGGGCCTGATTTTGGTGAAGATATCAAACAACCCCTCCGTGAAATGAGCAAACGGCATGATGCCAAAGCTATTTTTGAAGTGCAGGCCGAGGCATTGGGAACTGCCCACGCTGTTTCTTGCGCCAATGAGCATTTGGATGGCGAAGTAATAATTGCTTTTGCTGATACTATTTTTGACAGTGAAAAACCTTTTGATCTTGGTGAGGCAGATAGTGTAATCTGGCTAAAAAAGGTGGAAGATCCATCTCGTTTTGGGGTTGCGGTATATGAAGGGGATACAATCACCGGATTTGTAGAAAAACCGGAAGAATTTATCTCAGACTTAGCCATTATAGGGGTTTATTATTTCAAGAGCGGAAATGCTCTTAAGGAGAAAATTAATGAGGTAATTGAGAAAGACATGAAAGGGCCGGGGGGAGAATACTTCTTAACTGCTGCTTTGGATATGATGATCAAAGAAGGTAAAGTCTTTAAAACAGCTACTGTTGACGAGTGGTTGGACTGCGGAACCTTACCTGCCTGGCTCGAAACCACCGGCATTATAACAGAAAAAGAGTTTGATGACATCGATGTTTACAAGTATCCTGACTCTAAAATCATACCTCCTGTTTTTATCGGGGAAGGAGTAGAAATCAAAAACAGCACCATTGGCCCGAAAGTAAGCATAGAAGCCAACACGGTGATTAAAAACTCTAAATTAGATAACTGCATTATTCGCAACAACGCCACCCTGGAAAATGTGGAAACTTCAGGATCTACTATTGGTGCCCATACTTTACTCAAAAATGTGAAGGGAAAAGTGGATGTAGGAGACCACAGCGTGCTGAACATTGAATAGGAAGAATTAAGCTGAAAACTCAAATGATGAGCCGGTTGTTATCTCTCCGGATAACCCTAAAGAATTTATTTCTGTGTTAGAAGAAGAAAGAAAAAAATAAAGTAATCACAGATTATTCACCGGCATTCATTCACTTTAATTACCCTCTTTCTTCGACCACTTTTTCGTATGCGGCTTTTACCTTCACCCCGGCAATGGCTTCGTTTACATTAAACAAGTGATCCCCAAATTTTTTCGAGGCGATTCAGGTAATCAAGAAATACAAACCCTACTTTAGTTTGAATACACCTTATTCTCAAGTTGATTGTAATGATATTCCAGTAATTTATCCTGATAGTCATTGATAGCGTTTTCAATTTCCATTGCTTTTTCAAGGTCAATGTTTTCACTATCCTTTTCCAAATTATCCCGGACGTTGCGTATGGCCTCATGGATTAAGTTGAGCATTTTTCGAATCCCTTCCATTGAGTCTTCGTTTAACATGGTGCCTTCATTCTGCATTCGTTCGAATGTTTTTGACATTTGGTAATAGATATCACCAATCCGTTCAAGATCATTTATCATGCTGTGGATCCCGCGAATACGCCGTGTGGCTGTTTCTGTCAAATTATAGCTGGATATTTTTGTTAAGTATTCAGCTATTTCAAGCTCGATGGTATCGGTAATCTCTTCTCTCTTCTTGATCTTTTTTAGGAACTGTTCCTGTTTATTCTGCTTTTTAAATAGGAGTCCCTGTATGCTGAAATGCATTTTTCGATCAACTTGGCAAAAAGCTCCACTTCTTTATGAGCTTGAGAAATAGACAATTCGGGAGAAGACATCATTCCTGATGAAATATACTGCAAACGATAAGTGCTGTCGGCCCCGGGTTTTTCTTTCTGATATTTCTCAACAAATCGAACAAGGCGCGGCACAAAAGCAAAAAGAAGCAATACATTTATAACATTAAAGGTGGTGTGAAATAAAGAAAGCGCTAACGTTGCATTAGCCCTGCCGATTTGATCCGTGGCTTGAAGAACAGAATCGGCATCCGTTAAAAAATATCCCATAACATTGTCTATGCCGATAAGAAATGGCTGCATAAGGATGAGCATCCATATTACCCCAAACACATTGAAAACAAAGTGAAACCGGGCGGCTCTTTTAGCATAAACATTCCCAATAATTGCGGCAATATTAGCTGTCACTGTGGTTCCAATATTGGCCCCCATAATTACCCCGGTTGATTCTACAAAGGTGATAAGGCCGGCATTTACAAAACTAACCACCATTACCGTAGTTGTTGACGATGACTATGTAATCGTAGTGGCAGTAAACCCGGTAAAAAGCCCACGGAGTCGGGTGGTGGTCATCCTTTTGAGAATAGCTCTCAGTTTATTACCTGCTACCTTTTGCAGCCCGTCACTGAAGACCTTCATTCCGTAAATAAAAATTCCCAGGGAACCGATTTAATTGCAGTAAATCGAAAAAATTATCGGCCATTATGTATGCATTGGTGTGCTGAAATGTGTGGGAAGATAACAACAGATATTATAGCGATCTAAAACTGATTGCCAAAGAGTCAATTAGGCTAAGATTACCCTCCGGGGAAAGCCGGGGAGTTTTTCAAAATTTCTAAATCAGGGAATGCTATTTATTTAAACTCGCCAGGGCTTTTTTAATAACTGCCGATGCATTATCACTTCCGGTTTCTTTGAGAGCTCTCATCACAGCTTGTTCCGATTCTTTCTTTTTGAAGCCAAGCGACTCTAAGGCAGATATAGCCTCACCGGTTACTCCTGCGTCTTTAGAGCCGGTTGGGGAAACGCCGGCCGATGCAGCATATTCTGCGAGTTTATCTTTTAATTCTACAATAATGCGTTCCGCTGTTTTCTTTCCGATTCCATTTACCCTAGAAAGTGCTGCGGAATCAGAACCGGTTATGGCACCAATAAGCTGATCGGCCGGCAAGCCGGATAAGATGGTAAGTCCCAGTTTGGGGCCAACGCCTTTTACAGTGATCAGTTTCTCAAACAACGCCTTCTCATCCGAAGAGAAAAACCCAAACAACCGCTGATCGCTGTCGGTGATGTGATGATAAATCAGCAGCTTTACTTCTGAGCCGGCACTTTCCAATTGCTCTTGGGTGATCGAAGAAATTTCAACCCGGTAACCCACGCCTTGCACATCAAGGAGCACTAGCCCTTCTTTCTTTTCTTCGATGTAACCTTTCAAAAATGCGATCATGTGTTATTTATTATTGTAGGAGCGAATCGCATTCGCCCTGATGTTTGAATCAAACAAATTTAGGCGTATGCGATACGCCCCCTACGGTAATTATCTCAAATTACAACCCCTTCACCCGATCAGGATTATCTGCCACAAAACTCGCCCAATCCCCCTTCTTATTATTCTGATGCGTTTTCTTTTTGGAGGAACCGGGGATTCCTTTAGCCTTCATCATATGGCACCAAGCCACCGCCAAAGCATCTGTGGCATCATTCGATAATTTTTCGTCGGGGAGTGTTACCATTTTATTCAGCATAAAAGCAACCTGTTCCTTGCTGGCGTTTCCATTTCCGGTGATAGACTTTTTTACCACTTTTGGAAAATATTCTACTGCAGGAAGTCCGTTGTTAGTGATGGCCAACATGGCAGCAGCCTGGGCCCGGCCCAGTTTCAGCATTGCCATAGGGTCAACTCCATATACAGGGGTTTCTACTGCACAGGAAGTTGGTTTGTTAGAGCGGATGATAGCAGAGATTTTATCAAATATAACCTGCAGTCGCTCGGCGTGATCATCGATATCGGCCATACGGATTACATCACACCTTAAGGCGATCAGCTTTCCGTTTTCTTCCGTCAACAGGGCGTAACCGGTGTTTCGGGAGCCGGGATCAATACCGAGGATTATATCAGGCATATATTATTTGTTGTCTTCTTTGTCGCCGTAAACTTTAGCAAGATCGTTGATCATTTCTTCTGAAATACCGGAGTTTACAAAACCGCCATCGTGGAACAGGTTTTGCATGGTTACTTTCCGTGTGAGGTCCGAGAACAGGGTTACACAGTAGTCGGCACATTCATCGGCCGTAGGATTCCCCATGGGGGCAATCATATCGGCAAAAGTATACATTCCGTCAAAACCTTTAATCCCGGTTCCGGCGGATGTTTTAGTCGGGGCTTGGGAAACGGTATTCACACGAATGCCTCGTTTGGCTAAGCGACTTCCGTAATTGCGGGCAATACTCTCCAGCAAAGCTTTGGCATCGTTCATGTCCGAATACTTGGAAAAAATACGTTGTGCCCCTATGTATGAAAGTGCTACAACGCTCCCGCCATCATTCAAAATTTCTGCTTTCTCTGCGTGATGAAGAACGCGGTGCAGAGAAATAGCGGATATGTCCAGCGTCTGCTGAAGCCAATTGTAGTTTAGGTCAGTGTATTCTTTTTTCTTGCGGATATTGGGAGACATCCCGATGGCATGAAGTATGAAATCAATACCGCCTAAGTGCTCTTTTGTTTTAGCCATAAGCTCTGCAACATCGTCATCATTTGAAACATCACAGGGAATGATGGGAGCATTTGTTTCTTCTCCAAGAGCATCTAATGTTCCAAGACGCAATGCAATGGGCGCGTTTGAAAGCACAAAGTCAGCCCCCTCGCGTTTACAGGCGAGGGCAATTCGCCAGGCTATGCTGCGCTCATCCAATGCTCCGAAAATAATTCCTTTTTTTCCTTTTAATAATCCGTAACCGTCACTCATTGTATGTCAATTTCTTATTGTTGAATGGTATGCGGGGAAATTCACGATAATCTCGGTAAAATGATAGTTATGTATGGATAAAGTGATGAAGTGACGAGTGATAAAGTAGGTTTTAAAGAATTTTTTGTAAGGAATTCGAATTTGGAGGCTCTTACTAGAGTAAAAAGGAGCTTGTATGAATTTAAAAGATTGGGAAAAAGAAGTGCATCCAGACATTAAAAATGATGTTTTATGGAAAGTTGAAGCATATCGACTTTCACTATATCTGGCAGATATATGTTGGTTTGATACACAAAAAATTTTACAAGAGAAGTATTTCTCCATGGCTGATCAGTTGATTAGGTCTTCCGGCTCAATAAGTGCTAATATTTCTGAAGGTTATTCCCGAATCTCAAATAAGGAAAAAGCACGATTTTACGAGATTGCATTTGGTTCAGCACGTGAAGCACGCGGATGGTATTTTAAAAGTCGTCATATCCTCACTCCTGAATTAGCTGAACAAAGAATTAGCCTGATCACAAAAATCATAAAACTGTTGTTGAATATGATTTCCGACAGAAGAAAAGCTCATATTGTTTGAAAAATTTACTTTATCACTTGTCACTTCATCACAAAAACGAAAGCTCCAACTGCTCCCAAACTGTCTCCTCATTCAGATTTAGATTAGACAACGTAATCCCCAATAAACGAACGGAGCGATTTCCAACGTCTGTTTCTTCCAGTAATGTTCGGACGGTTTCAGTGATATCAGTATATCGATTGGTGTAATGTGGCAGGGAGGAGCTTCGGGTAATAGTCTCAAAATTTTTATAACGAACTTTCAGGGTGATGGTTTTGCCTGCAGCGTTTATTTTCTTCATCCCTTCGGCAATGGTTTGAGCAAGTTCATCTAAGAAATTATAAATCCATTCCAGGCTCTCAATGTCATCGGAAAACGTACGCTCTTTGCCATACGATTTTCGAACCCGGTGTGGTTTTACTTCCCGGTGATCAATCCCCCGGACAATCCGATAATAAAATCTTCCGGATTTACCGAAAGCTTTTACTAAATCAATTTCAGTCCATTTCTTTAAATCTGCCCCGGTTTTGATACCTACCGCATGCATCTTTTTTTGCGTTGCCTTCCCAACCCCATAAAATTTACTGATTTCCAGCTCTTCCAAAAATGCTTCTGCTTTTTCAGGGGGGATGAGCGTCATTCCGTCAGGTTTGTTGATATCTGAAGCTACTTTAGCCAAGAACTTATTATGGGCAATACCAGCGGATGCCGTCAGCTTGGTTGTTTCATATATCCGTTCCCTGATCTCTTTAGCAATCAGCGTGGCGGACGGGATATTCTTATGATTTTCAGTGACATCGAGGAAAGCCTCATCTAAGGAAAGCGGCTCTACTAAATCCGTGTATTCAAAAAAGATCTCACGAATTTGCTGAGAAGCTTTTTTATAAGCATCGAAATGAGATTTGACGAAAATACCTTGCGGACATAGTCGTGCAGCCTGGGATGCGGGCATCGCTGAATGAACTCCAAATTTTCGAGCTTCATAGCTTGCAGTTGATACGACTCCGCGGCCATTTGGGGAGCCTCCCACAATCACCGGTTTTCCTTGCAATTCAGGATTATCCCGCTGCTCTACAGCAGCAAAAAAAGCATCCATATCAATATGGATAATTTTGCGACAAGGATAATTTGATTCCATAACATAAATTACACATATATTCTCATATACAAAAATGCAATAGCATAAAACTTAGATAATAAAGAGGTAGTAGCATTGTTAGAAAGGCTTGTATTGAGAGTTTATGGAACATAAGTTTCCGAAAAGTCATTAAATTAGAAAAGATCAAAAAAACATTCTTTTATATGAAGCTATCAAAGCAGTTTGTTATTTATTGCACATTTATTCTGACCCTGATTTTTGCCACAGTCAGTTGTTTTGAGAATCCATCTGATCCGGGAAATGAAAATGGTGAAGATGAATTTTCTCATACCCGAAATCCGGGTATTTCTGCAAATGCCTTTCTTTCTGATTCTGATTTCACAGAGTTGGTAATAGAAATAGATTACATGCCCAATTATCCTCCCAATGAACGGGCTTTGGATAGTTTACAGGCATTTTTGGAACAAAGGCTAAACAAAACATCGGTTACTATTTTAGAGCCGACTGAAATTCCTTCCGGAGATCAGAATGCATATACAGCCAATCAAGTTCGAGATTTAGAAAGCCAGCATCGTGATCAATTTAGTGAGGGAGAAACTTTGACTGCTTACATGATTATACTGGATGGCAGATATTCGCAAAGTAATGTGTTGGGGATTGCATATTACAATACTTCTAATGCTTTTTTCGGTGTGGCTTATGATGATGCAACCAGTGGTTTTGGTGCACCATCACGCTATCAGGTAGAGTCTACATCTTTTCGGCATGAGTTTGGCCATTTATTTGGGTTGGTAAATATTGATGGGTCAGGAACCGATATGCAAACCGATCACCAAGACGAAGAAAATGGCCATCATTGCGATAATGAGAATTGCCTGATGTATTACGCCATGGAGCGATCCGACTTGATCTCTCAATTCTTTGATGAGAGTGTGGCTGAATTGGATGCCAATTGTATAGCGGACCTTCAGGCTAACGGAGGAAAATAGATATCCGTGCCGTTGAGCAAAAAGTATAAAAAAAAGAATCTTTATTTTGCTTATGGATCAAACCTTCACCCCATCCGACTGGAAGACCGGTTGGGAAAAGTGGATTTCCATGGAATCGGAAAGTTAAGCTACACGGAAATACACTTTCATAAAACCGGGAGTGATGGTTCCGGAAAAGCAACGATTGAAAGTTCTTCTGAGCGCAGCAAATATGTATTGGGAGCTATGTATGAGCTATCCAAAAGTCAGGAAAAACTGCTCGATAAATTTGAATCGTTAGGATTTGGCTACAATAAATTGATAGTTGAAGTGGAGTTGGAGAAAGGAGAAGAGATAACCTGTTTCACTTATCAGGGAATGCGTGAGTACGTGGATTATACCTGTCAGCCTTTTCACTGGTATAAGCAATTGGTGGCTCAAGGCAGTCGGTTTCTGGGTTTCCCTTCTGAGTATACCAATTTCATTGAGAACATCGATTCTATAGCTGATCTAAACAAAAAAAGAGTGAATACAAATGAACGTCTGATCAAGCTAATGCAAAAGAAAAAAGTGCTTTAAAAGCTAACAGTTCTATATGAAACGTTCATTATTCGGTGTTGGAAGTCCTTACCCTTGCTTGAACTTGAAAAGGTTTTCCTTACCGACTTTTTCTTCTCCTTGATTTAAAGCATACATAGAATCAAAAAGGACGATCGGGTTTTCTTCCATGTCTTTGGTTACATGGGTGGAGTAACTGGCTTCCAGTTTGTCGGTGATGTCATCACGGTCATTAGGCAGCCATCGGGCGCAGTAATAAGAAACGGGAGTTTTTATAAGCTCAACGCCATATTCAGTGAGCATGCGGTGTTCCACCACTTCAAATTGAAGTACACCTACGGTTCCTAACAGAAGTTCGTTTCCAACTCCATTCGGCACTTCAAATACGTGAACTACCCCTTCTTCCGAAAGCTGTTTTAACCCTTCGCGCAGCTGCTTTCTCTTGAAAGGGTCTTTGGTAGCTACTTTCTGAAAATGTTCGGGAGTAAAAAGCGGAATTACGTCAAAATCCACCTCATTTTTTTCATAAATGGTGGTGCCGATACGGAATGAACCGGGATTAAAAATAGATACGATATCACCGGGATAGGCTTCCTCCATAAGCTGGCGATCATCGCCCATTAACGTATGGGGAGTTGACATTTTTACTTTCTTGCCGGTAGATGCGATGGTGACCTGCTGCCCTCGTTCAAACTTACCGGAAGCGACACGGATGAAGGCGGCGCAATCGCGGTGGTCGGGATTCATATTGGCCTGCATCTTAAAGATGAACCCGGAAAACCCGTCATTTAGGTCACGAACAACTCCATTAGGTGTTTTATACTGCTGGGGATGCGGAGCCAGCTGGTGGAAATAATTCAGAAAGACATCCAGTCCAAAGTTGTGCAAGGCTGAACCGAAGAAAACAGGTGTAACCTTTCCGGTAGCATAATCTTCTTTGCTCATATTCTCGTACATGTCTTCAATCAGCATCACCTCTTCCTGGAAAGCTTCTTTTTCAGCATCTGAAAGCGAAGAGGCAGCGATGGCATCTTCCACACTCAAAATTTCAGTCACCGCTTTTTTAGCCCCGTGATCCGTTTTTTGATACATGTGTACTTTGTTGTCAATCACATCATAGATGCCCTGGAACTTCTGCCCGTAACCCATCGGCCAGCTGGCCGGTACGGCTTCTATGCCCAGCTTATTTTCAATGTTGCTGAGTACTTCCAGCGGATCCATACCGGGACGGTCGCACTTGTTCACAAAAGTAATGACCGGTACTTTCCGCAGCTTACAGACTTCAAATAATTTCTCGGTTTGTTCCTCAACGCCTTTAGCCACATCAATCACCATGAGACCGCTGTCGGCAGCTACCAGGGTTCGGAGGGTATCTTCAGAAAAGTCTTTGTGACCCGGGGTGTCCAGCAGGTTGTATTTGATGCCGTCCTTTTCAAACCGGAGCACGGAGGAGGTTACAGAAATCCCGCGTTCCTGCTCAATCGACATCCAGTCAGAGGCTGCGTGCCGGGTGGCCTTTCGGGCACGGATCGATCCGGCCTCGTGCAGGGCTCCGCCATACAGCAATAGCTTCTCGGTGAGAGTGGTTTTACCCGCATCGGGGTGCGAAATGATGGCGAAGGTTCGCCTCTTTTTCGCCTCTTTGGTAATTTGTGTTTCGGCAGTGGCCGTGCTCATAGTATCTCGTTCAGCTTTATTGAAGCCTTAAAGATACGGCCTTTTGAGTGAAGTTTGTAGTGGAGAGTGAGGGGTGAAACGTAGATCAACTCGCTGAGTCGTTTGTGTTTGAATTAAGCTTGATACAATGAGTCGACGCGTATTTTATCCAAATCTTATATAAGGTAAACTGCTGCTACTTTTACTTTTCTTTTGTACCGACAAAAGAAACAAAAGCTACCGGCTGCGAAAAAAGAGCTAAAGCTGACTAAGGATTTGAAAGCTTTATTTTGCTGATCAGCTCATTGTTGTACACTGGGACCGGGAGGTCCCGGCAGGTATTCCCAACCGGGAGGTTGGGAACGAGGTTAAACGGGTTATTTTAACTCCCAAATTACCGCTATTTTTCCAGGCACCTCTATATCATCTGACACATCTATCTGCTCATCGGAAATCACATCAATCCCAATCTCAAAATCATCCAGGATCTCAGCAAAACGATTTCTATCTAACGAAACAGCTTCCTCATTCGCATTCATGGCCACCATAATGGTTTGGTCTTCGTGGACGCGGAAATAGACGTAGGTATTATTTTCAGGGATAAAATGCACCAATTTGCCTTCGTGTGTGGCAATAGCATTTTTTCGCCATTGGGTGAGTTTGGTTACGTATTCCATGATCTCATTTTCTTTGTCAGTGCGGCCTTCTTCGGTGAACACGCTGCGGTCGTCATCGGGCCAGCCGCCGGGCATGGTTTGCCGCCAGGCTTCATCATCTCCGCCCCGGTATTCATGCTCCATCATCAGTTCCGTTCCGTAATAAACCTGTGGGATTCCTCGTGTGGTCATCAAAAATGCATATGCCATTTTGAAATAATCTTCGTCTTTGCCGATGTGCTCGAAATAGCGGCTCATATCATGGTTATCCAGGAAAATGATATTTCCCATAGGATCGGAATAGAGGAAGTCTTGAGAGAGCACGTAATACAGCTGACTCAGTCCGGTGGTCCAGCCAAATTCCTCATTGAAAGCATCCCGGGCAGCAAAAGCGAATTGAAAGTCGGTGAGACTCGGTAAGTGAGACTGGTAGCCGTCATCTACTCCGGCTTTGTCGTATTGCCAGTAAGCTTCAGCAGGAACATTTTCTACCCAGGATTCTCCCACAATGTTGAAATCAGGATAGGCCTCGAGCACTTCTTTCGCCCAGCGCGCCATATAGTCTTTGTCGGGATAGACGTAGGTATCCATGCGGATGCCGTCAACCCCGGAATACTCGATCCACCAGAGTGTATTTTGAATGAGGTAATCAGCCAGCAGTTCATTGTTTTGATTCAGGTCGGGCATTTCCGGTACAAACCAGCCGGAAGTAAGCTTTACGGAATCATATTTCGAAGCATATGGGTCGGAGGCGGTTACCCCTCGATAATTGGTTTGCCCCACTTCCTCATAATCAAACACCCAGTCGTTCGTGGGCAGGTCATCCATCCACCAGTGATTATCACCAATGTGGTTGTGGATCATATCCATGATCACCTTCATATTGCGTTCCTGAACTTTGGAAACCAGCTCCTTATACAATTCATTGGAGCCAAAACGGCGATCCACTTTGTAGAGATCAGTAGCCGCATACCCGTGATAGGCTCCGTACTCCACGCTCATATCATTTTCGAACATGGGGGTGAACCAGATGGCGGTCATGCCGAGATCTTCAATGTAATCCAGATGATCCATCACACCCTGAATATCTCCCCCTTGTCGGCGCCGAGGGTCTGAGCGGTCTGCCGATTCGATCATGCCCTCTACGGTATCGTTGGAAGGATCTCCGTTGGCAAAGCGGTCGGGCATCATGAGGTATATCACATCGGAAGGATCAAAGCCATTATTCCGGCCTTTCATAGATTCTCGGGTTTTTAGCTCATAATTAAATACAATCTCCTTGTTGTGATGGATGAGCACGATTTCCATTTCACCGGCCTCAGCCTCATCCGAAATATCGAAATAGAGAAAGAGATAGTTGGGAGAATCTACCGCAAGCTGTTTGGTTATCTTTACCCCGGGGTGATCAGTACTTGCTCGGTATAAACCTAAATTATCTCCATAAAGCTGAAGCTGCAGTTCATTTACCGGCATTTCGGTCCACCAAAACGGTGGGTCAATAACCTGAATCTCCTCAGGTGTTTGAGCCTGAAGAACGGGCGCTAAAAGAAAAAGTGCAAGAGTGAGTGAGAATAGTTTTTTCATGAAGATCTTTAGTTAATTCCAACGAGATGGATAATAAAGATCAGCCAAGACTTTTTCTTATGTAAATGCTTACATATTAGATTAATGAGTAGTTTGAAATGGACTTATTAATTTAATCAATAAAGATCTTAGCCAGCTCATCTCGCAGGTCTGCCATGGGTGCTCCGGAGCGATTGATGGCAAATGCGATAACAACCTCGTTTTCCGGATGCAGCAGAAACATGGTGCTTCCGCCTACAGATCCTCCGCTATGGCCTTTCCACTCATTTCCCTCCGAGTCGATAATAGTACTCCATCCGAACCCATAACCGGTCGATTCTCCATCAGAAGTCTGCAAAGGAGCCATAAACCGGTCGAGTGTTTTTTGATCTAAAAAACCTGCAGATAAGTGAGCTTTCCCGAATTGAGTCATGTCTTCGGTGGTTGACAAAAATCCGCCCCCGGCCCATTTGTAGCTGTTATCTACGTAAGGAGCCTCCTCATTGGTATCGGTACTGTCGTTATAAACATAAAAAAGCGTGCGGTTTGGAATGTCCTGATCGGCATAATCGGGCATAGTGTTAGTCATATTTAGGGGACCAAATACTTCATCTGCCATAAAAGGTAAAAACTTCTGACCTGAGGCCCCCTCTATTACAGCACTTATTAAATTCCATCCATAACTGGAATAGGAGTAATCGGTTTCCGGCTCAAAAAGCAGCGTGTCATCTTTAAAAATTTCGAGCCCTTCGGTAATAGAGGTATACTTTTTATCACTCATGAACTCATCGCCTCTGTAGTGCCGAATTCCTGCAATATGACCTGCTACTTGTTCAACGGTAATCTCATATTGTTTCTCAGGGAAATCGGGGACATAGGCTTGAACCGGTTGTTCGGGATCTAATTTCTTATCTTGAAAAAGTAGCCCTGCCCCGGTTGCGGTATATGTTTTGGAAACACTTCCGATTCGAAAAAGGGTTGAGGCAGGATCGACGGGAACCTGATCCTCAAGGTTCAAATATCCATATCCTTTCGACCAGATGATCTCTCCATCCCGATAAACGGAGACACTCATTCCGGGGATGTTATGATCTTCCACATAGGATCGTACGACTTCATCTGCCGCACTGATGTCTTGTTGTGTTTCCGGGTCGGGAGTGTTGCATCCGGCGATCCAGATGAAAAGTAATGGAATGAAGTAGAGCGTAATTTTTCTCATGGGAAGTAGATTGTTTAAAATGGATTATTCAGATTGGGTAAGTCTGTAGATCAACAGAGCTGCTCGTTTAGTGAGTTCTTTGTAGGTCTTTAGGTTGATGGTCTCGTTTGGACCGTGAGCTCCGCTGCCCATGGCTCCGAGTCCATCAAGGCCGTCCACATAGTTAGCTACAAAAGAGATATCTGCAGCACCGCGTCTTCCGGGATCGTAGGCTTCAACTTCACCCAGTCCCAGATCCTGACTGAGTTCACTTAGTACAGAGAGCAATTCCATATTTCCATCGGTAGGCTCCATGGGTGGATAGCCTTCATAGATAGTAAGCTCAGCCGAAGTTCGGGGCAGGTGATCAGATACAATTTCTCGCATTTTGGCAAAGGCCCGGTCGCCTTGTTCTGTAGTTAAAAATCGGATCCCACCATGCGCGAGGGTTTTTTTGGGGACAATGTTGGTCTTGCCACTTACGGACCCGCGAATATTTTCTTCATCATAATCGACCTCATTTCCACCCAAAATAACGCCCACATTATAGGTGAGGTTTTCTTCCCGGAGTTCCTCATAAAAGCGATTCAGAATTCGGGAGGTTTCATAAACGGAACCTGCTCCGGTGTAATCACTGAAAATTCCTGAGGAGTGAGCCTGTCTACCTTCTACTTCAAGCTTCCATGAAAAGGAAGCTCGTCGGGCAACCGTGGCGTAGCTGAATCCCGAGGCGGTTTCAAAA
This sequence comes from Gracilimonas sp., assembly GCF_014762685.1. NCBI lineage: Bacteria > Pseudomonadati > Balneolota > Balneolia > Balneolales > Balneolaceae > Gracilimonas > Gracilimonas sp. The sequence goes on from NZ_JABURM010000006.1 coordinate 506,528, forward strand.
CCGAGCGCGACGTCACTTCGCCTGGCTGCATCAACCAGGTCTTTTCGGCTTATGGAAGTGGGGCTTCCGGCTTTTTCTTCATCACCGGTGAAGGCAACAATGATCTGAGCATCGGGGATGGCATTGGCTTCCTTTAACGCTTTTAAGGCATAGAAGATCATGACATTTCCGGCTTTCATGTCATTTACTCCGGGACCTGTGGCCACAGAATCATTCAGCATTTCAAATTCCTGAAACGGACTGTCCGGCTCAAAAACAGTATCAAGGTGACCGATAAGCAACAGCTTTTTTCCGGAGTTTCCCTTTTGTTCAGCGAAAAAGTGTCCGGCCCGATTTACTTCATCTTGGGGAATCCATCGGGTTTCAAAACCAAGTTCATTGAATGCCTTTATATAGTTTTCTCCGACTTTTTTAACGCCTTCAAAATTCAGCGTACCGCTGTTGATGTTTACATTGGTTTCCAGGAATTGAAGAGCATCGGCATGATTGGCATCAATACGTTCAAGGATATTCTTTTCCGTATCTGAAAGCTGTTGAGCAAAAAGGTTACAGCTGAAAAGTAAAAGCAGTGTAAGGGATAAAAACTTCTTCATGACTAGGTTTTCTGACGTTGTTGAGATTTAGTTTCCGGCTGAGTTCATATAATCAATGACCAGGTTGCTCATAGCTCGAACACCCAGCTTCATGGCGCTTTCATCAATGTAAAAGTCAGGAGTGTGATGTCCGGCTGCTTCCCTGCCTTCTTCTTTCCCGCCCAGGAAAAAATAAAGTCCGGGGACTTTTTCCTGGAAGAAAGAAAAGTCCTCAGCTCCGGTTACAGCATCCATGATTTCAGCATTGCCATTAGTTACCCGGTCCAGAGTAGGAGCCATTTGAGCAGTTAAATCCGGGTCGTTGTAGGTGATGGGATAGCCTTTGTTGATGGTAAGGTTAGCTGTGGCGCCGTTACTTTCAGCGGTGTTTTGAACAATAGTCTCGAGTCGCTTAAAAATAAGCTGACGCATGTCTTCATCGAGTGCCCGGATGGTTCCCTCCATTTCTACTTTTTCGGGGATGATATTATGGCGAACTCCACCCTCAATTTTACCAAAGGTGACTACGGCAGCCTGTTTGGTCAAAGGCATACTTCGGCTGACGATGGTCTGGGCGTTGTTGATGATCTGTGCCGCCGTAACAATTGGGTCAATGCCGGCCCAGGGGGCAGAGCCATGAGCTTGCTTCCCGGTGATCTCAAGGCTGAAACTGTTTACGCTGGCCATAATGCCTTCTGAGCGATACCCGATGGTTCCAACGGGCGTGCTGTCCCAAATATGGAGCCCGAAGATAGCATCTACATCCGGGTTTTCGAGTACTCCTTCTTTCACCATCAATTCGGCACCGCCTTCTTCGCCTTGAGGGGCTCCTTCTTCAGCAGGCTGAAAAATAAACTTAATGGTTCCCTTGATCTCATCTTTCATGTCTGTTAAGATCTTTGCAACGCCCATCATCATGGCGATGTGGGTATCGTGCCCGCAAGCATGCATCACTCCAACTTCTTTTCCCTGATACATTCCGGTTGCTACCGATTTAAAGGGAACATCTGTGCGCTCTGTAACGGGGAGGGCGTCAATATCCGCACGCAAACCGATTACAGGCCCGGGTTTTCCTCCTTTCAAAAGAGCGACAACTCCGGTGTGAGCAACTTCGGTTTCAACTTCCAATCCTAATTCATTCAGGTATTCTGCTATGTAGGATGCGGTCTCAAATTCTCTGTTCGAAAGCTCGGGATTTTCGTGAAAGTGGCGGCGCCACTCGATGACCTGTTCTTCAATTTCATCAGCTTTCTGATCGATGATTTGCTTAAGGTCCTGGGCGTATGTGGTTAAAGAGATAAGTGAAATTAAGAAGAGCAATAACGGTTTTTTCATGGGGTAATCCGATTTAAAATGTTGAGTCAGATATTAACCAAACAGGCTTACAAATAAAAAATCTCATCCAGTTCGAAAATATGATATCCGGGCGGGCATTTTTGAAGAGAATTGATCATTCCCTCGGCCACAGTTTCAGCAAAAATGGGACGGTACTTTTTAAGTCCCGGAATTTTGGTAAACATTTTGGCGAGAATAATGCCGACCGTCTCACCTAGCCTGTTTTCGCTTCGATCTCCTTCTAAGAAAGAAGGGCGTAAAATGGTGATTACTTCAAATGGTAATTCTTTAACAGCTTGATCCAATTCCCCTTTCAATTTGGGATAAAATGCCCGGGATTTCGGGTTGGCTCCGGCCGAAGAAACGAGTGCAAATTTAGAGACCCCATTTTCTGCTGCAGCTTTTGCCGTTTCATATTGGTAAGTGAAATCGACAGTGTATTGGGCTTCCTGACTTCCGGCTTTTTTAATGGTGGTTCCCAAAGCGGAATATAATTCATCACCGGTAAGCTGTGATCTCCAGAAATCCAGGTTTTTAAAATCTACTAGGTGTTCCTTTAGTTTGGGATGGTTAATTCCTGTACTTCGCCGATGAAAAACTTTCACTGTTTGATAGCGCTCATCCTGAAGCAGGAGGTTCAACACATGGGAGCCTACTAACCCGGTTGCCCCTATTACGATAGCTGTTTTATTCATAATTAAAGTTGATAGGGTGAAAGTTGATATTGCCTAATTACAAGCTGGGGGACAATCAATGAAACTATCACCCTATCAACTTTCAACTCTCATTTCCCAACTATTCAACAATCCCACGGCAAAAAAAATCACCAGGGAATTAACGTCTCATTCCCTCAAGATCGAGTAAAAAAGCATATTCCAATGCGGTTTGACGGTAGCGCTCAAAGCGGCCTGAAGCGCCGCCATGCCCGGCTTTCATATTGGTCTTCAAAAGAAGGACATTATCGCCGGCCTTTTTATCCCTTAATTTGGCCACCCACTTTGCAGGTTCCCAATACTGAACCTGTGAGTCAAATAATCCGGTAGTTACCAATAGGTTGGGATATTCCTGTTCCACAACATTATCGTAAGGGGAATAAGAAAGCATATAATGATAGGAGTCTTCGTTTTTGGGATTCCCCCATTCATCGAATTCATTGGTAGTTAATGGAATGGTTTCATCCAGCATTGTTGAAACTACATCCACAAAAGGCACGGCGGCGATTACTCCATTAAACTGGTTTGGAGCCATATTTACGACTGCTCCCATCAGCAATCCACCGGCACTTCCACCACGGGCGTACATGTGAGGGGCAGACGAATAGCCATTGTCTTCAAGATATTTGGCTACGTCAATAAAATCGGTAAAGGTATTTATTTTGTTGAACATCTTGCCGTCTTCATACCATTGCCGACCCATTTCCTGTCCACCCCGAATGTGTGCAATAGCATAGATAAATCCACGGTCGAGAAGACTCAGTAAAGAAGAATTAAAACGGGGATCGGTTGAGGAGCCATAGGAACCGTAAGAATAAAGCAACAAGGGGGTGTTGGGACTTTTCTCTACAGAGTTTTTGTAAACAACAGATACGGGAATCATCACCCCATCGTGAGCCTCGGCAAAGAAACGTTCTGTCGTGTAATCATCCGGGTTATGTCCGCCCACAACTTCTTGCTGCTTCATCAATTCCATTTCACGGGTATTCATGTTATAGTCGTAAGTAGAATTGGGGGTGGTTAAAGAGGAATAACCAAACCGAAGGGTTTCAGTATCAAACTCAGGATTTGTTGAGGTATAAGCCACATAAGCTTCTTCATCAAATTTCAGATAATGCTCTTCTTCTGTGTTTTGGTTTATGACTTTGATGTTGGTGAGCGCATTGCTCCGCTCGCTGACCACCAGGTAATCCCGAAAAACCTCGATGCCGCTAATAAGCACATCTTCCCGGTGAGGGATTATTTCTGTCCAGTTACTTTTTTGAGTCGCATTCTCGGAGGTTTCCATAAGCCGGAAGTTGGGTGCTTCCCAATTGGTAACGATATAGAATTTATCCTCAAAGTGATCGATAGAATACTCATGCACTTCTTCACGCGGAGTGAACTGCCGGAATTCTCCGTTAGGGTTATCGGCATTCAGAATATGATAATCGTTGGCCAGGGTGCTTTGCTCGCTAATTATGATGTACTGATCTGATTTTGATTTATTAACACCCAAATAAAAAGAGGGATCTTCTTCAGAATACACCAATTTATCCGAGGAGGGATTATTACCCAGGGTATGCCGGTATATCTTTTCGGAAAGCAGGGATACTTTATTTTTGGTGGTATAGAAATAGGTGCGGTTATCGTTCGCCCAGGCTCCGCCGCCGGTGGTATTGTCTAATTTATCATCCAGAAACTCACCGGTTTCCAGGTTCTTAAATCGAATATGGTACACCCTTCGGCTCAGAGTGTCTTCTCCAAAAGCCAGGATTTTGTTGTCAGGACTGACCTGAAGTCCTGTTGCTGAATAGTAATCGTGTCCTTCAGCCAATTCATTTACATCGATCAGAATTTCTTCTTCAGCATCAAGGGATCCTTTTTTACGGGAATAAATGGGATATTCGTTTCCTTCTTCATAGCGGGTGTAATACCAATATCCATTTTTGAAATAGGGAAGAGATTCGTCTGTTTCTTTAATTCTGCCAACAATCTCTTCGTACAATTTCTCCTGAAGCCCCTCGGTATCTTTCATAGCGAGATCGGTGTATTCATTTTCGCTATTTAGGTAATCGAGCACTTTCTGTGTTTGAGCGTCCGGCGTTTCAGCTATTTTTTGTTCATCAGTAAGGCGCATCCAGAAATAAGGGTCGATTCTGGTGTCCCCGTGAATGGTAAGCACTGAATCCTGTTTTTCAGCGATGGGAGCAGAAAGATTGGTTATGTTGCTCTTTATGGTTGATTCGCGCTGCCAGTCACATCCGGTTAGCAGTGCAAAAACAAAGAGAATAAATGCAAAATGTTTAAAGTAGAGCTTCATTATATATATCCGGTTTATTATTAATTAAGGGAATCTATCAGTTTTAGTTGAAAAGACAAGAAATTGCCAAAAAATTAATTTATGGAATCAAGGACTCTTTTCACCACACCATCCATCGCCCCGCCATCTATCCAACGGGCCACAATCACCAGGTCATTTTCCTGATCCACATATACCATATTGGTTCCGGCGCCAAGATGAAAGAAAGCTGATGTTGGAGCACTTGGCAATCGATCTTTATTGACATTCAAAAACCAGTTCATGAAACCGTAATTGGTGTTGGCCTCGGTGGGTGTTTGGGCCATTTTATTCCATTCTTCGGAGATGATCTGCTCGTCTTTCCACTTACCGTTTCTTAAGGTCAGCAAACCAAATCGGGCTTGGTCTCGTGCACTGATGAACATCCCTCCGCCCCAATGTCCGCCACCGCTTACCGCCTGCATTTGTTGTCCGTCAATGATGACCCACGAGTTTTCATAACCCATCCATTGCCAGGTTGGTGAGGCTCCGATCTTATCCATCACTTCTTCACGAAGCACTTTGGGGAGTGGCTCCCGCAAAACATTCATGGCGGCTAAAGCCAGCAGGTTTACACGAGTATCATTGTATTCAAACACAGAACCCGGTTCATGTCGCTCCCGGGTCATCCACTCAGAACGATCTCCGGAAGGGCGATCGGCCCAATCCGGCTTCCCCCATAATGTGCCTTCCCAGTCAGAAGTTTGGCGGAGCAGATGATTCCAGGTGATCTTTGAATTGTGTTCACCCTTGAATGGCTCAAATACTTTGGGTTCTTTGAATTCATCGGCTTTGTTCTGGTTGTTATCCCATTCCATGAAATAGATGGGCGCCATGTATTGATCCACCTTTTCATTTACATCCCGGATCAATCCACGGTCAAAGGCAATTCCAACCGTTGTAGAGAGAAAGCTTTTGGTCACGCTGTGGGTCATGTCCACCCGAAAAGGCTCTCCCCATTCGGCTACTATATATCCGTTTTTGATAATAATTCCGGTTTGCTCACCGCGATCTTTAAAAGGGCCGATTCCATCTCCAAACGGTTCGCGTCCAAACGTACCATAGTGATTTTCTTCCATGCTGCGGGGATTATCGGTTTCATTATCCTGAGCAAATTGAATGGCTTCCTGAATTTTATCGGCACTCAGGCTGAGTTCTTCGGGAGATCGTTTCTCCCAGTCACCCCAGCTTCCGGGGTAGTAGGTTTGAGCCCAAGCCGTTGAGCTGAAAATGACAAGTAGAAAAGTGGCAGTAAATAAGCGATGTAATCGATACATAATGAATTAATTTAATGGAATGATTTGCCCTTCTGAGGCCACCTGAAATCCAAGATTTTCAACTTCCCTGCGCTCAGGACCATCTAAAATCAATGGATTGGTATGATTAAAATGAAGAAACATAATTTTTTCCTTTTCTGAAGCAGGAAGATTGTTAAAAAGTTTAATGCTTTCCTCAACGTATGGATGGGGAATCTCACTCATATCGCGACCGGGCAATTCATTTGCATCATAGAAAGTACCATCCAATAAAGCTACATCAACTTTTGAGACTTCTTCAATGATATCCCTTTCCCAAACATGCCATTTATTGATATCAGGGATGAAAAGGATAGACGTGTTTTCAGAATTTATACGATATCCAACAGTCTCAGAATATTCATCCCGATGAGGAACCCGAAAAGGGGTTACCAAGATATTTGGGCTGATTTGGATGGTTGAATCGGCTTTTTGCTGTTGGAGATCAATGTTATTCATACTTACCAATTGACTCCACGGACCGTTTTTTTTAAGGTATGATTTCATCCTCGGCATTGTATATACCGGAACACCGGAGGCTCCCATCACTTCATGCCCCAAATACATTAAGCCGGTATAATGCCCGATATGAGCGTGAGTCAAGAAGATCCCGGAAAGATCATCAATCGCAGAAGTGGATTTAAGCTGATGAAGCTGATACGTGAAATCGGGCGTGGCTTCAAACATCCAGTTTTGTCCGGTGGTTTGATCCGAGAGGCCTAAACTGACAACATGCCGTTTTTCAACCCTGCCATCCCAATATTGCTTGCAATGTTCTTTTTCACAATCGGCCTGGGGAAAGCCGGCATCCTGGGCAATGCCTAATACTGTGATGAATTGTTGTGAGGTTTTATCACTTTCCAAAGCAGGCTTCTCGGAGCATCCCGTAAAAAAAAGAAATAGTATGAACAGGTATTTAAACATGTTGGAAAGAAGCAAAAACGAAGGTTAATTCAAAAACCTTAAAGGTTTCAAAAATTATTATTACAATCAGGCATTCAACTTTGTAAAATTTCGGGTTTTAATATCTAATCATTTGATCTTGTTAAGTACAAAACAGTATATAGTATTCTCTTTTGTCGTGGGTGTTTTTATTTGGATGATTCCCCTCCAATCCGAAGCTCAAAACACCTATAAAGCGGAAGAAGAATTACGTATTGGTACTATTGATGGAGAGTTTGAATATATATTTGCGCGAATTTCTGATCTTGCATTAGGTGCTGACGGAACTATTTTTGTGACTGATTCCCCGGCAGGAGACCCTGTGGTTAGATTATTTGACGAGAATGGCTCTTTCATAAAATATGTTGGTAGGGATGGTCGGGGTCCCGGAGAATATGGCAGGATTGGAGGAATAGGGTCTTTTCCGGATGGAAGATTGGCCATTTGGGATATAGGCAATCAGCGAATTAACGTGTATGAACCAAATGGGGATTTTGCAGAAAGTTTTTTGGTAACTTCAGGCTTGCACTCATCTTACAAAACTTTTGAAGTGGATCATGAAGGTAATTTTTATTTAAAGGTCATGTTCTTTGATCGTAATAACCCACAAAGTAATATGAATCCCCCGAAAGCCTGGTATAAAATTTCGCCTACCGGAGAGCTGGTTGATACTCTACATGTACCTCAGGGTGAAGAAGACTATCCTCAATCTTTTGTGATTTTTACAGATGCAGGAGCCGGTTATCCTTTTAATACACAGATGTTGGAGAATTTTAGTTCAAGCGGCCATGTCATTACGGCTGTAAATAATCAGTATGAAATTGTTTTGCATAAAGAGGACGGGCCGGTACTAATTCAGCGAGAATATTCTCCATTAGAAGTGACTTCTGAAGAAGAAGAACAATGGGAAAATTTTAAAAAAAGATTTACTTCAGGCGGATATAATATTGAGTCTTCTATTCCGGATAAAAAACCACCATTTAAAGAATTGTTAACGGATTCGCAGGGAAGAATATGGGTTTGGAGATATACAAAAGCCCAACCGGTAGATGGAGGGATATTCTCTTCAAGAATTCAAGTATGGGAGCCTCCTGTATTTGATGTTTTCAACCCGGATGGTTCTTTTTATGGAAATGTCACATTGCCAATGGGAGCGGTATTTTTAGAGGCAAAGGATGACAAGGTGTGGGCGGTTTTTACGGATGAAGATAAAACTGAATATGTGGTTCGGTATAAATTGGTCCTAAAAAATCAATAGTTAATCGAGTATAGAGACAGGTTACAGTTTTCAGGAATTATTACTACACTTCCTCAATCATAATTTTTGAAAATAGAGATCAGTAAAGAAGAATGAAAAATTTGATACGCCTGTCTGTAGTTGCCTTAGTACTCTTTAGCGCTTGTTCAGAAAAAAATACAAAAACGAATAATGAAGATTCGGTTGATCAGGTCGAATGGACCGAAGTGGACAGCATTGATGTAGAAGCATTCAACAGTGATTTGGAGCCGGGCAAGTTAACCATGGATGTTGGAATATATTTTCCATCCAACTTTGATGATTCTTTTGAGAAAGTAACCTTAAACCGGATGATGGAGGGTTTAGAAGTTGCAAAAGAAATCTACGAGCCCACCGGTGTTCAGATAAATTTATTATGGGTGAAAACAGGGGAAGTCAATCCCAAGTATTTTGCCATTCAAGCCAATGAAGTGCCGGGTATTCCCAATACCGGATACACTAATTTATATGAGCACAGCTACCGAAATCCGGCTAAACTAACCGAAGAAACCAAACAAGCATTTGAAAGCATCATAGAACCGGCGCCAAATAATGACCGAACCATTTACCTGGTGGCATTACAAGATGTCTTCTATCCATTTTTGACGGTATCGGAAGGAAGAAACTGGATGATGAAAACAGTACGAACCGGCGGACTTTCATTTCCCACCTATTCCTATCCCGGCACCATCCCGAAAGAACACCGAGGGGTTATTACAATCACCAACCTGGACCGCCCGGATCGGTTCAGAAGAACCATAGCACATGAAATTGGGCATAAAGCCATCAACGTAAGTCACGAGTACAAGGATATCAGCCCGCAGCACGAAGTATATGCCGAAGGCGGTTTGATGGTATATGGTCAGGGCGAGGAAATTTTATCCGGAGAAGAAGGCCGCTGGCATGTAGAGCGTTTGCATTTATCGCCATTTCTGTATCGAATGAATGAAGATGGAAGTAAGGAGTGGAATTCTGACTATGAAGAAAACGGCCACTATTATGATCCCATTTATGGCGAATATGTCATACACTTCGAGGGCGTTCCACCGATTGATGAAGATTGGTAAAAATCTCTTTTGCTGATTTTTAAAATTTTAAAACTAAGAGAAATGCTTCTATCCGCACTTGTATTAATTACCGCCTTTTTACTGAACCTGTTCTTGCCCTGGTGGAGCATTGCTATTCCCGGATTGATCTTTGGTTATTGGTTTAATCAAAAGGCTCTTGCTTCTTTTGGTTGGGGGTTTTTGGCCGTATTCCTGCTTTGGGGAGGACAGGCGCTGTATATTCATTTTGCTAATGATGGGATTCTTTCTACCCGCATCGCTGAAATGTTGTCTGTCGGTTCGCCATTATTAGTTGTTTTGATCACCGGAATTATTGGAGGGTTGGTAAGTGGGCTGGCTACTGTGACGGGATCTTTGGTGAAGGAGACTCCGAGGAAGTTTAGTTGAGGGTTTGAATCGCAGATTAAGGGGATTACGGGATTTCACGGATTCCATTGACGATCCGCGTTCATCTTTGAATCCGCGTAATCTGCGATTCAAAACCCAATGTTAATAGCGAAACTTCCTCAAAGATTCACAAATATTACAATCAAAAATTGAATCCAATCTTCCCACTCCTTATCTTAGACAAACTTCAAAAAAGCTCATACCAAAATTAACGATTTAGCAATCCATAGATTTGAAGCATTGTCGGCGCACACCCAAAAATGGAGGTCGTGCGATTGATGGCATTATTATTTGCCCATATCACTTTTCAAATCCGACGCGGTTTCCGTAGTCGGATTTTTTTTGAGCTAAAAAATCTATTTCTGCCTGGTTATGACGCTCTGCGTCGTAACCAACCCACTCCAACGCAGAACGTATTGAGCAAGGCCAAGAGTTTACCCGTTTGGGAGGGGATCAAGGTGTGGGTAAAGGTAACCAAGGCCCGGCCTGTCCTTTGCAATCCAGATTTTCATCAACAACCAATTTCACCAATCCAGAACTATATTTAATCCATGTCACTAAACGAAAGAAAAAAAGCCATACTTGCACTCTCTGACGGAACCGTAGTTCACGGGAAGGCCGTTGGCCATGAAGGTATCACCGGCGGTGAGCTGTGTTTTAACACCAGCATGACCGGCTATCAGGAGATCTTCACTGATCCCAGTTACTACGGTCAGCTGATGATGATGACCTATCCACACATAGGAAACTATGGAACCCAGCCACGCGATGATGAAGCTCGAAAAGTGATGGTGGCCGGTATTATCTGCCGGGCTTTCTCTCACGAATACAGTAACACCATGGCGGATCGCAGTCTTCAGGAATACCTGGAAGACAATGAGATCACAGGAATTTCAGGTATTGATACCCGTAAACTTGTTCGTCATGTTCGTGAGAAAGGGGTAATGAATGCCGTCATTTCCAGCACCGAAATGGATGAAAAGAAGCTTATTCAAATGGCTAAGGACTGGGAAGATATGGAAGGCCTTGAATTGGCTACTAAAGTCACTCGTTCCGAAGCCCAAACCGTGAATGGCAAAGATGAATTCAGAGTTGCCGCTTTCGATTATGGCATCAAGCAAAACATCATTAACAATTTAAATAAGCGTGGTTGTACACTTCGGATCTTTCCGGCTAAAACAACAGTAGATGAGATCAAAGAATGGGAAGCGGATGGCTACTTTTTCAGCAACGGTCCCGGCGACCCCACTGCAACAGCTGAGTATGCTCTTGAAGCTGTGAATTACGCGAAGGAAACCGGTAAACCGATGTTCGGTATCTGTCTCGGTCATCAATTGATGGCGCTCAGTGAGGGACTCAAAACCACCAAGATGTTTGTAGGTCATCGTGGAGCCAATCAACCCGTGAAAAATCTGCAAACCGGATTGGTGGAAATTTCAACTCAAAACCACGGATTTGCTGTGGATGAGGATTCCATGGATGAGAAGGTGGCGGAAGTTACCCATATCAATCTGAATGATGGAACTATAGAAGGGTTGAAGTTCAAAAATTTCCCGGGATTTTCGGTGCAATATCATCCCGAAGCGTCTCCCGGCCCGCACGACTCAGCGTATCTGTTCGATCAGTTCATAGATATGATGAAAAAATGAACATCGAACAAGGAACATTCAACTTCCAACATTGAACTAACTCATTTCACTAATAACAAATAACCATTAACAAAACCCATGCCCAGACGCGACGACATACATAAAATTTTGATCATTGGTTCAGGACCCATTGTAATTGGCCAGGCCTGTGAGTTTGACTACTCCGGTTCTCAAGCCTGCCGCTCTTTGCAGGAAGAGGGATATGAAATTGTGCTCATCAATTCGAATCCGGCTACCATCATGACGGATCCGATCATGGCTGATGCCATATATATGCTGCCAATGACCACCGATTCCATCCGGGAAATTGTGGCCAAAGAAAAACCCGACGCTGTACTCCCAACCATGGGCGGTCAAACCGGATTGAATCTTTGCCGTGATCTTGAAAAAGAAAACTTCTGGAAGGATAACGACATCCAAATTATTGGAGTGGATATTGATGCAGTCGAACTGACCGAGGACCGCCAGTTGTTTAGGGATAAAATGGAAGAAATTGGTATTGAACAGTGTAAAAGTCGTACCGCACAATCATTACTGGATGCCAAAGAGATCAAAGAAGAATTGGGAGGACTCCCGATCGTTATCCGTCCTTCCTTTACAATGGGTGGGGCCGGTGGCGGCATCGTTTGGAATGAAGATGAATTTGAGCGAAAAGTACTGCGTGGATTGGAAATGAGCCCCGTTCATCAGGTGCTGATCGAAGAATCCATTTTTGGGTGGAAGGAATACGAGCTAGAACTTTTACGTGATGCCAACGACAATGTGATCATCATATGCTCCATCGAAAACATGGATCCGATGGGTGTTCACACCGGGGATTCTGTAACTGTGGCACCAACCCAGACGCTCAGCGACAAGCAGCTCCAGAATATGCGGGATGCCGCCATCAAGATGATGCGCAGTATTGGAACCTTTGCGGGTGGCTGTAATGTGCAATTTGCAATGGAGCCGGGTTCGGATCGCTTGGTTGCCATCGAGATCAATCCGCGGGTAAGTCGCTCCTCGGCACTGGCGTCGAAAGCTACCGGATATCCGATCGCAAAAGTAGCAACGAAGCTGGCGGTGGGCTACACACTGGATGAACTTAAGAATCAGATCACCGGAACTACATCAGCCTGTTTTGAGCCAAGTATAGACTATGTAGTTTGCAAAATTCCCCGCTTCAACTTCGACAAATTTCCTGGGGTGGATGAAGAGCTTTCCACCCAAATGAAAGCGGTAGGTGAGGTAATGTCGATCGGACGAAATTTCCCGGAAGCGCTTAATAAAGCCTGGCAATCACTGGAAGTGGGACGCGATGGATTGGGAGCCGACGGTTACGAGGAATTCGATCGAAAAACGGTCCGTGAGCGCCTGCTCAAACCCTACTGGGATCGTTCGATGCAGATTCGGAATGCCTTCAAAATGGGAGCATCCGTTGAGGAAATAGCGGATATCACCAAAGTAGATCCCTGGTTTTTGCAGCAGATACGCTATATGGTCTCGCTTGAAAATCGCACCGAAGGACAGACGCTGAAAGAGATTTCCAAAGATGATTTCTTTGAGTTAAAACAAGCCGGTTTTTCCGATTCCCAGATAGCCTACCTGTTAAGTAAAAGCGGCGAGAAATTAGATGACAAGAAAGTTCGGGATCGGCGTAAAGAGTTGAATATCATCCCTTCATTTAAAATGGTAGATACCTGTGCAGCAGAATTCCCGGCGCAAACGCCCTACTACTACTCTGCTTATGAAGGAGAAAATGAAAGTGAGGTTACTGATAAGAGAAAAGTGCTGATCTTGGGAAGTGGCCCGAATCGAATCGGACAGGGAATCGAATTCGATTATTCCTGTACACACGCTGTACTGGCAGCCAAAGAAATGGGTTATGAAGCCATAATGGTGAATTGTAATCCTGAAACGGTTTCTACAGACTTTGACTTTGCTGACAAGCTCTACTTTGAGCCGGTATACTGGGAACGAGTGCTGGATATCATTGACCATGAAAAACCGGAAGGGGTGATCCTTCAGGTGGGTGGTCAGACAGCCCTCAAACTAGGAAAACGTTTCGTTGAAGAAGGAATTAAAATTTTCGGAACTGCTTTTGAGATGATCGACTTTGCCGAAGACCGTGGGGAGTTCTCTAATTTCCTGAAGAAACTCGATATTCCATTCCCGGAATATGGCACGGCAAGGGAAGTTGAGGAAGCCATAAAAATAGCCGGAAGAATTGGATATCCGGTACTTATTCGCCCAAGTTATGTGTTGGGTGGCCAGGGAATGCGGATTGCGGTGAAAGAAGAGGAACTGCGAAAATATGTAGCTAACATACTTAAAACCCATCCTGAAAACGCATTTTTAATTGACAAATACCTGGAACATGCCATCGAGGTGGATGTGGATTCAGTGTATGACGGCGAGCAGCTTCACATAGCAGGAATCATGCAGCATATTGAGCCGGCAGGAGTTCATTCCGGAGATTCCACTGCGGTGCTGCCTCCATATTCCCTGAGTGATGAGATCATCAAAACCATTGAAGAATATCAGCTGAAGATCGCTGAAAATATGGAGATCCTTGGATTCCTGAATGTACAGTATGCCGTCAAAGATAATAAGGTCTATGTTCTTGAGGCCAACCCTCGAACAACTCGAACGATCCCATTTCTTGCCAAAGCCACACAGCGCCCGGAAGCCGCTATTGGTGTGAAAGTGATGCTGGGTGCTAAACTCAAAGACTTCGACCTGGAATCGAAGCTGGAAAACTGGGCTATAAAAGAGCCGGTCTTCCCATTCGATAAATTTCCGGAAGTGAAGAAAGAGCTGGGTCCCGAGATGAAATCAACGGGTGAAAGCATCTACTTCGCTAAGGACTTTAATGATGAGCACTTTAAGAAACCGTATGAGTTCAAGAGCTTGTACTTATCGAAGTAGAATGGGTGGTTATTGCGATCGCTGATTTCGCAGATTACACTGATTTTTTGAATGTCGCAGATTAGATTTCGAACAATCTTGTAAGGAGTTGCCTTGAAATTGCTCTTACTAATAAAAGAGCAAACTAAATCGAGGTACTTCTTATGAAATCTTATCAATCAAAAAATAAAGACTATAAACACAGCGAGATCACAGGTGATATCATTGGCTGTGCAATGCGTGTTCATTCAGGGTTAGGGCCGGGATATCCGGAAGTGATCTATCAGCGGGCTTTGGCTTATGAAATGGATAAAGCAGGTCTTAGTTTCTCAAGAGAGATTGATATTCCAATAATGTATGATGGTATTCAGGTTGGCCTAAGGCGGGCTGACTTTATTGTTAAAAATGCCGTAGTTTTAGAGCTCAAAGCAATAAGTGAATTGGACAAAGGCAATTTTAATCAGGTTTTGAATTATCTGGAAGCCTATAAAAAAGAGATTGGCTTGCTAATCAATTTTGGAACGGAAAGCCTGCAATTCAAAAGACTTATCTTAACATTAAAAGAAAAATAATTTAATACAGAAATTCTTCTGTGCAACCCGCGAAATCAGCGATCGAAAAACACCCTATGATAACTCAGGCAAAAGAGACCCTAAAAGAAACCTTTGGCTACGACACCTTTCGCCCCCTTCAGGAAGACATTATCAGTCAGGTTACCCAAAGAAAAGACGCACTTGTAATAATGCCTACCGGTGGAGGAAAATCACTTTGCTACCAAATTCCGGCACTGTTATTTGATGGTTTAACGGTAGTGGTATCTCCACTTATTTCTCTAATGAAAGATCAGGTGGAGCAACTCCGGGAATATGATATTAATGCAGTTCATTTGAACAGTTCGTTATCTCCGGAAGCTTATGGTTATAATCGCCGTCAAGTGCTGCAGGGTAAAGCAAAGCTACTGTACATCGCTCCGGAAACACTGCTCATGGGTAAAACCAAAGAACTGCTGGCTGACATCAAGGTTGATTTATTTGCGGTGGATGAAGCTCATTGTATTTCAGAATGGGGACATGATTTTCGTCCGGATTATCGCCAATTGGCTGCTGCACGTAAAGAGCTTTTCCCTGAAGCTACGTGCATGGCGCTTACGGCAACGGCCACTCCTCGGGTGCGTGAAGACATCAAAAAAACCTTAGACTTTGGGGAATCTGAGGAGTTTATAGCCAGCTTTGATCGACCTAATTTATTTCTGAAAATTGCCGATAAAGATGACCCCGTAAATCAGGTACTCGATTTTCTGTACACACGCAAAAACCAATCGGGAATTATCTATTGTATTTCCCGCCGACAGGTAGATGAGTTAGCGCAAGAACTAGATGATGAAGGCTATTCGGTAAGGCCATATCATGCCGGACTTTCATCCAGAGACCGTTCCATTAATCAGCGGGCATTTATTCGGGATGATGTATCTATAATTGTGGCAACAATTGCCTTTGGGATGGGGATCAACAAACCCAATGTTCGGTTTGTTATGCATTATGATATGCCGCAAAATATAGAGCAGTATTACCAGCAAATTGGCCGTGCCGGCCGGGATGGTTTGCGCTCAGATTGCGTAATGCTTTTCAGCTATGCAGACACCCAGAAGATTAAATACTTCATCAATAAAAAAGAGGGACAGGAAAAAGAGGTAGCAGAGAAACATTTGGAAGACCTGCTCAAATTTATAGAAGCAAAAAAATGCCGGCGTATTCCGTTGATGAAATATTTTGGGGAAGAATACCCCAAAGATGAATGCGGAATGTGTGATAATTGTCTTGCAGATGATGCGGATGTAGAGGATTTCACTTTGCAGGCCAAAAAGCTATTGCAATGTATCTCTGAATTAGAAGAAAGTTTCGGAAAAACCCAGGTTGTGAATGTGCTGCGCGGCTCAAAAGCCAAAAAGATATTAGAATTGGAGCATGATAAGCTGGTATCATACGGGTCGGGCAAGGAATGGTCTAAAGATCAGTGGGAACAACTTTCAAGGATGCTAATTCGTCAGGATTATCTTGCCAAGGGTGAGCACGCTGAATTAAAGCTGGAAGAAAAAGCTCAGGCAGTTTTAAAGGGGGATGAAAATGTGTTCGGCACATTGGACCGAACCAGTACGACGATGAGTACTGAGGAGGCTTCACGAGTGGCTAATGAAGTAGAAGCTCAATATGATGAGACTTTATTTGAAATATTACGGAAGGAACGAAAAAAATTAGCTGATGAAAAGGGAATCCCTCCCTATACTATTTTCCCCGATACCACTTTGATGGAAATGGCCTATTACTACCCCAAAGACAAAGAGCATTTGTTACCGCTCTATGGTGTTGGAGAAGTAAAGCTAAAAAAATACGGCTCTGTTTTTATCGGAGTGATCAAAAAATACACCAGTGAACACGGAATTGAAGCCAGGGAAGCATCGCTTCAGGAGAAGGCCGAGGAGTTTGAAAAAGAAGAACAACATGTTCAGATTGGTAAAGCGTTTAATGACGGGCAATCCATAGAGCACCTTGCAGAAGAACATGGCGTGAAGGAAGTCACCATTCTAAATCATTTGAAGGATTACCTGAAAGATGGAAATGGACTGAGATTAGATGGCATTACCGAGGCAACCTCACTCTCGCTTCGTCAACAGGATGAGATTATTAAGATTTTTGATGAAAAAGGAGCGCATATGTTGAAGGTGGTGTATGATCGGATGAATAAGAAAATAGGCTACGACCAGATTCGCATTATGCAGCTTTATTTTATGGCGAACAAAGCAGCGGAAAAGAATTAGGACTAACAGTCATCACGTACCGGAAGAGTTACCGTAAATTCAGCACCACCTTGTTTTCTATTTTCAGCGGTGATGCTTCCCCCGGCTTGTAAAATAATTTCGTTAGAAATAGCTAGTCCAAGCCCCAGCCCGAATTTAGCCCCTTGGTTTTTAGTTGTGAAGTTAGGCTCAAAAATGTGGGGCATGATTTCATCTGGTATTCCTGGGCCGCTGTCAGATATTTTAACTTTGATTAGGTTGTCATCATAACTTGTAGAAATTGAAATTGCTCCCCTTTCTTCAATGGCATCA
This sequence comes from Gracilimonas sp., assembly GCF_014762685.1. Classification (NCBI taxonomy): domain Bacteria; kingdom Pseudomonadati; phylum Balneolota; class Balneolia; order Balneolales; family Balneolaceae; genus Gracilimonas; species Gracilimonas sp. Next base: position 524,076 of record NZ_JABURM010000006.1, read on the forward strand.
CAGGCATTCACAATAATATTAGTCCAAACTTGATTAAGGTCGCCCACAAACACACAAGTTTTTGGAATTTCATTCAGCTGTAGAGTCAGATCTACGAATTTTAACCGATTGCTTAATACAAGTATGGTGTCATTGATTCCTTCCCGGATGTCAGCGAGTTGTTCCTTATTTTGATCTTGTCTGCTATAACTTTTCAGACTTTTCACAAGATTTGCAATTCTGCGACTTGCAATACGGATGTTTTGAATCATCTTTCCGGCTTCAAAATGATTGACTAAGTCAGGAAGAGTCCCTTTTTTCTTGAATTCATTGATCAAGGCCAGGGCTTTATCCGGCATATGAGCGAGTTTCCGAATGGTTGCTCTTTCATGAATCCAGGGGTATTTTTTTTCCATATCCAGCATGCGTTTTCGTAAAGTAGAGCTATCTACCGGTTCACTGTTAAGTCCAAACTTAAATAGCTTGAATGCAGCATCGGAATCTTCAAATCCGGTGTAAATTTCTACCAGGTTTTCAGCGGAACGCATTAAGGCTGAAGCAGGATTATTTACCTCATGGGCAAAACCGGCAACCAACTCTCCGAGCGTAGCCATCTTCTCCTGATGCACGAGCATCTGGTGGGTTTCCTCTAATTGTTTATAAGCGGCTTTTAGGTTATTACGATCTTTGTTGAGTTCTTTGCTTAACAGGTGTGTTTTTGTTTGAAGGCGCAGATTGCTTTTGTATCGCAGGATCATATTATTGAGCATCAGCTGCTGCAAAGGGTGTTTAAGCCTGGGATGATCATTCAGGTATTGCTCGAATTGCTGGGGGCGCATTTTTAAGGCTAATCCCTTGGTTGTGATGCGCCCACTTGTCAGGGTTGGTTCTCCGGTTGTAAAAGCAATCAGCCCGGCAAAGCTTCCGGGGCCCAATGTAATGAGGGCAACTTCAGTATCGTCAGGCTGAGTGCGTGTTAATTGGATATTTCCTTCTAAAATGAGATACATAAACTCCAACGGTTCTCCTTGTGAAAACAAAAGCTCTCCCTCATTCAGCGCCATAAGCTGATCCTGCAACTCATCTAGTTCATCTACTAACTTGTGAATGAAATTAAGGATGGCTGCATTATCATTTAACCAGGGGATGCCGGTGGATTTACTCATGATGGCTAATTTCTAATGGTCGGTCATTCTGTTTTTACGGAGCGCATCGGAAAGCCGGGCTGCATCTAATATTTGCATATAGGGGAGCAGGTTTTTTTCATTAGCTATCACAAAGTCGGTAAGCTCATTAACCACTACTCGCTCGAGCTCTTCCTGACCCCAGGGCTTTGCAATGTAATGATCTAAATCTGCTTTGTTGATAGCGAGAATGGTGTCTTCATGCCCTGCCTGACCGGTCACAAGTACTTTCTTGCTTTTCATCGTTTCAGGCCTGTTCTGCATATCAATCAACAGATCTACTCCGTTTTTTCCCGGGAGAACATGATCACATAAGATTAAACCGATTTTATGCCCGTGGTCAATAATGTAATCAATCACCTCTGTAGCTTCCGATACATTATTAGCCGTTTCAACAGGGAAGTAAGACTCAAATTTTTCAAGGTCTTTTATCAAAGCTTCCATTACTTCCAGCTCATCTTCTACTATCAATATGTAAATTTTTTCATCCATAACAGTTCCCTCAATTTAAGATTAATGGCCAATAAAAGAGTGCGTAAAGAGTCACCATCAATAACCCGAAAAGCCCGATCACTAACCCCGCGCGGGTCATATGTTTAGTTTTTAGGGTGCCGGTACTCATTGCAATGGCATTGGGCGGGGTTGAAATGGGGAGCATCATTGCCATGCTTGCGCTTACCCCGATCACCAGGCTGATAAGGATTAAACTGAACCCTTCACCCGCTACACCTGATTTTGCTAAACTGACTGCAAGTGGAATCAGTAAAGTAGCAGAAACCGTATTTGAGAGGAAATTTGACATCACGATGGCAACCAAACTAAAGGCAATAATCATAAATAATGTAGAAAAAGCACTCCATTCAATGCTGGTGATAATCCATTCTGCGAGACCGGTACTTTCCATCGAAATACCGAGTGATATTCCACCAGCTACCAGCCATAATACTTCCCAGGGAAGCTGGCGAATACCGTCTTTATCTAAAATACCCGTGAGAGCTAAAGCAGCTACCGGGATAAGTGCAATGATGCTACTTCCAATACCGTGAAAACTTTCTGTTATCCAAAGTAAAACGGTAGCGCCAAAAACGAAATACACCAAGATAGCAGAGCTGTTTTTTTGAAAGGCTCCTTTCATATCCATTGATAGAGAACCAGATTTTGGTTTGAACATCCACAAAAGGATCAACCAGCTTGCAATGAGGACCAGCATAACCAACGGGGCAGCCAGGATCATCCATTCGGTAAATGCAATATTTATTCCCTGGGTTGAAAGAGCCCCGATGACTACAGCATTGGGCGGTGTTCCGATGGGGGTAGCAATGCCACCAATATTTGCTGCAAAAGGAATACTGAGTGCGAGGCCAATCCTCAGTGGATCATCCAGATCGGTTTTGGCTATGATGGGGAGAATGACAGTCATCATCATAGCGGTAGTGGCGGTGTTACTCATAAAAGCAGAAAGCACGGCGGTGACCGCCATCAACCCGAGAATTATGAACTTAGGTTTTGAACCAAAGGGTTTGAGTAAAAGGCGGGTCAGGTTTTTATCGAGATCATATTTTACTGCGGCATCAGCGAGAACAAAGCCACCTAAAAAAAGAATGATGATGGGGTTTGCAAGCGTGCCAATGAAATCAGTGTAAGGGTTTGGGTTATAATCAGCGGTTATTTCCGGGAAAAGTACTCCTTGTTTACTCAGGAAGAAAACCTGAAGTAAAATAACCAGGATTGAAGTAGCATAAATCGGAACCGGCTCCAGCATCCAAAAAATTGCGGCAATAAAGAAAATACTGAGAGCAACATGCCCAGCCTCGGACAAACCGGAGATGTTCAGAAAAAAAGGAATCATAAAACCAATGATCCCGAGCAGAATAGAAACCGATTGTTTAGAAAAGACCTTCATGATAACGGCAATAGATTCTTCAAATGGTAGTTGAACCGATAAGAGTATAGGCTATCTTTGCGAAATTATTGTGAAGAAAAGGAGCGTTTATTACTGAATCTGCCTTTCATAAATAAATTTATAATAGTACCATGAATTATGATCTTAGAACCAAATATACTGTCCAAACTATCCTCGCTTGAACTGCGTGCGAAGAAGATCGTGGAGGGTTTCATTTCCGGATTACATAAAAGTCCGTTTCATGGATTTAGCGTGGAGTTTGCGGAGCATCGTCCTTACAACCCCGGTGATGATTTCAAACATATAGACTGGAAAGTATATGCCAAGAAAGAACGGTTTTATGTGAAGCGGTATGAAGAGGAAACAAATCTTCGTTCCTATATCATGTTGGATACGAGCTCATCCATGCAATTCAGGCATTTTTCAGAATGGAGTAAGCTTAGATATGGGATTCATTATGCAGCTTCATTGATGTATTTGATGCATCGTCAGCGAGATGCTTGCGGGCTGATCCCATTCAACTCAAAGATTGATGCCTTTATTCCGGCCAAGTCAACTTATGCCCATTTGAGGCAAATTTACACAGAATTGGAGCGAGAGTTGATTCATGAGGAGAATAAAGATGCTGAACGAAGACAAACGGCGTCAGCTCAGGCAATTCACGAAGTAGCAGAGCGGTTGAATCACCGAAGTTTGGTGGTAATCATTACTGATCTTTTTGAAAATTCCGGGGAACATGAAGAATTGATTTCTGCTTTAAAACATCTTCGTCATCGAAAACATGAAGTATTGTTGTTTAATGTGCTGGAAAAGAAAAGTGAGCGCGATCTTGATTTCCCGGATCGGCGCTTTGTATTTGAGGACATGGAGTTAGGGGATGAAGTGGAGGTGCTTCCGGCTCAGGTGCGCCAGGATTATCAGGAAAAAGTAGCTGAATACACCAAGAAATTCCAAATGGCTTGCAGTGAGTTCGAGATCGATTTTGAAGAGATGGATACCCAAAGCCCTTTTGATCAGTCTTTGCTGGCCTATCTTACCAAGCGTAGAAGATTGGGGTAATAATCAGCAAGCTAATAATCATTAACGAATACACGAATAACGAATTTACGTCACCTTTTGATTCTTTAAGATCCTATTCAGCAACGTCGGTGAAACACGCTGAACCCAAATAGCCAGCCCTTCCTTAAAGCCGGTCACATAAATTTCTTCTTTTTTTGATTTAATCTTTGGCATCACTTTTTTCACCATTTTATCAGGGGTCATGGCTTTTTTGTGGGCATCCCCCATCTCCCCAAATTTAGAGCCATCACCCGTGAGCGCATTTTTACTGATCTCGGTTTTGATAAATCCGGGGCATAATAAAGTTACGGCCACATTATGTTCGTACATTTCCTGGCGGAGAGAATTAAAAAATCCTTGTACGGCATGTTTACTGGCAGCATATCCTGAACGATACTTGGTGCCAATTTTACCGGCCACACTGCTGGTTACAATGATGTGTCCCGATTTTCGCTCCATCATGTGGGGAAGCACTTGCTTAGTTAAGCCCACAGCCCCGAAATAATTAATTTCCATCAGCCGTCGAAAAGTGCTCATTTCGGTTTCTTTCACGGTAGCTCGCTGACTAATTCCTCCATTGTTAATTAATACATCAATTTTACCAAATGCGGCTAAAGCTTCTTTCGTCTTCTGAGCGAAAGAGTCGCTCTCCGTTAAGTCCAGAGGGATAATTTTAACATTGGGTGTATCCTCCCCTAAACTATTTTTAACTTCCTGCAGAGCCCCTTTTCTCCGAGAGGAAAGAATTAGGTTTGCTCCTTCTTTATAGAAGGCTCTTGCAAAAGCTTCTCCTATGCCTGAGGAAGCTCCCGTAATCCATACTGTTTTTCCTTGGTAATTCATGCGTAAATTCTGATTTTTAAAGAAATAGTTATACAATACAGTGCTATAATGTTACGGTGTTAAGGTAATATTTTCTCGATTACCTTAACACCGTAACACATAAACACTTTCAGACAAAACATACACGATGAGCAATAAACACACCATACTTTTAGTGGAAGACGAGGAAGAATCCGGCGAGATGCTGACAAACTTTTTAGAATTGAATAACTACAAAGTACTTTGGGCAAAAGACGGAAAAAAAGCCTTTAACTATATAGATGACAACGCGAATGATATTCACTTAGCTATTTTGGATATCATGGTTCCTTATCATGATGGAAAAGATATTTGCAGACATATTCGGCAACACCCTGTTATTTATGATATCCCGGTATTGTTTTTGACTGCTCGTGATGAAGAAAAGGATGAAATTGAAGGCTTAGAGCTGGGGGCTGATGACTATATCAAAAAACCGGCAAGCTTAAACTTGGTGAAAGCCCATGTGGAAACTCAATTACGCCGGCGATCTCCTGAAAAAAGTAATTGGATACAGTATGGCAGGGTATATGTAGATGTGGATTCTAAAGAAATGTATATCAATGATGAATTGATAGATCTTACCCATACGGAATACACCATTGCAGAAATGATTTTTCAAAACCCGAAATTGGTGTACAGTCGTCAGCAGATTCTGGAGAAAATTTCGGATGAAGAAAAATATGTATTTGACCGGACGGTAGATGTTCATGTTAAAAATTTGCGTCTCAAAATGGGCGATGAGGGTAGGCTAATTAAAACCTATCGAGGCGTAGGGTATGGGTTTAATAAAGAATTTCTCCACGCATGAAAATACGCTCCAAACTGGCATGGACTTATATAATTCTATTAGTTATTGGGATTATTACCATAAGCGCTTACTCGATTCTTACTATTCGAAGTTTTTTACTGGAGGAAGGGGAAAAACAATTTGAAAGAGATGCTCTTTCGCTGGCATTAGCGGCAAGCAGTTTTAAAAATGATGAACAGTTTGATGAAAGAATTCAGCAACAAGCTCAGCTCTCCCGTTATGAAATGGCTGTTTATGACAAAGACGGAGTTCGTTTTCTTACTTTTCCTGAAGAGGCTTTCGAAAATGTAGCTCCTTATCTCGGTGATTCTTTAATGACAGAGCTGGAACAGCGCGATGGAAACCCTATCATTCAAAATAAGGAGCAATCTCCAAAACTTATTGCCTATGTTGATTTAGGCCAGTCTGATAACGCAGCTCAATATTTGCGAATAAGCCAGGATAAGGGACAGTATTACGCAGCAGTAGCAAGTATCAGGCATATTATTTATGCAGGAATGTTTTTCTCGATTGGAGCTGTAATCATCGTAAGCTTTTTGTTTGCCCGCTATATTGCTGCCCCGATTTTGCACCTTAATGCAGCTGCTTTGGATATTGCCCGAGGTAATTTAGATCGTAAAATTGATCTCAAACGGAATGATGAATTTGGAACATTGGCTGACTCACTTAACCACATGGCAAGTACACTGAGAGCTGATAATGAAAAATTAAAACGCTTAAATGAAAAACAAAGCCAGTTTTTTGCAGATATCACTCACGAAGTTCGCAATCCTCTTCATACTATTTCCGGTGCTTTAGAAATGCTGGAGCTGGAAAATCTTCAGCCGGAGAAGAAAAAGCAGTACATGAAAACGGCTCAAAAACAGATTCTTCGGGTAGCCCGTTTGTTTGAGGATATCAAAACCTTACAACGATATGATTTTGACGAGAGTTTTATTACCCGAAAAAAGATTGATCTGAAAGAATTAATAAATGAAGCAGAGCAGGCATATCAGCCCATTGCTGAAAAAAAAGGGCTGGAATTGGTTACAACAAACATCTGTTCCTGTAAAGTAAATGCCGATCCGGATAAGATTGAACAGGTCTTGGATAATCTTATTTCAAATGCGATTAAATATACGTTGAAAGGAAAAATTGAAATTGGATTTGAGAAGAAGGGAGAGGTTGCGGAGATTTACGTTAAAGATACCGGGCCGGGAATTGGAAAAGAACACTTAGACCGCTTGTTTGATCGATTTTATCGTACCGATAAAGCCCGTTCGAGAGATAAGGGGGGCACAGGATTGGGACTTTCGGTTGTAAAGGGAATTTTAAATGCACATCAAAGTGATATAAAAGTAGAAAGCACCGTTGGCAAAGGCAGCCGTTTTTATTTCACTCTCCCCATTTTGGATTGAAATAGGCAAAAGTGAAAGCAGCTAACGCTCCGCCACAGAGAGGGGCAATGGTATACAATAAAATATGCTTGTAAGAATCTCCTCCCATTATAAAATCAAACAGTGCTGTGCCGATAGAAATAGTTGGGTTTAACACACCGCCCGATACAGGTGTACTTACCATGAGCATACCGGTGAATGTTAATCCTATTATTATTCCAACAAATTGGTTTTTTCGGTGCAGGTTAGAAAGGGAAAGCATCAACATCACCATAACAAAAATGGATACGAAGAAGACTTCAACAAAGGTTTGTTGATAGAGGCCGGTATCTGTTGGAGGCTCTACATAAAAAACGGAGCTGGATAAGAAATAGATAACAATAGCGGCAAAAAAGCCCCCCATAACCTGACTCACTATATAACCCAGAAAATCGGCCGCACGGAGTTTACGCTTTAAGAAAAAAGCTATAGAAACTGCAGGGTTATAATGAGCCCCCGATATCGGGAAACCAATATAAACCAAAGCCATTAATGTTAAACCTATGGCGAGCGGATCCCCCGTAAAGCCAAAAACCAATACGAGAAAAAAGGCTCCGAGCGCTTCTGTTATGTAAGCGTGCATACCCTGTATGTTAGTCCTCCTAAAATACTAAATATTTTACCTGCGGCTGAAACTACTTGCAGGAAGGAGAAATTGCAAGAAGGCATTTGCATAATTTGTAAAAAAAGTATTGTGCATATTTCTAACTATTTGACTTCATATAGGCTTAGAAAAAGGATATTTTCAGGAAAATAAATTTTATTTCATGCAAATATTCAAAAAATTGAAAGCCCGTTGGGATATTGAGAGCAACTGGCAGATCATTATTATACTTTTTGTGTTTTCTTTGACAGGCTTTACGGCACTTTTTGCAAGACGTTTCATTTTTCCGCTTTTAGGTATTGAGGCCTCAGATCCGTTTTGGTATAAAACAATTATGTGGCTGATAACCATTTTTCCTATTTACAACATTCTATTATTGACCTATGCTGCTCTTTTTGGCCAGTTTAAGTTTTTCTGGAGATTTTTTAAGAAGATGATGGGCCGATTTGTACCCAATAAATAATATTTAAAAATAGTAAGTAATGTTAAAATAAACAGGATCTTATCTGGCTAGTGTAGCGCGGTTTTTTGGGGGAAGCTTGGCGACCACCAAGTCATAAGAGTGTTTTATAAGCTCAAGGATGAAGTCATCTTCTAGAGATCCTGTTGTATCCACCGAGTTCCAGTGTTTTTTGTTCATATGATATCCAGGCTTAATTTCTTCATATTCGGCTCTCAGTTCTAGTGCCTTTATAGGATCGCACTTCAGGTTAATGCTCTCGAATTCATCAACATCAGTAAGGGCGAACATTTTTCCCATTACTTTAAAAACCAGGGTTTGTTCATCAAAAGGAAAATCCTCAGCGGTACCGGGCAGGGAAAGACAGTAGTTGTAAAAGGCTTCTATATGCATGGTTCAGTTTACGCTTTCATAATCGATACGAAAGTTGGCGGAAAGGCGGGACGATCGTGAAGTGATGTAGTTTGCTAGATCAGGTGTAATCACTCCTATAAAGCTATCATGCCAGGTAGAGGCCATGGTCCGAACGTCATTGTTCAGTGGTAGCTTGGCCGGTTGATAGAACATGAGTTGTGCAGTAAAGGCAAGGGTTTCGGCCATTCCTTCCATAATATTGATGTGCAGATAAAGAATTGGAAGCTGATCGGATTGCTGAAGTGTCTCATATTCTAAAATAGTAACAGGAAGACTGTTTAGCTCTTTAAGCATCAGACTTCTAACGCTATCAACAGGAATAGAGACGTTATCCAGACTTTCAGGTTTTTCCACATTCACAACTACCCCAAATTCGGAGATTCCATAAAGTGAATTTTGCTCGCGAAGCACTTCATTCTGAGCATATGAATTAATAGTGCTAAACAAAAAAAAGTAGATTGTAAGTATTAAAAAATACAGGGTTTTCATTTTTTTAAGTTTGAGTGATCAGCTAATATAGCTTAATAGTCATGAATTCTGATTCTCCCTGACAGTCTGTCCACATAAACCAAACAGAATCAGCATTCTTGTCCATACCGGAAATCTGGTCATAAGGAATTGCGATTGTGCTTTTAGGGTGAAGATTCGGTTGAAAGTTTTCACATGGATCAGCTAAATCTATCAGATAGCTATCTTCTGTTTCAATAACAAAATAAAAAACTGGTTTATCCGTGTCATTCAATATTTCCAGCTCGGGTGGTTGGGGTGTAGCAATTACGGTTTCTTCATAGGAAGAATCACATCCTGCTATTAAAAAAAGGAAAGTCGGCAATAAGTAGCAGCAAAGGTTTTTCATGGCATTGAATTTGTTATAAAAACTATGCGATGAAGAAAAAATTGTTTACCCGTTACTTTTTAAAACTTGTATTCCCAACAAAACCCAACCGGCTATAAAAGCAATCCCGCCAAATGGGGTAATGGCACCAAGCCAGCCAATACCCGATAAACAGAGTGTATACAGGCTTCCGGAAAAAATCACAATTCCTGTTAAAATAAGAGAAGCCGGCCAGGTAATAACGAGGTCAAATTGAACTCCGATCAGGGCGATCAACATCAACCCCAGGGCATGCCATGCATGGTATTGAACGGCGGTTTGCCAGGTTTCCAGACGCTCAGTACACAGTATATTTTTCAGGGCATGAGCACCAAAAGCTCCGGCGGCTACGGCAAGAGCTAACAGGATGGCGGCAATGGCAATAATAATCTTCGGATTAGACATTTCGTAAACTCGTTAATGGTTATTCGTTATTGGGAAAATAGTATCTATGAAGTTAACAAATAGAGGATTAACGATTCCACCAATAACGAATAGCCCTAATTAATCAGAAACAAAGCCGATCTTCTTATGGGTACCGTCACAAAATGGCTTCGTCTCTGAACCGCCGCATCTGCAAAAACTCATCTTCTTGCTGCAGGTTTCTCGGCCCGTGGCTTCGCCCACTAAGTCATAATTTCCCTCTACCACAAAAGGTGCGTTATCAATTAGCTTAACAGATAATTCTCCTCCTTTGCCCTGCACTGGTTCAACTCTTAAGCGCTCAGCATTGTAAGAAGTATCAGCTTTAAAATTGGCAGAGATGTGGGAGTTATCACACAATGGTTTGTTTTTGGACTGCCCGCACCTGCACAGAGCCATGCGGGTATCTTTTAGTACTATATTTTCATCCATATCCTTAACAACCACCTCTCCATGAATGTAAATTGGTCCGTCCTTTTCAATGGTAATAATATTTTGCCCGGGTGGTGTTTCCGTTTTATCGGAGCTTTTAAGCTCGTAGTGCAATGCTCCGGTCGGACAGCGTTCAATCACTTCGGTCAACTCATCTGCTGAGGCCAGTTCCGGTTTTATCCATGGTTTTCGCTTTGGATCAAATACACCCGGTAATCCCCGCACACATTCGGCAGCATGAATACATCGTTCTTTATCCCAGGTAACTTTCAGCTCATCGGTTGAGTATTGCAGGATCTTTTCTTTCATAGAGATCTTAGATTGGTTTTAAGTTATACATCATTATAATTAAGTGAGAGTTTTGAACCAAAAGGAATAGAAAGTGTAAAAAATCATGTGCCGGTTTCGTTAAAGTTGAATGTCAGCAATCTCATATAACTCAGGTATGTGGGCGCTCCAGTTGTAGGTATCCTTCAACTTAACGCGCATCATGTCCAGGCTTTGAGGTTCGCCATGAATCAGGAGAACATGTTCGGGCATTTTCTTGATATCAGAAACCCAGTCCAGCAATTCTGTTTGATCTGCGTGAGCCGAAAGGCCGTGGAGGATATCGATACAGGCTTTGACCTGATGATATTTTCCATAGAATTTGATCTCTTCAGCCCCGTCTAACAGCTGGCGCCCTCGTGTGCCTTCAGCCTGGAAGCCGGCTAAAAGTACAGTGGTTTCCTCTCTGCCAATATACTTCTGAAGGTAGGTGAGAACCCGGCCACCCGTCACCATACCGCTTCCGGCGATGATAACCTTTGGCCTTGAATCATCTATAATCTTCCAGGTTTCCTTAAAAGATTCCACGATGTGAACGCGGTCCTTCATATCAGCAGAATCTTTTTCAGTTAATTTATGCCATTCCGGATATTTGTTAAAAGTACTCAGGGCCCGGGCTCCCATAGGGCTATCCAAAATAACAGGAAGTGACGCAGGGATGAGGTTCTTTTTGTGAAGCTGCCAGATCAGATACATCAGCAACTGAGCGCGTTCAACGGCAAAGCTCGGGATGATGAGTGTTCCGCCTTTTTGAATAGTCTCATCAATGAGCTGCTTAAGTTTTCCTAAAGTATCTTCTTCAATGTGTTTCCTGTTTCCGTAGGTTGATTCTATGAACAGTATATCAGCACTTTTAGGCTTCTTGGGAGCCCTAAGCAATGCATCGTTAGGCCGGCCAATATCCCCTGAAAACACAAATCGTTTTCCGTAGATGTCTATCTCAATGAAAGTAGCTCCTATAATATGTCCGTTGTATTGAAATCGAACTCTAGTGTTGTTGTCAACCGCAATCCACTCGGCTTCTTCCCGTTTTTGAAATCGGCTTATGGCCTTTTCAGCATCATCCGTATTGTAAAGAGGTTCGGCCGGGTCGTGTTTGGAGTACCCGTCTTTGTTGGCTCTTTCAGCATCTTCTTCCTGAATTTTGGCGCTGTCTCGCAATATGATCTCAGCTATGTCGAGGGTTGGAGCTGTTCCCCAAATTGAACCATTAAATCCCATTTTAACGAGTCGTGGAAGAAATCCACTATGATCAAGGTGACCATGCGTTAATAAAACAAGATCAACTGTTGAAGCTTTAACAGGAAGCTGTTGCCAGTTTAATTCCCGCAGCTTTTTTATTCCCTGAAACATCCCGCAATCTATCATTAGATTTTTTTCAGGAGTTTCAATAAGGTATTTGGAACCAGTGACTGTCCCTGAAGCTCCTAAAAAATGGATCTTAATGGATTTGCTCATGATCAGCTCATGTTATGGTTAAAATTTCAGTTGCTTCCTTATGAATGCGCTCTGCCCGCGGTTTATCAAAACCAAGCCGGGTGAGGACCTGCATATTATTACGAATCTGTCTGACCAATACAATGTCGTTTTTCAAAAGAAGCTGTTTTTCAGATTTATCAATAACTGATAAACAGGTTATGGGATGAAGTCCGGTTCTACCGATCAGGTCTTTCAGACCGTTGTTCTTTGGAAAACTCCAGCTCAATAACTTGAGTCCAATACAATTTGCATAATCTGAGGCATCGGTAGTAAACCGTGTGTTAGTAACTACCCACCCCGCATGGTTTTTATATTGGAGCTCAGGCTGTTTGACCCACGCATTCTTAACATCTACAAAACGGGATCTCACATAAAGGGGAATGGTAACATTACAGTGATGATTTTGTCTGTTGTGAAATTTACACTCCATCATTAAATATTCATTATCCTTCTCGGCGAGCACATCAATTTCGTGAGAAACACATTCTCCTTTAATTAAACTACCCACGTGTGTTGCGTATCCAAGCTTTTTGAAGATTTCTGAGATCAGAATTTCAAATGGATAACCTGAAGGCCCCAGTTCAAGCAAAGCTTCTTTTAACTTATACCGCCCTGCAATTCGGATAGATTTCTGCTTTAGCAGCCGGTAGGCTTCCCGGTAAATTTTTTGGGTAGATATACCGTCTGTAAATAAGCCAGTATCTTCCAAGTCTTTGATCACAGAATTCATAACATCTGACTGAGCTCCTGCATTACTCAATGAGTGTTTTAGTTTGGATAGCTGAAAAGTCTCTCTTTCACCTGTAGCCTTTATAACTTCAAATGGAACCATGTGTTACGCTGCCGTTTTTGTGTTTAACAAAAAGTATACAAAAGAACTGTAAAGATTGAGTGAGGCTATTATTTCATATACGAAAGATTCCATATATGAATGAGCAATTAAAGAAAAAATTAATCTATTAAATTAAAAGGTTATCAAAGGTGCAGATAAATTAATTAACAACATGATTTATCTTGTTGAACAGGCGGGCAATCAATATCTCCATAAGAACAGAAAACACAGCAATCTCCCTGTTTCGGTTTAATGATTTCTCCACAACCCGGACATTCCCAAAAGTACTGGCAGGAATCTTCCGGCATTGTTTCCGAAGCTTGATTCCCACACAACGGACAGGATATTGTTGAAGAGGTTTTAACTTTCATCTGAATCTTTGTTGATCAATTCAGAGGAGTCTCCACAACTGTGCATGGCCTGTCCAAAAAATGGATTTTCAACTTCCTCTTCGGTGCTAAGCCAGCTGCTTCCACCTTCAAACATCGGGCAGTATTGCTTGAACAACTTTCCTTCATATCCCTGATTTTGAACAGCTGTAATAAGTTCACCTGAGATCTTTTTGAATGCGGATCGCAAGGCTTTAATATCTTCCGAATCAAAAGCTTCCTGTACGGCAGCAAGCATTTCTGAATGATGATCTGCGTGTTTTTCAGCATGTTCTTTATGCTCATTCATTTCTCCGCTGCTATGCACTTCTTCCAAAAATTTCTGGAGATGTTCTTTAGCGGATACAAAATTATCGTGAACCAAAGCATTCTTGGCCTCCAGATAATGCAGGATCAATGTTTCAAGATGATCTGCATGCTGATGTTGTTCTTGTTGGTGATTGGCATGATCTTCATGCTGAGCAATAGCTGTAAAGCTGATAAGGGATAATAGTGTCAGTGTTAGTATTGATTTCATCGTCAGTTTAATTAGTGTGTTTATTTTTAAAAATTGAATGTTGTTACTCAGAACTCAGAACTCAGAACTCAGAACTCAGAACTCAGAACTATTCTTCCTCCATCTTCAGAAAACGGGCGTTGATGGCAACGATCACCGTACTTAAAGACATCAAGATTGCGCCTACGGCCGGACTCAAAATAATGCCCCAGGTAAATAAAACACCTGCGGCCAGGGGGATGGCTCCGATGTTATACCCTGAAGCCCACCACAGGTTCTGCACCATTTTTCGATAGGTAGATTTCGAGAGTTTAATAAGTGCAGTAACATCCTCAGGATTATTCTTTACCAAAACGATATCCCCGGTTTCAACAGCTACATCGGAGCCGGCCCCGATGGCAATGCCGACATCGGCTTGGGCGAGGGCGGGAGCATCATTCACTCCATCTCCGGTCATGGCAACAAACTTTCCTTGCCCCTGAACTTCCTTCACTTTATCGGCTTTTTCATTCGGGAGCACTTCGGCAAAAACCTGATCGATACCTAATTCTTTGGCCACGTAATCGGCGGTTTGCTGATTGTCACCGGTAAGCATAATGCACTCGATACCCATATCATGCAGTGCTTTGATGGCGTTTTTAGAGGATTCACGAATTTTATCTCCCAAAGCAATGGCTCCTGCCAACTCATTTTCAATGATCACAAAAACCACCGTTTTTCCCTGGGATGAAAGCCCTTCAACATCATCTTCCGGATAGTCCATTTCTTCTTTACGGATATAACCCGGACTTACTACTTTGATCGATTTTCCATTCACTGTGCCTTCGATTCCTTTGCCGGTGATGGAGTTGAATTCATCGGGCTCCCAGGTTTCCTCAGCTTTCTCTAAAATACCCTTGGCTAGTGGATGTTCGGAGTTTTTCTCCAACGAAGCCGCGTATTTCAGAATATCATCATCGGAAAAGTCATCTCCGAAATTTAGGATATCAGTTACAGTGAAGGTTCCTTCTGTAAGCGTTCCTGTTTTGTCAAAGATGACGGCATCCAGATTGCGGGCCTGTTCAAAAGCAGCGCGGTCGCGGATCAAAAATCCATTGGTAGCAGCAATACTGGTGGATCTTGAAACTACGAGTGGAATCGCTAACCCCAAAGCATGCGGACAGGTGATCACCATTACTGCTACGGTTCGGTTCATGGCAAAATCAAAACTTTGTCCGGTAAAGAATATCCACGCTCCAAAGGTGATCAGTCCGGCTGTGATCGCTACAATGGTCAGCCAAAAAGCGGCTCGATTCGCTAGATCCTGAGTTCGTGATTTACTCTGTTGTGCTTCTTCTACCAGGTTCATAACCTGAGATAGGAAGGACTCATCACCTGTCTTCGAAATTTCAATTGTGATGGAGCCTTTTTCGTTTACTGAGCCGCCGATCACTTCATCGTCTTTAGCTTTGTTAATGGGTTTAGATTCGCCGGTAAGCATGGCTTCGTTCACACTTGACTCCCCCTTCACAACAATACCATCAGCAGGAACTTTTTCTCCGGGTTTGATAAGAATCTTGTCACCCTGCTTCAATTCGTCAATGGGAACATCTTCAGTTGAGCCGTCTTCGTTCACGCGATGCGCCTCGCCGGGTAATAGCTCAGCCAATTCTTCCAATGCCGACGAAGCACTCATTACGGAACGCATTTCTATCCAGTGCCCCAGAAGCATAATCCCAACCAGAGTTGAAAGTTCCCAATACAGCAGGTCACCTTCAAAACCAAAAACCACGGCTGTGCTGTAGAGATAAGCTATGGAGATCGCGAGGCCGATAAGTGTCATCATGCCCGGCTGCTTTTTCTTTAACTCATCTACTAAGCCGGTTAGGAACGGCCATCCCCCAAAGAAATAAACCAAGGTAGAAAGAGCGGCGAGTATCCATTTGTCGGCCGTAAATCTCCAGTCCACGCCCAGAAAATCCTGGATCATTGGGGAAAGTGACATAATTGGAATGGTCAGCCCAAGCACCCACCAAAAGCGCCATTTGAAATCCTGCACCATCTGCTTGTGGTGCTCGTGGTGGGAGTGGCTACCATGGTCACCATTTTCGTGCTTGTGATCCATCCTATGGTCATGATCATTGTGACTATCATGGTTGTGTTGGTGGTCCATTTTAAGTTCCGCTTAAATTAATGGTCGTTTGTTGCTTATCGGGATGACCAATGAATGGCTGTAATTTTCCAATGGTCCCCATCTTTTCTCAATACGGCAAGTTCAAGCGAGGTCAGGTCCATTTCTCTTTCAGAATACGTTCCCTTCATGGTACTCACGGTGCTTACCCAGGCAGCAGCACCCTCAGTTGTAACTTTTTGGGTAAGGATCTCACGATTCATAGCCTTCAGGAACCTGCCATCAGAGTGAAAGTGATGGGAGAGGTATTCCTCTTTCGTCTCCATTCCGCTTCCTTCCAGTATCAAGGCATCATCAGCTAATAAATTGCTGGCGGTTTCAGAGTCATTATCTATGATCGCTGTTTTAAAATCTCCTAACGCGTTTAATACGTTTGTTTTTGTCTGGTTCGTTTGAGCCATTAAAGTTCCGGAGAGCAAAAAAAGTATACCGGTTATCTTTATAAGTGATTTCATAGGGTTGTTTTTTTTGTTTAGAGTTGAGTCATTTCAATTTGAGAGAGCAGTACTGTGCCACTTCCCTGTAGCTTTAGTCCCACATTTCCACTTTCCGGGGCATCACCGTGGCCGTGTACTTTCATTTCACGGTTCACATAACCCCGAAAATGAGTTCCGTCTCCAACAACACGCAGGAATAATTCTCCATTGATTTTAAATGTACCTTCTTGAAATATGATTTCGTCGCCATTTTGGATTCTTCCTTGGCGGATGCTTCCATCTGAACTCAGGGATACAAAATCGTAATTATTCGCATTCTGTAAATGATGTATAAGCTCTACTTTTCCATCTAAATCATCTAAGTTGAGATAATAATCGATTTGTACATCTTGGAAAGAGTCATGGGTCACAAACAGGTTTGCTTGTTCTGAGGCCTCAAGGCGAAGTAGTGGAGATTCCGCTGAAATTGTTGCCGGGTTTAAGTCTTGAACAGAACCCTCCACCCAGTGAAAATTAGCGATTAGATCACTGACTGAATTTGAGTTTATGTCCCAGGTCCAGTTTCCATTCTCTTTAGTTACAAAAGATGAGATGTTTGAAGTACTATCCATTGGTACGGATGATTCAGGTTCTTCCTGTTGCAAAAGTTGACCGGTTCCGGTTCCGTAACCGAAGACCATTTTCCCGCCGTATTCCGCGGTCTCATATACCATAAACAATCCCGGTAAAACCGTTATGAAAGAAATGATCTTAAAGCTTTTCTTTTCAAAAAGATCAAACCAGTGAAAGGCAATCCTTAATATTGAGTAGAGAACAAAGAACCATAGAAGATATTCCGCCCAGTCGGCATGTTCACTGAGTACTGATTGGGCTTCAGTTGGAAGAAAAACAGTATCTGCGGCTACGGTTCCACTATAATAAGTAACACCGGTAAGTAATGTTCCTGCTACATACAGGATTGTATTTTTGGTTTCATCCCACCATTTGTCCGGGACAAAAAAGGTGACAAGATTTCCTAATGCTGCAACCACTAACAGTGCAATAGGAAAGTGTACCAGTAGTGGGTGGATGTTTGGAGCCCAATCGGGCGTAATAAATAGGTCCATGTTTGTTTATTTAAGTTTAAAGTAATTGGGTATAGACAAATAGTTAGAGCAATTCCTTTTTTCGCTCCTCGAACTCTTCCTTATCAATTTCACCATTTGCATATCTTCGTTTAAGGATTTCAAGTGGAGATTCATTATTTGAATTTTGCTTAGTTGAACTGAAGAACGCCTTCACGATAATTACGATCAATGCAATTATTAAAAACCACCAGAAAAACATCATCCAGCCTCCTCCGAAAAAATGAAAATCATGCATAGTATCTAAAGCTTTAGTGTTAAAAAATAGAGGCGACCTCTTAGCTTCCATATCATCATTAGTGATGTCCTTTTATTTTGTTACTGTTGGTGGAATCTGATTTCATCTTCATATCGGAATCCATCATGCCTCCCAGCATCATTTGCATACACATCATGTGCATTTTCATGATTGAGGAATCGTCCATCATGTTCATCATCTTGGAATGATCCATTTCACCATCCATCATAGACTGCATCATATCCATGTGCTTTTTCATGCGTTCTTTCATTTCAGGGTTGTTCATCATGGAGTTCATATTTTCCATCATAGCGGAGTGATCCATGTCTTTCGAACTCATCATTCTTTGCATCATCTTAACACGCA
Organism: Gracilimonas sp.; assembly: GCF_014762685.1. Taxonomy (NCBI): domain Bacteria; kingdom Pseudomonadati; phylum Balneolota; class Balneolia; order Balneolales; family Balneolaceae; genus Gracilimonas; species Gracilimonas sp. The sequence goes on from NZ_JABURM010000006.1 coordinate 542,353, forward strand.
TTTTCGGATCCTTCAGCATGTGATCCATCACCATGGATTGCATGGATGAGTCCTGCATCATGGTCATCATTTGTTGCTTCTTCTGTTCCATATTTTGTTGTTGTGCTGCGACTGTTAGTGAAAACCCAAAACTGATCAACAGTAACAGGATTATTGCTTTTATCTTTCTCATGACTCTATTTATTTAGTTATTATTATTGTATTTAGTATACTATTTATTAATTGCTTTATCTTACACGATATTGATTCATATTTGTCGATTAATGAAAGATTTTGCTATTCTATCACTTCAGCACCCTGCTTACCATCCCTGATCCTTGTCATATTTTCTATAGGAATGACAAATATGATCCCATCACCTCGTGAACCTGTGGAGGCGGTCTGTTGAATGATGTCAATGATAGGTTCAATGTTTTTGTCCACTGCAGCTATTTCTACTTTTACAACTTTAGAATGCAGGGCCGGGAACTCCAAAGAACCATGAGCATGATTCGGATCCGTATATTGTCCCGCTCCTTCACCTCTGAATACGGTAATGCAACAATGGCCTTCAGCCCGAAGTGCCTTATATACATCTTCGAGTAATATGGGTCGTATGTATGCCTTTACTAATTTCATAATGCCTCCTTTTTCGGGTTGAAAAGTCAATTCATTTGTTCAACAGTTTCTCCACAGTTGTGCATCTGAGATCCATAAAATGGATTCTCAATATCTTCCTTATCACTTATCCAGGAACTTCCGCCGTCAAACATCGGGCAGTATTGTTTGAATAAGGTTCCTTCATATCCTTCTTTCTCAACCCGTGTAATCAACATTTCTGAAATAGACTTAAACTCAGCTCGCAGTTCCTCAATGTCACTGAAATATTCTTCGGAAAACACGGTAATATGTTCCTGGGCTGAATCAAAATCATCGCTGGCTAAAGCTTCCCGCAGTTTCAGGTACTCCGGAACGAGTACTTCCAGATCTTCCTGCATTTGATGTTCGGAATGATCTTCAGTTTGATCTATCTCAGAATCATCCATCTCCATATCACCGTGGTTGTGAGCTCCCTGATTGACTCCGGTTCCTGGCTCGCGGTTCATCATGCTGAGTTTATCGGAGAGCTGAGCAGCGGCATCCACTTTGAAGGTGCCGTTGGTAACTACGAGCTCGCCTTGTTGCAGCCCGTCTTCGATCACATAATCATTGCCGGATCTGCCTCCCAACACTACCTCTCGGGCTTCAAATGCGGGGTTATCACCGCCGGAAACATCCACAAAGACGATGGAACGCTTGCCGGTCCACATAACGGCTGATCGTGGCACCAAAAGTTTTTCTGTTTGGGTTGAACCGGATGAGATCACTCCTTCCGCAAACATGCCCGGCTTCATTCGATCATCGGGATTATCAGTGGTAACACGGACTTTGACGGTGCGTGAACCAGCATTCAGGAATGGTTCAATGAAATCCACTTCCCCGTTAAATGTTTGCCCACCTAAGGATGAAATCCGGAACTTCACTCTATCTCCTTTCGAAAGTCCGCCGATAGCAGATTCATACGCCTCAAACTCGATCCAAACTTCCGAAAGATCCGCAATGCGATACATCACCATCCCCTCGTTGATATGATCTTCTCTGGTAATGCTGATTTCCGATACATAGCCTGAAACCGGGGCAAAGAAATCCAGCTCTTCCATAACTTCACCGGATCGTTCGATCTGATCTATGGTTTCTTCCGGGAATTCCCAAAGCATGAGCTTTCGCCTTGCCGACTCATACAACCGCGGATTTTGCTCTTTGAATCGAGCAGTTTCCAGCAGTTCCCTCTGGGCGGTGATAAGCTCCGGGGAATAAATGGAAGCTAGTCGCTGCCCTTCCCTGACGAAGTCTCCGGAATAATCTACGTACAGCTCCCGAACACGACCCGGAAAATGTGCGGTAATATTGGAAACCAGATTTTGATTCACTACAACTTTCCCGGGAAGCCGGGTTTCTTGAACCGGGGTTTCCAGTCGTACTTCGGAAGTCTGAATATCAGCCAAAGCCATTGCGGCCCGGGAAATTCTGAGGGTATTTGGGTTTTGGGTTGAGCCGTTATCTTCCTCAAGCTCTTCAACGGGAATTAATTCCATTCCACAAATTGGGCAATCGCCGGGCTCATTTTCACGCACCTGGGGATGCATACTGCACGTGTACACGATGTTTCCTTCCTCATCGGTGTGAGTTTCCGCTATGTGTTCATCCATTGATTGTGGTTCGGATTGGCCTCCAAAGAACAGGTATCCGAGGAAGAGTCCGCCAAGAATAAGTCCGGTGTAAATAAGTGTGTTTTTAGTTTTCATGGTTTCGAGTATTGAGTAGTGAGATTGTGTTTTCCAGTCAGATAATTGATAAAAGCCGCTGCTTTGTGTTGTTCTGTTCGGGCTTGAATGCGTTTGAGTTGATATTCCAGTTGTTTACGTTGCATCCGCAGGATCTCTTCAAATTCGGAGCTGTCTGAGGAATAGGATTCCATCATGATGTCGATGGCTTGGGTAATGCGCTGAATTTGTTTTTCGTTGTAGAGATTGAATCGTCTTTGGGCATCTTCGTAGTCCCGGAGGGATGCATCCAATTCGGTTTGCAGTGAATTTTCTCGGGATGAGATCTGATATTGAGAATCCTGAATATTTCGTTCAGCCTGCTGCACTTTGGCGTTATTCTTTTTCCCGAATAGGGGCACTCTAAATCCGGCCATGACCATGAGCGCATCTTCTCCGCTGTTAGCTACGTTCGGCATATCGGTTTCACCGGTAAAGATGTAATCCACTCCAAGTTTGATGCTCGGTCTGTTCTGCTTTTGAGCCAGTGATTTCATTTCCTTTGAAGAGGCTTCTTGATATCGAAGTCGGTTTAAATTCGGGTTTTGTTGCCGAATTTGAACCATGAGTTCTTCTCGGGATTTGATTTCAGTTTCTCCCAAAGAATCCGGCAGTATGATCTTAGATCCCTCAATACGGTTCAATAACTCATTCATTCGCTGAAGCAATACCTCCCGATTATCCTTCAACAGTTCAATCTGTATATTGAGATCTTCCTCTTCAATTTGGGCTCGCAGAACATCTACTTGGGTAGCACGATCGGTTTCATAACGAGACAGACTTAATTCCACCAGGGAATTTAGGATCATTTGATTTTCTTCGGCAATGCGAATGCTTTCATCCAATTCAAAAAGCTCTAAAAGAGTCTGTTCAACCTGATAAAACAATCTGTTTCTGCTTTCCTGAAAAGATTCAAATGCTGCTTTTGCCCGCAGGTCAGAAGCTGATCGCTGATCCTTCAGAGAGCCAAACCACGGCAGCATTTGAGAAACGGAGATCCGTCCTTGCTGCGGCCCCACTCTTGTCTCGATGGGCTTTATGAAATAGGAAAATGAAACTTCCGGATCGGGCAAGGTTCCCATAATAGGATTTTCTTCCAGAGCCGATAAGTACTGTTGATATTTTGCTCTCACTTCCGGATTGTTTTCGGCGGCTTCCTGTTGGTATTGGGTGATTATTTGCGCGGTTGCCGTGATGGGCAATAAAATAAAAATCACCATTGTTATTAACCGCAGAGAACGCAAAGGTTTCGCAAAGTTAGCGGAGGGCTTTTTTTCGTGCTCGTTCAAAGTTGGATGTTCGATGTTCCTTGTTCGATATTCTTCTCTCATTTCAAACTCCGTTTCATTTTAAATTCTTTCCACATGTAATACAGTACCGGGATGACCAGCAGGGTGACAACCTGCAAAAACATCCCGCCTACACTGGGGATCGCCATCGGGACCATGATATCCGCACCGCGCCCGCTAGAGGTTAGGACAGGCAGCAAGGCTAGGATGGTAGTGGCCGTCGTCATCAGTGTAGGACGGATTCTTCGGGTACTTGCTTCAATCACTACATCTCTCAGTTCTGCCGATGTTTTTGGTTTGATCCGATCGAAAAGCTGATCGAGATAAGTGGCCATTACCACTCCTCCATCAGCTGCGATTCCAAATAAGGCAATGAAGCCGACCCACACGGCTACACTCAAGTTTACGGTTCCCATCTGGAAGAGGTCGCGCAGGTTTTGGCCAAACACATCGAAATTCAGGAACCAGCCTTGTCCGTACAGCCATACGAGCAGAAAACCGCCTGCCCACGCCACAAAAATGCTGCTGAAGATCATGGCGGTAGTGCTCACCGAACGGAACTGGAAGTACATAATCAGAAAAATGATGGCCAATGCAATTGGAAGAATGATACTCAGCCGCTTTTCAGCTCGCACCTGATTTTCATAATTTCCCGCAAACTCAAAGTTGATGCCGGACGGGATCGTTAGAATTCCGGAATCCACATTATCCTGAATTTCACGCCGGGCATTTTCTACTACTTCCACTTCGGCGTAGCCGTCCACTTTGTCAAAAATCACATAGCCTACCAGGAAGGTGTCTTCACTTTTAATAGCCTGTGGACCCTGTCGGTATTTGATTTCAGCAAGTTGAGCCAGTGGTACTTCGGTTCCGGTCTTAGTCGGAACCAAGAGCTCTCCCAACGCCTCGGGGTCACTCCTCAACTCCCGTGCAAATCGCACACGGATAGGATAGCGTTCGCGTCCTTCTACGGATGTAGACACGGCCATTCCGCCCACACCCATCGACATGAACTGTTGTGCATCCTGAACAGAAAGTCCGTAGCGGGCCAGTTGCTCCCGATCCCAATCCACTTCCAGGTATGGTTTCCCAACAATGCGCTCGGCAAAAACGGAAGAGGCCTTGACGCCCTCTGTTTTACGAAGCACTTCTTCCAGTTCCAAGCCGAAACTTTCAATTTCATTTAAATCATCTCCCTTCACTTTTACGCCCATCGGTGCTCTCATTCCTGATTGCAGCATAATGAGACGTGTTTCTATGGGTTGAAGTTTGGGAGCGGAAGTGGTTCCGGGAATCCGGGAAACGGAAATAATTTCATTCCAAATATCATCCGGTGATTGAATGTGATCTCTCCATTGACGGTAATATTCGCCGTCGGGATCGGGAATGAGTTCGGCATTTTCATCTTCCACAAACTCGCCCGTATCATCGACCTTAAATCTAACCCGCCTTCCATTTTCATCGGTTTTGTATTCCGATTTGTAGATGATGACATTTTCAAACATGGAAACCGGGGCCGGATCGAGGGCAGATTCGGTTCGGCCCATTTTCCCAACGACCATTTCCACTTCGGGGATGGCATTTACAGCCATATCAATTTTACGCATCACGTCTTCCGCTTCTTCCACTCCGGCGTGCGGCATGGTTGTGGGCATGAGAAGGAAGGCGCCTTCATCGAGAGCGGGCATAAATTCCTCACCCAGTCCAGGGAAAGTTTCAGAAGCAGAGACCCAAACAGAAGTTTCGCGGACATCCACCCCGATTATATCAAAACTCTTGGCTACAAAACCGAAGGTAGTGGCAAAACCCAGCCAGATCATTACCCCAAACAACATAAATGCGGATGGGATGGCGAGGAAGGCTTTTTTATGGTCGAGGCACCACCCAATGATGGATTGATAATATTTGATGATGAGCCAGAAGGCGGCTAAGATCAGGGCAATCAATATCACGATAAAAAACAAGTTGCCGGCGAAAGAAACGGACGGGCCAAACGGCAGCCAATATACCGTCAAAAGCCAGGTAACAACCACAACTGAGAGGACATTATTCAGCAACGGAATTTGTCGTTGATAATTTTCATCCAAAAAGAATCCGGCACCATTGATGAGGCCAAAACCTAAAATCAAAAATCCACCCCAGCTTGAAATGGTGAAGATTGTTATCACCCCGCCAATAACTAACAATCCATTCCAGCCCAGTTTGAGCTTACGGTTGTTAATTTTCAGTCCGAAAAACCAGTGAGCAAATGGTGGAATCAGTGTGATTGTGATGATAATGGAGGCAATCAGTGCAAAAGTCTTGGTGTAGGCTAGCGGCTTAAAGAGTTTACCTTCGGCGGCAATCATGGTGAAGACGGGAAGGAAACTCACAATAGTGGTGGTGATAGCCGTTAAGATGGCCCCGGCTACTTCAACCGTGGCGTTGTAAATCACCTCCAGCAGTGATTCATTTTCTTCCATTTCCTCCATATGCCGGAGCATATTCTCGGAGAGAATCACCCCCATATCTACAATGGTTCCGATGGCAATGGCAATTCCTGAAAGCGCCACGATGTTGGCGTCCACGCCGAAGTATTTCATGGCTATAAAAGTCATGAGTACGGCAATGGGCAGCATGGCGGAGATCAAAACTGAAGTCCTCAGGTTCATCACCATAATGATGATCACAATAATGGTAATCAGGATTTGGAGGGAGAGGGCTTCTTCCAAGGTACCCAAAGTTTCACCAATCAGTGTGGATCGATCATAAAAAGGCACAATGGTAACTTTAGATTCGATGCCATCATCCAGGGTTTTAGAAGGCAACCCGGCTGATATCTCTTCGATTTGTGCTTTCACATTATCGATAACCTGTTGGGGGTTCGCTCCCTGCCGGGCTACCACCACGCCACCCACGGCCTCGGCTCCGGCTTTATCCAGCGCACCTCTGCGCGGAGCTGGTCCCATGCTCACAAAACCAATATCCTGAATACGGATGGGAGTATTATCTATCACTTTTACTACAGCCGTCTCCAGGTCTTCCAGGTTTTCAATGTAGCCCAAACCACGCACCAAATATTCGGCATTGTTCATTTCTATAGTACGCGCCCCGGTTTCGGCGTTGGCTTTTCGCACGGCATCAATGACTTCCGGCAAGGTGACCTCATAGGTTTTTAGTTTATTGGGATCAACATCGACCTGGTACTCTTTCACATAGCCACCAATGGAAGCGACCTCAGCGACCCCCTGTGCGCCGGAAAGTCCGTATTTGACATAAAAATCCTGAAGGGAGCGCAACTCTTGCGGATCCCATCCCCCCGCTGGATTACCGTCTTTATCTCTGCCTTCAAGCGTATACCAAAATATTTGACCCAGTGCGGTGGCATCCGGGCCCAAAGCAGGTTTTGCGGCTTGAGGCAAAGTGCCTGCGGGTAGAGAGTTTATCTTCTCCAAAATCCGGGAGCGGCTCCAATAAAACTCCACATTCTCTTCAAAAATCACATATATGTTGGAGACGCCGGTCATGGAAGAACTCCGGACAGTTTTTACACCGGGTACAGTCAGTAACTGTGTAGTCAGCGGATAGGAAATCTGGTCTTCAATGTCCTGTGGTGACTGACCTTCCCACTCGGTATACACAATCTGCTGGTTCTCACCGAGATCGGGGATGGCATCTACCGGAACGGGGTCACGGGGCAGGAAGTCCAGATTCCAGTTAAAGGGGGTTACGGACAGCCCCCAACCTGTCAGGACTAGCAAAAGCAGTACAGCCACAAGTTTGTTTTCCAGGAAAAACCGGATGGTTTTGTTTAGCATGATTTGGTTATTAGGAATTGGTTGATGGTATTTATTACTCTTAGGGCTCGTTCCGAAAGTCTCGTTCGGAATGCATGCGGGAATCTCTGGTTCCAAAGTGTTGGATTAAGCTTGGTTGCCCTTAGTTTTCCTCTCTTTGCAATGTGAACGAGTTCACATTCCGGTCTCTCTCCAAAGAGAGATAGGTTCTTGCTGAATTCTGATTTTTGAATTCGAAATAATGCTTTGAAAGTGGCAAGAAACCTGTGTCCCGCTGGAGGGACCGGAAAATCAACTTGTTGATTTTGCAGGGAGGATAGTCAGTGGTAAGGCAACTGACTCAATTAGGTATGCCAATCCCTATTTGAGAAAAGTCTCGTTAAGGAGATAGATAGGCGGGGGTGAATAAGCATCCGAAACCGGGATTTGAAAAGCATGGGCTTCGGATTCATCGGTGTGAATTTCCGCCAGGACCTGCACTACGCGCAATACCGGAACTTTGGTTTTAAGCTGAGCTTTTGCTTCGGTCTTAACCGGCGCTTCCTCTAAGGAACAGGCACAGGCAAAACCAAGATCGTGGGCTTTGTGGTGGGTTTTATCCGTTTTGGGGTGATGTTGGTGTTCCGGTTTCTCAGCAGGTTGGCCGTTCATGGGGCAATCTTCCGCATGTTGGCTCATTGGTTGCATGGGATGATGCATTTCCTGCATCTCATCACATACTTCCTCCGACATGGCATGAAGTCCCATAGGTACAGAAACCCCAATCAGGATACTCAAACTGAGTACCGAGGCGATAAACCGATATGTGGCAGAAATTTTCACGAACTGAAATTAGTCAAGTGGGCAGTGAATTCAAAGCGGGGCGGGGAAGAAGTCAGGATTTGATAAATTTTAGGTCATATTCTGCAAATGAGGTTGGGCACAAAAGCACTAAAACACAAAGGTTGATTGAAAATAATTTAAGAGCCGACAACTTGTTTAGCTTGTTGCCTGAGGGAACCTCTGGTTCCCATAGTGGGACTAATTGATTACCGTGTCCCACCGGACACTTTCTCTATCTCTTTTTCCTAACAGACAAGACCTCCAAGACAAGAAGACCCCTCAAAAAAATTATCCTAACATCCGTATATTTGGCCTCGATATTTCACATCAATAAGATCACATATTCAAGCAAGAGGCCCCTTCATCAGTCCCGATTCTAAAAAACGCTATATCCTGATTCTCGGTATCGTATTCATTGCATTGTCTATGCGTTCGCCGTTGTCGAGTGTGGGGCCGCTCACCGAATTTATCCAAAATGCTTTGGGGCTTTCCTATAGTATGATCGGGTTGATCACCACCCTTCCCCTGATCTGTTTTGCTGCTTTGTCCGGTTTTACGCTGTATTTTACGCAACGATTTGGGCTGGAAGTCACCTTGGGAGCTGCCCTTTTCATTTTAACTGTTGGTACAGTTGTCCGGTCTTTTGTAAATATTCCGGCTTTATATATGGGAACTCTATTTGTAGGGATCGGAATCGCTATCATGAATGTGCTGATGCCCTCCATCGTAAAAAGAGATTTCCCGGAGCGATCGGGATTGATGACAAGTATGTATTCCGGGGTAATGGGAGTCGGGGCTACGTTGGGCGCCGGAGTAAGTGTGCCCTTGGCCCACGCCACTAACTGGCAATTTTCGCTGGGAAGTTGGGCTATTTTGGCCTTTCTTGGGATGTTATTCTGGATCCCTCAACTCAGAAACCGAACAAACCCCAAAAATCCGATTCATATTTTTTCGGCGATCAAAAAGCTGAGCTCCTCACCCATTGCCTGGCAAATCGCGTTCTTTATGGGACTGCAATCCCTCATTTTCTATGCTATTCTTGCCTGGCTACCGGAGATTCTGATCGACAGAGGTATGACACCAACTAAGGCAGGACTGGTGCTGTCTATTTCCCAGGGAACCGGTATTCTAGGTTCGCTGATAATTCCTGTAATAGCAGGAAGGTTTAGCGATCAGCGAAGAATTGTAATGGTCACCGGAGCTATGGAAGTTATTGGAATTACAGGAATCTTGATTACGGATACTTTTTTGGTTTCTACATGGGCCGGAATATTGGGATTTGGTTTGGGCGGGAACTTCAGTCTGGCGCTGCTATTCATGGTGTTAAGGGCTGATTCTCCCGAGCTAACCACCGGGCTTTCCGGGATGGCTCAGTCTGTCGGCTACTTTATAGCCGCCTTCGGGCCTGTTCTATTTGGCTTAATCCACGATCTGACTAATAGCTGGAGCATTCCGCTTTATAGCATGTTGGTCATTGCAGCTCTGCAGCTTGTTATTGGTTTGGGCGCGGCAAAGGACAGGATCATTTACGAAGATTCGTGATTTCTTCATCTTTATGTATTCATTTTGATTCCGCTACTTTGCTGCGGAGCCTATGATTGAAACTTTGATTCTACTGTAACTCACCTTCAAACTTTACAATGCTCTCTCTCACCTCATCTGTCATTTCTTTGCGTGCCTTACCAAGTTCGTAATGAGCTTGTAAGCCAAGCCACATCTCAGCGCTGGTACCGAGGGCTATTGAAAATCGTAGTGCAGTGTCTCCCGTCACAGTACGCCTTCCTCGAACGATCTCATTTACACGATTAGGTGATACCGAAATTCGGCGAGCAAATTCACGCTGACTTATATTCAGGGGCTCTAAATACTCCTCTAATAATATTTTTCCCGGATGAATCGGCTTAACTTTTTTATCAGTATTCATGGTTATTCATTTTATAAAAATTATTTGAGTATAAATGTCTCTTGTCTCGTAACACATTACAATATAGCTAGTTTATTAGTTTAATGTCTATTGTTCTTTATGATGTGGTTAGTTACATTTTTAAAAAAAGAAGGTGTCTATGCAAGAACACGAAAAAATAGACTATGTAGAATTTCCGGCCAGTGCCCTGGACGCTACCAAAGAATTCTTTACCAAGGTATTCGGGTGGGGGTTCACAGACTATGGTCCTGAGTACAGTTCTTTTGCGAATGAAGGAATAAACGGCGGATTTTTCAAATCCAATAAAAAAGGAACTACTGAAACGGGAAGCGCGCTCATTATTTTTTACAGTAAGGATCTGGAGGCTACGCAAAAGAAAGTGGAAGAAGCCGGTGGTAAGATCGTTAAAACCACGTACTCTTTTCCAGGAGGGCGTCGGTTTCATTTCACTGAACCCAGTGGGAATGAATTTGCAGTGTGGTCAGATAAAACTGATTGAAGCCAACAATTATAAATCTACCCAAAGAAACTAATAATACGGTAGACCCGGCAATGATCATATTAGGAAGGATTCTCGCCGGTTTTTTCTTTCATTCACGTTCTAAGCCTGAAATACTACCTAGGACAAGAACACTTTCATTGTTGAAATAAAAAAGGATCGGACCTCAAGAGATCCAATCCTTAATAATTGTAATTAGTAGTCCAAGAAATTATAAGCTTATTCAGGCCAATAGATTTCAGGCAAACCATTGCTTACTAATAAACTACTATAATTCTTCACCGATTGATTTTTTATAGAATTAAGTTTCATTTTTAGATCAGACCACTCTTTTAAGTAATCTCTGGTAACATCCCTTGAGCCAGCTGTAACAGGAATATTTTTACTCATTTGGTTTAAGAAATCCTTGTATTTAAGTAGTAGTCTTGCTTCAAATTGGTAATTGTGTTGCCCTGTACGCATCTCTTTTTGTAAGATTTCTGCAATCCAATCTTCAATAGTTTGGTTTAAAGCAGCGCCCTTATCCTTTACTTCTTTGTTTTCTGAAACATCTAAAGCAAAATCAATTTGGCGTTGTACTTGACGAAGGTCGCGAACACCTTTAGCCATTTCGGTTGCAGCCACAAATAAAGAAGCAGAAAGTTTATCGCGTTCATCGAATGAAGAGGCAGCGTTTGGAATACTTTTGAGAATATTTGGGTGAATTTTAAGTTCAAAATCTTGAGTTTGGCTGAAATCACCGATACTCAATTTCACCTTATACTTGCCGGGTGCGGCATCATATGCGCTCAAATTACGGCTGGTAGTTGTAACTTCTTTAATACAATCGAACATGCCAACTCGCATATTCCAACTGTAAATATGAGCGCCTGAACTTCTTTCTAGTTGTGGTCTTTTCATAGAATCACATTGTGTTGGAGGCTCATTAGAAGCTTCGGAATGAACAACTTTTCCTGTACTATCTATTATTTCCAATGACATCGGAACATCTTTACCAACTTCTTTATTAAGCACATATGTAATTTGTAAGTCAGAGGGAGCATTCTCGCCAGGAGCTACATCTACGCTATATGAAATGGAAACCCCAGTGTTGAAGTCACGGGGCTTATATAGATAGTAATCTGCATTTGCTACCTCATCAGAAATCTGATGTAATGGAGTCAGATCATCTAAAATCCATAATGCACGTCCCTGAGTGGCTACCACTAAATCTTTTCGTTTAACCCTAAGATCGGTAATGGGCACTTCCGGAAGGTTATTCTGAAGAGGTTGCCAGTTTTCCCCATCGTTAAAAGAAACAAAAACTCCGGTTTCTGTACCCGCATAAAGTAATCCTTTTCTGTCAGGGTCTTCTCTTACTGAGCGAGCAAATGTATTACCCGGAATACCAGTTACTATCTTTTCCCATGATGATCCATAGTTATTGGTTTTATATATATAAGGAGTAAAATCATTCATTTTATATCCAGCCACAGCGATGTAAGCGCTAGCGGGGTCATGAGGAGATGGCTCAACAACATTAATAATAGCTTCCGGTAAACCCTTCGGGGTTACATTCGTCCATGTTTCGCCTGCATTTTTAGAAACATGTACTAAACCGTCATCAGAGCCTACCCAAATAACACCTTCCTTAATTGGAGATTCTTCGATGTTGAAAAGGTTGTTATAACTTTCGGCAGTAATTTGTTCGTTAGAAATTGGGCCTCCGCCTTTACCTTGATGATCTTTATTATTTCTAGTGAGATCTTTACTTATTACATCCCAGGTTACTCCCCTATCAGATGATTTCATCACATACTGAGAACCATAATAGATTACAGAGGGGTTGTGTGGAGAAACGAGTACGGGTCCATTCCAATTGGCTCTATATTTTAAATTCTTAGGTTGTTCGCCACTAACTCGTTCTGGGTAGGGTCTAACCATTCTAACATTATCAATTTCGCTATCCCACTCAATGAAGTTGCTGGCAAAATAGGTAGAATAAATAAATCGAGGGTTGTCAGCGTCAAATCCAACAGTGGAGGATTCACCGGCACGGATAATATTCCAATGCATCTCACCAATTCCACCATCAGATGTTCTGCTATCAATTACGATAGAGCTATTATCTTGCTGTCCGGAATAAACACGGTATGGATATTGATTATCAGTTATTGCACGGTAAAACTGTCCGGTAGGCTGGTTCCTAATTGATGACCATGTTTCTCCACCGTTGTAAGTGACTGCACCACCACCATCATTGGCATTGATCATATTGTCACTATTTTCCGGGTTGATCCACATATCGTGATGATCAACATGAGTAAACATACTTCCGGAAAATGTTTTACCGCCATCGATTGACTTCATTGCGAAGCTGTTTAAAACCCATAGTTCGTCTTCATCAGATGGATCTGCCACAATATGCATGTAGTACCAAGCCCGAGCATAAGTTGTTGGGTCATTTGATGTCTGCACAAAGCTTTCACCACCGTCATCTGAGCGATAAACTCCTCCTTCTTTGCCCAATGCTTCAATAGCCATATAAACTATCTTTGGGTTTGCAGGTGATATAGAAATCCCCATTTTCCCTTTCAGTTCCGGGAGCCCTTTGGTTATTTCTTTCCAGGTTTTACCGGCATCAGTTGTTTTCCAAACTTTACTTCCCGGCCCGCCGCTTTGAACATACCATGGCTTTCGATTAAAATCCCAGGAAGTAGCCATCATAATGTCAGGATTGGATGGATCTACACTTAAATCAGCAATACCTGAGTTTTCATTCACATATAGAATCTTCTCCCAGTTTTCACCACCATCTTTGGTTAAGTAAATACCTCGTTCTTCATTTGGTCCCCAGGGGTTACCTTGTGCAGCTACGTATACTACATCGGGATTTTTTGGGTGGATAAAAACTCTACTAATATGGCGAGTAGCTTCCAGCCCAATATGTGTCCATGTCTCACCAGCATCGGTTGATTTATATACACCATCACCATGAGATGTTTTAACCCCGCGAACGGGACCTTCACCTGTTCCAACGTATATGATGTTATTATCTGAAGGGGCTACTGTAACGTCACCTATTCCTGTGGTATTAAAATAACCATCAGAGATAACATGCCATGTTGTACCACCGTCAGTTGTTTTCCAAACACCACCTCCGGTTGTACCCATGTAATAGGTATAGATGTCTCCCGGAATACCAGTAACCGTAGTTGATCGGCCTCCACGAAAAGGGCCAATATTTCGATATGTTAAAGTTTCATAGAGTGTTTCATCAACAGGATAATTCGATATTGTTTCCTGTGCATTTGTGGGCGAATATATTCCCAAACAAAAAATTAGTGCTAAGAGAGAAAGCTGTTTCATTGGTAAGAAGTTGAAATTCAAGGTTTAGGCGGTTTAAAGAAAAGATTTGCCGTTTTGAACGTACTGATTATTTCTAGCACTAAAAAAACCGAATAAAGTTTTTACAAAATGAATATTCAAAATTAGATAAGTCTTTCTTTAAATCCTGTAAGGCTGATTTTCGTTGAATGCAGTTTCTTCTACTTCTGTTTACATTAAGGCTATGGAAAAAATGACACTGCATATTAAAAACATGGTTTGTGACCGCTGTGAGATGGTTATTGAAACTGCGCTTACGGCGCTTGGGCTGGAAGTCAATCACGTGCAATTGGGGAAAGCGGAAGTCACCCGAAAAGGGGAAAAGCCGACCATGCATGAAATCGAAAAAGAACTGGAACGGTTCAATTTTGGGTTGATTAAAGATGATGAGTCAGTTTTGGTCGAACGGGTGAAAACTACGTTGATTGAGTGGGTAGATTCGGGCAGCCTGGAAACGGAGGAGGTCTCGCTTTCGGATTATCTGGCAAAAAAATTGACAAAAAGCTACACGTCCATATCCCGGGTGTTTTCGAGAAAGGAAGAAATCACCATCGAAAAATATTTCATCCGGCTTAAAATTGAAAAAGCTAAAGAATTAGTAGAATATGGGAATCTCAGCTTTAGCGAAATTGCTTATAAACTTGGATATAAAAATCTGCAACATCTTTCCCGGCAGTTTAAGGAAATAACGGGGATGAGTATGAGTGAATATCAAAAGCTGCAAAATCCCGAGCGCAAATCCCTTGATAAGATTTCATAATGGAACGGGGATTGGACGGATTGTCGCAGATTTTTATAAATGAAGATACCACAACAACTTTTCCAAAGTTAAAAAGGATGCGTAAATATAATTCTACTCATACTAACTTTGGAAAAGTTAGTAAGGAAGCATTGCAACGCGCTCTTTACTGGCCCAAGATCATTTTCAAAAATAGATTCATTCAATGATCGAATCCCTGTTTACAGAACCCTGGTGGATGTATGCTGGTGTCTTCTTTGCGGGTATGGGAGCATATATTATTTCAGTAATTGCTGGGGGTGGAGGTTCATTAATCATGATCCCGGTTATGAATTTTATGGTAGGCTCAAAAGCGGTGGCTCCTATCATAAATCTGGGAGATATGATTGGGCGGCCATCAAGATTGATCATCTTTTGGAAAGATATTCGTTGGGATGTGGTGCAATGGTACGCCCCAGCTGCCGTAACCGGCGTACTGCTGGCCGGATGGTTGTTTACCCGGGTTGAGGCTGATTGGTTTCAGGTCATTATAGGGGTATTTTTGGTCAGTACGGTTTTTCAATATCGTTTTGGGAAGAAAGAACGAACATTTGAGATGAAGAAATGGTATTGGCTTCCGCTTGGTGTCGGAGTGGCAACGATCTCAACCATAGTTGGCGGACTCGGCCCCGTTCTCAATCCTTTTTACCTGAATGCCGGTATCCTGAAAGAAGAAATGATTGCCACTAAAACTGCCAATTCCTTTTTTATGGGAGCCGTGCAGATCGGAACTTATACTTTTATCGGGGCTTTGTATGGAGACCTTTGGGTCTTTGGAATCATTCTCGGCTTGGGGGCCACAGCCGGCAACCTAATCGGCAAGAAATTGCTTAGCTTCATGACTGATGAAACCTTCCGAAAATATGTCCTCGGCGTTATGGTGATCAGCGGAGTGTATATGATATTATCGAAAGTTGGGGTTTTATAGAAATGAAGACTATAGTCTGAAAGCTCAATAATAAACTCATGCTAAAACTGAAAATACCACCCGTCATTATTTTCCTGATTTGCATTGGCTTGATGTGGACAATCCATCATTTTATCCCTAACCAAAGCGTTCTATTTGAAGCAGGAAAATTCATCGCTATTGGGTTGATGACCTTAGGTGGGTTGATCGGTGTACTTGGAGTGATAGAGTTTGCCCGAGAATCCACTACGGTAAATCCACATAAACCTGAGAACACCAAAAAATTTGTTCAGTCAGGAGTCTATAAATTCTCCCGAAACCCAATGTATTTGGGGCTGCTGATTGTTTTGTTGAGCCCGGTGTTTTATTGGGGAAATGCATTTATCCTGATAATTCTTCCACTTTTTGTTTGGTACATGAATGAATTTCAGATCAAACCAGAAGAAGAGGCCATGAAGCAGAAGTTCGGGGATAAATTTTTGGAGTATAAAAAGGAAGTCCGTCGATGGATTTGATGGCTGCATTTATCAGCAAACTTCACAACAGTTTTCGGAGGCTTTATTTGATTCGGAGTATGTTTTATCGATTCCGAAGAAAGCCAAAAGCGATAATTTTTCATCTGAGAAGTTTCTCTGAACACGAATGGCATTCGCAATTGCTATTAAAGCAACGCCCACGTCCGCAAAAATAGCTTCCCACATGGTTGCAATGCCAACGGCGGCAAGAGCCATCACCAAGATCTTAATTCCCAAGGCAAAGCCAATATTCTGCCAAACCACTTTGTGTGTAAATTTTGCAATACGGATAGCCTGCGGAATTTTTGACGGCTGGTCAGTCTGGATGACCACATCCGCTGTTTCGATAGCAGCATCCGAGCCCATGCCGCCCATGGCAATACCCACATCGGCCAGAGTGATTACCGGCGCATCATTCAACCCGTCTCCCACAAACCCAACAACGTGATTCGAACGTAAGGATTCTTTTACTTTCTCATATTTCCCGTCAGGAAGCAATCCGCCAAAGGCCTGATCGATACCAAGCTCTTTGGCTATAGAATCCGTGGTCTGCTGATTATCACCGGATAGCATGATCAATTCACTAACACCTAAATTCCGAAGTTCTTTAAGGGCTTGTATGGCATCTGTTTTTATTTTGTCGGAAATCAAAATGGTTCCGATATGTATTCCATCAGCAGCTATATATACGAAGGCAGATGGTTTGCCATTATCAATTTCAGAAACAGAAACTTCATGCTCCTCCAGTAATTTTCGATTGCCTACCAGAATTTCCTCTTCCCCGATAGTTCCTTTAAGGCCACGGCCGGGTATTTCCTGTATATCGTCGGCTTCCGGGATTTCCTGACCGTTGGTAAACTGGATAATGGCTTTTGCTACAGGGTGAGATGAGTGTTGTTCCAGTGAAGCAGCTAATTGCAATATTTGGGAAGTTTCATGCCCATTTACGGAATGGATCTCCTGTACTTCAAAAACCCCTTCGGTCATGGTTCCGGTTTTATCCAAAAACAGGGTTTTCATTTTCCGAAGCTGGTCAAGATAATCGGAACCCTTCAGGAGAATGCCATTCTGGGAAGCGGCCCCTATTCCCCCGAAGTATCCCAGTGGAATAGAAATCACTAACCCACACGGACAGGAAACTACAAGAAAGATCAATGCGCGGTAAAACCAATCTTCAAATACATATGATTCAACAAACAGCCAGGGCAGGAATGTGAGAGTTACGGCCAGCCATACCACAATCGGGGTATAAATTTTGGCAAAACGGGTCATAAAGCGTTGAGTGGGGGCTTTGCGTTGTGAAGCTTCCTGTACCATATTTAGGATATCGGAAAGGCGCGAATCTTCATAACCCTTGGTGACTTTTATGCGTACCGGAACGAGTTCGTTGACAGATCCGGCCCAAACTTCCTCTCCGGCATTTCGGGACATCGGCTTGGATTCTCCCGTTAAAGCGGCGGTATTGAATGAAGCCCGATTGGTGAGCAGTTCACCATCGAGCGGAACCTTGGCACCGGGTTTTACTTGAATGATCTCTCCGCTTTCTACTTCTGAAGGATGAACTTCTTCTGTCCCCCCGTTTCGCTCCACAGCAGCAATATCCGGTTGCTGGTTAATGAGAGATTCAATAGAATGGCGTGCCTTTCGTACAGCATTTCCCTGGGCATATTCTCCTATCATATAGAAGAGCATTACAGCGACTCCTTCGGCATATTCCCCAAGAATAAACGCCCCAACCGTTGCAATTCCCATTAGCAGGAATTCACTGAAGATGGTTCCTTTTTGGATGGATTTGAAAGCCTTAATCCAAACCGGCGCTCCCACAAACAGGTAGGAAATGAGGTAGAAGGGTAAGAATACATACTCATTTCCGGAAAAGTCAATCCAATGCTGAACGGCCAAAGCCGCAATTAAAAAAACGGCCGACCAAACAACCTCATAGTACTTTTTTATGAATTCCATGTAAGAAGGAGTGGTTTTTTAATATCGGGTCCTAAAGTATTAAGAAGGGAAAAAGGAGTCTTACACTTTTCTGTCTTTCTTGTGCAGGATTGTGTTAGACCTCATCAATGGAAATACGTCGGTTTTCTTTGATCTCACTGAAATGTGAGGGGGATAAGCCGGTTTCTTTTTTGAATTGCCTGGAAAAGTGTTGCTGACTGCTGTAGCCAAGGTTGTAGGCAATTTCACTTAGGCTTTGCTCGCCATACACTATCAATTCTTTAGCGCGCTCAATTTTTTGAAGGATGTAGTAGCGTTCTATGGATTTTCCCTCTACCCCTGAAAATAAACGGCTCAGTTGTTGATAATCTTTATGAAGCTTTTTGGCGAGATAATCGGAAAGCGGGCTTTCAAGTTTGCGTCCTGTACGAACCAATTGAATGATAAGTTGTTTTATTTGCTCAACGAGTCGGCTGTTTTGGTCATTAATAACATCAAATCCATGCTTGCGAACCAATTCGGTAAAATCCTCTTGTTGGTCTTTATCAATAGGGTTTTGCAAGGTGACTTCCCCGAGCTCTACTTTCTTTACGGGAAACCCGGCCTGATCCAGTTTTTCCCGGAGCACTTCGCCGCAATGGCTGCATACCATGTTTTTTATGTGAAAGTGTTGATGATCCATATGAAATAAAGGTAGGAAAGCTGTAAGATCATTCCCAAATGTTAAGGAAATAATGGGAATGCTTTAAGGTGCACTTACTAAAACAATATTCTCCGCAATTAATCCTTTGTCATTTTCGGTGATATCAAATTCAAAAATGAGATCACGACTGGGGAGATAGCTGGTATCAAAATCACCTTCAAATTGTGAGATGTGGGCAAATACGGTTTTGTAGGGTGAGCTTTCCTCTCGGGAGTCAGTTATCCACAGACAATCTTCTTTGCGGGTGAGAAACCGAAGAAAGCCATAACCTTCATCTTGAGTAAAATCATAGCAAACACCCCGAACACGTGAACCATTTTCCCCCCATTCGTAAGGAGATTCAATGGGTAACAACCCCGGAATTAAATATCCGGATACTGATGAATCAACAGTTCTTTTTAGGGAGGAAGAGATATTATCAAAACCAACCAGTTCTACACGGCAACCCTTATTTTGTAAAGCATTTACTACACTCACGTAGCTTCCACTGCTGCTGAGCAGCACAATTTTATCAAGATAGTCGGCTTGCACCAGCATATCTACCGCCATATCCATGTCAATGGTAGACTTTGATATTTTTTCCCCGGTTTCGTGGTTTGTATATGTTTGAACCGGTTTCTCGGTCACTTTGTATTCAAAATCCCGAAGTACTTCACAAAATCGATGGGTTTTTTTACGATAGTCATGATCTTCCTTAAGGCGATCGGCATCATAGCATAGATATACATTTAAACGGGAGGCCACACCGCCACCTCGGCATGCAAACATTCTTAAAATATCGTATCGAAGCCCGAAACCTCCATTCATAGTGACGTTAACGGCATCCACATAAATTCCCACGCGCTCTTTTGTATTCATAATAATATCCGGGTATTGGTAATTTTAATAAATAATATCGAATGGAAGAGAGTTGCCTACGTATATATTAACTCTAAGTCCACCAATCAATTAACTCAAAAAAATAGCACAGAATCAACCTAATTAATTAATCAATAATCTTAAAAGTAATTAGGATTCCCGGGAAAGAACTAAAGTTTTGTATGTGATTAAACTGATGGACAGTAATCCGGCTATTAACAATAAAACAGAAGCGGCAAGGTCACTTAATCCAAAGTTAATGACCGTAGGTTTAAGATAATAAAAGCCGGCAGCAAGCAACATAACTCCAAAACCGGAAACCAATTTATAAGGCACTGAAAAAGCAGTGGTTGAGTAATAATAAATCAGCAGGGCCATTACAGAATAGCTCATTAGAGTGGCTAGGGCAGATCCCATCATGCCGAAAAATGGAATCATAATCAGGTTTGCTATAATGGTAATACCGGCACCAATTAGGGTGATCTGGGGTAAGCGTTTTGTGGTTTCACTGATAAAAATTCCGGCTGAAAAATTTATATACCAACCCTGGAACCAGTATGCCAACAGCAAAACGGGAACAATAACTAGTCCACCCCAGAATTTTTCATCTACTAAATAAAAATCGAGGAAGGGTACTTTTATAGATACAATTTGTTCAGCAAAAAGGGCTACAGAAAGAAAAATAACTGCTGCAGCAAAATTGAATAGTGAAAAAGTTTGAGAAAATGTTCTTGGCGCCGATTCTTCTTCTGACTGCCGCATAAAAAAGGGCTGCCATGCCATTCGAAACATTTGTACCAACAACAGCATGAAAACGGCCAATTTATAACAGGCGCTGTATATTCCGACAATATCGTCTGGAGAATAGTCCGGCCCATAAAGTACTTCTACAGTTTCAGGATCCATGGATTTCAGGAAAAAACGGTCCATCAGTTCATTAATCACATGTCCAAAACCCGCGGGTACAAAGGGCAAACCAAAAAATAAGGTTTTCTTGAGCAGTTCTTTGTTCCAGGTCCCTGCAAACATGGGAAGGGTTATCAGCCAGGTCGCCAGGGCTGTTAAAAGTGAAGCCGCCAGATTGCTTATGAACACAGCTTCAATGCCATAGTTAAGCCCAAGGATGAGATAAAAATTAAGACCTATATTTACTAATACATTCCCGGTTTTGATGATAGCAAACGAGAGGGATTTACGTACCAGCCGTAACTCTGCAAACGGAACCACGGCAATGGTATCAAAAAAGAGAATGCCCAACATCATCCATAATATCGGGTCGCCGGGTTCAAGCCCGATCATTGGAGAAATAAGCGGCTGTGCCATCCAGATTACCAATACAAAGATGCCGGAAGTGCCTAACAGAAATAGCTGTAAGGTTTTAAAAATACTTTTGGCTTCATCACGGTCTTTGCCGTAGCGGATGTAGGCCGATTCCATCCCCATCGTAAAAAGTACATTGAATAGGGCTATAGCCGCAAAAATCAAGCTGATTACCCCATACTGATCTTGATCAAAAACCCCGGTATGCAGTGGAACCAAAAGATACCCGATAAACCTTGCCAGCACGCTGCTGATGCCGTAAACCAAGGTGTCAGAAAAAAGTTCTTTGAGTTTAGTCAATGCGGTAATTTGGTTATATCTGAATTAAGTGGAAGTAATCACTGCTGTTTTTCAAGTTTTTCCAATGCCTGAATTCCCAATACATAACTGTATTTACCAAACCCTGTTATAATACCGCTCATAACACTTCCGGTGATAGATTTTTCTCTAAATTCTTCCCGGGCATGGATATTGGAAATATGAACTTCAACTTTGGGTACCTCTAAAGGTTCTAATGCATCCCGAAGTGCCACTGAGGTATGAGAATATCCGCCGGGATTTATAATTAATCCATTCGTATTATCTTCCATGGCTTGCTGTACTTTATCGATGAGTTCCCCTTCAATATTGCTTTGAAAGAATTCGAGAGAATGATTGGGGAATTCAGCTTTTAGGAAATCTTGAAGTTCTTGAAGACTTCCGGAGCCATACAACCCGGGATTGCGCTTTCCCAATAAATTCAGATTCGGTCCATTAATAATCAGGATTTTCATAATGTGATGTTTTGGCTTATTTGATCTGCCAGTTTTTTCATTTCGTCTTTAGTTAATTCAACTTTCTTCCCAAGACTGAATGCTTGTGATTCTTTATAAATGGGGATAAGGTGAATATGTGCATGGGGTACTTCCAACCCCTCAACTATTACTCCTGTGCGAATAGGTTTCAACGCCTTGTCTATGCCCATAGCTACTTTTTGTGAAAATTGTGTTAAAGCAGCAAGTTCATCAGGTTCCAGGTCAAAAAGATAATCCACCTCTTTTTTTGGTATGCAGAGGGTATGTCCTTTAGCTGCCGGATTGATATCTAAAAAAGCAAAATGCTTTTTATCTTCAGCAATCTTATAACTTGGAATTTCGCCTTTAACAATTTTGGTGAAAATACTCGACATAATTCTGTATGAAAGATGTTAATTTGAGTGAAGATACTATCCAAAAAACAGAAATCCTTATGAACTCTGCAAGACAAGCGTTATTTATTACTATTGTTTTATTTGGAATGTTGAATATGGATTTTGCTTATGGACAGACTTCAGATTTGACAGGGCCGGTTACAGCAGAAGAAATTGTGGAGCAAGACCGAATCTTTGAAATATATATAAACAGGTACAAACCGGACGAAAAGGCCGTCGAATATTTAAGTACTCAACAGGATTCTGTAACTTTGTATGTGTTTTTCGGAAATTGGTGCAGGGAATCAAAAAAATATATTCCCGGACTAATGAAATCATTAAAGTTGGCAAACACGTCTTTTATACAGCCTGAGTACATTGGTGTGGATATTCAAAAAAAAATTCCAGAATCATTTTTAAAAAAGTTTGAGATCAAATATATTCCGACCGTTGTGGTTTTAAAAGGCGATGTTGAATTAGGACGAATTGAAGAAAAACCACACCAGCTGATTGAAACTGATTTGGTTCAGATTCTGAAAGGCAATGAGAAATAATGACTAAAAAAGTAAGTTTTTTCGTTGTACTCTAATTGATAAATGCCTTATCTTTGGAATCTGAATTGAGAATCGGTAGCTCAGTTGGTAGAGCAACGGCCTTTTAAGCCGTGGGTCGAGGGTTCGAGCCCCTCCCGATTCACACTATTTTTTTAAGATTTTCATAATGACTCTCTCTTGACCAGCCCCATACGATTGACCTCGGATGGGGTTTTTTATTACAGTAGCTGATCTATAGCAACGATAGGATGTAATTTTTACCGGTCTTTTCCAAAATTCTTTTTTCTGTTTTCGAGCCGTTCCTTCATAATGTGTAGTAAGTATTAGAGTAATCAGTCGACACATTAAAGGAAACCCCAATCCGTTTTTCGTTTTGAGAATAAACAGAAAAACACCTCATTGTACTTAATAATCAAAATAATGTATTTTATATTGATAACAGAAATCTACAGGCCTATTTATGAACCTACAATTTTTAAACCCTCTTCGGTGGAAGAAATCTGTCTTGGTGATGTTACTCACCGCTTTTGTAATTGTCTGGTTTGCTTTTATTGACTCATATAGCCTAAAAACGCGCTGGGATTTAAACTCTCAAAAAAAAGAGCTCAGGGAACGTACTGAAACACTAAATACCCAATCGGAAGAGCTAAAAACAAAAATTGAGCATTTGAATAACGATGCTGCCCTCCTCGAAAAGATTGCCCGCGAAGAATATGGTATGAGAAAACCCGGTGAAACTGTCTATAAAGTTAAGCGTGAGAATTAGGACTTCTGTTTGGTTCGTGCAGAGATGCCCATTATCTTCTTCGGAAAGAAAAAATAAGCTTCTAAGCCAGACAGAATGAAAGCTATTGGTGTAGATCTAGGCGGCACGAATATTAAAGCCGCCGTAGTGGATAAAGAAAAAGGTATAATTGAACAAGTTACCACGCCCACACAAGCAAATCTGGGACGGGATCACTTGTTGGATCGTATTGCTGAAACGGCAAAAGACCTAAAAAAAGACCATGAAATCATTGGCATAGGGATGGGATTGCCCGGAATGGTGTCTAAAGATCAAACAACGGTTAACAATCCTCCGAATTTGCCGGGTTGGGAGTCGGTGAATGCCGCTGAAGAGATTACAAGTAGAACAAACATCCCCTGTAAAATTGAAAATGATGCCAATATAGCTGCTTTGGGTTCTATGCATTTTGGGATAGGTCAAAGATTTGACAGCTTTATTATGATTACTTTGGGAACCGGTGTGGGAGGAGGGATCATTTATGAACGAAGTCTGTTCAAAGGCACTGAAGGAATGGCCGGAGAACTTGGTCATGTGATTATAGATTATCACGGTCCCCTTTCGAACAGTGTTACCCGTGGAACAGTAGAAGCGTATTTAGGACAAAGATTTTTGAGCAGATTTGCTACCGATTTGATTTCTCAAAATCCGTCGAATCCTCTCTATAAAAAATTTGCAAACAATTTTGATAAGCTGGAACCGGTTGATCTAACCAATGCGGCAAAACAAGGAAATGAACTGGCTATAGAGATTTTGGCGAAAAGTGGTCAAAGGTTGGGTTATGCAATTATAAATTATGTGCATATGATGGACATTCGTAAGTTTGTGGTAAGCGGCGGAGTTTCTAAAGCCGGGGACTTTCTTTTTGAACCGGCAAAAGAAATTGTACGAAAACACATGATGGAGCCGTTCAAAAAAGGCTTTGAGCTCGTTTATGAAGACCTTGGAAATGACAGTGCTCTGTTAGGTGCTGCCGGCTTGGCTTTTGATTCTTTTTCTTAATTAATAATTCTCATGCTTTTCGTCAAAAAGAAACATATAGGCAAATACACCTCAGCTATTTGCCTGTTTTTTTTGATGAGTATCCCTGTTTTAGCCCAAAAAACGGATACCACTTTGGTTCGTCAGAATCAGGATAGGGTAAATACCAATGTAACAGCTGCTGATACTACGGATACACCTCCCCAGAACTCAGGTGCAAGACCGGGTTCATCTGTACCGGAAAATGCCGTCCGGTTTCAATCGTCTGATTCCTTGATTATTGACTTTGAAGGCGGAAAAAAAGCCTTTTTATTCGGCTCTGCACAGGTTAAGCACAGTTCAGGTGAATTGCGGGCCGGTGAAATTAATATGGACATTGAAAAAACAACAGTAGAGGCTAAAACATTAACTCCTGAAGATACTCTTTCCCGTCCTGTTCTGGTTCGGGAATCGGATGAAATTAAAAGTAACCGGATACTTTTCAATTATAAAACCGAAAAAGGAAAATTCGAGGCTGCCCAGGTTAAAGTCGCAGAGGGACACCTGATAGGCTCAAAAATTAAAAACATTAATGAAAGTGAAGTTTTTATAGAAGATGGTATTTATTCTACTTGTCCTCCGGAATACATGTATTACTATCTAAAGGCAAAAAAAATGAAGGTGGTAGATCAGGATGAGTTATTTTTTAGCAATGCTCAGCTTTATATCCTGGATATTCCATATCCGATTATTTTTCCTTTTGGATATGTCCCCACAGATATTGATCAAAAACGTTCGGGACTTTTAACCCCTACTTATGCATTCCAAAATCAAAATAACCGGGGGCTTGGCTTGCAAAATGTAGGTTGGTTCCAATACTTTAACGATTATCTCACCGGTCAGGTTGATGGAGATATTTATACTTCAGGTACCGTTTATGTAAATGGATCAGTGCAATACAGTAACACAAACCAGTATAATGGTTCAGTTCGGTTAGGATATTCGAAAGATAGGGGGTTGGAACCTACAGACCCCGGCTTTACGGAAACGATACAGAAGTCACTATCAATTCAACACAATCAGACGATCTCTCCTTTTTCTTCATTATCTGCAAATGTAAACTTGAGAACTGCGGACTATAATAAAAGAAACTCATACGATATTAACGATAGGGCAGAAACTAACTCCAATTCAAAGCTATCTTACAATTATAAACACCCTGAAAATCTGTTTACTTTCAGTACCAATGCTCAGTTGGCTCAAAACTTTACAAACTACTCTACCAGTCTTAGTGGCCCCACGGCTAATTTCAGGTTAAAAACATTTTCTCCATTTCAGGGTAATTCCACAACCGGAGGTCAAAGCTGGTATGAAACCATTAGCTTAAGTTACGATAATTCACTCCGGTCTCGCTTTAACTTTGATCCGATTGATGCGGACAGCTCCGAAATTTCTTTCTTTGATGCTCTGATGGATCCCGATTTATATGAAGAAGCAACCGGGAACGACAATTATATCCAGGCCGGATTTCAACAATCAGCCGGGCTGCAGATAGGCCAAGTAATCCCAAGCCAGTTTTTGAATATTTCCGCAGGCTTAAATATGAATGAATACTGGTATCCGTCGTCAACCAGAAAGTCATGGAATGCTGATTCAAACCGGGTTGAAACGGAAAAAGTTTATGGGTTTAAAGCAGCCCGGGACTTTAGCACCAGCATGAATTTTGGAACTACGTTTTATGGAATTTCAAACATGAAAATAGGAAACTTTGAAGGAGTTCGGCATACGGTGCGCCCTTCTATTGGTTTTAGTTACCGGCCGGATTTCAGCAAGGAAAAGTGGGGATATTACAGAACGGTACAAACGGATAGTTTGGAAAACACACGACAATACTCAATTTTTGAGAATGAGATTTTCAGAGGTCCGGGAAGAGGAGAACAACGGTCACTTAATTTCTCTGTCAGAAATGTATTTGAAACAAAGATGGTAAAGCGAGACAGCACCGGCGAAGTGTCAGAAAATAATATTCGATTTATTGACAACCTTTCTTTGAGTTCATCATATAATTTTGCGGCCGATAGCTTGAAGCTCAGTTCATTAAATACAAGCATAAGTTCCAGTGCGATTCCGGGATTAAATCTGAGAGCTTCTGCTGACTTTTCATTCTATCAATTTGACTCTACGGGAAGAGAATATGACAGGTTTTTTATTGAAGATGGGAAAAAGCTGGCTCAAATGAGATCATTCTCGGTCAATGCAAGTACCTCGTTCAGGGGAGGGAATGGAATTAAGGTATACACCCCTGAGTATCGCCGAAGGTATGATCCCTATAACCAATCTACATTTCATCCTGTTGATTCCCGGTTTGGATATGAGCCGATTCCACCGGTAAATTCTCCCTGGAGTGTATCATTGAATTTCAGTTATAGTTGGCGTTATCGCTTTGGGGAAAAGCCAGAAAAGAGAGCAACTTTACGTGCTTCAAGCATATCTTTCAATTTAACTCCAAAATGGCGTTTTAACACAGATGTAGGGTATGATTTTATAGAAAGTGAGTTTACGCCATCCCAATTTTCACTTACCCGGAATCTGGAGTGTTGGGATCTTTCATTCCAGATTAATCCTTTTGGAGAGTTTCAGTATTATTTCTTTCGCCTGAGCGTGAATAGCTCTCAAATTCAGAGCTTATTCCAGAAACTTCCTGTCCTCAAAAATCTGGAGAGAAGCTCAAGCCCATCTGGGGCAGGGCGAAGGGGTGGATCGGGCAGAAGAGGCTTTGGTGGTATAAATTAACTAAAGTGAATCCCGCCCAATACCGGCCAGATACTTTACTACATATTTTCCGATAATATCGAATTCAAGGTTTACGGCATCGCCCACACTTTTGTCTTTTAAGTTAGTATGATTCCATGTGTAAGGAATAATGGCCACAACAAAAGAGTTCCCTGTATCACGGGCAACGGTCATACTAATTCCTTCTATGGTTACACTGCCGCGCCCCACAATCATATTTTTAAATTCTTCAGGATATTCAATAGTTAGTAACCAGCCTGTCTTTTCTTTTTCTATTTCTGTTACTATGCCGGCTATATCCACATGTCCCTGAACAAGATGACCTTCAATACCGCCCTGCAAAGAAAGTGAGCGTTCCAGATTAACAGGGCTGCCTTGTTCGAGCGCTCCAAGGGATGTTTTTCGCAAGGTTTCTTCAACGCTTTGTACAGTAAAAGTTTTTTTATCAAAAGCAGTTACGGTATGGCAAGCTCCGTTAATGGAAATGCTTTCGTCTTCATGGCAGCTGTCTGCAAAGGAACAGGCAATTTTCATCTCCTGTCCGCCAGCATTTAAAGATTTGATATCAACAACTTTCCCAACTTCTTGTACAATTCCTGTAAACATATTTTTAGAAATATCCGGTTAATAACATATCATTTCCAACTTGGGTCCATTTAACCTCTTTAAGTTCGGCAATTTCTTTCATTTTATCGATACCAATATTTATCAACGACCGTGTTCCTGCACCCAACAATTTTGGAGCAATAAATAATTCAAGTTTATCTACCAAACCCTGACGTATTAAAGCGGAGGATAATTGCTGGCCGCCTTCTACTAAAATGGATGAAATTCCTTTTTCACCTAATAGTTTTAACGCCTGTCTAAGGTCAGCATGGCCGTCAACCTTAGAAACCTGGAGTACTTCTCCGCGAAAATAATTTTGCTGCATCACCTTTAACATAGGGTCTGCATCAGTGGCTGAGGCCTCTTTATTCCATGTAATAATGGTGGTTTTCTCTTCGAATTTGTCGGAAAAAAGGTTCAACTCTTTAGGTAATTCATAAGGGCCGTCAATTACGATACGCTGCGGTTGCCGGCCGGAAACATGCCGGACAGTGAGGCTCGGATTATCAACCATAACGGTAGTTCTGCCTACCAATACGGCATCATATTCAGTGCGCCATTTGTGGACCAATTTTCGAGATTGTTTTCCGGTTATCCATTGCGATTCACCATCAGCAGCAGCGAGAAAACCATCAGCAGTTTGTGCCATTTTAAGAGTGATGAAGGGACGGCCAAAAGTCTGGTGATGAATAAAAAACTCGTTGAGTTCCTCTGCTTCATGTTTCAAAACCCCGACTTCCACCTCAATACCTTTGTTTCGAAGATGAAGGATGCCTTTTCCATTTACCGCCGGATTTGGGTCAGGCATTGCAACGATTACTTTTTTTATTGGAAGCTTACCCAACATTTCTGCACAAGGCGGTGTTTTTCCGTAATGAGAGCACGGTTCAAGCGTAACATATACTGAGGCATCCTTGAGTTCTTTTCTATTCTGAACAGACTCTACAGCATTGACTTCAGCATGAGCTTTTCCAAAGCTTTTATGATATCCTTCTCCAATTTTTTCACCTTCCTTAGAGACAATAACACACCCTACCATAGGATTTGGGGATACGTATCCCTTTCCTTTCTTGGCAAGCGTGAGTGCCTGTTGCATCCAATAGCTGTCAGAGGGTGTATTTGAAGAAGCCATAGACTAAATCTACACTTTTTGTTATTACTTGTATATCAGATATAACAAAAAAGGGTGAGAAGAAACCCCTCACCCTCAGTATCTAAAACGATGTGTTTATTTTATCGAAGTAAACGAGATCGGTTGTCTACAATTTTAGCATTTTTCCGAAGTTGTTCTAACCAAACAGAAGAAAACTCTTGAGACTTACGTTGCTCTAAGCGCTGTCTGATATCTCTGCGTGTTTGTTGATCAAGATTGGCAATATCAGCTTCCATTTTATCTAAAACTTCGACTACAAAAGCAGCACTGTTACCGGTTAAAACATCGGAAGTTTCGCCTTCGTTAAGGGCAAAGATTGCTCCAATAATCATCGGTTCACGTCCGGCTCCGGAAAGCACAGTGGCACTGGCTCTCAAATTGCTTTCATTTTGAATTTCTTTGTCAGCTGCTTCAGCTAGAGCTTCCAGAGTTTGGTTTTGCTGAAGCAGTTCTTGAACCTGTTCTTTAATTAATTCCTTGCGGCGTTCAATTTTTACCATGTTTTCAACTTGAGACCGCACTTCATCAAGTGGCCGATAGCCTTCCGGAGTCACTTCCAAAACTTCTAGAACTACAAAATCAGAATTTAATTCAAGTATATCTGAAATATCACCTTCGTCGGCTGATTCCAGGAAGTTCATAATTTGTTGACTGCTTCCAAGACCTGAGATAAAGTTATTCCCTTTGGTAGCAAAGGCTTCTTTCACTTCCAAATCCCGTGCTTCAGCTTCTTCGGCAAAACCGGTTTCTTCTGAAGCGAAAAACTCAAAGTCAGCGGCATTGTCATTTGCTTCATCAATGGTAGAAGGAAGAGCTTGGATATTATAGCTCATAATCTGAAATTTTATCTCGTTTCCACGCTGAGCCTCTTTTTTCAAAATGGCTGCCTGATTTGATGTAAGTATCACATCTGAAACTTCACCAACGTTTAAATCGACTGCTGCCTGGTATTCTTCTCGAATGTCAGCACTATTTACAAATGAAGAGCGATAATTGGTTGTTGAGGCTTGCCTTACCAAAAATAGCGAGTCATTTTCAGCATTTTCAAAAGCTGTTTTGAGTTCCCTAACATCCTCAATAATCTGAGCAGTATCCGCCGCAGTGGGTAATTTGCTGAAAGTTACATATCTGAAGCGATAGCTTTCTTCCCTGGTGTAACGTTCTTTGTTGTCATTGTAATAATTACGCAGTTCGCGATCAGAAATCTCAAGTTCCTGCTCAGTAACTTCACTGTATGGAAAGCGAATGTAATTTACGTTAGCTGTGCTGTTGTTTTTGATAAACTCTTGCTCAACCTCTGATTCAGTTACTTGAAGGCCTGCAGAAATATAATTATTTAATTTTTGCTGGCGGCGTTGCTCACGCAATTGAAGCTCAAGGGCTACAGCTTGTTGAGAAAACTCACTGGAAGAAAGAACCTGTTGGATGGCTTCACGATCAATAGTTCCGTCTTCACGAGTAAAATTTTGTCGGATAATGGGGGCGGGATTGTCACCGAAAACCATATCCAGCACTTCTTGATCTGAAACAGTAATTCCTAACTCATCCATTTTTTGGTTCAGTAATCTGGAATTAACCAATTCTTCCCAAGCCTGATTCTCATAATTAGCCCTCATTTCGGCAGTCATGGAGTTGCCGGTTTGCTGGCTGTACGCATTCGTATAGTATTGGACACGGCTTTGATATTCTTCATTCGAAATCTTTTCACCATTTACACTGCCTAAAGCGTTTGGCCCGGCTTGCATTGCGTCAAAAAAGTTAACATCTGCCAAAACCCACAAAAGGCCAAAAGAACCTATCAGCACCCATAGGATAAATCCGGTGCTATTTCTCATTTTTTCCATTACACCCATAAAAGGTTACCTCTAAAAAAACATTTATAAATTGCGATTTGGATACTGCCGGTGTCTGTTTTGAACCTTTGACAGTAAGCTTGGAAATATAAGCGAATACCCAAGGAATTGAAAGAAATTAAAACCAATCTCAGGTTAAAATACCTCAATCAGGCGCATGTGCTTTAAGTACTTGCCGGGATCATTGTTAATATTCTTAATCAGCTTGTTAAGATTAACTGAAAGGCTGTCGATATTATTATATAAAGACGAGTCATTTACCATTTTTCCAAGGGTTCCCTCCCCGTCGTTAATTTTTGTTAGTACTTCACTTAAAGTGAGGTTGGTTTCATTTAAGCCTCGGCTTAAAGTTTCTAATTCCGCACTTGTAGCTTCCAGGTTATTTATGAGTGAAGTGAGCTGCTCTTTATTTTCTGCACTGAGATCATTAAGATTTTCCAGAGTGCTTTTTGCGTCCAATATCATTTGGTCTAAATCACTTTGTCTTTTTTGGATGAGTTCGTTGAGCGAACCGGTAGTTGATTCCAAATTGCGGACAATACCGGAGATGTTTTCTTTGTTCTCCTCATTAAGGGTTTCATTTAGGCTGCCGACCAACTGTTCAACTCCACGAATTGATGCAGAGATATCATTACTGATTTTTTCACCTTCTTCAGCAAAAGTATCCATCATCCCTTGCTCAAAAACGCCTTTTATGGCTCCTTGATTTGGCACCATTTCTTCTGAATCAGACTTTTCAATTTCAATAAACTTTCCTCCGAGAACTCCACTCGACTTCAAAACTGCAATGGAGCCTTTAGGTATCCGGTAGCCTTCTTCAATATTCAGGGTCACTAATGTAGAATCGGAAGCGAGGAGGTCCATTTCTTTAACTGTACCGATTTTGAACCCCTTTACATTTACCACATTTCCGGGAATAAGCCCATACACTTGATCGAATTTGGTATATACCACTGTGGAAGACCTGAAAAGCGGTATGTCTTTCATAATATTATAGCCTACAAAGGCTACGATGGTAGCCACTAATATGGTAAGCCCAATTTTAAGTTCGTTCGAAACTTTTGCCAAAACAGATCTCCTATGCAGTTTAAGAATTTATTTGATATTCACTTGCTGTGATGAATTCGAGCAGATTCTGGTTGTCACTATGCTTCATGTCATCGGTTTTCCCAACCCAGCTGAGTTTTTGGTCATCCAAAAAAGCCACCTTATCAGATATCGCTAAAACGCTGTGCATGTCGTGAGTGATTACAATGGAAGTAATATCGAGGTTATCGGCCATAGTCATAATCAGTTCATTTATCTCTTCGGAAGTTTTGGGATCGAGCCCGGATGTAGGTTCATCATACAAAAGATAGTCTGGTTTCAAAATAATGGCGCGTGCTAATCCGACTCGTTTTCTCATCCCACCGGAAAGTTCTGAAGTTGATTTGTCTCCAGCTTCTTTAAGATTTACCATTTCTAACGCTTCATTTACATTATGGGTAATCTCCTCCTCCCCTTGCTCAGTAAAATATCGTAAGGGAAAGGCCACATTTTCAAAAGTGCTGATGGAATCGAAGAGGGCCCCGCCTTGAAACAAGATGCCAAAACGTTGTCGAACCTTTCTGAGTTCAGAATAACTAAGCTCAAATACACACTTTCCGTCAATCAATACTTCCCCTTCATCAGGGTATAATAAAGCATTCAGGTGTTTTAGCAATACTGATTTCCCGCAACCGGATTTACCGATTACAGCTGTAGTTTCTCCATCGTGGATATCAAAAGAAACATCTTTCCAAACAAGCAACTCGCCAAAACTTTTTGTCAGGTTTTTAATCTCAATCATGGGTTATAGCAATATAGCGGCTAGTGCAAAATCAGCTAAAAGTACAAAGATACAACTTAATACTGTTGCTTGTGTAGTAGCGTTCCCCACTCCTTCGGCGCCCCCAAAAGCATAATAACCTTTGTAACAGGCTATGGAAGTGATTACAAATCCGAATACGATAGATTTTATATAACCGAAAATAATATCTGATTCAAAAAAGAAAGCGCGTGCCCCTTCCATAAATTCAGCTGCAGGTAGAATGCCATCTAAAGCCCCTGCAGAAACTCCCCCTATAATTCCAAAAACCGCAGCAGTGGTATACAAAATTGGAAACATTAACAGACCGGCTAATATTCGCGGAACCACCAGGAAAGAAACAGAATTAAACCCCATAGATTCAAGTGCATCAATTTGTTCACTTACACGCATGGTGCCAAGCTCTGTTGAAATTCGTGCCCCAACTTTTCCGGATAAGACAAGGGCACTGATTACCGCGGCGAGCTCGATAACAATAGATTGGGCAACAATAGAGCCAATTATTGTACTTGGATATATATCAGTATCTAATTGATAGGCAGTTTGTAACGTCAAAACAGCCCCGGTAAAAATACCTGTCAGAAAGATAATAGGGATAGATTCATAGCCGACCTTTACAAATTCCTGAAACAGATTTTTGCGATAGGTGCTGAATTCTGTAGACGAACGTAATGCCTGATATAATAGAAGGGCGTAATTGCCAAATTGTTTTAATCCGGCAGCCCCAGGTAAATTGGTAATCATTTCTTAATTAATAATCTTGACGTATTGCCGAAGCATTTGATTATATTACAAAACATTTTTGCCAATTGTGATTTATAAATAGTTAATAAGTTCAGCGGTTGCCATCGGTTGCCGATAATTTTCCAACAACTGAACTTACGACAGCCAGGTTAAATACATCAAGTGTTTTAATCATTTTCTTTTTGAACAACATCGTGGTAATCGAAAGGGTTCAGATAAGGTTGTTCAGGGTGATTAACTAGCAACAAAAAAGATTAGAACACAGAGAGATTTTAAGGCTTCTTGGTTAGTTTAAGATGCCGGATCTAATATTTTAAAAATGTTGTTTAATCTCAGCAGGAACTGATATCAAATTTGGGAGGAATTACGATATTTAGCTTTAAAGTAAAGCTGCTTTAATTACCTTTCACCCATACTTTAGTTTATAATTATTTAAAAGTAATTCATCATATGATCAGATATATAACAGCCGGAGAATCGCATGGGCCGGGACTCACTGGAATTGTAGAAGGCGTGCCGGCGGGGCTCCCTCTTACGGAAGAAGATATTGCCGTTCATTTAGTGCGTCGTCAACAAGGTTATGGCCGAGGTGGGCGTATGGCTTTTGAGAAAGATTTTGCAACCATCAGCTCCGGACTTCGCTTTGGTAAAACAATGGGTGGGCCTATTGCTATGAACATGCCTAATCGTGCTTTTGAAAAGGATGATGCAGGTTGGCCAACTGTGATGAATAAAGAAATTGAAGCTGAAGGGATTGAAAAAATCACACTCCCCAGGCCGGGGCATGCGGATCTTGTAGGGGCCCAAAAATATAATTTCGATGATATCCGTCCGGTGATTGAACGATCAAGTGCCCGGGAAACAGCTATGCGTGTAGCGTGCTGCAGTATAGCACGGAAGTTTCTAAAGCATTTTGGAATTCAAATTGGCGGGCATGTATTACGAATTGGGTCAGTAGGATTCGACAGTTGGGAAAAAGTAAGAGCGCTTACCGACCCCCTGGCCGAACAAGGTGCTGAGAAGATTTACCAAGCAGCGGATGAATCTGATGTTCGGTGTTTGGATGAAAAGCTTTCGGCAGAAATGAGAGAAGAAATTAAAAAGCGCAGAAAAGAAGGCTCTTCGCTCGGTGGTATTTATGAAATTGTGATTACAGGGTTGCCGGTTGGGCTGGGAAGTTATGTTCACTGGGATAGAAAATTAGACGGCATGCTGGCTCAGGCTATCATGAGTACACAAGCGATGAAGGGTGTGGAAATTGGGCTTGGATTTGAGTCGGGACACAAGCCGGGGCATGAAGTTCATGATGAAATAACTCATGAAAAAAATAAATTTAGCCGAAGAACCAACCGTATGGGAGGCATTGAAGGTGGTATGAGTACAGGAATGCCTATTATAATCCGAGGTGTTATGAAGCCGATTCCTACTATGCTGAATCCACTGCGTACTGTGGATATGCAAACAAAAGAAGAAACCGAAACCCGCTATGAACGTTCTGATGTTTGTGCTTTACCCCGTGCAGTAGTTGTTGCAGAAAGTGTTGTAGCCCCGATAATAGCGAACGCTTTCTTAGAGAAATTTGGCGGAGATTCGATTCAGGAAATTGAAGCAAATTTTAAAACTAATACACAATGAGTTCCAGGATTTCAACGTTGGCAAAGGCGGTAAAAGAACATCCGGAAGATTCTTTCTACAAGTTTACTTTGGCACTGGAAATGTTGAAAATAAGTCAACCTGAAAAAGCGAGGGTTTTATTTGAGTCTATCAGACAGGATGATCCTGAATATGTAGGCGTATATTATCATTTAGCTAAACTTTATATTGAATTGGGAGAGAACAAAAAGGCATTGGGTTCCTATAAAGAGGGGATTAAAATGGCTGAAAATCAGAACGATCAGCATACAAAGTCAGAATTATCAGCGGCTCTGTTGAACCTTGAAATTGAAATGGCAGATTAGTTATGAATAAAATATTCAGTTTTTTAAAAAAATTAGCTCCGGTTGCGATTATAATGTTTTTTTTGCTGAGCACAAATATAATGGGTCAGGAAAAAGCCACATATTTGGTGAAGCAAGGGGATACCTTATATGGAATTTCAAAAAAACTGGATGTAACAATTGCTGAACTTAAACAATGGAATAACATTTCCGGTAATGAAATAGAATTAGGGCAAGAGTTGATCTATTATCTTCGTGATGAAAGCGTTCGAAATGAAGAGTTGCCTGAAGAACCATCCAATCCTTTAGTAACTAATTCGTCCGGCAATCAAAATGTAATTTATGTTGTAAAAAGCGGGGATACCTTATTTAGGATAGCCCGGACGCATAACATGAGCCTTGAAGAACTAAAAAGCCTGAACAACCTGACGGATAATAATATTCGCATCGGGCAAGAGCTCGCCGTGAAGAAATTAAATGAAGCCCCTCCTTCAGTTGCGCGATTTTCCGAAGAATCTTCACCACAAGGTGTTTTTTCAGTTTATGAGGTGAAAAGGGGAGATTCATTTGCAGAACTTCTTACCCGTTTTAAAATGACTGAAGATGAATTTAAAAAACTCAATCCGGAATTAAACTCTGGCAGGCTACCGACAGGCCAGGATGTGACGGTTCTCTTGCCTCCATCGCGAAACTATGAGAATCCCTATTTGCAAAAGGCAAACTTACAAGACTTAGGTGAAGTTCGGGTTAACCGTTATGATGATTCTGAATTTGGCGAGACGACCACAAATGGCGAGTTATATGATCCTGAAGCACTGACTGCCGCGCATTCTAATATTGCCTTGGGGAGCATTATCTTTGTGGAAAACGTGCAAACCGGAAATGGTGTGTATGTTAGAATAAATGATCGAATTACCGGGGCAGGATTGAAACTTTCGCATAGAGCATTTAGTACACTTCGACTCAATCAGGCTACTCAGCCGGCGGTAACTATTTACACAGAAGTGAATGACTAACCACGTTAAAAAATATTTTGAGAACACAAATACCTTACTCTACAGCTTCCTGGTAAGCTTGCCGTTATTTTTGTTATATGAATTATTAATTATCATTTCCCAGCCTTCCGGAGAAGCCATTGTTCGCATAAGTGTAGATGTGTGGATCAAAACGCTTTTTGCTTATCTCGGAGTAAATGCTGTTTCATTTTCACTGCTGTTGGTAGCGATTATTGGACTTTTTATCCTATATAAAGAACGGCACCGTTTGAAAGAGCTTCAATTCACCTACTTTCCGGTATTGATTTTAGAAGCTACCGTTTATGCAATAGTAGTTGCAATAATTAGCCAGTCGATGGTGTCATTTATTCTTAATATGGCAGCTTCAGACCCTATCAATAGCTTATCGATGGCTCAAAAAATTGCATTATCGTTGGGGGCAGGTTTGTATGAGGAACTGTTTTTTAGGGTTATACTTGTAACATTGTTCATACTCGCTTTTTCCAAACTGTTGGGTAAAAAATGGGCAGGAATTACAGCAGCAGTAGTGCTTTCAGCGCTGTTATTTTCAGCCGTTCACTACATTGGTTCGATGGGCGATGCTTTTACGCTCGGGTCATTTCTTTACAGGTTTTTATTTGGTATAATACTTAATGGAATATATGTTTGGAGAGGATTTGGTGTAGCTGCATGGACCCATGCAATTTATGATATAATGGTGATCGTCTTTCTATCATAAAAGGTATTTATTAACGGGTTGATCAATAGAATCTATTTAACATTAAAGTATTATAGCAGTAATATTTAATAGATTGATATCGTCCAAGTAACAAAGCAGTTAACACGTATCGGTAAAGAAGGGATGGGTAAATGTCTCAATTAACGAGAGATGAAATAAAAAAACAGAAGGATTTTGATAAAGAGATTATCCCTCATATGGATGCGTTGTATAACTTTGCCCTTAGGTTAACAACGGACCCCAATGATGCAGAAGATCTTGTTCAGGATACTATTGTAAAAGCATACCGGTTCTTCAGCAGCTATGAAAAGGGGACAAATGCCAAGGCATGGATGTTTAGGATTCTTAAGAATTCATTCATCAATAATTATCGAAAAACCTCAAAAAAACCATCTCAGGTAGATTACGATGAGGTTTCCTCCTATTATGAATCTATTCGGGCAGAAAGAACAGAGACTTCTGACCTGGAAAACCTGATGTTTCGGGAGATGATGGATGATGACCTGTCGACGGCTTTGAAACGTTTGCCTGAAGATTTTCGAACGGTAGTTTTATTATGTGATGTTGAAGGGTACACCTATGAAGAAATCGCTAATATGCTTGATGTACCTATTGGAACCATACGATCAAGGCTACATCGTGGACGGAATTTACTTAAAACGGAATTATTGGAATACGCTAAGAAGAGAGGCTACACCGGAGACTGATCAACCATGGGATACACTGTTTCTTCATTTTTTTGAACTTTAAGTGTAATCCGTACGGTTGTTCCTTCATTGAGTTCAGAGCGTAAAACAAAAACACTTCCCTTGTGATATTCCTCGATAATACGTTTGGTAAGGCTGAGTCCTAATCCCCACCCTCTCTTTTTTGTACTAAAGCCTGGCTTGAAGATATTTTTAACGTTTTTGATATCAATTCCGGTTCCTGAATCCTCAATGTCAATTATTACCTCTCCTTCCTGTACTTTTGAGGAGATTGAGATATATGAATCGCCTTCTATATCCCGAAGCGAATCCATTGCATTTTTGACCAGGTTTTCAACAGCCCATTGCAGGAGCTCGGGATTAGCACGAACTGTTGCTTGGGCATTTAGGTTTTTACGCACTTCAATGGCTTTGCCAAGTCGCGGTAATCTTCGCTCCATATACACCATAACCTGCTCCAAAACAGGACCTATTTGTAATTTCCTGAGTTCAGGTTCGGAACCTATTTTTCCAAAACGTTCAGCAACACCGCGTAACCGCTGAATATCTCTCTCAATTTCATTGGCAATATTAACAGCGGTTTCTTCATAGCGATATTCATCTTTTAGAAGTTGTAACCATCCATATAAACTAGAAATGGGGGTGCCTAATTGGTGAGCGGCTTCTTTCGCCATCCCCACCCATAAATTAGATTGTTCGGAACGAGTGATGCTTCGGTATGTGGTATAACCTATACCAAGGAGCAGGCCTAACAGTAATATTTGTATATAAGGGAAGTAGCGAAGCATTTGTACGGTTGGGCTTTCCCCATAATAAACAAACTGAGTAATTTGTCTTTTTTC
Organism: Gracilimonas sp.; assembly: GCF_014762685.1. Classification (NCBI taxonomy): domain Bacteria; kingdom Pseudomonadati; phylum Balneolota; class Balneolia; order Balneolales; family Balneolaceae; genus Gracilimonas; species Gracilimonas sp. The sequence continues at coordinate 581,074 of NZ_JABURM010000006.1, forward strand.
ATCTCCATATACGAAATTGATGGGGTTATTCAGGCTTTTAAGCTCACGCACAAGCTCACGCCGGTTTTCAGGGGTTGCCAGTCGTACTGAATCAATGTTCCTTTGGGCAAGGATGACATCACTGGAGTCAATAAGAATAGTTGGGATACGAAACCGATCCTGCAGTATGATTTCTTCACTGACAAAATCATTAGAGCTCCGCGTAGCATCTGCTTCTTCGATCAATGCAATAACACTGTCCGGCACCTCTTTAATGCCCTCAAGTATATCAATGGCTTTCAGCAACATTGTGGTTGCCTGTTCATTTACCGGCTGGCTGTTAAACTCTATAGCGCGAGTCCAAAGTTCTACACTTGCCCGCTCTTGCTCCAATATTTTTGAAACCAAATATTGATTATAAACCACCGATCCAATTCCCAAAAAAATGAGCAAAAAGACCAGGATAAGCTTAATCTTATTTGAGGGGACGAAAAGTTTCATAAGTAAAGGGTAATCCTTTTAGCCAAAAATAAAAAGGAAACAGCATAAAAAAGCCTCCCTGATGAATTAACAAAAAGGGAGGCTATAATTAGTTTAGCTTAAGCAGATGCTTTTTGCTTTTCATAGACCGGAGGGGCTTGTTTCTCAATAGTCTCTCTGGTGATTACACATCGTGCAATATTTTTCATTGAAGGAAGGGTAAACATGATATCAAGCATGGCGGCTTCCATGATGGAACGCAAACCGCGAGCTCCCGTTTTCCGGGCTTTGGCCCTTTTTACGATCGCTTTCAGTGCTTCTTCTTCAATTTCCAGCTCCACGTCTTCCATATTAAACAATTTTGTGTATTGCTTAACCAATGCATTTTTAGGAGCGGTTAAAATATCGAGCATGGCATCATCAGAAAGTTCATGAAGCCCTGAGATGACAGGTAATCGCCCAATAAGTTCAGGAATCAACCCATAATGCTGCAGGTCTTCGGGCTCCACGTGAGTGAAAATCTCCGGATCATCTTTATCGAACTTTACCTGCTCTTTGGTATGAAATCCCATCACACTGGTAGAAAGCCGGCGAGAAATAATTTGTTCCAAACCGGAAAAAGCACCGCCACAAATAAATAGGATGTTGGAAGTATCAAGTTGAATAAAACTCTGTTCCGGATGCTTTCTGCCGCCTTTAGGCGGAATGTTTGCCACAGTTCCTTCTAAAATCTTCAGAAGAGCCTGCTGTACGCCTTCTCCGCTTACATCACGGGTTATTGAAGGGTTATCACTCTTGCGGGCCACCTTGTCCACCTCGTCAATATATACGATTCCGCGTTTTGCACGCTCAACATCGTAATCGGCAGATTGTAAAAGATTGCTTAGAATACTTTCCACATCCTCACCAACATATCCGGCTTCCGTTAATACAGTGGCATCGGCTATCGTGAAAGGAACATCAATAATACGAGCAAGGGTGCGGGCTAAAAGCGTCTTACCACTTCCGGTTGGCCCAAGCAACATAATGTTAGACTTTTCAATCTGAGTATCATCAATTTCAGCACTTTCTGCAGAAATACGCTTATAGTGATTGTAAACGGCAACGGAGAGGGTTTTTTTAGCGAGTTCCTGCCCAATTACGTAATCGTCAAGCTTATTTTTGATCTCAACGGGCTTGAGCATCGGTTTATAGCTTTTTTCCCTGCGGCGGGCAAGCGATGCCAAATCACTTTCAATAATACTTGAAGCGTCTTCCACGCAACGGTCACAAATATAAACTCCGGGACCGGCTACCATACTGTTCACTTCCAGGCTGGAGCGACTGCAAAATGAACAGTGTACAATATCGCTGTTTTTATCTTTTTCGCTCATAACAAGCTAAATTTAATGAAAATGCCGGTTATTTAGAACCATTAGGTTTAGAAAGTACATTATCAACCAAGCCATAGTCTTTAGCTTCAGTTGCTGTCAACCATTTATTGCGGTCTGAATCTTCCATAATTTGTTCCACTGAGTTACCACTGTGATCAGCTAAAATCTGGCTTAATTCTTTTTTAACCCTAATAATTTCACGGGCTTCAATTTCAATGTCGCTGGCTTGTCCCTGGGTTCCGCCAAGAGGTTGGTGAATCATAACCCGGGAGTGCGGCAGACAATTTCTTTTCCCTTTGGTTCCGGCTGTTAAAAGTACAGCTCCCATGCTTGCCGCCATTCCCATGCAGGTTGTAGATACATCACATTTAATATGCTGAATAGTGTCATAAATAGCCAAACCGGCAGATACTACACCTCCCGGACTGTTAATATAAAAGCTAATGTCTTTTTCAGGGTCTTCTGATTCCAGGAACAACAGCTGAGCCATAATGGAACTTGCTACAGCATCATTTACGGCAGACCCAAGAATAATAATCCGGTCTTTAAGCAGGCGTGAATAAATATCATAAGCACGTTCTCCCCGGCTGGTTGTTTCAACCACCATAGGCACCAGGTTATTTTGGATAGGTTTCACTGAATCTAAATTTGGATCTTCAAAAAGAGGTTGCTTAGTAATCATGTTGTCCTGAATAATCGGTTATTTGTTCTTCTTGTCTTTCTTTTCCTGCAATTCCCGGTATTTGTCTTTGCCAATTTCTTTGATAGCTACTTTATCCTGTAGTATATCAAATACTTTATTTTCGCGAATACTGCTTCGAAGTTGTTCCAGCATTTGAGGCTGTTGCGCATAATATTGCTTCAGCTGATCAAGGGCAACGCCATATCGTGCTGCCTCCACACCGAGATGTTCATCGATATCTTCGGGTTTTATTTCGATTTCTTCAAATATTTCTTGCAATTTTTGGCTTATAAACGACCACTTAGCCTCACGCACCGCCCTATCCTTCATGCCGGCTTTATATTGTTCGGCATCAAAATGCTCGGGAAGTTCTCCGCCTTGCTGCTGTTTCAACTGATCAACATAAGAACCCTGAATTTGTGCCACAAAAGTTTCGGGAACTTCGAAGTCATGTTCTTCAACAAGAGCATCAGCAACATCATTCTTAAATAAATCTTCTGCAGTTTGATCGTAATACTGCTGCATCCGGCTTTTGATATAGCTTCTAAACTCATCCTCATTGTCGGCTTCGCCGTTACTTTGTTCTTTGATGAGCTGATCGTTTAACTCAGCTTTGTGAAGTTTCTGGACTTTCTTGACTGTAACGCGGAAGCGGTCAATTTCATCGCCTTCCCCCATTTTCATGTCAACGACATCACCGGGTTTTTTTCCGGTTAATTCTTTGCGAAACTCTTTGGCACCTTCTTGACGTAAATCAATTTCCTGATTTTCATCTACTTCTCCGTCAACCGGATTTCCATCTTTATCCAAAGTAACAACATCAACAATCAGCTTGGATTTTTCTTCTGCTTTTTCATCTACTTCTTCCCAGTTGCCTTCTCTTTCGAGTGTACGCTCTATTTCTTCATCCACCTCTTCCTCAGTTACATCGTGAACCATTTTGTTCACCTTGATTTTGGAGAGGTCAGAAATTTCAACTTCCGGTTTTGAGCCAATTTTGAATTTTACTTCCAATTGGTCGTTTTCCCACGTAAAGTCAAGCATTTCAGTTTCGCCAACCGGTTCATATTCAGGAACGACTTCTTTTTCGAAGTACTTCTGAATGATATTACTGATTTCTTCTTGTTCTATTTCTTTACCAAACCGCTTTTTAACGATGCCCATTGGTACTTTTCCGGGACGGAATCCGGGCAATTGAATTTGGCTTTTATATTTTTTGTAAGCCTTATCGAAGTCCTCTTGAAGATCTTCTCTTTTTGCTTTTAAAGTAACTTCTTTGTCTACTGATGTGAGCTCTTCTACAGAAATGTCCACGTGTTCTCCGCTTTAATTAACTAAATTCAATAAATGAACAGGGTTTCAATTTTTATTAACAGGAAGGAAGTACGAGAGGGGGGACTCGAACCCCCACATCGGTTAAGATACTAGATCCTAAATCTAGCGCGTCTACCAATTCCGCCACTCTCGCAAAATTCAGAGCTTGCAAAGATAAGGGTTTAAACTTCTGAATTCAACCAAATTGACTCAGAAAGTGTTGCTTGAAGAGATCTTAATATAATCCTGTAAATGGAGCAGAAAAAGCATTGGAATTTGGAGCATGAAATATAGAATTTTGGATCATCATGTATAAAAACCTTCGCCTGCTTTATATCACAACATCAGACAAAAATGAAGCCCGGAAAATAGGCCGTGCTTTGGTTGAAAAAAACCTTGTGGCCTGTGCAAATATTATTGATGGGATGCAGTCTGTCTACAAATGGAATGGGGAAATTCAGGAAGATGATGAATGCATACTCATTGTTAAAACCCATTATTCCAGGGTCAGAAAAGTAACCCGACTTATCAAGGAGATGCATAGCTACGAGTGTCCGTGCGTGATTTCGTTTACCATAACGGAAGACGAAGGAAATGAAGAGTACTTGCAATGGCTCGAAAAAACGTCGAAGCAACCGTTTGAACTTTAGCAATTAATATGCGAGAGGGTCAAATTTATTACCAATGCAATCCGCATTCGGTTTTATCAGAATCACCCCAGCGCCCATCACGTCCATCCCCCTTTGTAGTGCAATGAGTACAGCCAATGGAGTGGAAGCCAAAGCGCTCTAAAGGATGACGCGGAATACCATAACTTTCAAAATAATCATCCACCATTTCGGGTGTCCAGTCTATAAGGGGATAAAAGCGATGCAGATCATCACGTTGCTGAAGGATTTCGAGTTCGCTTCGGTAGCTGTTTTGGTAGCCAATTAATCCGGATATCCAAACCTCGTGATTAGCTTTTATTTTTTCGAGCGGCTCAACTTTGTTGTAGTGGCAACATAAATCTGGATTCGACTTCCAAAGTTTTTCTTTCTTAGTGATGCTGTGTTTTTCCTTATCGGGAACATGTTCTATGACATTGATCCCATATCGTTCAATAAGTCGATTTTTATATTTCAGCGTTTCCGGGAAAAGATGTCCGGTATTAATAAAATGAATGGGATGATTCTGACGAATACGACTGATCATGTGAATCAACAATGCAGAAGTGGTTCCGAAAGAAGTTGTAATGAGGACCTTATCCTGATATTTGTTCAGGATATGGGCAATCCTGACATCATTGTGAGCTGCAAAAAGCAACTTATTTATTTGTTTTACCCGAAGAGATTCCATGCTTCATTATCTTACATTCAAAAGGTTTTTTCAATAGCTGGATTCAGAAAAGTACATTTAATTTTTTGCAAGCGCTTTTTTACCACATGAAGGTATAATCTTGATAAGATTTTTTGATTTCGTAATATCAAGATCGTCAAATTGTCTATTTTATAAAGAAAAAACGCACTATGGTTTTGACGCAAAAGCGTATATCTGAACAAATTTTATGGACGACTATTAATCGTCCCGATGCCCGAAATGCTATTGACTTTGAGGTGATGGAAAAATTAGAGTCTTTGGTTGATGAAGTTGAACGGGATGAGGAGATTCGGGTTTTAATTCTAAGCGGAGCCGGAAAAAAATCGTTTGTATCGGGAGGGGATTTAAAGAAGTTTCATACCATCAAATCTAAAGACAAGGCGATAGAAAAGGCCAAACGAATGCAGCAATTATTGACTCGCATTGAAGAACTTCCCTGCTGGACCGTTGCTCATATAAATGGAGATGCGTACGGTGGAGGCATCGAACTGATGCTGGCTTTTGATTTCAGAGTATCCGTACCGGATGCTAAATTTGGTTTCACTCAAGGTCGCTTTTACTTGGTTCCGGGCTGGGGAGGACTAACAAGACTGGTAGAAAAAGTTGGCCGCGCTAAAGCTCTGGAATGGCTGGGTAAATCTGAAGTTCTTTCCACCAATATCGTATTAGCTTATGACTTGATTGAACACATTCTACCAGGGAATTCACCGGAGAAAGAAACCCTTGAATGGGCAGAAAATTTTACTAAAAACGACCGAAAGTTTATCCGGGTTTTGAAACAGGGAGCTATGCGGTTTTCAGTCCACCGAGAACAGGCTTTGGAGGCTGAAATCGCACCATTTTCTGAACTTTGGGTGGATGAACAGCATGTTAGCAGAGTGGAGAAGTTTATGAATAAGAAAGGATAAGAGGTTTAAATTGCCAAGTCTTTAAAATACCCCAAGCCTTTTCTTTAAAAAGAGGTATTCATTATTTTGACCTATCATGTTATCGGAAACCGCCTACCAAATTCTGGATTACTTCTTCGTTATCTTTCACTTTTCGTTGATCCTCTTCAACCTCACAGGGTGGATATGGCAGAAAACCAGAAAGCTTCACTTATACGTAATATCAGTTACTATTTTTTCGTGGATTGGACTGGGTTTTTTTTATGGATGGGGTTACTGTCCCTGTACCGATTGGCATTGGCAGGTAAAGCGTGAACTGGGCGAAACCGGACTTCCTGCTTCGTATATAAAATATTATCTGGATCAGTTGTTTGGGTTTAGCTGGGATTCTCTTACTGTGGACATTTTAGTGGCGGTATTGGGAGTCGGGGCTTTGTTGGTTTCAATTGTTATGAATTATAGGGATAAGAAAACACAAAAAAACCAGTAAGGGCATATCGCATACGCCCCTACTGGTTGGTTACTTAGATGAAAAGTGATCAGTAAAAATTACTCGATCACGAAATCTGAAGAATAAAGAGTATCTCCCCAGATCAAATTAATTCTTCCGCCTTCATCGGTTTCCTCAACCGTAATGGTGAAGGCTTCAGTTACTTCATCCTGGGTTGAAACTTCCATAGGAACCCGGCCTAAATCACGGGACTCATCATAAGAATTTCCGTTTTGCCCGGTTTGAGCATTGATGATCAGTGTTCCGCCATCTGGTTCCGGGATGGAGAAAAGCGTGTACTCGCCGGCCGGCACTTCAAGGTCTCCAAAGCGGAGGTCATTTGAAGTGTAAAAGTGCGTGGCACGATTCGCCCCAGTTCTCCAGACTTCACCATAGGGCACTACTCCGCCAAATAATTCACGATCTCGTTTTTGGGGTGAGCCGAAATCAACACGGAAATCAGTGTCCTTAAAGGAGAACTCGGCACTCACAGCTCCTGATAATTCACCGATAGGATTATTTGCAAATCGAGAGCTAAGGGCGTCTATGTCAAGTTCGGCCACACGATGAACTTTTAGTTTTCGGGTGGTAAGTCCGGCATCAAGAAATTCGAGATTACCTTCGGGGTTTACATTTACGCCCATAACTCCGCGGAAAGGATGCCGGATGGTCATGGAGTCATCTTCAATGGCAACTATAACAAAATTAGAAATTCGATTACCGCTCAGCATAGGCTGATTTACTGAGTCTTGTCCGGTTTCTGCAGCGTGGTTGAAAGCCACTTCAAATGGCCAATGGACCATATCAATAAAAGGAAGCACTCCTTCCTGATATGGAGCCATATAGCTTGTCATCTCATTATCACGCATTACTTCTATCGCCAGGCTGTCACCCGAGCGTATAATAGTTTGGCCAATAGCTCCTTCTCCCGTAAAGCCGGTAGTTGGAGGATAGTCCGTACGAACCATCTCTTTGATGCCCCCGGTCTCGTCAAGGTCCAGATGATAGGTGGAAAACCTGGTTTCGGGACTTCTTAGAATTACCTGTGCAGTAATACTTGAGTCCGTTTTATGGAGTTGTTCAACGGCCAAAGTGTCGCTGCCGAGTAAGGTTACAAATGCAGCATTATCAGAATCAGAAGTGCTGCATGCTGCAAAAAGAGTTGCAAGTAAGAGAGTAATAAATAAGTTTTTCATGATACTCTAAATGATTTAATTTAGGTTAAAATCTATTTTAAAATCTTTAAACCGTCAAATAAAAGGCATTAAAGTTTGAAAGCAGAAAATTATTCTTCGGATGCAATTTTTGAAAGTGCTTCTACAAAAACCTGAACCGGCTGTGCTCCTGAAAGGCCGTACTTATTGTTAATGTAAAAGAACGGGACTCCCTGAACACCTATACGATGTGCCTCTTCAATATCTTGAACTACTTTGTCTGAGTAAGTATTATTTTGAAGTGCTTCCCGGACTTTGCTTTCATCTAATCCGGCGCTAACAGCTAAATCTGATAACACTTCTTCCTTACCAATATGTTTTCCTTCTACAAAATATGCAGAAAGCAGGGCTTCCTTCATTTCGTTTTGTCTACCTACTTCTTTTGCAAGATGAATGAGTTGATGGGCATTAAAAGAATTAGTTGGCTTTACTTCATCCATGTGATAATCAAGCCCGGCACTGGATGCCATATCCACCACATTGGCATTCATTTGTATTGCCCAATTCCGGTCCCGCCCATATTTTTTGGCCAGCGTATCGTAGATGTCCAGGTTGGAATCTACCGGCGCATTGGGATCCAATTCAAAGCTTTTCCAGGTTATATCAACCTTCAGATCCGGGAGTTGCACTAATGCTTTTTCAAGATGTTTTTTACCTATATAACAAAAGGGACAAACTACATCTGACCAAATTTCAATTTTCATTCTGATATTTTTCATTAATGGTATAATTATAACTCATTCAAGAATCAGAAGGTTCAGAATGATTTCATGAATTCGGCTGGGGATCGGAATCGGATAGGCCTATAAAAGCAAGAACAGTTCCGGCTGATATTGAGACTATCGCAGATAACAGGATAGATTCCATCGAAACCCCGTGATCCAGCATCCATCCCATCAAAAACGGGCTTAAGGAGGTACTGAAAACTATGATGGAAGCAAATAATGAACGCGCGGTTCCAATCATTTTTTCCCCGTAAAGTTCAGCCCACAGTGCTGATTTTAAGGCATTGCTGAAGCCCATAGTTACCCCAACCAAAGCCATATACAAAAAAGCAGACCAAATTCCCGGGTGAAGGGAAGCAACCAGCAGCCCTGCTCCAAAAGGAAGAATATAGAATGGGAAAATGGACTGTGCACCCAATTTGTCAATAATCGGTCCGATGCTGAGCGAACTGATGATCCGGGTTCCTGCAAAAAAGATAAAGGCGGAGGCAATGATTGTTGCCGTCCATCCCAGTTGTTCAGCAATAGAAACCTGGTAGAGAAATAGCGCGGTTAACCAAAAAGGCGGAATGATGACGGCGGGCAAAATCAGCCAAAAACGGGGTTCCTCAATAATCATTTTGTAGGGTTGGCCTGAAGTTATATTCTGTTCATCCGTGATTTCTTTAAACTTTTGATTGACCTGTTCAATTTTCGTTTTCTTTAATACAAATAGAATGAAAGGAATAAATAAGAGCGCAATAATAACAGCAATCAAGCCCCAGGCAGAACGCCAACTCATGACGGCCAATGCTCCGGCTACAGCTGTAGGGAGGAGCCCTTCACCAATAGGATGTCCAAGACTTGAAACACTCAGGGCTTTACCCCGCTGGAGTTTGAAATACCGGGCCATAGCGGTTTCGGCTGTATGACTGCTGAGTCCTTGTCCGGCCAAACGAAGCATTAATATCCCCGCAAATAAAAATCCTATGTGCCACGATAAAGCCATAGTCAGGGAAGCGATCAACAGTCCACACGCTACATACAGGCTGTATCGGCCAATAGGAAGAACATCAATCCATTTGCCCAGGTAGGGCAAAGAGGCGGCGCTGGTGAGTGTTGCCATGGAATAAATGGATCCAAAGGCAGTATTGGTGAGATTGAAATCAGCCAGGAAAAACGGTACAAATAAAGAGATCAGGAACGTTTGACCAAAACTGGAAAAGAAGGTAAAGGACAACCCGAAGCTCAGTATTTTTCTCTCTTGAAGTACAAATGTTAAGTAATGCAATGAATTAGAAATTCTGTCTCATTAAAAAAATAGAAACCAAAAAAAACGGCTATTGCAGATTAATCTATATTTAAAATTCATAGTAATGTTCCATCGGTGAGATAGGGTCTTTCTATGCGAGGCAGAGATGATCTTAGATTGAATTGATAAGAATTAATTCAGGAAAGAATCAATTCAAGACTAATTTGAACGTGGTGCCCTTGCCGGGCTCACTTTCTGCCTCAATAGACCCGCCCATACTTTCTATCTGGTTTTTGGTAATGAATAAGCCAATGCCCTTTGAATTTTCATTTTGATGGAAGGTTTTATACATCCCGAAAAGTTTATCTCCGTGTTTTTCGAGATCAATTCCGAGCCCATTATCTGTAATGTCTAAATGGACTTTATCACCTTTGGTATATGCATGAATTTTAATAACAGGATTACGATCCGGATGGCGATACTTTATGGCATTAGACAATAGGTTCAGCAAAATGCTCTCAAGATAGGCAGGGTTGTATTTGAAGGTTAGGGTTTCCGGAATATTTTCTTCAAATGTCACCTTATGGGCGTCGATATCTGAAGTCAGTATCTGTTTTGTTCTGTCGATAAACTCGCCTAAGCTCACCTTTTTTTCATCATGGATGTTTTTATACTGCTCATCAATTATTTCATTTAAATCAGTAATAGTTTCATTAAGGCGTTTGGCTGCTTTTTGTAATTGTTCGAGCAAGGTTTTCTTTTCTTCTTCCGATTCTTCCATCGCAAAAAGCTCCAGTACCATGGAGATACTGCCGGCGTGATTTCGAAGGTTATGAGAAACAATATGGGCAAAGTTCATCAATCGCTTGTTTTGCTCCCCAATAATGTCGAGCGAATTGCTGAGTTGAGCTTCCTTTTTCTTTCTTTGAGTGATATCAGTTACGATGGAGAGTACGGCCGGGTTATTCGATTCGGTATGCTGAAAAGGCACTTTAATAGTTTGGTGCCAAACATCGGTACCATCCGGGTGTTTCGTTTTGTCTTCAGGGATAAAGAAAGGCTCGTTGTTTTTTATGACTTTTTTGTCGGCTTCTAAAAATCTTTGTGCCTTTTCTTCTGAAATACCAAAATCAGTGTCTTTTTTGCCGATCATATTTTCCGGTTCATATCCAAAGAACTCGGCGAAAGCGTTGTTAGCCATCAGGTATTTTCCCTGGAGATCTTTTACGAAGATAAGGTTAGGAACCGAATCAAATATAGCTTGAAATTGACGTTTAAGCCGAACATTAATCCTGTAAATTTCTTTTTCTTCGGTGATGTCTGTGATGTAGCCGTATCCCATGACAGAACCGTCCGGCTGTTTTTCAGGCTTTGCCTTACCTCTGAGCCATCGCAGTCCTTTATTTGGTAAGTTAACCCTGAAGTCAATTTTCCAGTTTTTAAGGGTCTTAATCGATTCAAAGATAGATTCTTTGACACGTTCTACATCGTCTTTATGTATTCTGTCAATGATAGGGTCTATGCTTTCTGAAACATCTTCGGGGTGAAGTTCACAAACATCCCTGATTCCATGGCTGGCAAAGGGGCAATAGCTTTTGCTTTTAGAAACATAATGATATAAATAGAAGAAGCCCGGCACCTGCTCCGAGAGCTTTGAAATCATGGCATCATTACGTTGTAATTCCTCTTCTGTATTCTTTTGCTTTGTGATATCACTGGTAATTCCAAATGTGCCAATTACTTGTCCTTCATTATCATAAAGAGGCAGCTTAGTAGTTGAAGCCCAGCGTTCTTTTGACGCATTATCAGAGGTTACCTCTTTTTCTACTTTGTGAACAATTGGATTTTCTGTTTGCATAACCTGTTTTTCATCTTGCCGGGCCTGTTTTGCATGCGAATCATCAAAGAAATCAAAATCAGTTTTTCCAATAGCTTCTTCCGGACTGTTAAGCCCAAATTTTTCTGCACAGGCTTTGTTTATGGCTAAAAACCTACTTTGACGATCTTTAAAGTAGATGCTGTCCGGGATGTATTCCATCATCTGTTGGAATAAAACTGCTTTTTGACGCCAGGTAACCTTGCCGGGTTCCGGTTGAGCAGTTTTCGTTGTTTCACCAATCATAAGAAGGGGTTCACCATTTTCATCCCATTGGATAACCTCGCCCCGCCACTGAAGATTAAATGTTTGTTCTCCATCCACCGAATGATGGGACGTTACACAGTGAAAATCTGTTTCTCCGTGGCTGCCGGCATGAGCCTGAAAAGTTTCCTTTAGCTGGCCAATATCTTCTTTACTAAAGAAAGGAGCTGATTCTTTATATGTTTTTGGGAAGTCCCCGGGCTTACATCCAAAAAAATCTGAAAAAGCTTTACCCAGTTTTATTTTTCCGGTAGAAACCTCCCATGACCAGTAGGCTACCTCCCTATGCTTTCCACTTATTATGTCTCCACTCATCTTATCTCTTGCTAACTACCATTGCCTTTACAAAGGGTAAAAGTCTCCCTTCAATTCTAACAAGTGACAAAATATGATATTAAATCAAAGGAATAGTCAATGTTAATAATGTTTAAGACAGATTGGTAAAAACTAACAAGGTATAAGGATTGGGAGTTACTCCTCTACCCTTCCCAGCATCCGTAAACGGGTGGCTTCAAATTCATCTCCGGCTTTCCAGGATTGAAGTTTTTCAGCATTGAGAGCCCTGAAACCGGTAAGAAAAAATAGACGGGTATCAATTTCGGCTCCCGCTAAATCCCAATACTCGTTTATTTCGTCATTTACGGTATGGTAATTGGCATCGGCCACGCTGTCGCGCAGTGCTAAAAAGTCATCGCCTTTACCTATATATTCAGTTCCGGGATTTGGGAAAATAGCCGGGATCCCCACTTTTGCCATATTGAAATGATCGGAACGGTAGAAATATCCTCTTTCGGGATATGGATCGGGTTTTACTGTGCGGCCCTGTTTTTGGGCTTCCTCTTCCAGTAAATCACTTAGTGATGTACGACCATAACCAACCACAACCACATCTTTAGTTTGGCCATATACATTCATTCCATCCAGGTTGATGTTGGCGGTAATCTTGCCCGGCTCAACCGTCGGGTTTTCGGCCCAATATTGAGAGCCCAGCAATCCAACTTCTTCCGCACTGACCACAACGGCCAATACACTTCGTTTTAAAACGGGCTGAATGGACTTATATGCTTCCATCATTTCCAGTAAAGCACTGACTCCCGCTGCATTGTCGGAAGCGCCGTTATTGATAGAATCGGCGTCAACCGGGTCTGTTATTCCGAGATGATCAAAATGTGCGGTAAGCAGTAAATACTCATCCTTTAATTCCGGATCAGTTCCCTCTATTTCAGCTACAACATTTTTGGAATTGATTTCCCGGTAATCGGCATCCATACTTACATTCATGGAAAGATTGTTTAGGGATACAGGTTCAAAATCAGGACTGTCGGCGGCTTCCAGCTGTTCATTTAGGTTTAGTCCTGCTTCTTCGAAGAGCAATCGGCTTGCCTGCAGTGTAAGCCACCCGTTAAATTCGGTTTGAGAAGTTGAAGCCCGTCCGTTTCCTTTCAAATAAAAACGTTCACTGCTCCAGCTATTTGCAACTACATTCCATCCATATCCGGCGGTTTCATCGGTGTGAATGATAATGGCTCCCAATGCGCCAAGTTCTTTGGCTTTTTCATATTTATAATCATACCGGCCGTAGTATAAACGGGCTTTTCCTCCGAAAAGGTCAGGATCATATTCGGGGTCGTTATTTTTAATCACGATAATTTTTCCTTCCACATCAACGCCCTTAAAGTCATCCCAATTTTCTTCCGGTGCCTGAATCCCATATCCGACATAAACCAGTTCTGCGTTTTGCACATCCACTTGTTCTGCCTGGTTTGCGGGCCATGCCATAAATTCATCATAATACTGTAATGCAAATGGGGTTCTTCCGTCTGTTGAAACCGACATTTTAGCATTGGAAGTTGTTTGGCCTAATAACGGAAATTCTTGAACGTAGCTTCCATCACCGGCAGCGGGTGCTGCTTCCATAGCTTCAAATTCAGCAACCAGGTAATCTACGGTCACCTGTTCCCCCTGTGTTCCGGTGCCCCGGCCCATGAATTCATCGGAAGAAAGAGTTTCAATATGCCGAAGCAGGGAATCTTTGTGAATGCTTTTAGCGGCTTTGTCGGCGGGAGATGTGTTACAGCCAACAAATAGAAAAAGAGAGGCAAGAGTTAAATAAAACGATTTCATGTCGGAATGAATTTTAATGTGAAATTAGTGTGCTGTAGATTATAGCTAAAAATAGCTCTCAATGTTCATCAAAAAAAGTTAAAGGTGGAGGCAATTATTTTGTTGAATAGGACTAACCACCCGCTAAAAACAAAAAAAGCGAGAGGCTCTTAACCCCTCGCTTTTAAAAATTCACTGTAAAAATCAGGAATTAGAGTCGGTCTTCAATTTCAATGGTAAATTTCTGAACCAAGTCAGTTACCTGTTGGTTATCGAGCATTCCGCCAATGATATAGTATCCATTTTCGGTTTTAGCGATACTGCGATGATCCATGCTTGGCGTAGGTTGTTTCCCCAGCTCTACCCACTCGTTTGTATCCAGACGATAGGCAAAAACAGTGCTGTCCGGGAAAGAAGGCTTCAGGTTATATCCAATACCATTGTAGTTATAGGGGTTTGATGAACCGCCGACAAATACAACCATCTCAACCGGGCTGTCAACACCAATAGCAGCCATGCGGTATCGGGCTTTTCCGGGATGTTGCTTAATTCTTGTCCAATTGATTACGGTAGGGTCTTGCAGATTTATCTCACCCATAATACTTCCTGGCGACATATTAAAAATACGCTCACCTTCATCAACAATAGCTTGCACCCCATCAGATAAAATCATGGTATTTCCAACAATTCCGCCGGCATGGCCAAATACGGGAGGTCCTGCATACGGAGTGGCATGCTCCCAGGAATTAGTTTCAGTGTCATACACCTGTACATTAGAAACATTGTTGGTATTATTCCAACCGCTTACCAAATAGATGTAGCGATCTTGGTAAACAAGCGAAACCGCATCTTCAACCGGCAACAGCATGTCAGCCACTTGTTCGTAGGTATTGGCAACCGGGTCATATTTGAAAACTTCATGAGTAGAAACTTCATCTCCATTTTCAGCAACAGTATAACCGCCAAAAATGTAGATGTTTCCATTTACGGTTTCTGCAGTACTTGCCAAGCGGCCAACTTCATCAGGAACACCCGGGATTTCTTCCCAGGTACCATTTTGAACATCAAAGCGGGCGGTGAAGTCGGTAACATCTTCGTAAGTTTTGCCTTCTTCAAGTCCCAAAAAGGTAAACAGGTAGGGGCTGCCATCAATAACAGCAGAGGTTACGGCGTTATTCGAAATGGGCATCGGTAAAGGTGCAGCTTCTGACCAATTTATCGATACTTTTTTAGGTGCTTGCTGACAGGATGCCACAAAAATTACAAGGCTTAATAGTGATAATATTCTTTTCATTTGTATAATAATGGACTTATTGTCTGGTTTTTGATTACCCTGAACACTTCAACAAACGTGAAAATTTGTGTTCAGTTTTTGGTTAATTTCAAGTCTCAAATATAAGGTTTTTATATGTCCTCTTTTAAAAATAAAAACGTTTTAATAACAGGCGGTGCCCGGGGTATTGGTTTACTTATGGGGCGAAAAGCACTCGACAGAGGTGCAGTAAAATTAATTATTTGGGATGTAGATGAAGATGCGCTTATAGCTGCTGCCTCCCGTTTATCAAAGTTGGGATACTCAGTGTTTACGGATGTTGTGGACGTCAGTGATCATGAAAGTGTTCTAAAATCTGCAAAAAAAGTACTCGCAGAGCATGATTCGATTGATATCTTGTTTAACAATGCCGGCATTGTAACGGGGAGAAAATTTGACGAACAAACGATGGAAAATATCAAAAAAACTATGGATGTTAACAGCTTGGGGTTGATGTATGTAGCCCGGGCTTTTCTTCCCGCTATGATTAAAAACGGCGATGGATATATTATTAATATTGCTTCAGCGGCAGGACTTACACCCAATCCGGGAATGACAGTTTATGCGGCCAGTAAATGGGCCGCAGTGGGTTGGTCTGAGTCTTTAAATTTAGAACTTCAGAAAAGCAAAGCTCCTGTAAAAGTGCTTACGGTTATGCCTAGTTATATTAATACCGGCATGTTTGCCGGGGTTACAGCCCCTTTACTGATGCCGCTTCTTGATCCCGATGATATTACAACCAAGATACTGGATGCCGTGGAGCGCGGGAAAGCTCGCCTCAGGGAGCCTTTTATGGTGAAATTGACACCTTTTTTTCGCGGAGTACTTCCAGCGAAAATATATGATTTTGTAGCAGGTAAGATTTTTGGAGTTTATGACTCTATGAATACATTTATTGGAAGAAATAAGGAAGATTGATGGACGCAGCAAGCTTATTAGAGCGACAGAAAACGTATTTTAAATCAGGGGCAACCAAAAGTGTGGAGTTTCGAATTCATCAGCTTGAAACACTAAAAAAATTACTTATTGAGCATGAAGAAGAATGGAATGATGCACTTTATGCAGATTTTAAAAAACCGGTTTTTGAAACCTATGCCACTGAACTGGGTTTGCTTCATCAGGAGATTAGTTTCACAATAAAAAATCTAAAAAAATGGGCGAAACCTCGTCGTGTTTCGAGGGATTGGGTTAATTTCCCATCTTCTAATTTTGTTTTCAAGGAACCTTATGGCTCGGTGCTGATTATTGCTCCCTGGAATTACCCCATTCAGCTTACCCTGATGCCATTGATTGGGGCCGTTGCAGCAGGTAATACCGTTGTGGTGAAGCCGTCTGAGATTACTTCAAATACTTCTTCAGTTATGAACCTGATCATGAGTAAATGGTTCAAAGAAGAATTTATAGCGGTGGCCGAAGGTGGAGTGGAAGTGACTCAGGATCTTCTAGCCCAGGATTTTGATTATATATTTTTTACGGGCAGTACGCGTGTGGGTAAAATTGTAATGGAGGCTGCAGCTAAAAACCTCACTCCGGTGACACTGGAATTGGGAGGTAAAAGCCCTTGTATTGTAGATGAAACGGCAGATCTGAAAACGGCGGCTAAGCGCATAGCATGGGGTAAGTTTTTGAATGCCGGGCAAACTTGTGTGGCTCCTGATTACTTGTTGTTGCAAGCTTCGGTTCAGAAAGAATTCCTGGAATATTTTAAAGAAATAGTGCGGGAGTTTTATGGAGTAAACCCCAAAATTAGCCCGGATTATACGCGAGTTGTGAATGAATCCCACTTTAACCGGTTGGAAGGGTATTTACAAGACGGCCACCTCTACCATGGCGGAAGAACAGACCGGTCTGAATGCTATATAGAACCAACGGTATTAACGGAGGTAAAACCCGGTTCAAAAATAATGGAGGAAGAGATTTTCGGACCGATTCTACCGGTTCTGACCTTTGAGAAAGTATCGGAAGCTATTGCTGTTATACAGGAGAAGCCAAAGCCACTGGCCTTGTATATATTCACAACAGATAGCCAGACGGAGAACCTGGTGTTGGAGAAGTGTTCCTTTGGCGGAGGCGCAGTAAATGATGTTGTAGCTCATTTTGGTAGTCATTACTTACCTTTAGGCGGGGTGGGAAGAAGCGGAATGGGTGCTTATCACGGAAAGCAAAGTTTTGAAACGTTTTCACACAGCAAAGGGATAATGAAGAAAACCTTTTGGGCGGATCTTCCCTTTCGGTATCCTCCCTATAATGGAAAGTTGAAATGGTTAAAAAAGATATTGAATTAAAATGAGTGGTAAGACTTTTAAGGCTTTTCTGGTAGAAGAAAATTCTGAAGGCAATTTCAGTTCAAATGTAACTGAAGTTCCGGTTTCATTTTTACCCGACCATGAAGTATTGATACAGGTTCAGTTTTCTTCATTGAATTATAAGGATGCCTTATCGGCTTCAGGTAATAAAGGGGTGACCCGAAACTATCCGCACATTCCCGGAATTGATGCGGCGGGAACAGTGGTCGAAGATTCTTCAGGATTTTTTAAAGAAGGGCAAAAAGTTATAGTAACAGGACAGGATTTGGGATCAAATACTCCCGGTGGATTTGGGCAATTGATCCGTGTTCCCAAAGAATGGGTAGTGCGTTTACCGAGTGGACTGGATTTAGAAATTTCTATGAAATACGGAACCGCCGGATTTACTGCCATGTATGGAATAAAGAGATTACAGCGGGAGTTAATTTCACCTCAGGATGGAAAGGTGCTGGTTACCGGTGCAACAGGCGGGGTAGGTTCATTGGCGGTATTCTTTTTATCTGAACTCGGATATGAGGTGGTTGCAGCTACGGGTAAAACCGACAAGGCCGATTTCTTGGAAGAGCTTGGGGCAGCTGAGGTGATACATCGAGATAAAATTACGGATGTGAAAGATAGTTTCTTATTAAGCCGTGAATGGAATGGTGCCATTGAAACTGTGGGAGGTAAAATGCTGGATGCGGTTATTCGCCAAACCAATCATGATGGTGCGGTAGCTTGTTGTGGAAATATTCTTGGGCACGAACTTAAAACGAGTATTTATCCATTTATTTTGAGGGGTGTAAGTTTGTTGGGGATTGATTCAGCAATTTGCAAGATGCCGATGAGATTGAAAATCTGGGAATCTATTGCGGCGATAAATCACAAAAAGCTTCCTGATGATTTTTCCAAAAAAGTTAATTTGAAGGGGCTTCAGGAAGAAGTGGAAACTATTTTAAAGGGGCAGCAGTCGGGCAGAGTTGTTGTAGAACATAAATAGCATAAAAAAGCCTGCTACTTTCAAATAGCAGGCTCTTAATAATCATAAAGCAGCCCTCAAGCTTACTTTATGTGAGTTATGGGTATATGTTTGATCTAAGTTCTTTGCTAGGCAGCGCTCTGTGAAAGCATTGCAATTTGTTCTGCCGCTGTTTTTAGCGGAACAGATAATTCTTTGGGTGTTACCGGCTTCAAGAGGAAGTCGATATAATTAATGCCTTTTGTATCCTGAAGCACGGCATTCGATTTATCACCGGACAGAAAAATAACGGGTATGTCCAGGTGCTTTTCCCGAAGTTTTTTAACGGTTTGAATCCCATCCAAAGTCCCTGCAAGCTGAATGTCGATAATTAA